>JBIOIQ010000018.1:0-2164 GCA_044449985.1 Candidatus Saccharimonadia bacterium | reverse complement strand
TTAAACGTCTGTTTTTTTTTGTGATACACAAACTGGACGCTAAATAATTTGGGGAGGGGCAATTAGAACCAGCGTCTTCACCCCAAATTCCCACGGTCGGACTTGAACCGACTAGTCATACGATATACACGGCATGCTACAAGTGTTGAATGTCAGAAATATAACAAGAGTGAAGAATGCCGGTTGTAACTCACACGTGAACCGCCGCCGTTAGCGGCGAGTTCCTCAGCGACCCTCTCGACGCGAGTCGTTAATACTGATGAATATAATTATCTCGGCCATGACAAATCACTATAAGGCATAAGGGAAGCCAAAAACAGCAGTATCAAGTAAGCAATCCCCGAAATAGCCGCGGAAGCTTTTAGGCTATTTCTGATTCCAAATTCACGGGTGATTGTCTTTAGTATTAATACTTGATATGCCACGCTTATAACGAGTGAAAGAAAAAGAATGCCAAAGCGAAATACTGCTCGTAATGATTCTGGGTCGTCTAAATACCAGTAGCTGGGTACGGTAAGCCATGATAGAAGAGGATGAGTTTGGACTGACAAGTTCGATAATGGGAAGATGATGTCTCTTACTACGTAGATAACAGACTCGATCATCCAGGCAATCGGAATGCTCGCAACTGTGATGGGGATAAGAATGAAATAGAGCACCATTGCCGATCGCTCGGTCGGCAGCCAACGCAATCTTCGAGCTATTACAAAACCAACGGAAGCAACAATGAGAATTAATAGTGGATCAGACCAATAAAGCAGTGTTATTGTCTTTACCCCAGGAATACCAGCAGTTGCTGAGACCGGGAATAGCAACAGAATGAATATCGAAAACGCGGCAATCAGAATTTGAGGGTTCATGTTATTTTATCCTATTAATCGCCGCCGTGAGGGGCGCGTTTTTAGGCGACCCTCTCGGCGTGGCTGGGATCATTGTGCCGGGTTTCGCTCTGCTCTACCAGGCCTACGAGACTGAAAAAGAAGTAGCGTTATTTCTCTTCAGGCTGGATGATTTTTTTAGCTGTAAGGTCTCGAATCCACACTGGCGCATCAGGTGCTGGATCGCCATCATGGCTATCTATCAGCAAACCACTTTTTATTTCACGAAGTTCAAAATGTACTCCAGCACCACCGTGAACCGCTTCTTGCTTAAATGCAACCTGCGTTCCTTTCGCCTCAAATTTCCACTTCCATATCGGAAATTCATTGCCCTTAAAAACACGTTCAGTCTTAGCGTTTCTGTAAATCACAAGTTCTAGCGGAATAGGGTAAGAGGTACAACAATTAGGATATCGATTGAGCCAACCAACTGTGGTTTTATCATCCGAGATGACTGCTAACCAAAAATCGACTTGGTTTTCCGTTTTACTACCAATCTTGAGCTCTCTTTTGGATGGCACAATATCTCTATTATCGGTTGTCACGATATGAAGCTGACCATTGCTATCTATCTGCACTTTTTCATAGAGCTCCGCTGCTGCACATGATGTTGAAAACACAATAGGGTAAATATTTAAAATAAATCCAAAGAATAAATATAGGCATTGCCTACCAATTTTAAAATTTGTTTTTAGCATGTTTTGCATGATACCCCCCAAAGTTCAACCAGTGTATATTTAGTTAGGGCCAGTCGTAAAGAACGAATTTCCGTTGTTTACTAGTTTAGCAATGATTGCGCAATGATTGTGCCATGTTAGTTCAATAATAGAGAAGACTATATTCCTGACAGACGCGGTTGTCAATAACCAGAGACGGGTATTTGCGGGGTATCATTTATTTAATTCCGGATGAAGTTATGACTGTCGTTAAAAATGGCAACTCCAAAACTTCAGGAAGATGTTGTTGTCTTGATTGCAAACTTCATCAGGTATAGTTTGACCCAGCGACCTGAGAAATCAATAATTTTGTCACGGCTATCATCTGAGACAGGTAATTTTGCTGTTACCGGGCTATGCTTCTGGAATTTCTGGTAATCGGTTAAGCGCTTGAACAAAGCGAACGTGATTATATGGCTCCCGTCGATTAACAACTTCAAAGATTTCGACGGCAACGACACTTGCGATCAGAAGTTTAGCGTCTTGTTCGGAATGCCCCTCACTAATCAGGCGCCGGTAGGTTTGCTGTGTCTCTGGTGGGTTGTTATTTGCGAGTTGATTCTCAACTGC
>JBIOIQ010000017.1:0-7682 GCA_044449985.1 Candidatus Saccharimonadia bacterium | reverse complement strand
GGATAGAGCCGTCATCATAATGATCTTGGTGTCTTTGGTCTCGGGTGTTGAGCGTAAGATGTCGAGCACATCAAATCCGCTTATTTTTGGCATCATAACATCTAGAATTATGAGATCCGGGCGTTCTCGGACCGCGGTAGCTAGCGCTTCTTCCCCGTCCGATGCGGTCATAATCTGATAGTTTTCAGCGGCAAACCGCGCCGAATAGATGTCGCGCAGATTAATATCATCTTCTACAAGTAATATTTTTGCCATTGGTACCCAGTGTTGTTAATGTAATTAGATCGTATCATAAGTGCTATTACGGCGCTACTGTTGGTGTGGTGGCCGATACCCCGTCAAGGCTTGGGCCGGAGTTAGGGGTAGCGACAGCCCCGACCGGCGGTGGTGGTGGGGCGGCTGGAATAGTGATGGGAATTGGCTGCAGCATGATAGTTGGTGCTGTTTGCGCGGCAGGTGGTGTGGGTGCGACTGATGCTGCTGGGGTGATCGGAATTGGTTTGAGCGGGACGGGTGCTGGAGTGACCGGTACGGGTTGAGCGATCGGGATGGGGGCTGGCGCGACGGCGGGAGCGGCGTTTGGTGCCTGCGTGGGGTTTAGTGCAGGTGTACTGGCCGGTTCTTTAATTCGCGGCAGTGAAAAGAAAAAGGTTGAGCCTTTGCCAAATTCGCTCTCGACCCAGATACGTCCGTTAAAGAGCTCGATCAGCGTACGACAGAGGAAGAGTCCTAGGCCGGTTCCCCCGATCGTGCGCGTAGCCGAGTTGTCGACGCGGTAGAATTTTTGAAATAAGTGTCCAATATCTTCTTTTGGAATACCAATCCCTGAGTCATGAACCGAGACGGTGACATATTTGTCATCTCCCGTAATACCCATAGTAATGCCGCCTTCATGGGTAAATTTCATGCCGTTTTCAACCAGATTCATAATGACTTCACGCATGCGTTCAGAGTCAACCATGACCCAGAAAGCCGGCATAATAGTTTTAGAACCGATGCCGCTTTGCACCATCGTAACCGTGATATTTTTCTTGCTGGCGGCAAACTGCATGTCGCCGGTAATATCTTTAATCATTTGCGTCAGATTCACCGGGATTAAGTTTTTGGCAATCAAACCCTCATCCAGCTTGGTAATAGAAAGCAGATCTCGAAAGAGCGCTCCGAGGTGCTGAGTGTTTTCATGGGCTTTATCCAGATATCCTCTGGCTCGGTCGTCAATGGTCGCGACTTTTGGATTCATGGCCAGCGATATATAACCTTCAATAGCAGCGACGGGCGTGCGCATTTCGTGTGACGCAGTCGAAACAAATTCATTGCGAGTGCGTTCGATTTCTTTTTCTTGAGATATATCTCGAAACAGGGCAATCCCACCAGTGATCTGGTGTTGCGGGTTATAAATCGGTGAAATCGACATCGACAGCGCAATTCGTTTGCCGGATTTGGTATAGCCGACCAGATCATTGTGGACCGTTGATTGCGAGCGGTTCCAAGAATCAAGGAACGGATCGTTCTGATCGGTCACATCCGCTTCGGCGGCGGTTTTAAGTTTTAAGATGATGCGGTAATCAATATTAATCGAAGAACTCTCGTCCCAACCGGTCATTTCCTGCGCCGCTCGGTTGATAAGTTTAACATTGCGATTCTGATTTACGACGATGACTCCGTCCGCCATACTGGTCAGAAGGGCTTGGGCTTTGAGCTGCTCCTCGCCAAGTTGACCGCTTAAGTCTTCTTCAACCCGACGGTGCGATACCGTGCCCCGGTAATAAACCCACTGGGCCACGGCTGCGGCTAAGAGTGATATCGCGAGCTGAATTAAATGTGACTGCACGTAACTCGAGTTAAAGTTATGCGCCGAAAAACCAAAGATATGGACTGCAATCGTGAGCGCCAGAATTATTCCGGTATAGATTGGACCAAAAATACCCGAAGTGATAATTGCCAGCAGCCACAGGGAGTAAAACGGTGAATCGAGTCCCCCGGTTTGTTGGATAACCAGCACCAAATTGGCGGTCGTCAGTAGTGTTAGAACAAGAGTCGATATGCCTTGATGAAATTTGCGCAAGATTCGGTGCAAACTTAGAAAATACAGCAGCGCCAGGGTGCTTAATCCACCGAGAACTTCAATCGGGATGACTCCCGTTAAACTTGTGGGTCGCAAGAAATATAAAATAGCTAACACTAACAACACCAGAGCATTTAATCCGGCCAGCGAAATTGCTAGGATAGTATAGCTACGTTTTTGTTCCAATGAAAACCGCTTTTTAAACTCCTTATGGTTCTGGAATTCATTATCGTCGTAAAGCGGTACTATTTCAAGCAAACAATCCAGTAATACATAAGTGACGAAATGATCAAAAAGTGGTATGATTTCGCAGTTTTAATATTATATTTAAGGTCCCATCGTCTAGCGGTTAGGACGCCAGGTTCTCATCCTGGTAACAGGGGTTCGATTCCCCTTGGGACTACCAGAATAGATTCTTCGGCGCGAGCGACGCCCACGACAGCCACTTGTTTGCTTTTTTCGGCTTCAATAAGCTCTACTTCTTGATAACATAGGCCCATGAGAGCGGTTCCAAATCCTCCATCCGAAAAGTACTGAATTCCATCAGGATAAATCATTTTTTGGAACCGTTGTCTGTCCGCTAAATCGGAGACTTTCCAGAGGTGAGCAGCATCAGCCATAAATATTATTACAACATCTATGATCAACTCCTTTTCTAGTTCCCCCACATAGAGTTCACCACGCTCTATGATAAGAGCGGCTTTACGAGACTTGATTCTGTCGAGTTGCTCAACCATAATTTCATCGTTAATGCGACCGTCAATGCTACGATCATGCACTAACTGACGACTCTCTTCTAATCGAAAGATTTCACTGTCTATAGCCCTGCGCTTGTCCTGAACTTCTTTGAATTCCTCATTCCACCGCCTGAGCGTAATCTCACGAAACAACTTCAGAGTATACGATCCCGGTTTTACTTTTTTGAGAAGCGCTTCAAACTCATCATGGACTTTCTCCATGCTAACTCTTAATCCACCCTTGCATTTAGAGCAATGATAGTAATCATAAACTTTGCTTCTGCCACGAGATCCACTGGCAGTAACACGCTCATTACACTTATAGCAACGAATAAATTGCCTAAGAGGCCATTTGGGTTTGCCGCGACTGCTTGGTTTGATAGTCTTACGCCGGCCATTTATTATGCCAATAATTGATCGATGCTCCTCAGTACTTATTAAACCCTCATGTAGGCCCTCTACAGGCTCGCTGAGCATCCTACCGGCCACGATGCCTGCATATACAGGGTTGCGAATCATTTTGTATACACCATTGGCCGAGATATGTCTGCCACTTTTTGTCTTTACGCCAAATTTGCGCGCAAGTTCTACAGCCTGTTTTTGTGTGTATATGCCTTTATTAAACTCCTTAAGGAACTTTTGGACTTTAGATGCCATTTCATCCGGTTCAAGGGTAGGGCGCTTAAGAGAGTCTTTGACATTTCGATAACCGATTGGAGCTAAATGTACCCAGCCTCCTTCTTCCAGTCTAGCCTTCATTCCGCCGCTTGATCGCTCAGCCCGTACGCCGTTATCGAACTCAGCAAAGCCAGCTAGAATTGTCTCCATGAGTTTCCCCGTGTTCGTATTTTCGATGGGCTCGGTAGCCGAAAGAAGCTGAACACCTAGTTGCATAAGCATTGCTTTTAGTGTCAGATGATCTTCGGCTCTTCGTGCAAACCTATCAACCTTGAATACTATCGCGTACTTGATCTTGCCGCGGTTATCCTGGCAGAACTTAATCATTTCAAGGAGTTTAGTGCGATCCGCTGTTTTTGCGCTTTCTCCTTCTTCTCTGAAAACCGCCTCAACTCTCATATCTCTCTTTGCAGCAAACTCTAAGCAAGCCTTCTCCTGCGAGTCCAAGCTCTGTCGGTTCTCGGCCTGCTCTGTCGTCGAAACTCTCGTGTAGATTACTGCATTACCCATGTTTCCTGTGGCCCTTGAATCTATTGTTCGTTTTTTACCTTCGTAATGCAATAAACCATCGTGTAATTTGGCACCACTATGACTCATCTAAACTCTCCTCATTTTTCTTGTATTCGCGAATAGCTAGGGTAGCTATGAAGTCGAGCTGTATGATAAGCTCCTCAACCTGGGCGTCACTGAGGCAATCGCTTGCTCTTTTACCGAGAAGCTTTCTTGCTTCATTTATTGTTAATAAAGATGTGTTCCTGTCGCAATTCACACTTTAATTGTCGGATGAATCGTCAGTTTCTATTAGGAATGCTTATCGTTTTGTGTAAAATATGACACATGCGTAATTCCGAGGAGAAAGCTGCCCTGTCATCATTCGGCAAGCAAGTAAAGTTATGGAGACACTACCGTGGGCTCACACAGAATGACCTTGCATCACTCGCCAAATTAGAGAGAGTGCAAATATCAAATATTGAGAGGGGGAAATCAAATCCGGGGCTACTAACGATTCTTAGAATACTCGTTGCACTTGATGTCACAATTACGGAACTACTGTCTAGAAGTAATGGCTTTTGAAGTCATCGCTCAGATGGCCTTCCACCGGCTGCTACGCAGGCATCCATCGATGGGTAAGGGGTGTAGTTGGTCGTCCGGTCATAATATGCATCGCCTGGTGCGTGACAAATACCCGTTGTGCTCAGTTTGACCACGCCCCCGCTGGCTGGAGTCGGAACGAGCGATGGGTTTGGCGCCGGCGCTGGGCTTGAGGCCGCTGCTTGCGGCTGATTACTTCCGTATGTCGCATTGTAAATTGTAAGCCAGTTATCTGCTATGTCGGATTGGGCGATCGTTAACGCAATTACTCCACTACATACCTTGTCGTGTAGGCTATTCTCTACTGAGTCTTTTTGGTGGAAACCAGGAACCGGGTCAGCTGGCTCCGGCCAAAGATTTGAAATATCATTTGAGCCCCCAAGCTCCAATGAAACTAGATGGTCAACCTCGTACTGGCCCGTCACATGGCTGGTGATTCCATATTCGTCATATACTTCATTTTTGGTGGAGTCCGATACGTTACGAACCGATGAACTATAACCAGGCATACATATTTGGGCTTTTGTGACACCTGCAAACACCGCTCCCGGCGTACATGCCTTATCTTGCAGACTATTGGCTATAGCGCAGCCACTCGTCTTAGTACGGGCGCCTATGGGTTTCGTGGCTGGTTCGGGAGTAAGCTGCGATGTTTGTGTCGGCTGGGCCTTATTTTGTTGTTGGGGCGAAGTGGGGTTTGATATTAATGGATTCTTGCTCGGTTGGGATGCGGCACTAACAACCCCAACTAGCAGGAGTGACCCAGCCACAATGTATTTGCCATTGCGTGAAAGTTTCAAAAATGATCGCCAGAGCCAAACATAAGGTTGAACTAGCACCTTAAGAAGTTTCTTCATGTTGCTAATATACTCTAAGTTTAGATTACGACAGCATTAATGCAGCTGATATGAAGTCACGACACCGTTATCAATGTAAACGTAATTTGCCCCATTAATGGGATCACCGTAGACCCACTGTGCACTATTACCGAACGCCGTAGTGGTAGTATTGGCGTCGTTAGGAGTACCAACGCTGTAAATTAATAATTCAATTCGCATCCCTACCCAAAATTTGCTTCCGACCACGTTTTGTAGGTCAGCCGTTTTAGGGTCTAAATCATACAACTTACTGATAATTGTGGTACAATCGGCTGCCGAAAAACTACCAGTACCGTTGAACATCGGAAAACCCTCATTGACCATCTGATCGATCTTTTGCATCCGAATGCTCTTATGACTAGCGCAGTAAGCTAGGCCTAAATTATTAACGACTGACTGCTTAGCGGCCGCCTGCACCGCGGCCCGTTGTGCGTTCTGAGCCTGTTGCTGAGCAGGTGTAGTGGTTGAGCTATTTGAACCCGCCTGACTTGCTATGACTACAATGATAACAACTATCAATGAGAAAAGTGCCACTCCGCGAGTTAGTTTACCTGAATCTCGATGCGAAAGTGCTGACGAGTGTTTAGTGCCAGTAGCCACTTTTGCTCGGTTGCTACCAGGGTTAATCCACTCACCACAATGCAGACATTTCAAAGCGTCCGGGTCAATGTTGGCCTTACAAAAAGGACACTTACCATCATTTTTTTCGAAAGAGATTGATCCCGATTTCTCAAACAATGTGCACAATCCTGATAACTATTGTTTGCACGTTAGCACAATTTAGCACTGCTAACAAATGTTTGTGTTGCTTACAAAACACAACACCTATGCTTTGGGAATGAATGAGCAGCGCTTTCTAGACGAAGTCGGCAAACGCTTGGCTTCAGCTCGTAAGTCTAAGAGTATCTCGCAAGAAGAACTCTCGGCTATTTCGGGCTTGGATAGAGTTGCTATTGGATACATCGAGCAGGGCCGTCGACGTCCAACCTTGACGACAGTTTATAGGCTTGCTAGAGGGCTTGATGTGAGACTCGCTGACCTTTTCCGCGGTTTTTGAACGTTTTACGAGTCTTCGTTATGTATGATTCCAAACCCTTGGAGTATAGGTATTACTGGGTCTACGGTTACCACATCTGCTACCTTAACTGGTTGAGCCAATGACTGAAACCACAATTTGGCAGCCGATGGATCGCCAGTGGTTACTATACGCTTGTACAGTGCGTAGATAACATCTGCGGTACGATCACGCGACCATAGCTGAATTTCCGTTTGCACACTGGACCAGAAATCATCTCGCTTTTTCCAGTCTGATAAGGTGGCAGCATCAACTCCAAGTTGTTTTGCCAATTCTTGCTGCTCTCTTGGAGCCCTCAATAAGGTAGGCAAAGCTGTCCAAACGATAAATTCTTGGTATTCTAAAATCTTACTCATTTGGCATTATTGGCTTTTTATCTCACTTCTAATTATATCCGATCAAGCACAAAGCTATCTGGGTAGCGTGCGATATTGCCGAGTTACTTCTTGGACAGTCTTTTTAACTTCGTTCCTACCGAAGTAAGTGACATACTCGACTCGATGCTATTGAGGACGGCTTGAGCAGCATTGATGGGTTTCTGCGGTGAGTAAATATAAAGATGTTTAAAATCTGTGTTACTTATAATCTCAATAAATTGGCTTCGCAGGGCTAAGTATTCCATCTCAACTTTGCTCTTGTCTGCGGTGGGTTTAACCATACTCTCAGCAGCATCCTTGGCATAATTAGCCAGTATTCGATGCATATTGATTCTTAACTCGTCGGTGTTCTTACCGAAGAACGAGTTATTATCTGAGACGGCCAAATCATACCGTCGACATTTCTCATAGAAATCTGATAATTTATCCCATTCGTTTCGATCAAATTCCCTTATAAATAAATGTCGATATTTCTCCCAGCTGGCGTTGGGCATGAGTAAGAGATTTTCTGGTATAGTATTTGGATCTGAAGTAATGAACTCCGTAATTTTCTGCAGTTGCTGCTCAGCTCCTTCAACTTCAAGCAAAATCACATTAGCGGCATCTCTCCTGAAATCGTTCTTTTGCTTCTTGTAAATCCAAATAGCTACAGAAGCTACGAGCCCTGTGACCAGTGCAATAATCATTTGAGAATTGAGAACAAGCCATAAGTCGTGAGCTAAGTTGTGCATAGTCATAAATCTGTAATATGTTAAGTGTATATATTACATTGTATAGCTT
>JBIOIQ010000016.1:0-9217 GCA_044449985.1 Candidatus Saccharimonadia bacterium | reverse complement strand
GCTCTCTTCCAAGACATATCGGAAGATGGCTGGATCAAATCAGGCAGTTTAAGGAAGTTTTACTCAAACAAACTAAAGGAGTCGGCATGATCTTCATCCAGAGCTACATCATCTGCGAGCACTGTGGCTGGCGAAATCGCCTCCACAAGTCGCCGCGCAAGAACATGAAGCTGATTCTGCAAGGAGCCAAGTTTGTCTGCCACGCTCGCCACTGCGACGTCGTGATTGACACGAGCGAGCTAGCACCCATCCGTACCACCAAGATGATCAGGGAACTGCGCCGCGAGCTAGCGGCGGAGGGGATTACACCGGTGTGCTAGTACCGCACAAAAGCAGACAGCCACTGCTTTAAGCGTAAAATGCTTCAAACCAAACTCTCCCCCGGGATCTATCGGGGGAGCTGACTCGACAGATGAGTATCTGTCCTGACGAGCGTAAAACGCGAAAGTCAGAACGTACCTTGAAAGGAAACTACATTACCATACCCCAGGTTGTATTAACCGGTGGACCTTGTAGCGGCAAGAGTTTGGTTCATTCGGCGCTACAGTCATACTTTGGAGATCAAGTCACGTTCGTAGCGGAAGCGGCCACCAGTCTTCTTAGCGGTGGCTTTCCTCTGCCCGGTCGTGATCTAGACTGGTCAGCTGATTGGCAAGCTCACTTTCAGAGAGCGGTTGCTGGACTACAATGTGCGCTCGAGATGACTGCCCAAGTGCGAGCACGGCAAGCTGGACACAAGATCATAATCCTTGATCGTGGCTTGCTCGATGGCGGGGCTTATTTACCCCGCGGTTTGCATGAACTGGTAGAGCTGACGGGACAAACTATTGACCAAATGCTTCGCCGTTACACTTTAGTTGTTCAACTCGAAACCTTGGCAGCGAGTAAGCCAGAGTTGTTTGGGCAAGACAACAATTTGCAACGCTTTGAAACCGAACCTGAGAAGGCTGTTTTGATCGACCGAAATCTGGAGATGTGCTGGCGCTGGCCCAACAACTCTCTAATCTGGCGGCACATTCCAGTAACCGAAACTTTTCAGGAGAAGATTTGGCGGGTTAAGAGCCTGATTGATAGCATCCTCTCAGAACAAACTAAATGACGCTCGACCCAAGAACTTGCAAAATTTGTTTGCAAACCACTCCGGCTGAGGATTACGGCGGACACTGTTTGGGGCATGGACCAGAAGTAATAGCCGCAGAATGGCCAGGCGGAGTGGACGGGTTTCTAGATGACATGAAAGCTTCACTCGAGCTTTCTATTCAGGAATCGGATGATCACGTGACCATCGGGCGGCTGAAATGGGCGCTGGAACTGATAAGACTAATGCGATTACCATAACAATGGGCGTAAGGTAGCCTTAGCTACCAGCCGGGTACGATAACCCCGGCATTCATTTTTTTATGTGCGATCTAATCGTTAATTACCAGTTCCAATTTCTTCACTAATCTTCGTAATCGCGCGATTTGCGAATGGCTCGGTAAAAGCTCAATCATTAGCGTGTAAACTAATTGATATTCCCCTAACTAATCAACTTTTCCCAGGGAAATTCAGATCGTCCAAAGTGCCCGTAAGCGGCGGCGTTAAGATAAATTGGGCGTCTTAAATTAAGCCCTTCAATTATCCCGGTAACTGAAGTATCTAGGAGCTTATCGGCGAAAGCGCTAATTTCTGATGGAGCGGCTTTAGCGGTGCCAAAGGTCTCATATTCTTGCATGACCGGTTTTTTGGCCCCAATAAAGTAAGCCAGGGCGACTTCGACCTTATCCGCCAGGCCAGCCGCGACAATGTTTTTGGCAAGGAATCTGGCTGCGTATGCGCCGGAGCGATCGACTTTGGATGGATCCTTACCACTAAAAGCCCCACCGCCAACGCGGGCGAAACCACCGTATGAGTCGACGATGATTTTTCGTCCAGTTAGGCCGGTGTCTGACGCTGGCCCGGGATTATGCCAAACGCCGGTGCCATTGCAAACCAGGTCTTTCGTGTCGATGCTCAGGTCGTATTTTGCCAAAACCCGGACCACCGCCTCATTGTAGAGGTCGGTCTTGACTTGTTCGAGACTAGTTTCTTCGTCATGAGGGACAGCTAGGACCACGTTTTGCACGGCTATCGGCTTGCCATCTTGATATTCTATGCTGACCTGAGCCTTGCCATCGGGACGTAAGTAGGCCAGCTTTTTGGACTCGCGAAGTTCGTCTATTTCGGCAACCAAAGCATGCGCTAGGGCAATCGGAAGCGGCATGAATTCTGCGGTATCGCGGCAGGCATAACCAAACATCATGCCTTGGTCCCCTGCCCCACTATCATCAACCCCGACGGCGATCTCAGCGGATTGGGCGTGGATATAACCAACAAGGGCCGATTGGTCACTAAAACCCCACTTTGGTTCGGTATAGCCGATGCGCTTTATTTCTCGTCGGGCAATGGCTTCGAAATCGATTTCGGCATTAGCAGTAACTTCCCCGGCCAGCACGATTTGGTTTAGGGTTACTAGCGCCTCAACGGCCACTCTGGCGTTGGGATCGGCTTCGAGGGCGGCATCGACAATGGCGTCACTTATCTGATCACAGACTTTGTCTGGGTGTCCCGCGCAAACTGATTCCGAGGTAAAAACTGATTTGGACATAAAAAACCTTTCTCCCGATCTGGTAGAAAGGTACGCGTCTGCATCTATCTTTCCCCTGCGGGCTGGATTTAGCACCTTAGGAAGTTTCTAGGTTGCTGACGGGTCGTAGGGCCAGTCCCTATCCGTACTCTTGATATTTTCTTATTGTTAAAGATGGTTAGTTGGTTGATTTGATTATACCATAAGCTTGATATTACAGTGTGGGATCTGCGGTATCTTGGGAAATTATTTCTTCCGACTGAATAGCCCTAGGAAGCTGGGGAACTTACCCTTCGCAGTATTCCGAATAACTCGCATTTGCGGTGAGTAAAGTCCTGCGCGGTACTTGAGGCGCTGCTTAACCCGGCTCGGTTTGGTCCAAGCTTGCATCTGACTTATTCCAAGTTGACGTTTCAAACGCCGTTTGGCTTTGGTGATGCCAAGTATAGTGTTAATTCAGGGCTTACGATAGCGAAGCAGTTTCATGGCTAAAGCGCCTCTAGCTGAGTTACAAGCTTAGCGAGTTGAATTACCAAAGGACTAGTTGGTAGTTTTTCTTCTAGAAGCGTTAGCACTGAGCGATACCACCATAATTGATCGTCTTTTCCGGTATGGAAGCGATCCCACAAATCATCACCCAACTCTTCAAAATCAGCCAGCGTTGACTCCAAATTGTTGATCTTATCAGCGGCACTGACCATAAATGCTCGATCATTTCCGGAAGTTCGCAATGTTGCCAGGTAGTTTTCGTTTCGAGCCCGCCAATCAGTAATTGTTGCATCCTTGGTAACGGCTTTGACGGTATTGGTAACATCATCCCCAAAGTCACGGCGCATTTGCGCCTCAGTGTAGGCGGTGTCTTCGAGCGCATCGTGGAGCAAAGCCGCTGCCAGGGTAACTTCGTCGCTCGTAAACTCGGCCAACGTGAGCATAACTCCGACTGGGTGAACGATGTAGGGAATCCCCGAGCCTTTACGAACCTGTACCTTGTGCGCGCTTGCGCTTACTTGTAAGGCCTGCCTAATTACTGGTGTTGCATACATGTTTATTCTCCTTGGGGCCAAAAAAATACGGCCCACATAAGTAAAGTGGTAGCCGCAATGGACGCCTGGTGGCCGCTGTCCTAATTATCTATCATAACATAGATGTTCTGATAGATGTTACGAAGTTAGAATTGCATTTGTAAGTTTATCGAAATTATATCTTATTACAGTGGTATAAAAAGCTTGCCAATTTTTAGAGCCTTATAAGCTTTTCAATTATGGATATAAGTAACGAACATAATTAGACTGTATCAGATCAACTATTACAGTTGCTCTAAAGCGATCGAGTTATTTTTTCCAAATTTCATAATCTCGCCCTAGCTTATGACCATGCAGTCGGCAGTCGCGAAAACTCTGAAAGACCCGGTTCTAAGGCAGTTCTGGCAAAAAGAATTTGCTCTGATGGGTGGGATGCAGCTGTCCAATGTTACCCAACCACTAACTAACCGGCTTGGCCATTTCATTACCACCAAGATGTCACGGCACATCCTAATGCAAGAAAAAAGCAGCTTACGTATAGCCGACATCATGAATGAAGGTAAGATACTGCTGGTCAATTTATCCAAGGGAGATATTGGCGAAGACCAGAGCTCATTCTTTGGCACCATTATTACCTCATTTATTTGGATGGCCGCCTTTCAGCGCACCAAAATCCCGGAGAGTAAGCGACAAGACTTCTTCCTCTATGTGGATGAGTTTCAGAACTTCGCCACGCCCAGGTTCGCCGAGATTACCAGCGAAGGCCGTAAGTTCAGGGTTTCTTTGATTGTGTCGCATCAGAACATTGCCCAGATTGAAGATAAAAGCATCTTGAAAGTCATGGCCGGTAATGCCCACACGATTATTAGTCTCAAAGCCAGCCCGGACGATGAAGCTTTTATCTTGCCGTTTATGAAGCCAGTGGTGGAGCGAGGTGACATTGTCAACCTAGCACCGTATCACTTCTTCATGAAGACCACCGCCGACGAGAGTGAAGATGCTTTTTCTGGCATGACGGTGCCGTTGGACGTTGTCGGTTCCGATACTGTCAGAGACGAAGTTATCGCTTACAACCAGGAGCAATACGGGACATCGAAGAAAATGGTTGAAGCGTATATGGAGGAGTTATTTATGCCAGAAAAGACGCCGAAAAAAACTAAGGTGGCATCAACGACAACCAAAAAGCCGGATAACCAAAAGTCTAAAACTTCAGAGAAGGTGTATGGGGCGTAGTAAGTTGCTGACTACTTCTTAAACAGACCAAGGAATGACGGGAATTTGCCTTTAGCGGTATTGCGGATCACTCGTGCAGCTGGAGAATAAAGGCCCATGTGATATTTAATTCTCTGTTTAACTCGGCTTGGCCGGGTCCAAGCCTGAACTTGGCTGATACCTAATGATCGTTTGAATTTACGTTTTGCCCCTGTATAGCCGACAAGCGTTCGCATGGATGGTTTTCGATAACGAAGTAATTTCATGTTTGCTTACTTGGCTTTGTCTAATACAACTTTTATATCGGCATCATCGATTTCGAGTAGCTCAGCCAGCCTAGCGATTGTGATTCTTTTACGGTTAGTATCTGTTCCGGTCTCAAGATAATATCCGGAATCATTGATTTGTCTTGGATTGACTAGCCGATCGCCGTCTAAGCGAATATAACGTGATAGGAATTCGTCTGTTGCGATAACCTCAGGTAGGGTGGGATTTTCAAGGAATAACTTCTCGACGATGATTTCAAATGCATCAGCCCAACTTGCTACTTTCGTAGATTCACCTAATACCGATACGCTCTTTACCTTTGTTCCGGACAAGTCATTGTCTGCGCTAAAGTAGAATTCTTCATCTGAAGATGGAGGCGCAAAGGTAGTCTCTGGCATTGGCCATAGTTTGTGTATCTGCTCTTTCCACCAAGCTGACCGCTCTGTTATAGAGTCCAGATTCCAGACATCAAACTTTTTAACGAGTTGATTTATTACCAGTGGGCTCTGATCAAAGCCATTATCCATCGTCTTCTTGCTATCAAAGCTTTTGTTTGAATACTTTGAGTTGTAGCCGGTTAGTGTCAAGTTTGGCAAGGTATGCAGATACTGATCGTGTATCTCCTGATAATCATCTCCAAGGGCAAGCTTCCATTCGTTATTCAGAGTCTGGGGCATAATATGTTCGATGCTAAGCTCAATATCGCCATTACTGATTTGTTTGAGCAGTGTGGACTCCTTTGCCTGAAGTTTATCGTCAACAGAAGTTAATACAAAAAGGTTGTACCAGTTACGTTGCGTATAGAACTGATTAGTGCTGACTGCCGACTCAACCTCCTTGTTAGTGGGCATATGAGTTGAACCGCTGCGATCAAGCAGCACATAGGCCAAAACGTTGGAATAACTCTCTTTAGGGTACTCAGATAACTGTTCGATGATTTCTTTATGAAGGATTGAAAACAAGTTATTTAAACCAGTCGTAGCAAAGTTGCAAAGGATACGCCTGGTCAAGAATGTCTCGACCATCAAGAAGATCTTCTTTACTTCAGCTAGTGACAGCTTTTCAGTTCGATACAATTCGAGGACAGGAATTAAGAACGGGTAGACAATCTCAATCTTTAGATAGCTTAGCCTAAACGCATCATCTTTGAGGGGCGTATAGAGTTTGCTCTCATCGTCGTTGAACTTTAGGAATAAATATTGATCCAAGGTGTTCAATACGGCACCATAAAACGCTTCTATTTTTTTGGCATTCGACTGATCTTCACCAACCCCTACATAGAAATCCTTCTTAAACTCGGCGTAGACATTTTCGATTTTGATGTCTTTTTGCAGTTTGCTGGTAAGGTAATTCCTAAAGAAGTCAGTTATATAGTCCTTATTTACATCGGTAAGCTTTTGCTCAATCTGATGCCAATAGTTTTCAAGTACCATTTTTCTCGTTTCGTCGTCATTTAGCATTAACGCGAAGTTGCGGATCTTGTCACCATCCGAGAGCGGTTTTCCGGTAGAGTTAATACTCTCAAATACTTTTTGAGGATTATCGTCTGATGAATCAAGCGCAATCGTAACTATTTCAAAGTTATCGAGAGTCTCTATGTATTTTTCAAGATTTGCGCGCTCAGAAAAGTATTCGTAGAAAATATTGTACGATTTGTAGAGTTTGCTTTCCTTATTCTTTTCTGCGAGCTGCTTTTTGTCGAAGATTTGTTCGAACACTTCGTTGTCAGTTGTTACGGTGCGTAGTTTAATGCGGTTTTTTTCACTACCGTAAGTCTGGGCGTATTTGTTGAATAGATAGCTTTCTTTTATCTGCTCTGCTTGCAGCGCACATTTAGCTTGATCCGCTTCAGCAATGTGATAAATAGCAGTCAGCATTAAGAGGACTGTTGTGGCGCGTTGCTGACCGTCGATGATTACACTGTTATCGCTCTCACTAATGTAGACAATGCTCCCGAAGAAATGATTCTTTTCACCTGATTTGACAGACTCTAGATCGTTAAGAAACGACAACACGTTTTGTTTGTCCCACGAGTATGGCCGTTGAAAATCTGGTATGACAAAGTACTTGCCGGGTGTCCACAGGAATTGTTTTATATTGTCGTGGGTAACTTTCATGTTTTAAGTATAGATTAGGTTTGTTAATTTCTTGTATATTTCGACCATTGCCAGTGTATCGAGGCCACAGTATTCAACTAAGTCGCTTAGGATCTGTTCCTTTTCGCCATCTCTCCTGCCGTCTAGGACAGCCTCCATCCATAAACGCTGGGCAGAACCACCCTCCTGTATCCCAAGGGCTTTATAGGACAGCTCAGGCACCATAACCGGCAACACCTTTTTGATTGAGGCACTGCCGCAGAAGTCTTTGTGGACATACCAACCGTTTGAGAATGGCAGCATGAGGTCAACGATACGAGTATTAAGGTGTTCGTAAAACTTAACGTATTCTGGCAGGATTGAACCTAGCAATGTATTACAGCTTTTCTCAAAGCTCATATTCCAGGTAATTACTGAACCGGTTGTGCCAATTTGGGATTTTAGGGTCTTACTCAGCGGCTCGGCTGGATTGGAATTTTTGCGGTGGAGATATTCAACTTGCCGTAGCTCGGCATCCGGCGAATCTAAGACATGTAGCGAGTACTGGAACGGTACTTGCTGATAGGGTCGTATGCCATCAAAGTAAGGCACTATACTCATAAGTGTTTCGTAGTCAAAGAAGTAGAGAGGGTATTCAAACGATGCTAGGTATTCTTTTATTTTTTCGGGCTGTAGCAGGATTTGGTTACGTTTTGTGGCTTGTACTTGGAGTTTTTGCTTGGCATTAAGCGGAAAGTCGTCCGGGATGTCGGCTATCTTGGTAATGCCCATAGCCTCAAGCTCGCCGATGTTCTTGGCACCGATTACGCACAGATCATAAATACTGCCTGGCTCAACTTTAACGAGCCCTTGGTAGATATCTAACCAATCAGGTAATGAACCTAAGCGAGCCAGTGACGGGGATATATCCGGCCGTGTCGTGGAATTGGCGACTTTCAAAGCCTGTACAATGTGTTTTTTAGTGAGATCGCGCTTGGCTTTTACTACTTCGGTAACATCTGTAATGCCAGTTAGCTCTTTGGGGTCAACATCTCCGTTGCGCACGAACTGATTATTAACGTGGGCTACGGCAATGTTGCGGACAGTGTAGCCGCAGCCTTCAAGCACTACCATTTGAAACGCAAGATCAAAGATATGGTCAGGCTTGGCTTTGGTGCTGGATTTTATTTCGTACAGATCTACGGTCTTGTCGGCGGCAATTGTAACAACATCACATATAAATGTAAGCTGATCATATTCAAACCTGCCCTGGAAAATAGTAGTTGCGCCATCATTTAAGGCCTTCTGAGTGCGCTCCGGTAGGCTTAGATATTCATTGTAGCCATCAAAGCCAACGCGCACACCACCGGGGAATAACTGCTCCGCGTAGGTTTCAAATAGGTTACCGGCATCAAAAATCGCTTGGGTATTATCGTCTACTTCCGGCAGCTTCGTTTTGTCGTACTTTTTAAGCCACAGCCAGGCTGGGTGCTTGAGGAACATGATGTATTCGGACTTAGACAGCTGCATCGCTAGGTTCACCTCTCCATAGTTCGTCTAGGTTGATTGTTTCACTTTGTGGCCTAAGATTTTCTTCAAGTAATGTCACCTTTACTGAAAGAGGAAACTGGGTCATCTGGCCGGCAATAAAACAGCAACCCGTAGAAAGATTGGAAATTGAATCAAATGAGAGCTTATCTAGATAACTAACAGCTTTGTTTATCGATCTTAGATCGTTTTCATTCATAAGCTTGTGAATGAAATAATTGTGCAGCTGCGAAATTATTGTAGGCGAAATGTCAGCAGGTCTTTGGCTTGCAATGGTTAAGAAAACGCCAAATTTTCTACCTTCTTTAATAATTTCTTCAAATGTTTCCAGACGGTAGTCCTTCCATGACTCCGACTCTCTATTAGAGTTTTCAGATAAAATATTATGCGCTTCATCGATGATGATATTTAATGAATTATTTTTATCAGTATCTCGTCGATTCTTTTGCTCGTCATAGTTAGTCTTACAGACGAGCAAGGGTATAACT
>JBIOIQ010000015.1:0-10679 GCA_044449985.1 Candidatus Saccharimonadia bacterium | reverse complement strand
TTAGTATAAATTTTTATTAATTTTTATAAACACAATAAATATTATGTAAAGTCCAAATAGCTCTAAAATCGTCCGGTAAGCCCCCCAAATCTGTTTATGATTAAAACGACCGGAAGGTCGTTTTTGTTATGATGTACCCATGGATAAATTGAAAAAATACAAACAAGCTGGAAAGTATTTGTTTCATGGTAGCCCCGAAGGCAATATCGAACTCTTTACGCCCAGACAAGCATCCTCTTTTGGTAAACCCGACGGCTTACCAGCTGTTCATGCAAGCTCAGAAATTGAGCCAGCAATATTTATGGCAATTCTGGGAGGTCGTCACGTTGAGGCTGGATGGGACGATGAGTTTTCAGGTTTTGGTTTTTATGCCACAGATCGAGCCCTGCAGGAAGCTCGTCAGAAAAACTGGATGGGCTATGTTTACATTCTGCCATCAGCGAGCTTTGTAGAGCGCAGGCATTTGGAGTGGGCAAGTTCAACCCAAATTACGGCAATCGACAAAATAAAGGTGACAATAAATGATTTATCGCCAGTTAAAATTATGACCGTTTCAGAGTTTGATAAGTACTTAACTTCACATCGCCCAGCATGAAATAAGTTCTAAGGCGCTCCAGTGTGGCCAGCCATGCAATTATTGAGGTTTCCTTAAGCCTCTTTTGATATTTAATAGCCCCGGTGAGTGCGGATCCCTAGGATCAATACGCTCACTGGGGCTATGTGTCTCAGTCTGGCTAGAGATTGACGCCGACTGCAGCCGCCACGGCTCGCAGTTCGCCCATGAGAATCTTAAACTCACTCGGTAGTAGAGCTTGATCTCCATCACACAAAGCTTCCTCTGGACAAGGATGTACGTCGATCATCACACCATCAGCACCAGCAGCAATAGCGGCCCTGGCCATCGATGCCACTGCCAGTTTCTTGCCCACACCATGCGAAGGATCGACGATTACGGGCAGATGTGTCAGGCTTTTCAGAATCGGCACTGCCGAGAGATCAAGTGTGAACCGAGTGGCTGGCTCGAAGGTGCGGATGCCTCTTTCGCAGAGAATGACCTTGAGGTTGCCATTACTGGCGACATACTCAGCAGCTAGGAGCCACTCCTCGATCGTGCTACCCAAGCCGCGCTTAAGGATGATTGGCAAGGGCTGCTGACCTACAACCTTCAGTAACTCGAAGTTGCCCATATTCCGGGAGCCGATACGCAAACAATCTGCGTACTTCCCCGCCAAGGTAACATCAGCTTCTTTGAGGACTTCGGCCACAAAAGGTAGCCCCGTGAGTTCGCGGGCTTCGGCCATGAACTGTAGCCCCATCTCGCCCAATCCTTGGAACGAATATGGGCTACTGCGGGGCTTGAGAGCCTCTCCACGGAGAATTTGTGCCCCAGCGTCTGCGACGAACTGCGCTGTTTCCAGCGTCCGCTGGCGAGTCTCGACGGCACAGTTACCTGCAATCACCGCGGCATAACCGGCTCCGATTGGTACCGAGTCAATGTGAACGACGCTTGGGCCATCATGTCCTTCGGAAGCCACGAGGTGGTAGGGCTTGAGCACGAGCACAGCTCGCTCCACGCCCGCCATAGCCTCGAACGGCATGGACCTGATTTTATCCTCCTCGCCGAGCGCACCGATAACAGTTTTAAATTGGCCCCGGCTGATGTCAACAGTAACGCCACCTACAGCTAGCAATCGGCTGGCAACGTTGTTGATCTCGTCTTGTGTGGCATGATCTTTCATCACGATGAGCATGACGTCTCCTAGGAGTTCGGGGTCAAGGTACAGAAAAAGTGGCTTCCGCCACCATATACAGTATTTTATACTCTAGCTATCAAATTATCCACACGATGCCTGGCGGGTGTCATAAAATAATTTCTAACCCGCTCCGTCACGGTTCGCTAATTAGTTGACATTTTGAACTCTAAATGTTATTATTATTAAGTTCTTTGGAGCCCCTAGTCTCTTCTTATAAGGAGTGATCATGCCTAGCAACGCCGTAATGACCGAAAGGGCTGCTGCAGCTCTACGACGCGTTCATGGCGCGGACGTAGTTATAACGCCTACATCATTGTGGATCTATAAGATCCTCACCCAGCAAGGGCGCTTGACAGAGCCCGACACCTACGACATCGGAAGAGACCTCTTCTACTCCAACCCGCCGATACGCGGACGAGTAGACCGCTGCAAGGTGTTGATCTGCAGCACATCTGCCCAATCGGAAGTGGCTATGCAGAATGCACCTAAACAGGCTGCCGTTCATAACATTAGCCGACCGAACCTTGTATTCTGTCGCTGCCTCGATACGTTCTGGGCGAACTTCTTTAGCTGTGAGGATTATATCGGTGACAACCAGCGTCGACGACCTGCGTTGATTGTCTCTACCGGAAGCCTTCGCAACTATTCCCAGCTCGGCGGCGAGACGGTGACCGTGTCGGATCGCCTGAAAGAAATAGCCAGCCGATGGAGCGTGCCTTTGGAGCTCATCTAGTTGATCAGCTAGAACAACACCCCAGTAGGGCGTCTCGTTACAACAACGAGGCGTCCGCTGGGGCGCTTTCGTGTCTAGGACACCCTAAACCAAGTTGTAACCTACTCCACTGCGACCAGCCATTCAAATATTGAGGCTTCGATAAGCCTTTTTTGGTAACATGCCATGCAAAACTGAATACTCTCGAATGTTATACTCAGAACATGAATGTCAAACTATTCTTAGGCATTACCGCAGTAATAGTTGGTTTAATTGGCTATGCTCCCTATTTTCGAAACATCATCATCGGTAAAACTAAGCCCCACGCTTTTTCGTGGCTTGTTTGGGGTATTCTTACCGGAATAGCTTTTGTCGGACAGATTACATCACAAGGTGGCTTTGGTACATGGGTAACAGGCTTCACTGCTTTTATTTGTATCCTTATATTCACTTTTGCGCTCTGGAAAGGAAGCAAAGACTTCCCAATAAGTGACTGGTTATGCCTCGCGGGAGCCGGTATCGCACTTGTGCTTTGGGTTATCACAAAAAGTGCTTTAACTGCGATTTTACTCGTATCAATCATTGATGCCTTGGGTTTTATACCGACTTTCAGGAAGTCATATTTACGACCTAACGAGGAAACCGTATTTACCTATATCATGAGTGGGTTTAAATTTATAATCGGAATAGTAGCCTTGAACAAACTCTCCCCTGTAACTGTAATTTATCCGTGTTCAATTATCATAACTAATCTGTTATTTGTCGTAATGGTACAAATCCGTCGGCAACAACTTGGAAGGTATACCTATAGTTCGAAAATTCAGAGATTTTGAATAGAATTACTACGACGTTCCCGCATCAGCAAACTGAGTAGTCAGATTTGTAGTAACGCTACCACGTAGCCAATAATGGTTATGATAAACTTAACCAATGCTGGGTATGCCTTCAATAAATTGGTTACTAGTTCTTATCTTGTTCTCGATTTACGTAGTGACGGATGGACTTTATGCTTGGTATACCATATCAATTGTTGATAGAAAGCCATTTAGAGCCGCCAGCATATCATCTTCCTGGTATTTTTTAACAGCTTTTGGTGTCATAAGCTATGTTCATAATCCAATATACATAATACCCGTGGCTGCGGGATCGTGGGTTGGCACATTTATGGTTGTCCGAATTACACCAAACCATCACAGGCCTAAACCTAAAAAGAAGCATAAAAAAATCCTGAAAAACCGGCAGCAAATCCCCCTCAGCAATTCCATTAATCGGCGTTAATCTTCAACGTAAACTGAAGCGGCTCTCTCGAGGGCGCGATATGCCCGACTTGCCAACATAGACTCTTCTAACCGTTCGACCTGAGTTGGATCTTCGGTTGCCATTAGTTGAGCAATATCTTGAGGGGAGCTATTGCGAGGAAATCGCCAAATGCTTATAACGCCCGAGCTATCACTAAAATCCATTATTGCAGCTTGATGCTCATCTAAAGTAGTCTCGGGAGATGTAACTAACACTGCGTGGCTAGGATCTGTAATCATTGCATTCAGGTATGGCTGGTCACTCTTGGCGATTTCTTGAGCGATCTTATCGTCAGCGATTGGCTTTGAGCGCAAGTATTGTATCGCCAATGTTGAATCTATCGTGCCACCACCCATACCCGAAGAACGACGACCTGACACTACTCGCAGAGCAGCTTCGGAGCCCCGTCGTAGTAGTAATTCGCGAAAAGATTCGCCCGGGGAAGCTGTTTGCTCACTTTGCTGCTCAGTCATTATTACTGCTAATCATAGCACTCGTTTTTAAAGCATGAGTAGCGTTTAGCCTTCACCTCATTCCTTTCATCTAGTGAGCATTCGAACAAATACAAGTAAAGCGACTACAGAACCTAATATTTTTCGAAAAATATTCTCACCTTTAATTATTTCGAGAACAGCCCAAAATATTAATGCAGTATTGCCTGCTACAGTTAAAAATATATGGGAACTGGGTTCAATAAATCCAAGAAGTACACATGTTAACCATAAGATCAGAGGAAGGTTGGGCCACTGAAAAACTATGAATTGACCATGTTTATTCCGAAACATTCTATTTAAAAAGTTGCGAGCTCTATCCATGTTATTCAATTATAACTTCGGAAAATCTTAACCAACAATCTTTAAACCTAATGTCACATTAAGCCACTGCCTAAATAAAGTTCTGCATTCACGAAAAAAAGTAACTTTATGGTATCTTCAACTTTTCGGAAGTAAGATTAGATCATAATTTATTTGAGGCAAAAAGATGGACGAATCACCAACCTTTGGTCTGAAAATAGTCACAACTGACACTATTGAAGGCTACGACATTACCGAGACCATTGGACAAGTCTTTGGACTGGTCGTTAGAAGTCGCGGCCTTGGGGGAAATATTATGGCAGGACTTCGCTCAGTTGTTGGAGGTGAAATAACCGAATATACCGAGATGCTAGAAGATGCTAGACGTCACGCTCTCGACCGGATGGTCAAAAATGCAAATGCCATGGGGGCCAATGCGGTCGTGCGCATGCAATTTGATTCGTCAGAGCTCGGACAGAGTATGAGTGAAATTGTGGCATATGGAACAGCCGTTATCGTAAGAAAGAAATAATGAGAATCCTGCGGGTAATCATTCTCATCTATGCTGGCCTGTACATAATCGGTGCCATTTTACTTATCTTAAGAACTCACAGTTCCGGAAATAAACTAATCGCAGCATACTTACTAATTAACGGCATGATTATTACCGCCGGAATACTCTTTGAACGTGAACGTTACTCTCCAAAAATCTCTTCTAATGAGGCAGATTGGGTAATCACAAATGAGAAATTTAAAGATGATAGTTCGGGAAAATTGATGGGTGTTCGATATAATGCTAAAACTGGTGAGCGTGACTATGTTGAGATTGAAACAGGCGAAAAGAAAAAATAAACGGTCAATTTTTTAATCGACTTTACAGATTAGTGACATTGATAATCATTGATAATTTATGATAATTCTTAAAGAGAGTTTTAGAGCATACTAAACGTTTTAAATTGAGAGATCCTAGTAGGGCTAGCCTCTAAGCTAGTCCTACTAGGATCTTTTGTTCACATGTAACGATGTATCTTTCGTCGCCCCTTGCGCCGGCTTCTTCTCAGTTTCCTGCGTTCTTCTCTAATTCGATAAGCTTCAGACGCAACAAACCGCCATTCACCTGCCAAATTCTTGAAACCTAATATCTTTCCTGCATTTGCCCAGTAATTGACTGACCTACGAGAGACTCCTACTATTTTCGCGATATACCCCGCGTCGACCAGTTTTCCTGGTAGTGCTGGCGGAAATTGATATATCGGATAGCCATACTTCCAAGTTCTCCGGGCAGGATAGCCCTTTCGATCTTCTAGGACCCATTTCACTTCGAGTAAACCCGCTCTAGTACGGCGAAGGACTTGCTGATATGAAATACCGAGTCGTACAGCAGTCTCTTGAGCGGTGAGATATTGTTTTACGGCAGTCCTCCGGCCTACAGGATTTGTGGCTTGAACCATGAGTCTCGTCCTCCGAATTTGAAGGTATTGATGCTCAACCTAAAGAACCTACCTAGAGTTTACATCAAAATCTAATTCGGTAGAAAAACCCCCGATAAACAAGACGACTCCGTCGGGTTCATCGGGGAAAATCCCACCTGGTAAAAGTATCCCAAGTTGAATCACGCTATTCGACTTTTGTTGAGTTGAGTGCAACTATCAACCCGTCGACGGGATCATCTAAAAATAAGCAGGGATACTTACCCTCAATTTCCCATCCTTCAATGCGAAGACTGAACTGGTCATAGCTCGAAAAGTATTCATCCCCTATTCGAACTGCTCGTTGTTGTTCGAAAGCTCGTTTTACCCGCGCCTTAATATCTGTTACTGCCCAATTCTTTTTTTGAGCCATCGAAATCGTATGTCCAAAGCGGAGCTCATAATCTAGACCCTCGTTGAGAAGAGCTTGAATTACCGGCTCAGGATTTCTAGCATCCTGAAAGAATCGTGTCTCCCCCGAATTATTCCCGCTCACCAAGATAATAGTGGGCATCAGTCTCCTTAGATTGGGACTAGTATCGAACCTGCAGATTGTACACTAATATCAGTGTATATCTCAAGCATTCACTTCGGCATTAAGAATTCCTCAATCTTTTCTTAGTAAAAACTGAATTGCCTAAGATTTGATTTATAAAACAATCGAATACATCCCTTCAACGAAATAACGTTGTATTATTAACAACGTTATTTTCAATTTTAAGGTAGTCAATTCGGCACGAGAAGAAATCATATTACAAATACATTTACGTCCAAAAGTACATAACATTCTTACTCAACCAAAAACTTAAAGTTAAATATTTAAGGCTTAGGTTGAGGCAGACACTCCTAAGTAGAGTGTCTGCCGAAGGGATATGTAACTGCTCTCTATAACTTTGGCCTCCCCGTATCGTCGTAGTATCGGTAAAACCAGGCTGGTAGGACTTTTTCAGCCTTTTCCCATTCATCGAGCCGTATTGAGGCCGCGACTTGCCCGTCGAAATGAAGTTTCCAGCTATACTGAACTCCTCCACCTAGGGGAGGTGGCCTCCGAGTAACGTCGTGGATATAAGTCGCGGTCCAGACGACAACTCCAAAAACGAGCATTGGCACTGCCCACCAATTGTTGGAGAGGTTGGCTAGTACAGACGGAGCTGGAGCTATCATTATGAACGCGAAATACGGCCATAATGTTGTGTGCCAGAGCGATGACGGAGCTTGACGCTGCGCTCGGTTTACGGCGGGATCACGAAATGTGAAGTTATACCAACCGACTGAAAGTACAACGAAGAGCCCAATAAACCACCAGGGACCCGTATACCAACTCGTTATCCGGTAGTGAGTTGCTCGCAGTACCTCAGCCGATCCAAAAGCTATCGCAGGAAGTCCCAGCGTGTCGCCGATGAGGTTTGAAACATAGTACTGACGATGCCAAACTCTCTCGATTCCCCACCAGCAGACAAACAACACCCCTGCGTCGATAAGCAGGGTAAACAACATCCACTCCCATGGGGACATGTACCCGAAGGGAGAAGCCAATGAGGCAATCCCAGCTTTGACGCAGGAGACATTTGTCTCCTCCTTTTTGTCGAGGAACAGTAAGATTATTCTAACATTATGTTGCTATTTAGTCAAATAGTAGTTGGGGAAATAACACTCTTGGAATCTAACCACTCATAAAAACCTGTTACGGCAACTTAGAAGCTATTCGCTTTAATCAAATTCTGAAAAGTCGGTTTCTAACTTAGAGTGCCCCCATCTCATCGTCCGGACATTGTCTTGAAAACGCGCATTTCTATTACCCTTTCTCGAATATTGACCGAAATCCCGGCTCTAAATGCCGATAATAATGTTGTTCGAGCTGTTCGATTCTTCGGACGTGTGAGGATCTACGAGATATTAACTAATAATCTGCGGCATTTCGAAATATCGGAGCTTAAATAGCTGTATCCGGATAATGCTTTCTTGCCAAAATAGCTATTAAATAGTAGAATTTATCACCGTTCGATCTGTACCTCGACAATTTAAGGAGAATTGTGCCCCGATTTGGCAAGCTCGTGAGTACAAAGTTTTCGAAAACGAGAAGCGGCAGAGCTAGAAATTGGCTCCCGGATCTTCAAGGTGCTCTTGGAACTCGCCGGATTCTCACCGGTTCGGATAGACATCATACGTATAGAGTCGTTTTTACAAGTTACGGGAATCGTATCAATCAACACCTTCGGGGTGAAATACTTTGGACAGCAGTAAAAGAGACCCATCGAGAAGTAAGAGTGTCTACACTTCCGAAGTTGTCACGCACGGCGGATGAAATACGCGATAGCAATGATCGTTCAGTTCTCACCGGCCTGCAGGACATCAATGCACTTGTCCTGGCAAACGAAAACCTGGCTAACTGGACGGGGCTCAATGACCTTTCCAAAAGCCTTATTCGAGCTCAAGTTGAGATAATGGCGACTCGTCTGTTGCGTGCCAGAACTTCGAGAAGATCACATGCCAGCGTCCGTCTTGAGGCATATTGGGACTTGCTTGATTCATTGGGTCGGCCGAACCCTCTCATTGTCCGTGGACAATTTGAAAAAGCCGCGAGAGATTTAGCAGATCAGCTATCAATTGACGTCGGATCACTTTTTGCAATCCTTTCTCGAATTAGTATGGCAGCCAGCCTATGGATAGAAGTTGCCACTGAACTCGAAATTCTCTACGAGAGTCTGAGGAGGGAGGAATCGGCCGAAATGATCGACGACATAACGAGAGAGCTTGAGGGTTTGCAAATTAAACCATTTAGTTTTGCCACTAGTCACGCTCTCTGGCTCATCCAAAGTCCGCAGACTCAGCTGGGAACTTTGTTTGAAAATATCAGATCCGGCTTCGATGCTGAACTGATGTTGATCAATGTTGAAGAAATTTTTGCAACCATTAAACACTACCCGCAGCAACTCGAAAGGATCGATATAAGCGAATTTAGCAGTAGTCTTCCTTTGCTTCAGTTAAACCAACCATATACGATTCTCGCCTCCGCGCTTGTCGAATATTTCGAGACAATGAGACGTGAGTTTAGTGTCGGTCGTTTCGAAGTCGTCAGTGCAGTTGCCCAAAAAGCCCAATACACCATCAGAAATCGAGCGGGGCGGATCTCTCACGAGGCGTGGAATCAAGCCCCAATCATAGATGGACGCGTCTATTTGGCATAATCGAAATGTTACAAGTAAATTAGATGAGTCAAAATTAAGCCATTTCAGGTTTGGATTTTGACTTTTATAGGATTTTGTGTTAGTATTACTTTATCGAGAAATCCTCGATAAGTCGACGAGAAGGGCTCTTTTTGGAACCTATTCGTTGTCCCAAGTGTGGCTCTACGCCGCCAACATTCCGCCCCGGTACTGGGTGCGGATGTGACGAGCCGGAAGCAGTCGATCGACTGCCAATCAAAAAGCCGAAGGCCACCCAACAATTTCGCTTCTTTCAGCTCGACGGACCCGGCAGAACATGCTGGGTGAAAGCCCGAAGTGAGGCGGACGCCAAAGCATCGTATGCTCGCTTCGGCAGGTTTACGCTCGATCATCGAACCAAAGTAACCCGAATTTCAGACTCGGAACCTTCTTCTTACTTAGTTCGATCAGGTCGTGGCGGTGGTGCACCCATCGTGCTTCGACGTAAGAGATAATCGGCCCCATTATTCCTTGAGTAAAGGTGTAATGGGGCCTTTACTTTCGGCCCAGAAATAATAAGCTTTTAGCACTTTTAAGAAATTAAATAACAATCAATATAACCGGATTTGATATGATCTTCTCATGATACAAGCTGCGGTTTTCGATATGGACGGCTTATTAATAGATAGTGAACCATTTTGGCGTAAGTCTCATATCGAGATTTTGGGGAAGTACGGATTTATTTTAACTGATGATGACGTACGGACAATGGCAGGCCATAGGACGGATGAAGTAGTCCAGAACTGGAAAGACCGATTTGGATGGAAAGAGCCAAACAATCAAATAATCGAAGAACAAATTGTCCAGAACGTAAAAGAATTAATCAGTTTAAATGGCTTCGCCCTCCCTGGTGTCTATACTCTTATAGACTTATTTGAATCGAAAAAGATTCCAATGGCTGTAGCCTCATCTTCTTCCCCCGATCTTATTAATGCAGTCCTTATACATCTGAATATTAAAAAACATATGAGTGTTATTCATTCTGCTAAGCAAGAAGAATTCGGCAAACCTCACCCGGGAGTATTTCTTACGACAGCAAAGAAACTCGATATTTCACCCGGCGAGTGCTTAGTTTTTGAAGATTCACCCAGCGGAGTACAAGCTGCAATATCGGCTGGCATGAAATGTATTGCCGTTCCAGAAATTCCTCATGATAAGTCGAAATTTGCATATGCTAGCCTCATCGTTAATAGTCTAAATGATGTTACCTGGCCAACAATCAAAAAACTATTCAAAAGTTAATTAATACGAACGATTAATTACTTTGTCGACGTTTAACCTGTAAGAATGCTTTAGACAACCCTAATTTTTGACTAAATTTTTAGTACGATACCTTATTTTGTAATTTATAAGTGATTTACAACCAAAATTTAAACGCAAATTTAAACTGTTTTTAAAATCTTCTTTTAAAATAATATGTAGGCCAATTCATATTAATTTATACA
>JBIOIQ010000014.1:0-12883 GCA_044449985.1 Candidatus Saccharimonadia bacterium | reverse complement strand
ATTCATATACCATAGTATATATAACGGTATAAAGTTTGTCAATAAGTTGGGGAGCAAAAACTTTCGACCATGGGTTTACTGTATTTGCTTTATCCAAGCAAAATTAATTGAATGGCGGGCCGTGGTGGAGCAGGTTAGAACTTGGCTTTTGACAGTACATACTGTATAAATTGCTCTTTTCCTTTTGTATATCTCTGTCTGTTATTCGGGAATTTATCTGCAAGATCCTCTTTGATCTCGGAGTATTGGTTGCGGAGGTCCATGTTATTAATCAAAGTATCACGAAACCTGGTCATTCGATCAAATTCAGCCTGAGTTACCACGTGTAGATACACAGTTCTTTCGGTCTCGGGCCCCTTGGCAAAAAAGCGCCTTTCTGGCATTTCATCTTGTTTACCTTTGTCCCAGTAACCAATTGATTCAAGAGGCTTGATCCATTTCGTAACGTTCTCGAGGTCTAGCAGGGGAATTGCAATATCAATAATGGGTTTGGCCTTCATCCCTGGTATCGCAGTGCTTCCCACATGCTCAATTTGGACGTGACCGAGTGTTTTAGTGAGCTGTTGTTTCTCCGTTTGATAAGACTTTGACCAACCATCATTATGGGGTTCTAATTTCACTTTTCCACGTCTCAGACCAATATTGCTCATAGTTTTAATGTTAGTAGATAAAAAAAGAGGTTTCATAATGCCTCAATAATTACATGGCGGGCTCGACCGGATTCGAACCGGCGATCTTCTCCGTGACAGGGAGACATGTTAGGCCAACTACACCACGAGCCCATATAAATAAAATGATTATCGGTACTATCTAACAGATTCGATTTACTGCAAAAGAACTGCCCAATATTACCAGAAAGAGCCCCCTAGTTCAATATTGATGGGATTCGATGATATTGGTGATTACCAATCAGATGGTATAATCATAAGTGAAATGAGTTTTCAGAATGGTTGAGCAACCAAGACGTAGCATGGACGGAGTAATAAGAACTCGAACTACGAGTGCTTTTTCGGAACAGGCCGAACTAGAGCTCAGTGATGGCTCCGGCTTGTCAGCAAAACCAAAACGTGGTTTCTTCCACCGAAAAGAGAAAGTTAAAGAAGTAAGTGTTGAACATAAGAAAGTTCAGCCTATTATGACGCGTAGTGCTTACGCTGAAAGACCTGCACCTAGACCTCAAACCCCAATGCGTTCGGCACAAAGTTTAAAGCCAAATTATCAACGGCCCGTACAAGCAAAACCGAGGATTTCGCAGCCTGTAGCAGACATGAAACCACAGACGGAGCGCACGCGCAAACCCAAGCGTATCTGGGGGATATTAAAAGTTGTACTTGCACTACTTATAATTGTCGCTGCAGTTGTAGCAGTTTGGTTTGTATACATTAATTATTACTCCTAAAAAAGCCCTGACTACAGGCCCAAAATATTGATCTAAATTAGCCCATGTTGTCTAATATCCGAAAGTAACACAACTAACATAAGCTTAGTTTGGAATAAACACTAATGAAAGAATAGTGAAACCAAAGCATACTTAGGCTCCATTAAGGAGGGGTTAGTAATGAGTCAATCAAGAGGTCATAAAGTTAAAGCACTTAATCAGAAAAATGATGCTGATATTTTTTGGATGAGCCTGGAAGAGGCTAAGAATGCTATAACAGACAAATTTGATTATTTAACAGAGAAATACGAGCAGAAAAGAGCGAAGAAGGTGTAAATTTATACCCCTAACGTCGTTGCTAAATGCAATGGAGCCACCTATCGGATTTGAACCGATGACCTTCACTTTACGAAAGTGCTGCTCTACCGACTGAGCTAAGGTGGCAAAATGTGTGTTTTAGGTTACAGCTACGACGGACTAAGAAAGTATTTAAAGAACAACGCTTGGTTTTATTGCTATGATGAATTGAATTGAATTGAATTGGAGCGGGTAGCGGGAGTCGAACCCGCCTCTCGACCTTGGGAAGGTCGCATACTACCGATGTACTATACCCGCGCGTTTTGGTTTGATAAAAGAACGTTTCCAATCATACAATAAATATTTTAGCGTGAACAATCTTGGTACATCTACCCGACTGAGGGTGTTACTGGTATAATCCTTGCCATGGATCGTATCAATATTAGACCACTTTTTCATCGATTCAGTCGCTCTTTACAACAGATCCGCAGCCAAAGATTTTTTCAAGATCACTTATCATTAGCACTTATTCTTCCGGCATTAGGATTCAACATTGTAACGCTTCTGATAATGATATTTCGTCTTCATCCGACTAATTTTTCAATACCAGTCCATTATTCGAGTATTGGGGGATTTGATCAGTTGGGGCCATGGTATCAGACATACTGGATTGCAGGGTTCGGATTTATGGTTACGCTTTGCAACACAGCCCTTGCAGCTTATGGTTTCGGCAAAAGTCGAATCGCAAGTTTTTATCTGCTAACTGGTGCGTTTGTTGTGGCATTATTTTGCTTAATTATAGGAACGGCATTTGCCGTAGTTGTCTGATGCAACAACCAATCTTGCCAATTCCTTTTGTCGATAAACGATATTTCATACGCTTACTGGAAATATTTCCAGGAGCGATTACTTGGATGTTCCTACTTGGGCCAATCATATTGAGTGTGACTCACCCAGTAATCGTCGCTTACTTTATTATAGCTTTTGATCTACTCTGGCTCATTAAAGCGCTACGATTATCCTATTACCTTATTAGGGGTAACCGTAAGATGAAGAATACTGAAAGTATCGATTGGAATGCTAAGTTGTTATTGCTTGAAGATATACCCAAATCAATCATTCAAATAAAGTCCGAGCTGGATGAACTAAGATTTAAATATCCGAAAATTCTGCATAAAATTCCATTTTCATCAAAACTATTTCCGAAAAAATTACGCTACCAGTTTCTAATCAAAGAACTTGCCGAGCTTGAGGATCTTCAAAAACGTCACGCGACATTACTTAACCCAAAGGATCTAATAAATGTTGTAATTCTTGCAACATATAATGAAGGTATTGAGATCATTGAGCCGTCCATCGAAGCGCTCTTAAAATCAGAATATAATCTTAAACAAGTATGGTTGTTTATTGCGTACGAGGTTCGAGGGGGGCAGGAAGTAGGCGAGAATGCTAAGCGGTTAGCTCAAAAATATCGCGAGAAATTTGGGCTGACTATGGCAATAGGGCATCCCGATGGTATCGAGGGTGAAATAAGGGGCAAAGGTGGAAATATTACCTATGCCGGTCGAAAGTTAGCTGAGCTTGTAACAGAGCGTGATATTGATCCTGAACACGTAATTGTGACAACCCTTGATGCTGATAATCGTCCAAGTAAAAGATACTTCGCAAATCTAAGCTATAAATACGCAACGAACGTTAATCGAGTCCATTGTAGCTATCAGCCTGTAGCAATCTTCTTCAACAACATCTGGGATGTTTCGGCTCCAATGCGTGTTATTGCCACAGGAAATTCATTCTGGAATTTAATGGAATCGATGCGACCTCATCGACTTAGAAATTTTGCAGCCCATGCTCAAAGTCTCAGAACTTTATTGGATACTGATTTCTGGAGTACCAAGACCATTGTCGAAGATGGTCACCAATATTGGAGGACATATTTCGCCTACGATGGCGATCATCACGTCGTACCACTTTTCAGTCCCGTCTACCAAGATGCTGTATTAGCAAAAGGTTATTGGAGAACGTTTACGGTCCAATATAAACAACTTAGAAGATGGGCTTGGGGCGTCTCGGATTTTCCTTATGTCGTTAGAAATTCAATTAAAAATGATAGAATTCCTTGGTCTGACAAATTAGTCCAGATTTGGAGATTGTTTGAAGGTCATTTGAGCTGGGCAACCGCCCCTTTAATAATTACTTTTGTTGCCTCAATGCCGCTTTATTTAAATCACACTTTTGCTCAGCAAGTACTGGCTCATCAATTGCCTGTGATAGCAGGCTGGATTATGACGATTGCGCTGGTTGGTTTGCTTGCAACAGTATTTGTGAGCATGTTATCGCTTCCCCCTAAGCCTTCGAAGTACAGACACAGTCGTACTGTGGCGATGGTACTTCAGTGGGTACTGAGTCCATTTACAACGATAATCTTTAATGCAGTTGCTGCCATCGATGCTCAAACTCGTTTAATGTTTGGTAAATATCTAGAATTTCAAGTTACGGAGAAAGCAACAAAGCCATGAATTATGCGCTAGGTTTTATACTAGCGGCCGGTTTAAGCGCATTCATTACTCCAATAGTCAGGCGCTTTGCACTTGAACATAATATTCTGGCTCTTCCTGGTGATCGAAAAATTCATCTCAAACCAGTTCCGTATCTGGGTGGAGTCGCTATATTTATTGGTTTTTTGATTCCTGCACTTTTGTTGCTACCCCATGATCGGCGATTTCTTAGCTTAATTTTCGGCATATTTATTCTCGTGTTCGTCGGAGTTGTTGATGATATCAAGAGTCTAAATCCCTGGAAAAAACTTATATGGCAAATAATTGCGGCGATGGTCGTGCTGTCAGGAGGCATCGGAATCACGTCAATTTCAAACCCGTTTGGAAATACTATCATTCTCAATTATGGAAGATTTTGGGTACACTGGCGATTTCTCTCATTTCATATAAGTCCTATCGGAAATACCTTGAGCCTAATCTGGATGGTTGGGTTAGTGAACGCAATAAATTTTTTGGATGGTCTTGATGGGCTCGCATGCGGTGTGTCGGCGATTGCGGGGTTAGTAATGTTTCTGCTTTCAATAGGGCCCAAAGTGAATCAGCCTGTGGTGGCGATGCTCGCAATTATCATGACCGGGGCAGCCTTAGGATTTTTGCCTTATAATTTTTACCCCGCGAAAATTTTTATGGGAGATGGGGGGGCCTATTTTCTCGGGATGACACTTGCACTTCTTGCAATCTATTCAGGCGGGAAACTGGCTACAGCAGGCCTAGTACTCGGTTTCACCATATTTGATACTATTTGGGCAGCCGTGAGGCGGATTTATCATCGAAGCTCACCATTTAAGGCGGATAAAGGTCATTTGCATCATTTGATGCTCGAAGCCGGGTTTTCCCAACGAAGTGCAGTAATTACACTATATGCAGTGGCCTTGTTGTTTGGTTTGGTCGCAATTCGTACGGGAAGTTTTGGCAAAATTATTGCATTAATCGTCTTGTTTATCCTGATGGTCAGCTTTACGGCATTTCTAACGGTCAATTCATGGCTTAAGACAAGACGCCTTGATAACGGCAACAGAACAGTATAACTTGAGATCAAGTAGGAGAGCTGTTATAATCACCTTACAACAAGAGAGGGCGTCATGAGTCGCAAACAGCTTCAAGAACTCGTTAAGAACCTTCAGGAGTTTTATAAATGTCCATCTTGTGAGACGCACTATCATTTCGATGATATAAAAGTCTTAGGCCAAATTGATCAATATTGCTTTGTTCAACTTGGTTGTCACTCTTGTTCAATGCCAGTCCTTGCTACGGTATCACTCGGAGACAAACCAAGGGGTCGTCGTCCCAAGTCTGATCTGAAGCAAAACGAAGGCGCTAAATTTGCGAGTAAAGGCTCAATTAAGGCTGAAGAAATTGCCGAATTTCACCGCTTCCTATCAAGTATGGATGGCGGATTTGGTAAGATAAGCCAAAATTAGGTCTAAACCCATAAGGAAAGGTAACCTCTTCTGAGGTAAATAAGATATGGATACTATTCATTTGTCTGCAACGAAACGAACTGAAAAGGGAAAGAAAGTTTTGGCACTTCGAAAGTCAGGCTTTGTACCGGCAGTTATGTATGGTCATGGACAAGCGTCCGAACCGATTACCCTTGATGCCAAAGAGTTAGAGAAAATATATGCCATAGCGGGCAGTAATAAGATAGTTGATTTGAAGATTACTGGCGATAAAGATATCAATGTTTTATTTCATGATGTTCAACATGACAGTCGAACAGGGCTTATTATACATGCTGATCTTTATTTGGTCCGGATGGATGAAAAAATCCGTACAGAAGTTCCGCTTCGATTTACAGGCGAATCAACTGCGGTGTATCAGCTCGAAGGGACCTTATTTAAAAATCTTGAGATGCTCGAAATCGAAGCTCTACCTGCTGATCTTCCCGAAGCTATAGAAGTGGATATTTCGATACTTGATGATTTTGAGAAAACGATTCATGTTTCTGATCTAGTAATCCCACCGAAAGTTGAACTTCTGACTGACATCGAGGAATTAGTTGCCAAGGTTGAAGAGCCTCGCAGTGAGGAAGAGTTAGCAGAACTTGATGCCGAAGTGGGTGAAGCCGTACCGGAAGGTGTAGCCGATGAAGAGGCTGAATCTACTGAAGAGGGAAACGAATCTTCTAAGGACAAATAACCCTAGATTTCATTTTTGTGAGTTGAATTCTAAAAACTGACCCGAAAAGGGTCAGTTTTTAGAATGCTTTTAATATCTTTTTTATTTCGGCGCTTGAGTTTAATTCAGTGTGGCCTGATAAATATCGTAGAAATGCGGGAGCATGGAAATGCTTCAGAGTTATCAATATTATTGTCGCTATCTGTTTCGAAGTGATAATACTTTGCTTTAAGTCCAAGATCTTTTCTTCGACCGTGTCTGTGACTGCGTCTATTGTTTCAGGTGTGGCGTGTGAGCTCTCAAATGCCTCATAAATCGACGAGAAGAGTCGGGGTCGACTAAAGTGACCTGTCTTCCCGTTTTTATCGCCTACAAGCAGGTAGCGTAGGTCAGGCTGCTCGTAGCTGGTGAAACTCTGACCACAGCTTAGGCATCTCCTCCTTCGCCATACTTGGTTCTGGGCGTTCGTTGCCCTGCTATTATAGACATCTGTCTTCGTTTCACGACAAAATGGACATTTCATGACTATATATTGTCATGTGACTATAAAAAAGTCGAGTGGATAAAACTCAGTTATTTGGGGAAAACCTTTCTGAGTGGGCTTAGTCGAAATACCGAACCGTTCCAAAAGGAATTTTGTCTTTCATGGGATTCTTAGATGCAGTGACCGTCGCGGGGGTAACTGTCAACTCCCCATAACGGTCGTTTATCTGATTTAGAGCCGTTTCTAACCGGTCTCTCTTTGCTTCATCATCGTTAAATAGTGATGGTTGGTTTGTCCGAACTGGTTCCAGGGCATAACTGGTCATAAATAAGCTTGTAACTATTCGGTCGGGGGGACTGGCGGCAAATAGCTCAGCTGCTCGGTGAAACAGCTGATCAGCCCTATACACTGCCGTATGGTACATATGGCGTTGGTACCAGCCATGTCTACCCGGAGTTGGATGTCCATAGGTTGAGGAGGCTTCTACACGATACCCAAACGCAAGCATGAGCCCCCGTGTTGCGAGGTGGTTTTTGCGTAGCCTGCGGCTTATTTTTGCCGAGGCTTTATAAAGCAGGTTTAGGATCTCTTCGGGATCAGCCGTACGGTGTTCTAGCACATAGCTTCGGCCGACCGTACGGATGCCTGTTTCAACCTCGGTTTCATAACCACGGAGTTTCAGGTACCATATGTGGCCAACAATGCTTCGAAACACTTGCTTGACCAGAACTGGCTCGGTAGCTTTGTAAAAATCTGGGCAAGTATAGATCCCGGCAGAGTTTAGGCGGAGCTGATTCTTGGATTTGATATATGGTAATTCACACAGATTAAGCAGACCGTAAACTTCAGCTGCATTGTTGCGCCCAATAGTGTACATACCATCCGGCTTCATGAAGCCGGCAGCTAGTTTTGCCATCCAACGATTTTGACCGATTCCAATATTTACGGTCATATAATTGCCAATTTCATTGCGAACCCTTTGTTTTATCTCATGACCAATGTCTTCTAGGGGTCGATTTTTTAATATGGGCCTCAGGTTACGGAAATCTATGACACCTTCATCAATTGATTTCATGTAAGCAATCGGTGAGTAACTCTGAAACATTGCCAAGAACTTCTTATGGATATGGGTGTATTTGGCTGAGTCACTTTCGACCATGACAAAATTTGATGCGATGCGTTTTGCTTCGCTCTGGCGAGTCCCCAAGGTGATTCCGAGGCGCTTGGCCTCATAAGACGTTGCAATACAGATTGCCCAATCGTTTAATCGGTTGGTCACGCCAACGGGTCTTCCTCTAAGCAGGGGATTTGCCTGTTGCTCGGTCATGGCAAAAGCGCTATTGAGATCAATGTGCATGATCTCGGGTCGGTCAGGATTATGATTAATCTCCATAAAATACCTCCGTGAGGGTCCATGCCAGAGTGTCAGGATCGAGTTCGACCCGAAAAGCAGTATTGCCGCTGGAGAAGCTGAAGATGTGAAATAATCGACTTCCTCGACGTTCTGGGTGGTAGAGTCCAAAGGTATCAATATGGTATTTGTGACCGCGCCAGCGGACATAGTGTGGTTGGACATGACTGATTTTTGGTCTGTCTTGTCGAAAAGCTGCGATGACGTCGACTGGTTCATTGATGATTTCTCGCATGTTTACTCCTGAGGCCGGTTAGTGTTGTTAATAGCAAAGGCATTGGTCTTTCCCCGAAAGATTAATAGCTCAAAGTAGATTTACGGAGAGAAAAGAACGCATGGTCGTTCATGGAGGTTCATGTGTTGCTTAAGTTCATTCGATGCTAAACAGATGTTAACCGAACAAAAACCAAACAGTCAAGCACAAGAAGAATGATTGGCCATTCAATTCGAAATGACTTAGAAAATGCTATAAATAATGGAGACAGATCAAAAAACCAGCCGGTTTTGGCTGGTTTTTTGACTATTCAAATGAATAATAATAATCGCTGTCAGAGGGGAGGGGATTTAGTAAATCCTCCGTAAGCTTATGGACATTGTCCTTACTGAGACCATCTCCAGTCTCGCTTTGAGAACGGGTATCAAGAGTCTCATTTAGGTCGAAGCGGCTCTCGTTTCCAGCCTCTTCGAAGAATGTAAAATAATCGTTTGGCTCTTTTTGTTCTTTGCTTAGTCCCATCTCTCACCTTCCGTATTAAGTGCTACTCAACACTGTTCACCAACTTGTGAAGGATTTTACTAACCTGAGGACTTCAGAACAACACCTCAGGCATACAAAAACTTACATTTTTTCATCGTTTTTTTTGGAATAACGATGAAAATCAGACAAAATAAATTATTCATAAGCATTATAAATACCTATAGGAAGCAGAAAATAAAGTACCCTTCGAAAAAACGAAAATGCACCAGTTATTAGGCGGGTTGGTAAAACATGAGGCCAAGTTTTATTTGTAAGGCATCATCGAAATGCCTAGGATCAAGCCCGATAATCTTTTTTGTTTTATCCAATCTATAGATAAGAGTATTCCTATGAATATGAAGATTTTTTGAGGCTTCGGTGAGGTTCAGTCCACTATCCAGAAATATCTTCACTGTTTTATAAAGTTGTTGATCTCGGAGAAGGGGATGAAGAATTTGATGAGCGAGCTCGGCTTTACGGTCTTGACCAATATTTGCCAGCGTAACGAACATCCCAACTTGTTTAACGTGGTAAACTTTTCCGCGTCCCCAAACTTTTGAGCCTACACTTAGGGATAATTTAGCATCTTGGTAACTTTTCCGAAGTCCTCCGAGGTTGGGGTAGTATTGTCCGATGCCGACAGTAACGCTATTATTTTGTGGTAATTTTGACAACACTTCATATATATAATTGCCCTTTTCGCTTAAGAAACGAATTGTGTTTAAGGTATTTAAGCTGCCTCCACCGATACCCTTGAGTATGACAAATGTGTCATCACCGAGATAAGATACGACATTTTCAGAATTATTCTTAAATGCTGTTCGAAGAGTAATAAGTGTAGCATCAATTGATTTGCGGAGTTCTACTCTCTGTTCTTCAGGAGAAAGGTGAGACTTTGACTCGGTTACCTTATGCTCAAATTGATGAATATTAGCAAGGATTACCGCTTGGTTGGCTCTTAAATTAAGTTGAAGGATATCTGCCTGGTGATAGGCGTCATCAAAATCGACTTGGCTAGCAGTCAGAAGTTCCTTGATAAATTCGGCCCGTCCAATCTCTGGCGACTGCATTTTATCCAGTAAAAGAAATTGATGCACTATCACTTCTGCAAGACCTTGTAGCAGACTAAATGTTTCACTCGCGAACATGCCCTCGTCTAGGACAATGCCAAAAACTCCGATAACCCTTTGTTCGTAAACAAACGGTAGCCATTCAACTTGGCTGGGACCTAGGTGGCCCGTATTTTTTGTTCCTTCTTGGCAAGCAGTTAGAGCTTCAGCAACAAACTTTCCGACTTGTTTAGTTGGCCCAACTAAGACGATACCGCTCGAGTTTGTGATGATGATTTCACGGTCAAGAATTGTTTTGGCTTTCTCGCGGACTTGCTGGGCAAGCTCTTTCGTTATTTCCATATAAAATTACTCAGTTTAAAAGTCATGTTTGTTCAACGAATCGAGTAAATAGTATAGCTAATCGGATTTGAACAGCATCATCGAATAGCCTCGGATCAAGCGACAACGTTTCGGCAATTCGATCCAGCCGATAGACTAAGGTGTTGCGGTGAATCTCTAGCTTTTCCGCGGTTCTAGTCAGACTCATATCATAGGTAAAAAATGCTTCGAGAGTTTGGATAATTTCAACATTCTCTCCAAGTCTATCAAGCAGTTCACGACTAAAGTAAATGTTTGTTTCATCGATTCCCGAAAATAGTGGTGCGACAACCCCGAAATCATCAATGCGGTAAATTCTGTCAGTACCCCACATTTGAGTGCCAAGTTCGATCGCCGAAATAGCTTCATTATAACTTTGACGTAGACCAATTAAGTCAGGGTGATAGTTACCGACACCCACGCTGGTAGGAACTTTTAACTCGGATTTAATGATGTCATAAATTGTGTTTATTGATTTCTTAAATGCTTCAAGACTGTCATCCAACTCGCCATTGCTCGCTAGGGATTTCAAAATACAAAATTTATTTTGTCCTATATATGCAACAATATTATCGAAGCTTGATGTATAAAACGACTTTAGGCCTCGGTCGATGCCGGCTTTGTAGCGAGCTATATGAGCCTCACGGTCACTACTAGGGTCAGACGCTGACGTCGTCAGACTAGGATCATCAACATAAATTACGATAGCAATGCGAGGTGTAGCGAGATCGATATCGAACAAGCGTCCTTCTGCTGCTAGAAGAGGTTCTTCGGAAAGAGGGCGATGAAGAATATCGTAGATAAATTTATCAAGTCGTTCTTCCTGTTTCGGTATCTGTTCAATCAAGATTGATTGATGCATGACGAGTTCGGCAATGGATCTGACAAGAGGGGTAATCTCTTCATGATTAGGCATAGCCTCAGCGAGTACAATATAACCTACAATTTGACCGCCGTATTGGAATGATATAGCCCAAGGAGTATTCTCAAGATCTACCATTTCATCAATTGTTGGATCGTTACTAGACATAACCATTCCGTGGGGCTCGACAACAGATAATTCGCGGTTAACTAAACCGCCAACTTTCAATCTAATTTTTTCTGCAACGTGTTGACTAAGCATTGCACCAATCTCAGTTACGGTAGCTATATCAATATAAACTCTCGGTTTTTCTTCCAACATCTCTTAAAAACTTGCCAACTCTTTAGAGTTTTCTACAAATAGCGTAACGGTATTCAGAATTGCCTGCAAGCACAAGCATTTTATATCGGTTTACAGATTGTAAACCTAAAGAATTATGATGTTTTTTATACAACGAAATTGCGAGCCTAGTATTCGGATGATACAGTAAAATGCATGAATAATTTTCGATTCCAGGTTACCAAAACCAACTCAAACTATCGCACAGGTATGCTCGAAACCTCCCATGGGAATGTTTCAACGCCAACATTTATGCCCGATGGTACCTTAGGCATGGTTAAGGGGTTAACTCCAGATGAAGTTAAGAGTACAGGAACTCAAATTCAACTCTCAAATACCTATCACCTGCACATTCGACCTGGAGAAGAAATAGTCTCGAAAATGGGAGGATTAGCCAGTTTTAATCGGTGGGACGGACCGACGTTGACTGATTCAGGTGGATTTCAAGTATATTCACTGGGTAAAATAAGAAAAATCAGCGAAGAAGGGGTTCATTTTCAGGAACCAAGAAGTGGAGATACGATTTTTATTTCCCCCGAAATTAGCATGCAGATCCAGTTTAAGCTAGGTGCCGATATCATCGTGGCATTTGATGATGTGATTAATCTTGAGACTGAACCCGAACGCGCTCTGGAGGCTTTTGAAAGAACAAATCGGTGGTTAGATCGCTGTTTAGCCGAATACAAAATACTAGCTAGAGATTACGAAAATCCCCCTGCAATATTTGGTGTAATTCAGGGTGGTTTGGATAGAAAACTTAGGAAACAAAGCCTCGACCATATTCAGTCAAAGGATGTCGACGGAATAGCAATTGGGGGATTAAGTGTAGGTGAATCCCGGCAGGAAATGTTTGATATGCTAGCGTACCTGGAAGATCTATACGATCCTGCGAGGCCACATTATTTAATGGGAGTCGGATATCCCATTGAAATCAGATATGGTATCAAACACAAGATAGATATGTTTGATTGTGTTTTGCCTACCCGTAACGGTAGACACGGGCAAGCTTGGATTACGGGTGATATCGCGGTTAACTTAACAGCAGAAAGATTTAAAGAAGATCCTTCCCCAATAGATGATGGATGTGATTGTTTAAGTTGTGAATCGGGTTGGAGCAGGGCACTTATTCGACATATGTTTGTGGTTGGAGAACCTTTGGCAGGTAAGCTAGTTTCAATTCACAATTTGAGGTATTTACATCGAGTAATTGAGGAGTCAATAACGTAATAATCACGTATTTGCAAAGATTATCAGTAATTCGCAATAATAT
>JBIOIQ010000013.1:0-15626 GCA_044449985.1 Candidatus Saccharimonadia bacterium | reverse complement strand
TTGGGCAGTAGCAGTAGTGCCGGGATCGGCTAAAAGGTTAATGGGTAGGGGCGAAGTAGAAATAGATAAAGCGCCAGAACCATCAGCAAAAGTGGCTATGGGGAGAAGTAAAAATAAAACTACGCCAAGAAGCGCAACACGGAAAATATTTCGTCCGTTGAAATCCACCATATGAGATATAGTATAACCTAAGCATAAGGATAAAAAAACGACTCTTTTTTAGAGTCGTTTCTCGTTTGGTTGTTGAAGCTACTTAGAAATAACCGGCTGCGACAACAGTTAAAGTATCAGCGTAATCAGTGGCAGCTGGAGTCACACCTGCAATTTCAGCTCTTTCGAGGAATGTGTAAACATCACCATTTGAGTCGCCCGTCGAGGAGCCGAAAGGCCTGAGTTGGGTTGGATCGAGAACTCCAGCTTTACTTCCAGCAGTACCGTCATAAGCAGCATTGACGGTTCCCGTTCCAATCTGTCCACCACCACCTTGAGCAACGGCAGTTACTGCGAATCCATAGTCATCTGCTCCTGTTGAGACGGTATGAGCGGCAGTTCCTAACGAGTTTGAAGTGTTGTTCGAAATATAGTAGTTGGCAATAGTCGAATAGAGCGAGCCGTGCTTATTTGCAGGATTTGAGCCTGCATCAGTGACGGTCTTGGCCTGAGCATCTTCGACAAAACAAGCGTAACCTGAAGCAGCGTTGGTCTGAACGGTCGCCGTAAGTGAAGCAGTACTTGTTGTCGAACTTGGACTTAAATTACCGGCGAAAGCTTGTGATGTCCCCGAGAGTGTAAATGTAAAGGTAGGAGGTACTACAGCAGTAACCGCAATCTGATCACTCGTAATAGCTGCTGATGACCAATTAGAAGTGAACTCACCTACTGCTCCCGGATATGCACCATGCGCAAGTGTGGTTGAGCCTTGCAAGTTCGGATTAGCTGAGCTGGGATTTGAAACACCGGCGGAGTTAGTCCAGTTAAAACAATACGGACCGGTTCCAGATGGTTGGGAGGCGCCGGTAACATTAAAGTTTACCTGTTGACCGACCACACCGGTACCACCAGTTGGAGCGGCAACACCAGTCCAGGCCGAGGAACCAGTTGGCCATGCTGGCGAAGAGGTAGTATTTATAGTCCAGTTACCCACGGTCGTACTTACCGTATAACCGGCAGGAAACACAACTGACAAGGTAGTCGCTGTTGTTCCTGGGGTTGTTGCAAATTTTGAACAAACCGTACCGGTAGTAGCGGTCGAAATTTGCATACGGTTAAAGATTACTTGAGTATAGACAAAAGCTGGAGTTGCAGCTGCTGAACCAATTAAAAACGGCAAGATTGTTTGTGCGACTAAAGCTACGACAGTAGCAATTTGTAATCGCCTTAATAAATTCTCGCGAAAAGTCATAATACCCTCTTGTTATCCTAAATTATTTATTTTTCCACCACACTTAAATGTGCTTATGCTTTATTCTGGAGTATGTTTTAGACTGTGTCAAGCGTTTTCAAAGAAAACTGGGAATTGCTTTTCTTAAAAAGCTCCAGAAGCAACTAATGTCAAAATATCAGTGTAGTCAGGTGCAGCTGGTGTTACGTTACTGGCTTTGGCCATTATAAGCAGGGTCGCGGTACCACCGAAAACTGGCCCGGCTGAAGTTAATAACGGCTGAAAAGTGGCTGATAGCGCGCCGACATTATTCGAAGAACCATTATAAGGCGAAACACTAGTAAGTGGTCCTCCACTAGTTTGAGTAGGACTTGAATCTTGAACACCATACCCTGAAGTAGCACTTGTCAAATTCGTAGTAGCCGAAGTTATGGAGGATAAAATTCTCGCACTATAAAGTGCCGCGTTTTGTGAAGCAATATAAATGTTACCTCCCGAATCGGCGTTGGTAGCAAAAGTTAAACTTCCGTTTGGACTTGAAGTTATCACCGATCCGGCATTTAAATTTCCGAAATTACTAGTGGTTGGTGAAACTGAAAATGAAAGCTGTGGATTGACTGTAGCCACCGAGCTAACCGGGCCGTATGCACTCTGAGAAAACTTTCCTTGAATTGCGCTGGCACGGACATAATAAGTTGTAGATGGGGTAAGTCCGATAATTACGGTCCCTCCAGCACTTCCCCATCCTGAATAAGTTCGATAGTCGGTGGGATAAGTCGGAGAAACTTCAATCGTATTGTCGCTCTTTATATAATTGATATTTGTTGCAAAATTATCTGTACTTATTTCGACAACGTACAATGTATCACTCGGATTATTTTGTGTTCCAATAACTATTAATAGCTCATTATAGTAACTACTGGGGTTGGATATCGTTATGGTCGGAACATTTGCAGTTTGGGAATTGTTATTACCTGGTTTTGTCGAAAAATTCGGCGAAGTGACAGTAACTCCATTTTGTTCTCCGCTCAAGCCACTAATACTATAGTTTGTTGATGTGCTAGTCGCTGCTCCTCCCGATCCAAAACTATAATTGTGCAGCGTATAAGTAGTTGAGGCGGGCATTGTTGCCAGCAAAATAACCAATATTACTTTAAATACCTCAAACTCACGCTTCATACTGATTATACTAGGATAAGCAGTAGCGTTTTACAACTCTACGGGACCAGCCATTTCCAATTTTCAAGAATATGTTGCATAATCTGTGATTCACCATTCGGATCATTAGACCCAGAGGTTTGAGAAATAATGGCTAAGTAACCATGATGTTCAAAAAAAATGGTCTGTTCATATCCCGAATCAGTTCTGGTCATAATGTACGAAACATCCGATCCCACCTTACCGGAACTCTGTCTATACACATTATTCTCAATCACTCTTAAGTGGTAAGAAGGGTTATCAAGAATACCCCTATTATCTGGTTGAACATTAAATGTAATATGAGAATAACCATTTATTTCGCTGGTTGCCAAATCAAAACTATCCATTCCAACGTTAGACTGTTGAGCACCCATCTGGATAAATGAGAACGTTGAAGGATACTCCGTTGAAAAATACTGCCCTTTGAGTGCTTTATATGTTATAGAAACTTGGCTTGATGAGTTTTTTGAATTTTGAGGAATATTAATTTTTCCAACCGCTGGCTGATTCAGTAAGCGCCATAGAATAATCAAACAAATCAAAATAAATATACAAATACCCGAAACAATCGTAAAAGTTTTGTTCCGTTTTACAGAAATGAAATCTCTGATGAGCTGCATTTTATGCCCCTATAGCGCCAGGTATTTGATTGGGGCTAGGGGGCGAGCTTTGAGAATTTGCATCTCGGCGTCTTCCCCGTATATCTCCAACCCAAAAACTCACTACTAGCAAAAAAGCCACGATCCAAAGTGGCCAAGCAATAACTAGATCTGTTAAAGGATTGGAAGACGTCGGTTTTATTGATCCGACAATCGGCAGTCCAACCGCATTATTAACAATTGCGACTAACTGCAAAGTCCCGATTGTTCCTTGTGCATCGACAGCTTTTAGACTCATCGTGTAGCCCCCTTTATAACCACCTGCCTGCGCATATGTATGCGTAACGCTAAAGTTTCCTGGCTGAGAGCGACTTATCAGATCTGTCGAACCATCGCCCCAATCGACACTTACTGCATAAGGGGCTACGCCTCCGATAATTTCGATGGGCCACGATAGTGATTGACCGGGAGTAGTACCTTTATACACACTTTGAGCCGTCAGAATTACATTTCCGTTTGTTCCTGAAACTGAGCCATTAACTAAATTTACTGGGCTTGATGGAAGATCATAATATACAACGAGTCCCGAAGAATAGGGACTTGGCTGATCCCCAGCATTTAACATTTGAGCGACCAGATTATTTTGTCCAATAAATAAATCCGAGTTTATCAGATAGCTGCCTGAAGGCCCACAAATAGCGGCCCCACTTAAGATATTATTTCGATAAAGATTCACTAGTAAGCCCGCATCACAAGAACCTCTGACTGCAATTGGAATGCTTGTAAAATGTTGTCCGGATAAAGGTGTAGAAATTGTCGGTGCATTACCTGGTGCAGTACCTGGTACTACCGCTTGCACTGATACAGTGTCAGCAAGGGTTGAAGAAGTAATTCCGACCAAACACATCCCTGATAAAAAAAGCGCGATAATTAACGAGCCATAGGAAGTATGTTTATGCTCGAGATATTTACCCGAATGATAATGCGGACTCAGTTTTGGTTTTCGCAACATTAAACTTATTATACCATAAGCGTCTTATATTCCTTGAGTAATTTTACCATAAGCGTTATATTATTCATATTAATAGCTAGACGAATTTTGGATCCAACTTCAAATACTCCTCAACAATCTGATAAACCTCAGGACGGTAAGTCTGAAACAATATCACTTGCTTCTCTTGCCAACGCATCTTCGAATAATGAGGAAGCGACACCTAAAGTAAACAAAACTTGGCTGTCGGTGTTAGCAAGATCCAAACTGTTTGGAATTGTTGCTGCCGTTATAGTAGCTATTATCCTAGTAACCGGAACAACCTATCTTTATCTAAAGCAGAATAAGAAAGCCGGCGTTGTCACAATAAATGGAACGAGTTTAACCACATCTCAACTTCAACAACTAGCTGGAAATTCTTTAAAGATCGCTCAAGGAACTCAAACACTAGATTTTAATAGTGCCGTTTCGGTGAATAATGGTTTTCAAGTTACTGGAAATTCAACCCTTAATAACTTAGCGGTGACCGGAACATTTGCAACCAACAACACCGAAATCAAACAAAATTCTCAAGTGGACGGCTCAACACTCCTTCAAGGTGCAGTGACTACGAAAGGTCAACTTAATGTCGGTGGTAATTTGATTGTAACTGGAACAAGTATATTTACAGGTAATGCCAACTTTAATGGTAATGGTGCGTTTAGCGGAACTTTATCGGCTGGTAATTTAAACGTTAAAACAGCAACCATCGGGGGACTCACTTTTGGGCATATTATTACCAGTGGAACTACCCCCACGGTTTCGGTCTCAAACGCGGACGGAGGAGGAACTGCTACGATCAGCGGCAATGATACAAGCGGAGTAGTAACGATCACAACTGGTTCGGGAGCTCTTGGAACCGGCGGAGATTTAGTAACAATAACATTTCGCTCCCCCTTTAGCTCTACCCCTCATGCTGTAGCTTCGCCGGTTGGTCTCGAAACCGCAACAGCAATTGCCAATCCGACCGGAAACCCTGCATCAGGAGCAGGTGAGTTTTATGTTTCCGCTTCAACCACCCAGTTGGTTATTGGAGTTAGCAAATTAAACTCCGGAGTGGCTGGAGTAACCTACACATTTAATTATTTAGTTACCCAATAACAGATCTAAAAAATAGAGTGTGTTTTGAGATTTTGAAAACAGATCCTCTGAACTTACTCTTCGGATTTTTCTTGATTCTGGGTTTGATCTTTTTTCACTTTTTCCTTCGCAGAGGCCATCATTTTTTTGGTGACTCTTTCGAGCTCGCTCATAATAGCCGAGCCTTCGGAAAGTAAATGTTTGGAATTTGTGACTACTTCATCTTTAGCTTCTCCGCCTAAGCGTTGAAGATTGTTCGCCGAAGCAGCCAAATCGGATTTCAGAAGTTCAGCTCGAGTGATCAAATCTTGGCTTTCGATTTTCGCTTCCCCAGAAAGATCCTTGGCAACAACTTTTAAGTTATCAATGCGTCCAACAAGATCTTCTTGCATGTCATTGATCATTGCATCAAGATCTCGCTTCATACCCCGAGCTTTACGTTTCAAATCCTCTTGAGTTTCTTTTCCGCTTTTTGGTGCAAATAAAATTGCAGCAACTGAACCAATTAAACCACCAACTAAGAGGCCCTTAAAGAACTTCCCGCCGCTTCGATTTTCGTCGTTTTTCATTCTTCCTCCTTCTCAGATTTATGACTCTTCTTAAATTTTTTCATGGCCAGTCCGATTAATGCTGAAGCAAGTCCCGGACCCGCTTTCTGCGCCACTGCCTTAGCAATTTCCGCTAAATTATCTGTGGCGTTTTCAGCTTTTTGCGTAATATGCCGAATGTTCTGCAAAATACTAATAATTATGAACACAACTATAATGCTCAAAAGCAAGAGGAGTCCAAAACCTACAGCCAGAATTATCACTAATGTAGTTTCGAGACCCGTCATTTAAATGCTCCGTTCATAATATTTGTCTGATTAGCTTCATTATATTCCGATTTTAACGAAATAAAAAGTTAGCATTTTTCGTTTTTTGTATTTTTTTACAAACGCAATAAAGCAATCTTCCAAAAGATCTTTATTGTGCAAGTTTTGAGGCAAGAATTTCGCCGACTACTTGAGGATTAGCCTGACCGTGACTTTTTTTCATAACTTGACCGACAAGAAATCCTGCAACTTTCGTTTCGCCGGATTTAAACTGATCAACAGGAATGGGGTTTTCTGCTATGACTTCATCTATTAAAGTCTCAATTTGTGAGTTATCTGAATTTTGAAATAACTTCAATTCGGCTGCTATACCTTCTGGAGCTTTTTTATTTTTGAGCATCACTTCAAGTATTTGTTTTGCAGCACTTGTGCTTAAACGTCCGGATATCTGCATCGCAGCTAACTCATTTAAGTTTTGAGCTATTTTACCTTGAATCAAATTCTCTGTCGTTATTTGATCCTCGAGTTCTGTTGCAATTTCTTCTGGTAGCCCGACGAGCCAGTTCCCAATTAATTTCGAATAGTGCGGATCAATTGCTTGGGCAGCAAAATATAATTTTGTAAGTCCAATTCTAATTAGCAGAGTATTTATAGCAGATTTAGTTAATCCTTGAGCCAACATCTCCTCGCGAATTACGTTTGGTAATTTTGGCATTTTATTAAGTGCCTGATCAACCATAGTTTTGGTAATGACTATCGGAGGGATATCAGGTTCAGGAAAATATCGATAGTCATGAGCCTCTTCTTTGCTGCGCTGAGAATAGGTCTGTTGTTTTGCCTCATTCCAGCCTCTCGTTTCTTGGACAATCTTATGGCCTTTTGAAATTAGATCAATTTGTCGTTTTTGCTCATATTCGCTTGCTCTTTCAACTGCTCGAAATGAGTTTAGGTTCTTCACTTCTGCACGCGTACCGAATTCTACACTACCCTTTGGTCGCACACTCACATTTACGTCAAAACGCATATTTCCATAATATAAGTTCGCTTCACTTACCTCGGCGTACCGCATTAAAGTATATATTTCTTGAGCATAAGCTTTAGCTTGAGCCGGGGATCTTAAATCAGGTTCACTGACAATTTCAAGAAGTGGCGTACCGGCTCGATTTAAATCGACCAACGAATAATTTGCCCCTTCTGGATGGGTAAGCTTCCCAGCATCTTCTTCCATGTGAGCCCTGGTGATGCCAATTTTTTTAAGCTGCTCCCCGTCGTATATTTCTATATATCCTCGCCCAATAATTGGTTGATCGAATTGAGTTATCTGATAACCTTTGGGTAGATCAGGGTAAAAGTAATTCTTGCGATCAAACTTTGTTCTAGCTGCTAACTTGCCGTTAAGGGCAACGTTTGCTTTTATAGCTAAAATAACTGCCTGCTCATTAAGTACTGGTAATGTTCCTGGCAGTCCAAGACATACCGGACAAATCTTTGTGTTAGGCAATGCCTCTTTGGCATCATTATCACAACTGCAAAATAATTTAGTCTTGGTTTTAAGCTGAACATGTGTCTCAATCCCGATAACGGTTTCAAATTCAGTTTGCGAGATTGTCATTGTTATAACGCCCCTAAATCCTTTAGAGCTCGTTCGAATGCCTTCAACGCATCTTTTGCCATTGATGGCACTAAATCAAAGTCAATATCATGGGCCATGCTATTACGAAGTTTATGAGCCTCCCACACATTATTGCGGTTGCTAAAGTTGCGGTCGGCAACTTTTAAACGCTCACCCATGGTTTCGCCCGGGAAGCCAATTTGCTTCATTGCAAAATCGAGCAATTTATCTGCTTCGTTTACGGAGTTTTTTAAACCGCTTGGTCCAGATTCAGACGTAAGTTTTATGGTATTCCACCTACCCGCAATCATTTCTTTATCTACTGCACCTTGTTTTACGCGGGTTAATCTTGGCTTAGATTGACCAAGCATAACCGAATATATGAGAATCGCCGCGATCAGAATTATCACAAGTGCGAAAAATATGTTCATATCGCAACCTTATTTTTCGCAAGCGACTGCTCAAGTATGTGCGCTACCGAAAGCAGACTATTTTCTTGTCTCTGGGCAGCCATTAATTGAAAACCCACGGGTAAGCCTTCCGAGATACCGGAGGGTATCGATATTGCAGGGATCCCGATCAAATTAGCTGCTACTGTCATAACATCTGATAAGTACATTGATAAAGGATCTTGAGTATTTTCGCCTAATTTAAATGCGGTAGTTGGCGTAGTTGGTCCGACAAGTATGTCATATTCTTTGAAGGCTTTTTCAAATTGTTCAATCAGAAGCGTTCTAACCTTTTGGGCTTGCTTATAATATGCGTCATAATATCCACTTGAAAGTACATATGTGCCAATTAATATGCGTCTTTTGGCTTCTGCGCCAAAGCCATTATTTCGGCTTAAATCATAAGTTTCAGCAAGGTTTCTGGCACTTGTGTCACTATAACCAAATTTTATTCCGTCATAACGAGCCAAGTTCGAGCTAATTTCTGCTGGCACGATAATGTAATAACAGGCAAGGGCTAAGTCTACCGCGGGCAAGCTGACAAGTTCAGTGTCTGCGCCAAGAGATTTTATTACTTCTATGACGTTATCCGTTCGCTGTCGAACTCCATCATCTAGTCCTGTCGAGAAATATTCAGATATTACGCCGACCTTTAGGCCTCTTAGCGACTTCAGACTTTCCATACTATACTCCGGATCGCGCTGGATGGTTGTCCCGTCGTTTGGATCTTGCCCGGCAATAACATCGAGAACTTTAGAGGCGTCTTCAACTGATCTCGTAATTGGTCCTATGACATCAGTTGAGCTTGCCATTGCAATAACGCCATATCGCGACACGAGACCATACGTTGGTTTTAGGCCTACTATGCCGCAAAAACTTGCGGGCTGGCGAATAGAGCCACCTGTATCAGTGCCAACTGCAAATGTTGCTAATCCGCTAGCAACTGCTGCGGCGCAACCACCTGATGAGCCACCGGGAACTCTCGAAGTATCCCAGGGATTTTTTGTTGCACCAAAATCACTATTTTCAGTCGAACTACCATGCGCAAATGCATCCATATTAGCCTTTGCAACCATAATTGCACCCTCTTGTTCCAGCAAATTGATACTTGTGGCTTGATATGGGGCAACAAAGGGTCGGAGTATATTGCTAGAGGCGGTGGTATGGGTATGGAGAGTCAGAAAATTATCTTTCGCGATAAATGGAACCCCAATTAGTTTTCCTTTTCTACCTTGCGAAATTGCCTGGTCAAGTTTTTTTGCTTCCTCAACGGCACGAGGATTAATCTCAAGAATCGCATGCAGATCTTCACGCCGGCTTATCTCGCTCAGACTTTGCACAACAAGTTCTTCTACTGAAACCTGCCTTGAAAGAACAGCAGATGTTATCTCAGCGATTGGCTGCGTTATATTAATCACAGAACGCGCCTTACTTTTATATATGACCCGTCGCGCTCTGGAGCGTTTTGCAATAATTCATCTTGGTCAATCTCGCAAACCTTGACTTCATCCTTCCTTAGCACGTCTACTAACCCAGTCACTTGGTCGGTTGGGTCGATTTTAGAAGTATCAACTTCGGAGAGCTTTTCGACAAAATTAACAATCTCACCAAGCTCAGTCGCCATCGCTGCAACTTGGTCATCCGTTAAACCAATATGAGCCAGAGCGGCAATCCGCTTGACTTCTGATATACCAATTTTAGACATGAGTGCATTTTATCAATAATACGAACTTCAATAAAGGCTTAAGACAAACATTTTCATAACGCTATGAAACTCTACTATCTAACTTAGCAGTTTGCGAAGCTCATCTTCAGATATTTTAGTCGTCGCGAAGGTATCGGCTTTGGCAATTTTGCTCTTTCCCGGATCTTCTCCTACAACTAGATGAGTGGTCGATTTTGTCACTGAATCACTAAACGTACCACCAAGATCGCTAATCTTTGCTTCAATTTCTTCACGTGAGCCCATGCTCAGAACACCTGTGATGACAAAAACTAAATTATTTAGTTTGCCGATTTTTAACGTCAAGCTTTGCGGCTTAACGCCAAGTTTTTCGAGCTTAGCCAGCAGTTGAATGTTTCTATCTTCTGATAACCATTCGATGATCGATTCAGCAACTACTCCACCAATTCCTTCAATGGCTAAAAGTTCTTCCTCGCTGGCTTTTCGAAAATATTCAAGTGACCCAAAATGTCTGGCGAGATCAGTGGCAGTTTGGGCTCCGACGTGCCTAATTCCCAGGGCAAATATATATTTATCCAGTGGTATCAGCTTTCGAGCGCTAATTGAGTTTAGCAAATTTTGGGCTGATTTGTCCGCAAAACGTTCAAGTGCAATGAGTCCTTGATAATGTAGTGCAAATATATCGGCGGCGTCTTCGATTAATTTTGCTTCTAGCAATTGATCAACCACTTTCTCGCCTAGCCCTTCAACGTCAAAAGCATCTTTGCTTGCAAAATGAATGATTCTTCCCCTCTCTTGCGCAGCACAATAAAAGTTTGGGCAACGCCAGATTGCTTCTTCCGGAGTTTTTAATAGTTTTGTATGACAAACTGGGCATTTATCCGGCATTGAAAATGACTTTTCAGATCCGTTTCTTAGCTTTGGCAAAGCCTCTACCACTTCCGGAATGACATCACCAGCTTTTTGGATAATTACAGTATCGCCAATGCGAATATCTTTTCTTTTAATCTCATTCTCATTGTGAAGTGTAGCCAGACTTACCGTGCTTCCAGCCACCGAAACCGGTTCAAGAACCGCAAAAGGTGTAGCCGCTCCAGTTCTGCCAATACTAACCATAATGTTATGAAGTTTTGTAGTAACTTGTTCGGCTGGAAACTTAAATGCAACTGCTCCACGAGGGGCTTTGCCGACAACCCCTAACTTATCGAAGTCATCAAGATCATTAATAGTTATCACCAAACCATCTGTGCCAAACTCGAGTGTTTTACGTTTTTCGCTCCACTCCGACACAAATTCCATGATTTCATCAATATTTTTTAATATTTTACTATGTGGCTCAACACTAAATCCTAATTTTTTCGTCAAATCTTGAGCTTGCTCTAATGTCGAAATCCCTTTGATTCTTGATGGCGTTAAATAGGCCAGAAACCTGAGACGACGCTCTGCTACTAAACTCGGATCAAGTTGACGCATAGTCCCAGCCGCAGTATTTCGAGTATTGGCAAATAATGGTTTTTGCGCTAAGGCTCGAGCGGAATTAAGTTCCTCAAAATCTTTTTTATAAAGTAAAACTTCACCTCTAACCTCGAAGCGTTCACGATATACATCCTGCACTACGGTTGAGTCATGTCGAAGTGACAATGGGACTGATTCAATGGTTCGAAAATTTTGCGTGACATCTTCTCCTACCGAACCATCCCCTCTGGTGAGACCTTGGATTAAATTGCCATTAACATATATCAGAGTACCGGCCATGCCGTCCTTCTTAATTTCAGTAAAAAATCCTCGGATTCGGTGGCTAAGTAATTTTTCGCATCTTTCAATCCAGGCCTCTACTTCAGCTCGATCAAAAACGTCATTTAAACTCAGCATCGGAATCTCGTGCGCGACAGCCACAAATTTTTCTAAAGGTTTGCCGGCCACTCTTTGTGTCGGAGAATCTGGCGTTATTAAGTCTGGGAAACTTGTTTCAAGTACGCTTAATTCGTGCTTTAAACTATCAGCTGCAGATTCGCTCATAATTGAGCGATTTAAGACATGATAATTGTAACGATATTCATTAATCTGTTCACGAAGTTTAGCTACCCGAGCTTTAGCTTCATCTTTCTTCATCGGCCAACTTCCGATAAAGTCCATATAAATACAAATTGGCAAACGGTAATACTACTAATGTTGAGATCAGTTGAAGTCCGGTTAGACCAATGTTCACGCTCAAGCTCTGCGTACCCGACAACACTGCGAGTGCAGGAAGACTAAGTACTAAGATGGCAACGATCGCCAGGATTAGAAGTCTTACGAGAACTCGTAAAGTGTGTCCTTTGACTAGTTTTCCGCTTCGACGAAACGCACCAATTGGAGTTTCGTCCTCGGCAATCAATACATAAACTCCCAGAAAATACCTGGCAATTAATAAAATACTCGGCAAAGCAAAAACGAACCAGACTATTCCTAGAGCAATCTTTTCGCCGGTACTCGCAATTAGAGTCGCGCCACTGATACCACTTAAATAAATCAAGCCACCAATTAAGAACGGAATCAACATTAATGTCAGCATCACAGCAAGTATGATAAACCTTACAAAACTACCCGTACCTCGATAGTACGCATCACGAATTCGAGGTTTTTCGCCTTGCCAAAGTTGAACAATCATCCAGATTAGGGCAACATTCATTATTAAACTAAGAAATGAAGTATACGCACTAAATTGAGGGTCTTGGCCGAGTCCAAATATGTTCCCAAGAATAGCTAGTGGTACGGCAATGATCGCCACCAAGCCGATAAGCTTTAGAGGGTTTTTCCAAAAAATCTTCCCGGCATTTTTAGCCAGTGATAGTGCCGAAGGAACACTTTTAGTCATTTAAGGTTTAATCTCCATATTTTCTAGACGATTAATCCGCTCTTCGATAGGTGGATGCGTGTCGAACAATTTCGTAAAAGCACCACCTGCCTGTTTCAGCGGATTGGCAATATATAAATGTGCCGTAGCAGTGTTGGCATGTTGCAACGGAATGTTAACGTTTTGAATTTTTCTTAAGGCACTTGCTAGCCCTTCCGGATACCTAGTTAGAAGCGCCCCTGATGCATCAGCTAAATATTCACGATTTCGCGAAACTGCAAGCTGAATAAGAGTCGCAGCTATCGGAGCTAAAATTGCCATCACTATGCCAATAACTAAAAAAATAATTCCTAGTTCGCCGTCGCCATTATTATTATTTCTGCTTCGCCCACCAAAAAAGGTAAATCTTAAAAAGAAGTTGCTCATAACGGTAATAACTCCAACTAAAACCACCACAATTGCCATAAGTCTGATGTCGTAATTGCCCACGTGACTAAGTTCGTGACCGATTACACCTTCTAGCTCATTGTTATCCATTATTTGGAGCAGTCCTGATGTTACGCAAACTACGGCATGCTGTGGATCTCTCCCCGTTGCAAATGCATTGGGTGATTGGTCAGGGGTGATATAGATTTGAGGCATCGGTAGGCCACCAGCTATCGAGAGGTTTTCGACTACTCGATACAAATCTGGAGCATCTTTTTTCTCGATTGGCTGAGCACCTGCAATTGCGAGAGTAATCTTTGCCGAAGCGAAATAGCCTATAATTGCGTAACCAATCCCAAATATCGCGAAGAATACAACGAGAGCTGAGTTGCCGGTTGCTTGGGATAGCACCCAGCCAAATAACCATACAAAGATTACAAAAAATGCCATTATAAAAATTGTTCGACGTTTGTTGCTATCGATTTGCTTATACATACTACCCCTTACGCTTTATGAGCCAATCGAAACTTTACTAGTCTGGGGTGACTCATCTTCATCTTCATCGGATTCATCATCTGAGTCATCACTATCTGGAGATGGCTCACTGTCTTCCGGTGAATCGGAATGTGTGCTTAAGTTTAGCGGTTTTAATTCTCGAAACTGCTCATCATGCTCGAGCTTTGCGAGTAGTTTCGCGGCCGCAGCATCAACTTCAGCCGTATCAAGTGCTGGGTATATCCGATCTACCATTTCGAGCTGTGTGAGAAGTGCGATGGCCTTGGTAGCAACCGGTGGCTGTGACATTGATAACGAAATTGAAATGCTGGTTGCCAAACTGACTGCCGCATCATTGAGCGAAACGGCAAGAGCTGATCGCTCACTTTCCGGTAACGAATCAATCAGGTTATGGACCTGTGTCGCCAGAACTATTGCCTCTTCCCAGACTAGGTATTTTCGATAATCTTGCATCACAACGTTACCTTAAAACTTGACTTCAACCGGCTGCTCTATTTGAGCTTGATCATCAGTGCCAAAGAAATCTTTTTTGGCGAATCCAAGCATTTGCGCAAATAAATTCGTTGGGAAAACTTGGAGTTTAATATTGTAGTCACGAACATTACTGTTATAGAACCTTCTGGCAGCTTGAATTTTATCTTCAGTATCAACCAACTCACCTTGTAATTGACTGAAATTTTCACTAGCTTTGAGATCCGGATAGGCTTCGGCAACCGCAAACAAACTTTTTAACGCACCAGCTAACTGATTTTCGGCTTGAGCTTTATCCGCAACAGTAGTTGCGCCCATTGCAGCAGTTCTTGCCTGGGTAACTTTTTCAAACACCCCGGATTCATGTGCAGCATAACCTTTGACAGTATTTACTAGATTTGGAATTAAATCATAGCGACGCTTCAGTTGCACATTAATATCACTAAGCGCTTCGTCAGTTCTTGCACTTGATCTGACGAGTCCATTATAAGCCGACCATACAAAAAGCAAGATAATTACGATAATTCCGAGCACAATAAAGTACAGCATAGGTGGTGTCCTTATATAATATGCTTGATATTATACCACCGATAAGCAGGCGAGCGCCATAAGTTGGCCTATGCATTGCGAAATTATCAGTTTTGGGCTAGTATTTTACAATTCGGTTAGAATAATTTTTGTCTTTTTAATATACAGCAAAGTATGACCAGGGCGAGTGGTGAAATGGTATACACGCTAGCATGAGGGGCTAGTGACGAAAGTCGTGGAGGTTCAAGTCCTCTCTCGCCCACCATCTAAAAAAATGGAATCTTATTGATGACTTTAATCCTGATGGAAAAAGTGCGGTCATATTTTCATCGGATATCCGATATCCGTTTAGCCATAGTCATTACCCTTATTTTAGTTTTTGTCGGTGTTTTTCTTGGTCATGGCTTTTACAATACTGTCGCTTCCGCACCAAGTCCCGGTTTTCACTATCTACTTGAACCTCACAACCCTTTAAGTTACTTAGCCAGTTGGGACGGTGCAGACTATATCCAAATTGCGCTCACCGGATATCAAAACCTGTTTTGGGTAAATTGGTTTCCTCTTTATCCCATTACAATCCATGTTCTTAATTTCATTATCCCTTCTCCTCTCGTCAGCGCGTTAGTGATTGCCTGGACAAGTTTAGTAGGTGCAATTTACTTCTACCTAAAAATTGCTAGGAAACTATTCAATCTCAAGGACGTGACCGAGCCACTGCGAGCACTACTGTTTTTTGTTCTTTTTCCAACGAGCGTTTTTCTTATCGCCCCATTTGCTGAAAGTTTATTTGCGTTTTTAGCACTAGGAGCGATTTACTTTGCGTTATCCAAACGGTACTACCTAGCCAGTTTGTTTGCGCTTTTGAGCAGTGCAACACATATCACCGGCGTTATAGTTGCTATATTTGTCGCTCTTATTATGCTCGAGGAAGAACTTGAGTGGTACAAAGTTGTTTTAAGCCTCGCCGTAAGTAGCTTAGGACTGCTATCTTATATGTTAT
>JBIOIQ010000012.1:0-15699 GCA_044449985.1 Candidatus Saccharimonadia bacterium | reverse complement strand
TGTACCGTTCGACTACAGGCGCAAGTAACTCTTGGGCGAGTAATACGATTGTGGCGCCCACGACGACTTTGATCGATGATGGGGTAGCCTACGTTTGGTCAGGGAGCCTAACGCCGCCTCTATTTTCCGCAACGGGTCAGATATTCCTCAATCAAGATGCCACTCTGATTCTAGATGGCGATGGTAATGGCAATGCTTACATAACCGATAGTACTCAAACCAGTGCCGGCTCTAACATCCTCCGTGTTGATAATCAGAATACTAGCGGACTAATCTACTTCGATGCTCCTGGTGCAGTGACAACTCGCAGCCCAGCACTGTTCTTTAACGACTCCGCGAACGCTTATGCAACCGAGTTTAGTATTCAAAGTGGTGGACAGACCCTATTTAAAAACCAATCTAATTCCACGACTGCTTTCCAAATTCAAAACTCCGGTGCCACCCCACTGTTGACTGCGGATAGCACCAATTCAAGAATTACCGTTGGAAATCCAACGAATGTGAATCTGACTGCTCAACTTGATGTGGTCGGTAATCAACCGACTTCGGCTCTTTCCACAGTTGCAACCGGTGGATCTTCATCTAATAGTCCCTGGATTGCGGTCCAAGGTAAGGATCTCTATGAAGTGAACGAGAACTCGCAAACCATGCGTATCATGGATATATCTACACCATCGTCGCTCTCTCAGATATCTTCGGTTGCCACCACCGATGTTCACCCCCTAGCCGTTACAGTACAAGGCCACTACGCCTACGTTTCTGAATACGGGGTCACTGGTTCTAGTAACGGAGCCTTGGAAATCTTCGATATTTCAAACCCCAATACACCGTCTAGCGTGGGTCTGTATAACTATGGTAATTCGGCAGGCCCTCTTGGAATAACGGTCTCTGGTCGCTACGCCTATGTCCTCTTATATAACTCATCCAAGCTCGCGATAATGGATATTTCAAACCCTACTAATCCAACGTTAATTGGAAGTCTCTTCTCGATTGGTGCTACCCAAATATCTGACTTCATTCAAGGACGCTATCTCTACATTATTGGTGCAGGTAGTGGGACAAATTTCCAAATTGTTGATGTCTCTAATCCAGCCAGCCCGGTCTTAAAATCAACCTATTCTACCGGTCTTAACTCTTCAGCCGGTATCTATGTCTCTGGCCGCTATGCCTATATTGGTAATGGGGCTGCTGACAACATTAAAATTTTAGATATCTCTAACCCAACCGCGCCCTCGCTTGTAGGAACTGCAAGTACCTATAGTACCGGTATTGTTCAGAACGTTTGGCTCCAAGGCAGATATCTCTATGCGGCCGTCGCAACCCCGAGTAATGTGGTTCAGGTCTTTGATGTTTCAACTCCAAGTTCGCCTGTCTCAGTTGGTACTATCACCATCGCGTCTTCCACCAGTATCGCAGGGTTCCTCTCGTCCTACGTTGTAGTCTCTGGTCGTTATGGCTATGTGGTGAGTGATACCGGAGCCGAAGTACAGTCCTTTGATCTCGGGGGTGCATATGTCCAGCAATTGGAAGCAGGCGGGGTCGAAACTGGCACACTTACGACTAACAGCAATGCCAATATTGGCGGTGATACTTCAGTCGCAGGGGGACTACAAGTTGCTCAATCGCTGCAAGTTAGCGGTAACATCGGGGGGAGTGGTTCGATGCTTCTTCAAAATGCTACGAATTCCACTAACGCTTTCCAAGTTCAAAACGCCAGTGGCACGAATATTCTAAATGTTGATACGACCAACAGTGCTGTCGGTATTGGTATCAGTGGCACGGCTACTCAACTTTTGGCGGTTGGTGGCACGACCGGAAATCTGACGGTTGATACTTCTGGAAACTTAGTGACGAGCGGAACGATTAATACCGATACGCTTGACGCAACTCACCTAACGTTTAGTGGATCATCTGCGCCTGCAATCGCTGTATCGACCGCGAACACTGGTCTTAGTGTGAAGTCTAATGGAACCGGTGTCCTCATTCTAGATTCAACTGGGACTGGCGCAGTCAATATTGGGGTAGGTTCTCAGGCAAAAACGATCCAACTGGGAGATGGTAGCGGGGCAGAAACACAAACCATTAAGATAGGCAATAACACCAATGCCAGTGCGGTCGACAATGTGACGATCGGTACCTTCTTGAATGGTAGTTCAGTGGCTCTAAAAGGTGGAACCGGCAATATTTCCTTGACGACCGATTCTGCTGGCGGAAATATAAGCTTTACCACCAATAACTCCAGCGCCTCGATTATCGCTAAGAGCTCGACAAACTCTGCCACCGCCTTCCAGGTCCAGAATTCAGGGAGTGCAAATGAATTATCGGTTGATACAACTGATAATGTCGTGGTGATAGGGTCTGCTACTTCTGACGCAACCCAAATTCTCTTAGAGCTTGATTCGTATAATGTCTACGCTGACACTTCAACCTGTGGATCGACTACCAATCAGGGAGCACTTTATTACAATACCAATGCTGGTTCCAACAGTATCAGAGCTTGTATCAATGGTAGTTGGCAAGACCTGGCCTCAACCGAGGGCTTGAATGCAATACTATTTGGTGTGGTTCCGGATTCAGGTTCGACTCCCGGAGATTTGGTCGGTATCACTTCTACACTAGCCAACGCCGGCCCATGTAAAGTCTATGACGGCTCGGCTGCCAATACTATCCGCTGGACCGGTTGTATTGCTTATTCCAGCGGGCGCAAACAAATTATTGCCGCCCAATCTGCTGATGTTTCCACCACTTCCACTGCTAGTAATTTTCAACACCTTTGTGTGAGTACCAGTGGTAGCGCTCCTACCTTAACGACTGCTAGTGCTACGGAAACAGCCGATTTGCCAAGCTTCTCCGCCACTGCTCCGATACTTTGCTTAGCAACCATTAAAGAAAACGGTTCAGGCACAGCTTTAAGCGCAATTTATGATACCCGCTTCTTTACAACCACTACTAAGGAAACCGGAAATCTGACAACTGCCTCGGCGCCCGGGCAACTCGTAAAACTGACCGGGACAGCCGGACAATTCGCGCCAACCAGTGCTGCAAGCGATCTGGTTTACGGAGTAGTGGTCGCTACTGATGGAACTACCACCGCCAATTCGATAAACGCGATAATTGCGACGGCTGGTCCAGTCTACGTTGAAGCCACAGCCGGCAGTGTCGGACAATATATTAATCCGACCACAACGGCCGGGTATGTCAATACTTCAGCTTCTGCGGGAGCTTCCTATACGAATGCCGGGCTCGCCCAATCCGCCTATTCGAATACCTGCTCGACTTTGACCGATAATTGTCGGGGTTCTCTCTTTACCAATCTCAACATCAAGTAATGATGGTAAAAACTAAAACCCGAACGTTAATCATATTCTCACTTTGCATAATCGTAATTGCCCTGATAAGTGCATTCGGGTTGGTATATTTTAGTAGTCCAATTCCTCCATCAATCAGACGAAACGTCAGTTTTGGTATTTTTTATCCTAAAAGTTCGAATTATCATTGCCAAAGATCAAGTTTTGCTTATGATCCGCAGGCCAAAATAGTTACTTATGTGTGTTCTAATGCATCCCTAAGATTAAACCTTAACATTACCGAACAAGCCTCTCCCGATGGGTTCGTTGATGCACCGCAAGCCTTTGAAACACTAATAAATAAACTCCAAAATTATGCTTCATTCGATAGCGTCGTCGGCAAAGTCTATCTTACTCATCCAGTTGAGTTAAATGGCGGACAAACCGCAGTGATGGATGGGGAAGGTACCTTAGTGTTTATTAGACCAACAAATGCAATTTCAGAAGATAATTGGCGCAAACTGTTTAACAGTCTTAATCTGTACCATTAGCCTCATAATGCTTAGCAAAGCCATTTCCATGCAATCGTTCTCGAAAAAGGGGTTTTTCAGGTGGCGAATCTGTTGACACCTGACGAGCATTAGCTTAATCTATAAGCATTACTATTAAGTGAGGGTTTACAATGGCTTACACACACACAAATTCGAAAGGTCAGCAGTATCTACTGCATCAAAGAGACGTCACCTTAAAGGGTGGCCGAGTCCAACGGATCTATTTCTTTGCTCGCGAGATCAAAGAAGGTGCAATTGACGCGCTGCCTGCCGGTTACCAAGTTGTAGAAAATGCACGAACCGGTCTCCCGATTCTCAAAAAAGCCTAAAAATTTCGTAATTTTACAAAACCCCCCAGCAATCGGGGGGCTTTTGTATTAATCGAGATAGCACTTGCACGAAAGATGGATAATGCTTATGATAAAAATGCATGAATCTTAATAACTATAATTTATTACAAAAAGTTGTCGTTGGGATAAGTGTTACGGGGCTTATTTTAGTCGGGCTCCCAGTCAGTGCTGCAGGGACAGCCACCATGAGCTTAGTACCAGCGAGCGGCAGCTACACAGTCGGGAATAACTTTTCCGTCACGATCCACGAGAATAGTGGCTCAAACCAAATAAATGCAGTTGAATCAGATCTGACATACGACTCGGCAAAATTAAATCTGCTTAGCATCGATACTAGCGTAAACGCGAATTTTAATGGTTCGGCCGGATCTTGCCCGAGTGTCAGTCCCTATCCGGTAACAAATACTGGTTCGATAAAAATTGCCTGTGCTAAGTTTGGCACCACTTACTTATCTGGCGATCAAACAGTCGCAACACTCAGCTTTAATGCGATTGCAGCAGGTACTGCTTCAATTAGCTTTGCCGGCACTTCGCAAATTGTCCAGGTAAGTGGATATACAAATATTTGGAACGGCAGTACGGCCGGTGGTAGCTTTACACTTGCTGCTCCTGTTTCACCATCTCCATCTCCCTCACCTTCACCATCACCATCGCCCACTCCTTCACCTTCCCCGACCCCTAAAACTTCACCTTCACCTTCCAGCTCACCAAGCACATCACCTTCATCTTCTCCGCAGTCCTCGCCCCCATCACCTTCACCCTCGTCATCTCCTACATCATCCGTACCAGTAACGGGGTCTGCTGAGCCGGTCTATCTTGTCAGCGTTAAAGTCGAGGATGAGTTCGGACTTGCCATCAAGGGCGCGACTGTGACACTTGATTCTGGAGTCACTGCCATTAGCGATTCCAGTGGGCTCGCTGGGTTTACTGGGGTGACCAATGGCTCACATACCGTCAAAATTACCGACAAAGGCACAACCAAATCTCAAGTTATTGAGGTTGCAATGTCGACTAAGCCAGCGATTGTTCAGCAGTATTCCGTTCGTCTTGCCGCAACTAATCTAAGCTGGCCCACGCTGCTAATCGGTGCAGTTCTGTTGATCTTAGTAATTGGCGGGGGAATCTGGCTAGCTATGCGGTCGAGTACCCCCAAAATTGGTGGTGATTCAGCTCCACCGTCGCTACACATTGAGCATCCATCGTCTCCACCACCTTCGACACCACCTGCAGCTACTGCCGTAATGCCAACTGCTCCACCAATGTCCGCCCCCATTGGACATGTCGTCTACCCGGGTTCAACTGATGAACCGCCGGCTGCTTCGATGCCTGCAGCTACTAACGAACCAACTGCCGGTCCAAAGGACGCGGCTCCCGATGCCCAAACACAAAGCTGAACACCACGAGTCACACAAAGCTCATCCGTTACTACTTCGGCGACCTTCGAATCGGCCTCAAATATTAGTCGGCGTCTTGGTATTTGCCAGTTTACTTGGAATTTATCTGGTTTACTCTGGACACGCTGCCTCAGACACATTGTCTTTGGTGCCGTCTTCGTCCACGGTCTCTTTAGGGTCAAATTTTACGGTGGCTGTTCATGAAAATTCCAATACGGACGCAATAAATGCCGTTGAATCTGATCTGACTTATGATAAAACCAAGTTAAATCTTGTCAGTATCGATACCACTACTAACACAAATTTCAATAGTCCTGCGGGAGCTTGCCCGTCGGTCAGTCCCTCGCCAATTAGCAATACCGGAACAATCCAAATCGCTTGCGCCAAGTTCACTTCGACGCTAACGGGTGATCAAGTGGTGGCAAATATCACCTTTACCGCTATCGGTACTGGGGCTGCAGCTGTCAGCTTTGCGAACACCTCATCGATTATTCGTGCCAGTGATACCGTCAATGTTCTGGCCGGTTCAACCGGTGGGACTTACACCATTGCTGACACGACTCCGCCAACAGCTCCGACCGGACTGGTATTATCAGCGCATACGGATACTTCTATCACCTTAGCATGGACCGCCAGTACGGATAATGTCGGTGTTGCTGGTTACAAAGTATTCCGAAATGGTACACAAGTCGGAGGAAACATCCTAGGAACTTCATATTCGGATATAGGTCTTACTCCCAACACCACCTATACTTACACCGTTGTTGCATTTGATGCTGCCGGAAACGTATCAACTACTTCGGTTGGCAGCGCCCTGGCAACGCTTCCCGATACCACTCCGCCAAGTGTTCCGACCGGACTGGCTGCACCTACCAAAACGGTTACGACGCTCGGTTTGACCTGGACCCCTTCAACAGATGACGTCGCGGTAGTTGGGTACCATATTTATCGTAGCGGCGCCCTACTTCAATCCGTTGTGTCAGCCAATTTTACGGATACGGGGCTTACTCCTAATACGAGCTATTCTTACACCATCGCTGCCTATGACGGAGCCGGTAACTTGTCGGCCCAATCGACACCCGTGGCATTTTCGACTCTGGCCGATACTACACCTCCGAGTGTGCCGGTTGGACTCGCAACTTCGAATGTCGCAAGCACAAGTTTGACGCTATCTTGGACAGCTTCAACCGATAACGTTGGAGTCACAGGCTATAAGGTATTTCGAAATGGTGCCCAAGTTGGGACAGCTGTTACAACCAGTTATTCAGATACAGGGCTTGCTAGCGGCACATCTTACACCTATACGGTATCGGCTTATGACGGAGCAGGGAATAATTCGGCACTTTCGACCGGACTGGTTATAAAAACTGTCATTAAACCCGGGGATGTGAATGGTGATGGGGCGGTTAATATCATAGATCTTTCGATACTTGCCCAAAATTATGGCTTAAGTGGCGCTACCAGGGCTCAAGGTGATCTGAATGGAGATGGGGTAGTCAATATTTTAGATCTCTCAATTCTCGCAACCAACTTTGGAACCTAACTTATTTGCTTACTTCGGTTAGTACAAAAACCAATTTTACTGTAAAATACCCCGTATGGACGACAGCCATATCTTAAAAGTTACCGATTTAAAGAAGTCTTATGACGATCGTGAGGTCGTGAAAGGGGTTACTTTTAGTGTATCCCGCGGCGAAGTTTTTGGGATTCTAGGTCCCAATGGAGCCGGCAAAACAACCACGCTTGAAATGATAGAAGGGATGCGCCCGATTGATGGTGGCACGGTCATTTTAAATGGCATTAATGTCGCCGATGATCCTTATCGAATAAAAGAAATTATCGGCGTCCAACTCCAATCTTCTTCTTTCTTTGATTATTTATCATTACAGGAACTACTGGTCCTATTTTCGAGTCTTTATGCTCAGAGTGCACATCCAGATAAACTCTTAAAAGAAGTCAATCTCGAAGAAAAAGCTAAATCAAGGGTAAAATCGCTTTCGGGTGGTCAGAAACAACGTTTTTCTATCGCCACAGCGCTTGTGAACCAACCAGTGGCAATATTTTTGGATGAGCCAACTACCGGACTTGATCCGCAAGCCAGACGAAACCTGTGGGAACTGGTTCAGCAAATTCAGTCTCAGGGCACAACAGTAATTCTTACCACTCATTACATGGAAGAAGCCCAAGTCCTTTGTGATCGGGTGGCGATTATGGACGACGGTAAAATTATTGCCTTAAATAAACCGGCGCAATTAATTGAAGATTTGCTCGCGCGAGGCTTTCAACCAAAGACCGAAGTCCAACAGGCCACGCTTGAAGATGTATTTATTGATCTGACCGGAAAGGATTTACGCGAATGAAAAGGACCTGGCAATCACTCTGGAGCTTGACGGTCGCTTCAGTCAAAATGTATTTTCGCAATGTCACTGCCGTTTTCTTCACCTTATTTATTCCGGTCATTCTGATCGGTATCTTCGGTCTCTTAAACACAGGAAATACTAACGGTAGTATTCATATCGGACTAACTAATTATTCCTCAAGCTCGCTTGGGACCAGCTATGTATCGGCAATCGATAAAGTCAGTGCTTTTAAGATTGATACGATGAGTGAGTCTTCGGCCACGGATATGCTAGGCAAAGGTAAAATTGACCTCCAGGTGATCGTACCGCAGTCATTTGGGACCGTCGATAAATTTGGCCGGCTGGTCCCAACTTCAATTATTGCCCACTATAATTCTGGAAATCCGGGTACCGGACAAACTGCCGGGCTCATTTTGGGCCAGATCGCCAGTGGTTTAAATAGTGGACTTACGAAATCACCACAGATTATTTCTGTCAGCACGACCGGGGTAAAAACCAATAATCTAAACTATATAGACTTCCTGGTCCCGGGTATTATGGCAATGAGTATCATGCAGCTTGGTATCTTTAGCGTTGCTTTTGGTTTTATAAGTTTTAAAACTTCCGGTGCCCTGCGAAGATTACAAGCAACTCCAACTCATCCGATAAACTTTATTCTCGGTCAATCGGTTGCTCGCCTCATCATCGGGATCTTGCAGGTTTTCTTGCTCCTTTTCTTAGGAATCGCTTTTTTCCATATGCATCTGGTCGGAAGTATTGTTGAGCTTCTCATCGTCGCGACGCTTGGCGTCATTGTATTCTTGGCTTTTGGGTTTGGCATTGCTGGATGGGCGAAAGAGGAAAATCAAGCAGCTCCCGTGGCAAACTTGATAAGCTTTCCCATGCTTTTTTTATCCGGCGTGTTTTTCCCGCGAGATAATTTTCCAGGGTATCTAAAAACCATCACTAACTTCTTTCCACTGACTTATCTGGCGGATGCTATGCACCAAATTGCCAATCAGGGAGCGGGTCTTTGGACGGTCAGAACAGACATTCTCGGTCTAGTGGTTTGGGGAATTCTCGCATACGCTGTTGCGGTTAAATTATTCCGCTGGGAATAAGACTGGCAAACAAAGCCTAACTCTTGAAGCTTCCTAAAAATTAGCTACACTTAAGCCATATGTTAAGCGAATTTAAAAAGTTTATTCTTCGGGGTAATGTAGTTGACCTAGCCGTAGCGGTGGTAGTCGGCGCTGCCTTTAATACCGTCATTCAAGCCCTCGTCAAAGACATTATTACTCCACTTATTGCAGCCATCGGTGGTCAACCGGATTTTGCAGGTCTAAAGTTTAGTATTCATCATAGTGTGTTTAGCTATGGTGATTTTCTGAACTCCCTGGTATCTTTTCTCATCCTGGCTGCCGTTGTCTTCTTCTTTGTAGTAACTCCCATCAATAAGCTAAATGAGCTGGCAAACCGAAATAAAAAGACCGAAGATCCCACTACCAAGAAATGTCCCGAATGTTTAAGCGAGATCCCTTTTTCCGCAAAACGATGTGCGTTTTGCACTACCAAGTTATCCGATTAAGGAAGTGCGTAGACGTTTCGCAGGCGGGGAAGTGTTAAAAGATTACTCAGTGAGTCAAAGGTTCCGGGAGCGGTAGTGACTGCGGTAGTAAATCCTGCCGCGTGCACGAGCGATATGGTCGTTGCATTATATGATCCGTAAGGATAGGCGAAATCTGTAATGGTATGTCCGATTTGGGCTTCAATTTCGGCTTTACTGGTATCGATCTGAAATTGTTGGGAGGCGGCGGAAAGACCCGCAAGATTTGGATGATCAACCGTGTGTGCCCCGATCGTAATCAATCCACTTTGATCGAGCATTCTAATTTGGTCCCAGTTTAAGCTGGCGTCCCCGCAGGTTGAGTTCGATCGATTGGCCCCTATACAATAATTACTCCCAGCTCCGCCAGTAATAATATAAAATGTTGCTTTCATATTATATTTTTCGAGCAAACTAAAGGCTGTCATCTGATTCTCATAGCCATCATCATAAGTAATAATGACGGGTTTCGGGGGTAAGCTAGCAGTGTGATTAAGCGCCGCTACCAGTTGGGCAAAAGTTATCGTCTGATAATTGTGGGCTACCAGGTATTTTAGCTGGTTTTCAAAATCGGTTGGGGTGTAGTGGTAAATAAGTATAGGAACATTTAACCCAACCTGGCTAGGATTGCGGGCATTTAAGGCTGCGAGAAGTTGGGCCGCTGCAGCTTGGTTGGCTAAATCTTTCGCTTTGGTCTGGGAACTGAGGCTCGATTGCCAATCGGATAAATTATTTTCGAGTATTCCCAAGGCTCTTCTGGCAGCAGAAATATCGCCAATTGAATTAGCCAGATTTACTTCTGCTTCATCTTGCAAAATGATATTGCTACTGACGACATTAATCCCGGTATCTTCTTCTTGCGATTGAAACTCGGCCAATTTCGGTATGACTTGCTGATAGTCACTTCTTATGTCTGATCTTGAAGCGTTTACCAGATTATTGGGAATTGATGGTGGTATGACGGTATGTCCAATCTGCAGACTTAGACCAACGATGCCAACGATTGCGATGGTAGTAAAGCTTAACCAGTGAATGGTTCGTTGCCAGGGGGGAAGCGGTTTGTATTTTTTGTATTTCTTCTTCGGCATTTTACTTATTATAGGTGATACCGCTTGGTTTTGAAATTTTTCCGGCCATAAATTGACTATCATCACGGACAGTAGTCCAATTCCTAGCAGCCATTGGTAATTGTTGCGCGTCTTTTTAATCTTCTCAACCTAAAATTTTAGTAATCTAAAAACTTGGGATGAGACCGGTCCGCGAAGTTATGCGGACCGGGACCTCAATCCAGATTTACTACGAGCGCGAGGCCAGCTTCCTTCTGAAGTCTTCGGGATCGAGCTCAAAACTCTCGACCACGCCACTCGGGTCGTATTCATACCTCTGGAAGGCTGATAACCCCAGGCGAATCTGAGAGAGTTGGCTAGAGCGGAGCAGGTCTTTGACTGGCTCAGGTGGCCCAATCGAGAGATGCACTGGGTCGGCCAGAATCCTGGCGGCCAGCCCTCGCAAAGCTTGCTCGCACAGCGAGTCAAGGTCCCGAGCATCAATCGGCGTATAGCGACGCAAGGTTCTTGCAATCGTATCCGATTCCATCATACTCCTTTTCGGTTGGGGGTCTAGATCTGGTTTGGAGGTTGCAATGCGTGACGATTAGACCACGCACATGGTGATAGAGTCTATCAGATTAAGGGGGTTTAGTCAAGATAAACATGCACAAAGGGATTTCTAAAAAATCCCTAAATATTCTCAATACTCAACTATAATTCTCGAGTCAATAGCATTATTTGATATACTGCTTAGTGTCTAACCGACAGATGCTTTCTATTTGGGCCTGTAGCTCAGCGGTTAGAGCAGGCGGCTCATAACCGCTTGGTCCCTGGTTCGAATCCAGGCAGGCCCACCATTGTTCTTATACTTGAAGTTATATTGCCTCTCTACGTTGCTTGAATATTGAAAACCGGTAAGTTACCATTAGCCTAACGACTAATTGGAGCAATAATATGCCAGCAGAAGAGAAAAATGAAAGTTCTGCACACCAAGAACTAGGAAGTGGTGCAGAAGCTTATACAGAATTAGCGGGAGGTTCTGCGGAAGCGGCTAACCGGGCTGGAATTGATCTAATCGTCGGTAATGCGTCTGCCGCAGGCATTGAAGGTATGGCAGATATATTAAGAGATGTTGCCGACGATGCCAAACTTCGTACTGCCGAAGTGGCGTTAGGTTTGGTTAAATGGCTCGCTAAAGATGAAATACCGAGAGGTGACATCATGACTGTGATATCTGGTAAGCCTGGCGAGCCAACGTATGATGCTGTCGCAAATAATGTTTATAAGCTAGTTGGCGCCACTAGGCCAGATGTGGCAACGGTCAGCCCTGTGAGAAATGAAGGAAGTAGCAGCGAGCTATGGAAAAGTGCAACTCAAATCCCAGGTATTGGCATAGTTGAGATTCACCGAGTTAGTCCGTCTTATGATGCGGAAAAAAGTTACTATATTAACCTGTTTGCTACTGCCAGGGAAGCGGAATAAGTTTTCCTCTGCTCGGATCTTTATTACCGTTAGCAATCGAGTTATGTTAAAGTAACAAATTGAAGTTCCTCTGATAATCGGAACCACTCGATCAACTCCAACTTGATTAAGTTCCACTGAGATCCAATCAAGTCCACCATGAAATTGTTATTTTCCCCTAGTTATTCTTTCTTACCATTTTGTTCATCTGAACAATTAGGACACGAACTCAGCCTGCTTATGACTCACAGTTTAAGCTTTAATACTCCTAGTGGAAACTGGAAGGTCGAGAACTTTAGACTGGTCTCGGCAATAGAGTCTTATGGTGATGTTTAAAATGGTTGGTTATTGAATCCGCCAGCCATCGGATTGTTCGTCTTGTGGTTCTCGGTTAGAGCTTTATGAGCAATAACTATGCCGGCTGCTAGACCAAGCCGCCGATCAAGCACATGGTTCGTATCACCCTCAAAGTTCATACTAAATTGCAGCATCAGAGATAAGTAAGTTTGATCATATTCTGCTAGCTGAGTTTCATTCGAATTAGCGATAAATTTCCGTGGTACTAGCCCTCCAGTTATGGCACCGGCAAGATTCTCCGAAACTTCTGCAATTAGCTGATTGTTCGCTGACAAGATCTGCCAGCTAGGCCTCATCATCGACTTAAGTACCTCAGACTTAATGGTTCCGAGAGACGACCCGGAATTAGGCTCGGAGACGTCCCAAGTTTCTGCCATTTCGATCAGCTTGTGGATTTTGATATTTAGGACTTCGTTTGAACCCGCCTCGTCCGTGTAGACATGAAACTCTTTTTTTAAGGAAATCGATGGGGTAACCACCCACAACATAGGGTTGCCAGCACCGTCAGTTACTTTAAACTTTTCCTTGATCAAACTGAGCTCATGCTGAATCCGATAAGTATTAACTGCAAAGGCCGGGATAGAACTTTCCATATGAAGATCCTTGTTGATGAGTTAATAATATGCTACATCCTTCAGTGCGCCAAACCAATGCTGCCGACGAGACTCTAACTCCCGTTTCGCACTCCCAATATTTGAGGCTAATGATTTAAAAATTCGCATACCATAGTTTGAATAATGATGTTTCTGATTGACAAAACTTAAACTATCAGATAGACTTTGGGCAAATTTAGATATGTTATCGGAGGGTGCTGCATGGTCAGAAGCTGCTCTCCGATTTTGTTTAAAATCGTATGCCAGGTTCTGAGCAACATCGGCCAGATACCAGATTGCGTTCTCAACTTAGGTAGGGAATTTCAGTCTTACCTTGACAAGTGAATAGTAGAGAAAAATCACAGTTTACCCGAACCCGAAAAAGAGGGGAACCTTGAGCAAGATATTCGATTCATACACATCAAGTGATGTCATCGAAGAAATCGTCGATGCGCAACTGGTCACAATCCAGTCTGAGCTTGACGAGATCAACCGCACCATAATTGAGCTCCAGCAAGTAATCTCAGAACAGCAATCAGCCCGAGCCTGTAAGACCGAGCTTGAAAATGCTGAGTATGAGAGAAAGCTGGAAACCGCACGCCTCGAAATTGAGGCCGAACATTTGCGAAAACTCAGCCTGATCCAGGCAGAATTTCAAACTGAACTGACATTGCGTCAGCTCACAGAGAAAATCGAAACCCGTGACAATCTCACGGCGAGACTACGCAAACTTCTAGAAGCTCGTGAAAAGTACGGATCGCCAAAATCTAGCCCACCGACCAAAATTCCCAAACCCATACCGAAACCACGCGCAATGTCGCTTGTGGTCATCGGAGTTTTGGCCGTTGCCCTACTCGGACTCGTTTTCTGGCCGCGCAATAAAGCCCATAATCTGGCTGTTGCAAAGCCGAAATTGAGTCTCGCTACACCTCTTAGTACCGAACCTGCAACTACAACCACTTTGCCTGCCTGGCAACAGTGGCCGTCGCCGGTTCTTTCCCAATGGGAAAGTCTCGCCCAAACTGTGGCAAAGGATCCTCGGATTACGACCCGTAACGGGAATAATTTCATTTACGGTTCTACTCCGGATCCGACAACTGGGGTATTGCATCCGTATGATCATTGGCAGCTGATAATGGCGGCGGTGACCATCGGTTGTGGCGGCAATCCCAATTGTCCGCAGCAGCTATCGAACGGCAACTGGGGCGGCATGATTCCTATGCAAATAACCCCTACGCTCATCGATGTTGCCAATGAGCTAAACCTCTCGTTTAGTTTGAGCGACCCTGAAACGAACATGTTAATTTGGTCTCGTTACATCAACGAAAGTGCCGAACGTATCAAGCAGTTAAGCCCACAAGGGCTGTCTGCGGCTGCATTTCGTGCGCAACTTGTTGCCACGTGGCAGTTGCCTGATGTCCAGACTCCAAACGGAAACGTTGGATTTTGGTCTGCCGCAACCCAGAACTCGCAAGATTTCTGGTCGTTGTACGACAACTGGGACAATATGTCCAGCTCGTCGTTTGCTGTTATCGAGTTCCATTTGAATGGGCGTATCGCGAAACTTCTCGATGCTGCCCACAAACAATCTACCCCTGTTCAAGGAGGGTGATATGCAACTTCCCAAGCAAGACTTCGATCCCAGTGATTTGTTTTATCGAGGTCCAGGCAGGCACTGGAAGACCAAAGAACCCAGGCTTACTAGCCTGCTCCAAATCGTAAAAGAAAGATTTCCAGAGCTGCGCGCTCCGGAGCTTTCGACTAGTCGACTTTCCATTTGTTTGACCTGTCTGCTTGGCGTCAGTGCCGTTAACCTGGCGACAGCGGGTGCTCAAGTACCCACGACCACTCCCACGACGAGCTTTCGAACTTCATCACTCGTGAGTTTGTCCGATCAACCGGCCAGAGCCGCAGCGGTCAATCGTGCGGAGGCTCAGTTCCAACTTGGAAAAAATGCGGGAACCTACGAATCGCCGAATATCACAATGTATATCGGCAATCCAAATATCACCTACGAAGAGTGGTGTGCGGATTTTGTTTCATGGGCTACCGATGGCTTGGTGACAAATCCCAAATCAAACAATGTTGCAGTCATTAAGGGCTCGATCGACTATTGGTCGAATTCTTCGACTGCACCGCTTCCCGAACCGGGTGACTATATCTTCGTCAACGAGCCCGGTGGACACATCGGAATCGTTGCCTGGACTGAGTCGCATCCGGACTATTTCGATGTTTACTACTACGCGGGAAATGAAGGTTCCAACGGACGCGAACTCTTTCGAGATAAGCGTACGAGCACCGACCCGTACATTTTGGGGTTTGGGCGTCCGAACTACATTTTTTCTCCAGTCAGTTCAGCCCAACCAACCCCTCCGGTAACTTCGGTAACAGTCACAACTGTTGCTCAGGGTCCCGCTCCCACAACCACTACTTCGGTGGCACCATCGACGACAAACACAACAATTGCCCAATTAGTTGGCGACAGTGGACCTTCGCAGGCACTGCCGAGTAGCGAGAGCCCCAGCACAACGCTGCTAGCTCCACCGAGCAGCCTGAGTACTACTCCCCAATTTGGCAACGAGGCAGCCCCAGGTGCGAGTACTGATCCGCTTGCCGCAGGGGTTTCGTCTAACGCAACTACTGTAACCCAACCAACGCAGTCAACCACGACTACGGCGGCACCTTTCTCCGATCCGTTGAGCCAAAACGGAG
>JBIOIQ010000011.1:0-21443 GCA_044449985.1 Candidatus Saccharimonadia bacterium | reverse complement strand
TTATTATATATAGTTACAAAAGTATAATTCTAAAGCATAACGAACATGAGCACGCCACACCTCCATCTTGATATCATTACCCTTTTTCCCGATATGTTTCGGGGCCCGTTTGATATGTCGATGATCAAAAAAGCCCAAGATAACGGACTTGTCAGCATAAGTCTGATAGATCTGCGCACCTACGGACTGGGGGCGCGTCGTCAAGTCGATGACACAGTTTACGGAGGAGGTGACGGCATGCTCTTAAAACCTGAGCCGATGTTTACTGCCATTGAAGAAGCAAAGGCCAAGCACCCGGCTGCGAAAGTCATAATTCTCTCCCCCCAAGGCGTCCGCTATTCTCAGAGACTGGCACAGGAGCTGTCCCAAGAATCAGCCCTCATCTTGGTAGCTGGTCATTATGAAGGCTTCGACGAGCGGATTTTAAGTATCGCCGATTTTGAGATCTCAGTCGGCGACTATGTATTAACCGGCGGTGAAATTCCCGCCATGACAATTACAGATAGCGTGATTCGTCTTATCCCCGGAGTCCTCGGTGGAGATAAAAGTTCCATCGATGAATCTTTCTCGGGCGATTTATTGGAATATCCTCAGTACACTCGTCCAGTTGAGTTTCGAGGCATGCGCGTTCCTGATGTTTTGCAAAACGGCAATCATGCAGAAATTGCCAGATGGCGAAAAATTGAAGCCGAAAAGAAAACTTCGAAAAACCGACCCGATCTTTTGAAGTAGTTATTTTTCGAGTAGCGCCCAAACTTGTCTGCTTAAATCGGCGATTTGGGCGGGGGCAGTCGCCGGATCTGACCATGGCCCGGCCATAACTACAATTAAATAATCGGTTTTTGGGCCATATACTATGCCAGCGTCATGCACGTAACTATCTAGATCTCCCGTTTTGTGGGCAATTTGGGTTCCATTTGGTAGCCCTTGAGGCAGGCGGTTATTTAGTTGCTGCTCTTTTAGGAGCGCAATAAAGTTTTTCGACGACGTCGGCGAAAGTAGGGTCCCGTTGTAGAGTCGCTCATAGAGCAACGCCACATCGGATACACTCGTCTCGACCGGAAGCACTGACCACTCGGTGTGTATATAACCTTGTGAAAGCAAAGTAGCGTCGTAAGAGCCTAGACCAAGCATGGTTTCGAGCGCTTCTCCGCAAACGTTATCAGACACAACGATCATTTCTTTTAGGCAACTGGCGACAGTTTCGTTCGTACCCGGCACAACTTTTGCAGAGCTTAGTTGTCCGTTATCTATTTCAGAATATATGCCGCCCGCCACAAATAACTTGTACAAACTGGCGCTTGGAAGAACTTTTTCGGCAGCAATTGAACCACTTTCACCCGTTTTTAGATCAAGCACCGATACGGCCATGGGTCCGTCTGCTTGGGCGACAAAATTATCGAGCAGCGACTGAATCTGAGTGGAATTTACTTGAATTGTGGTGTGGGAGGCGGCTAGTGTGGCCTTAACTGGAGAATTGTCGTATAAAGTTGGGCGATTTAGCGCGATATGGGCGCGAAAAGCTTGTGGAGAATTTGCCGTTGCTATTCCAACTACCGAGAGCCCGACCAAACTTGCAAACAGACTGCCGGCGCTAAACCAAAGCAGCGGGGTCCACTTCTTTGAAATTTGCACTCGCAGCCGTGGCTTCGGGGGCTTCAGCTCGCTCTCCTGGGCAACTTTATCGGCGAGTTTGTAAAGTCTCGATCTGGGAGCTTTTAGATCAAGCATTGGAGCCATTTTTTGCACGGGCGGAATTTTGGCAACTTTAACAGCTGAAACCGCCCGGTTCCTTGTGACCCCCCGGGGCCTCACTCCGTCCATTGTGCCTCGCATACTTTAATACTAACGAAGCGGATAGCGAGTTGCAATCCGCTTGTGGTGAAGTAATCATTTGATGGTAGGATAAATGGGTAAGTAATGGAGTAACTATTATGAGTCTATACGAAAAAGTTTTAGATATTTTGCCTGCCCAAACGGTCTATGCACATTGTGATTTACCTTGTGGCGAATATGATCCGGCTCAAGCCAGGATTGAAGCAATTTCCGTGAAAAACATTATGGATAAATACGGCGCTCTTCATGATGAAGATAAAATCCGGGCAATATTTATAAAAGAACAACGGGCTGAACTTGTGAAAAACCATTTGTGGGTCTTGTGGACCGACTATTTTAAACCTGAACATTTAGAGAAATTTCCAAATTTACACGATCTCTTTTGGCGTGCAACGAAGCAGGCCGGTGCTACGAAGAAAACTGTGGACCCGGCTGAAGGACAAAAATTACTGGATTTAATTGAAGAAATTGCAAGCATCTTCGCCGCCACCAAAAAAGCCTAAAACTATCATTCCCTTTGGTTTATATCGGGTGAGCGGGGCCAGTATGGAGCCGTCACTATATGATGGCGATTTGGTAGTAGGATGGCGCTGGTTTTCTCCCAGAGTTGATCAAATAGTGGTGCTTAGCGCGTCAAAACAGAAAATTATTAAACGAATTAAGTGGCAAAATAGTGAAACTATTTGGCTAGAAGGGGATAATACTACCGCCAGTACCGATTCCCGGACCAAGGGTCCTTTCCAGGCTGCTCAATTGGAAGCGAAGATCATAGCCAAAATCAGAAGCTCCAAAAAATTGCGCTCTGAAAGCGAAAAATAGTACAATCAATCAGTTAAATTTTGTTTTGTTGATGGGGCGTGGCCAAGTGGTAAGGCGCTTGATTCTGGCTCAAGAGATCGTAGGTTCGAATCCTACCGCCCCAGCCATAAGCCGAGTAGCCAATCAGCTGTAATTCCTACAATTAAACTTTACCGCTCCCGTTGTAAACGTAAAACGAGAGCTTTCTGCCCAGGTTAATTTTTTAATTGTATCCTTGCAGCCACCATCAGAATAATGTAATTTATTTTAAAATAGACCGTCGTTGTTATAACTTGGCGTTACAACTTGCGTAAGTGGTGGCTGACTAGATAGGAAGCTCCAAATAATATCGTTGTAGGCACTTAGCAGGTTGGTGTAATTACCGGTACTATTTCCGCAGGAGCCATAATTACAAATCCAGAAGTTGTGTCCGATGCCGCTTACCGTAATTAATTGCACCGTACCCCCGCCAGTACAACCACTATAAGTTTCAAGTGACATAGTCAAGCTAGAAGTGTAATTAATATTGCCGTAACTCTTACTAACACCAGCTGTCGCGTTAGTACTGCACCCATTCATTTGACTATGCCATCTAGATTCGGAAATTCATAGTAGAATAGGCTTATGCTTAGAAGATCTTTGGCTGCCAGTAACCGGTTTCAGTTTGCAAGCGTGGTAGGCGTGATTGGTTTATTAATCGTGGTTGGAGCGATCATTCTCTTTCGGGCTCATGCCTCAAGCTGCAGCTTACCGGGTGACGCAAACTGTGATGGGATAGTCAACATCTTAGATCTTTCAATTGTGGCGAATAACTACGGAAAAACTGGGACTACTTGGGCTCAAGGTGACTTCAACGCGGATGGTTCAACGAACATCTTGGATCTTTCAATCCTGGCCGCCAACTGGAACAGTGGGAGTAGCGGAGGCACTAGTCCTGTTGTCGGAGTTAACTACGCTGGTGCGGTCAGCACCTATTTGCCATCCTTCCAATCAGTCGGAGTGACCTCTATCCGCATATTTGCACTTTATCAACCGAATTTGGAACCGCTACTAGCAACACTGGCGGCGCAACACATCCAGCCTTTACTGATTCTTGATGAAGCTACTCCGGTAAACGGTACGCTCCAGTATTGTCATCAAAGTAAAAGCCAAACCTCGAATACTGACCAGCAGGTTGTTCAGGCTTTCTTGCAAGCTTATGGTTCCAACTACCAGGGTTGGTTTGAGTTCGGCAACGAGCCCAACACCTCGCCTGGAAATTGTGGCTATAGCGTAGCTCAGTATAGCGCCGGTTGGAATGCGGTTATCCCGCAACTTAAAGCCATGGCACCGAATGCCTGGTTTGGCGGTCCGGTCTTACCTAATACGGACACAGCTTACATTAGCTCGTTCCTCCAGCAAGCAAACCCCAAACCGGATTTTGTTTCCTGGCACTTATATTCAGGTAGCTACACCTGGAGTACGAGCCAGCTTCAATCCGGATGGCAGGGGTGGGGCGGTCAGATCGGTTCAGTTAACACTGCCGTAACCACGACTTTAGGGCATACACTCCCTTTAATGGTAACCGAATGGAACTATGCCTGGGACGGAGGCGTGGGGACAGATCCTAGGGTGACACCACTCTCAACCTCAGTTTTTGCCCAAACTTTTGCGCAGCAAGTACTAGCAGAGTTTAATTCTGCTGGGATCAAGGCTAGTTACCTTTTCGACGATCCGGGATTTCCGAGCCCGGTCGGGACAACCAGTACGGATCCCAGCTACGGCAAAGTAACCCTCATGGGATCGGCTTTCTAGAACATCTCGACTTAACTTTTGATCAATTTATAGCCCTAGTGTGATAATTGTCATTTTATTTGATTGGGTAGGGTATATTGTAGACCTTGAAGAGTTACAAACTTTTTGAGAATACTTTGTTAGAGGTTTGTTTCACAAAAAGTTTAGCGCCCAGCGTAACGATGATGGCAAAGTAGCTCCTAACAGATTTGCGGTTTCCTTGGCTCTAGGGTTTTAGAGTAATTACTTAGCGAATAGGAGGAAAAAAAATGACCGTATTTGTGACAAACATAAGCGAAATGGTTAAAGATAACTCGTTTTATAGACAAGTTGTATTTACATCTCATTATACCCAACTAGTGTTAATGAGTCTTAAGCCTAATGAGGAGATTGGAAATGAGATTCATGGTTTAGATCAGTTTATTAGGGTCGAACAAGGCCACGCCAAAGTTATTTTAAATAATGGTGAAATAGAGTACGAGTTGCACGAAAACTGGGTCATAATTATCCCGGCAGGTAATTATCATAACGTCATCAATATCGGCAAAACTGAGCTTAAACTAACGACGCTTTATTCGCCCCCGGACCATCTAAAAACAACTTTGCAAAAAACTAAAGCCGATGAACTTGAAGATCATTTTGACGGGTCCGTTTCAGAGTAGGAATTGCCGCACAATTAATTAAGCTGAGTAATTTTTGCCTGCCTCAAATTGAGCTTAAGCACCTCTAGTTGTACAAGAGCCCGGAGGGGTTAGTCTTGAGAAGTTTACTTTGGCGGTGTCGCTGGGTAAAGGTAGTTCAAACCGCGTTATCAGTGTGAGACAATGGGCTCATGGGCAGATTGATATATTCGCTCACCACTACACTCGACGGTTACGTTGCCGATGAAGCAGGTAACTTCAGCTGGACTAAACCGAGCGAAGAAATTCTTGGTTTTGTTGATGATATTTTAAAAAACGTTGGGACTTTCCTACTTGGACGACGAATGTACGAAACCCTTTTAGTCTGGGACAGTATCGCTAACGACGGGCCGAGTGAAGGTATGAATCGATTTGCAAACATTTGGAAGAGAGCGAATAAAATAGTATATTCTACTACTCTTACCCAAGTCACTTCACCGAACACAACGCTTGAGCCCGAATTTAATGCAAAAGAAATAACTAGATTGATAGCTGACTCAGACAAAGATTTTGATATTGGCGGGCCACATCTTTCGGCAGAAGCAATTCGAGCGGGGATGGTTGATGAGTTTCATCAAATTATTGTCCCGAAATTAATTGGAGGTGGCAATTTTTGGTTGCCTGATAATGTTGAAACTGAACTTGAATTGGGTGAGCTAAAAAAGTTTAAGAATGGCTTTGCTTATATTAAGTACCGTAAGAAAAAATAGCAGCAAGGTATATACTCTAAATAATGCCATCTAAAAACAGCGAAATTATCAACAATAATGTTGTCGACGTTCAATCCTTCGCCATGAATTTTGGAGCAAAGGAAGTTATTAAAGATTTGTCGTTTAACGTAAAACGCGGCGAAGTGTTTGGTTTCCTTGGTGCCAATGGGGCCGGTAAAACCACCACTATTCGCACGTTACTTGGCTTATACGAACCAACTCGAGGGACACTCCTTGTAAATGGCAAAAAATATAACCCAAGTATGTCTGCCGACATCGGATACTTGCCCGAAGAGCGTGGGCTGTATCGTAATGAACCGGTCATAAATACGATGGTCTATTTTGCCCTCCTACATGGCTTAAGTGAGAGCCTGGCCCATTCTCGCGCCCTGACTTATCTCAAACGGGTGGGTCTCGCTGATAAAGCCAATGAGCGCTTAATCAAACTGTCTGGCGGGCAGCAGCAAAAAATCCAGCTTGGTGTCACAATCTTGCATGAACCAAGTCTGATGATATTAGATGAACCGACCGAAGCACTCGATCCGGTCAATCGGGCGCTACTGATGGATATCATTCATGAACGGCAAACCAACGGAGCGACTGTTATTCTAGTTACCCATCGCATGGATGAGGTAGAGCAATTATGCGAGCGCATACTGCTACTAAAAGATGGTTCGGCGGCTTTGTACGGCAAAATTGACGAAGTCAAAGAACAGTTTGGCTCACCTGTTATCGCTCTACAGTATCGCGGAAATCTTCCGGAAAATGACAAACTATATAAAATTACGAAACGGTTGGCGCACTCCGCCGAGCTGGCCTGGGCGAAAAATAATACCACTGATGACGTACTGTCGTTTCTCGCTAGCCAAGCCGGTTTGCATCTAACCAGTTACGAAATTAGACTGCCAAGCCTTAATGATATTTTTCTCGCGCTCTACCAAGACCAAGGAGTAACTGATGTCTAAATTAAGTACCGTTGTTGGTTTCGAAGTACTGCGAAATCTAAAGAAGAAGACTTTCTGGTATACGACTCTGGCTGTGCCGGTCATGATAATCGCGGTCTTTGCAATTACCCAAGCTTCCAGTAATCATGCTGCCAATAATTCCCAACAACAATCCTCGGCCTATTCTAAAACCGCCAAAGTCGCTGTCTTAGACGAAACAGGCTTACTAAGTAAACAGGAACTCGTAAGCCAACGAATTATTACTGAACCAAACCAGCAAGCCGGTATCGACGCCGTAAAATCTGGAGACTTGAGTGCCTTTATATATTATCCGAAGGATATTACAAAAGTTGGGATAGAGGTGTACGCCCAAGACCAGGGCATTACCTTTACGCCTCCTTATAGTGACTTAGCAGCGCTACTTTTAAACCGATATGCAGTTGCTTCAGTCAGCCTAGCCACCCAAGACTCTTTGGCATTTAAGGTTTTACAAACTACTCCTAACATTACTGCCACAACCTACAAAAATGGCAAAGAGACCAATGGCTTAGCGGCAATTGTCGCACCAATAATATTCTTTTCGATTTTTTTGTTCTTCGTGGCCATGCTGTCTTACTTCATGATCTCGGCGACTACGGAGGAAAAAGAAAATCGGGCTGCCGAGATATTACTGACAACAATTTCTTCGCGTATTTTAATTATTGGTAAGATCCTCTCGATATTTATTCTGGGTCTGGTGCAAGTTGTCATTATTACCGTGCCACTCTTAATCGGATACGCCATTTTTCATAATCAAATTAGCTTACCTGGCGGCGTCTCACTAGCACATATTCCGCTTGATCCCAAAACTATTGTGGTTGGGGCAGTTGTGTTATCGCTCGGTCTTGTTATGTTTACCGGCATACTGGTAGGTTTTGGATCCCTTTTCCCCAGTTCTCAAGAGGCCAGTCGCTATTTAGGAATAATCATTCTGTCGGCATTTATACCTCTGTATGCTATCGGTTTCGTAATTGGTTCGCCCCATGCGGCCATAGTTACAGTGCTGACTTATTTTCCACTGACATCTCCGTCAACGGTATTACTAAGAAACGCCGTCGGTACTCTTTCAACGGGTGATGCGCTCGGCGCTATCGCGCTTCTGGCGGTTGCTGCATCGCTCGCCATCATGTTTGCTATCCGCGCCTTTAACTACGGCGCTATGGCCTACAGTAGGCGAATTAGTATCAAAGAATTGTTCTAAATCAGTTCCAGTCAAGCTGTGCATCACATGGTAATGTCGGTATAATCTTTGATACAGATTTAGTCTGGTTGCAAACTCGTCCAACCTTGGGAGGCGAAAGTGACAAATTCGCAAATGGTCGATCTTACGATTTATATAGGTAAGCCGGGTGGCCCAAAAAACCTGACGGAAGCGAAACGAATGGGTCGCTATGAGATAAGCTTCAGAGAGTACGATCAACTAGGTTCACGGGAGGATGATTCCGTGCGACCGCGAGATGTCAGGTCAGATTGCTTTTGTCGCTACTGCCGATTCCATCGAGGCGAACATGGTGTACGTCTCATCATGTGCGAACAAGATTGGGAGACTTTAACCCCAACCATGCGCAACGAAATCGCTGAATCGTGTTCTGGCTAAGTTTGTCTTCGCCGGTCTGGGGCCATCTGGTTTCAGACCGGCCGAGTCTATCAAGTACTTTTTCGTATATTATTTAGGTTGCGCAAATGATTCCCAACTTCTAATTTTTATCATTTCTTGTTGACCGTAAAGCTACCGGTTACTCCGGGATGAAGACTGTCATGAAACTCGAATGTTCCTGATTGGTTAAGAGTTATGGTTACACTTTGGGCTTGGCCCAAGAAAAGTTGTGAATTGCCGCCGTAACTTTGGTTAGGATTTGTGCCGAATACGACTTCACGACTCGTAGTATCGCCGTTATAAAATGTGATAGTGTCGCAGAGGCTGGCTTTTAAGCTGGTGGGTGAAATCTGGCCACCCTTGAACGTTATCTGATGATTGGCGTTTACCTGTTGGCAGGCACCGGTGACGTTACCTTCAACTTGGGAAATTCCTTCATTTTGGGTCAGATTCGCAACAATTTCAGCTTCTGAGCTGTAGTGAACTAAGTGTGCCATTATAAATAACGATCCTCCAACCACTACCAGAATCATCATAACCGTGGAGCCAAAAAATACGATGTTATAAAAGGGCTTTGGTCCTCGTCCCAAATGCAGAAAGAAAAGAACCTGAATAAGCATTTGGAATATCGCATAGCCTAAAATAGTTGCGAGCAGCGTGTTGCCTGAAATTGGTTTAGAAACTACCAGGTAGTAGGGCAGAATAGTGAGAGCGAGAGATATGATAAATCCCACGGCATAGGACGTAGCCGTGCCGTGTTCTTTGTTTTGGCTGGTACGGGATGAGGTTGTAACTTTGCTCATATGAACGCCCTCAAATAGACGATGGTAAAGATGAATATCCAGACCAGATCTAAAAAGTGCCAATAAAGGCTGAGCAAGTTAAGTTTCCGAACCATGTATGGGCTAAGTCCTCGTTTTTTGATGTAGGCCAGGACCAAAGCCATCCAGAGTATCCCAATGATAATGTGCAGGCCATGCGTACCAACCAGGATAAAGAAAGCCGACAGAAAAGCACTACTACTAAGAGTGTGACCCTCATGAATTAACTTTGAGAATTCATTTAGCTCGAGACTTAAGAATACTAACCCGAGAAGAAGGGTGGCCCCAAACCAGGCCATTACTTGATTGGTTTTGCCCTCCCGGGCCTGAATCATTCCAATCCCGCAGGTGAAACTACTAGTAAGCAGAAGAATGGTTTCTAAGAGAGCGAGCTTAAGATTAAATAACTCACGGCCCGAGGGGCCGCCATTAGTATTCCCATGCAGTACCGCAAATACTGCAAACAACACCGTGAACATTAGGAGATCTGTCATGAGATAGACCCAGAAACCAAACATGGCTCGGTCGGCTGAAGCTTCTTCGTGGCTTGTTTCTTCTACAATATGGTTCGCCATCGTTTGTTCCTAATTACATCGATCGCCCAGCTTAGAACTATCCTAATAAATTGGATTAAACCCATGTCCTGGGCATGGCTTAAGTCTGTTCCGGCGACCAGGGACGAATTTTTGTGAATGCGATCAAGCTCCATTTGTTCAACTTCTCTTGCCAATAAGCTATATTCGACATCTTCGTCGAATGTCCGCATCACCACACACACAATGATTCCTAAGAGTCCTACTATAATCAGCCAGATAATGTTCCAGACAAAGCCGAATCCAACCAGATACGCAAATCCAGCGATATAAATACCAGAGGCGGTGTTTCTTGGCATTTCAATGTCTTCATACACCGTTTTTTTATTGCCTTGCTGCTTTGACTTCCAAAAAGCATCTCGAGAGCTAACTTCCGGAATGACACTAAAGTTATAGCTAGGGGCCGGCGAGGGGACTGACCATTCGAGCGTTCGGCCGTCCCATGGATCTCCGGTGCTATCGAGTAGCTGGCCTTTTTGGACGAAGCTGGCAATAATTTGAATGATTTGCAGAACCACTCCAGCCATAATTACCAGTCCTCCACAAAGCGCCACGATGAAGAATGGTTGCCAATTGGCATTCGTATAATGATCGAGTCTCCTGGTTGCTCCAAGAAGTCCTAACGCGTAGAGGGGGCCGAAAGCCAGCCAGAAGCCGACCAACCAGCTCCAAAAAGCATATTTTCCAATGCGTTCGTTGAGCCGAAAACCGGCAATTTTCGGGAACCAATAGGAGAGTCCGGCAAAGACACCCCACAGTACTCCGCCAATTACCATGGTGTGGAAATGTGCTACCAGGAACAAACTATTATGGAGCTGAAAGTCGACCGGCGGCTGAGCCAGCATGACCCCCGCCATTCCACCAACGGCAAAAGTTCCCGCAAAACCTAGAAACCACAGCATTGGCGTGCTAAATCTGATCCGACCTTTATACATAGTAGCGATCCAAACGAAAAACAGCACACTAGTTGGAATGGCGATTATCATGGTCATTAGTCCAAAAAATGCGTTGACGTCGGAGCCGGCACCCATGGTGAAGAAGTGATGGAGCCAGACTGAGAGTGCGAGAGCCGACACCCCAATCATTCCTAGAACGGCTGTGGTGTAGCTGGCGATAGGCTTGCGACTAAAGGTTGTGACAACTTCCGAAAAGGCGCCGAATGAGGGTAACATCAAAATATATACTTCCGGATGACCCCACATCCAGATGAGGTTGGTATACATCATGGCGTTACCACCGGCAGTGGTGGTAAAGAAGTGGGTTCCTAAAGAGCGGTCAAAAAACAGCAAAAATAAGGTTGCCGTGAGCAGTGGAAATACTGTGACGGCCATTATCATGCTCAGTAGTGACCCCCAGGTAAAGAGTGGCATCATGCGCAGTTTCATATCTTTCGCGCGCATTTTTAGAATAGTTACGACGAAGTTAATCGCTCCCAGGGTAGTCCCGATACCTGAAATCTGCAGGCTCCAAATCATATAATCTACCCCGACCCCAGGGCTAAATTGCTTAGCCGATAATGGTGCAACCGCCAGCCAGCCGGTGGCGGCATATTGACCGCCGACCACAAAGAAGGTATTGACCATAATAACTCCCGCCACGTATAACCAGAATCCTAAAGTGTTGAGTAGCGGTGAAGCTAGATCTCGAGCCCCAATCTGGAGTGGCACGATATAGTTTATTAGCCCAAAAATAAAGCCCATAGCCACAAAGAAGACCATGATATTACCGTGAGCCGTAAAGATCTGTTGAAAGTGATCCGAGGTCAGATAACCTTGTGAACTGCCGGAAGACAAGGACTGCTGGAGCCACATCATGATCCCATCCAGTCCACCTCGCAGCAGCATAAATCCCGCTACGATAAAATACATAATTCCGATCTTTTTTGGATCAACTGAAGTAAACCATTCGTTCCATAACCACTTCCAGCGTTTTAAGCGTGTGATGATGACGATTAAAAATAGAGCAGCGCCAACGAAAAACAAGCTCCCCCCGAGCGTGAACCACTCATGAGGTAGGGCGCTCCAGGTTAAATTACCGACCAGCTGTTGTTTCATAACGCCACCGCCTGGCTTCCACTTGAGTTCATATATTTTAAGATAACCCGCTCATACAGGCCGGGTACTACCCACGAATAGTAGCTCGCCGGGTTATACTCGCTGGGAGCAAGCAACTTATTGTAGCGGCTAACATCGAGTACGTCTGAGCTTGATTTAAGATTCTGTACCCAGCCGTCGAAGTCCTGTATTGAACTGGCTCTCGTAGTAAATTTCATGCCTGCAAACCCAGCCCCATTTATTTCGGCAGAAGCACCACTGAAGTCACCGGCCGTATCTGCCATCAGATTGATGCGGTTATCCATGCCGGTCATGGCGTAGAGTTGTCCGCCGAGGTGCGGGATCCAAAACGAGCTCATTGGTACCTGGTCGGCAGTCAGTTCAAATTGAACTGGCGTGCCAACCGGAATTTGCACAAAATTTACGGTCGCAATATTCTGGGCCGGGTAAACAAAGAGCCATTTCCAGCGCAGGGCAATTACCTGAATGGTTAATGGAGCAGTATTTGAGGCAATCGCTTTGTGGGGGTCAAGTGAAAATGTTGCTGGTAGTACCGCCGATGAAAGAATCACGACCACCACGGCCGGAATGACCCAGACGCCGAAGGCAAACAATTTACCGCGGCTAGCATTTGGATCGTGTGCGACTTTATCGTTGGTTTCTCGGTACCTCCAGGCGAAAAAATAAACGAGAAATAATGTTGGAATTGCGATAAACAGTAAAACCGTTATCGAAAACGTCATCAAATTTAGCTGCTCACGCGCGATTAGTCCCTTCGGACTTAGAAGTGCCACATCGCTAATACGCATGAGCAGAAAAATAATTAGACCCACTCCTACCAGAGCCAAAGGAATAAGCCAAACGGGCCGGAGCACTCCAGGTTTGTTCTTGCTATTTGCCATTGCCCAAAACCACCAATCTTTATTCATAACCATTATACGATAATCTTAGATTATTCTACATCCAGTATTTTAGACGCGGACTTCTAAGGCTACTTAGAAATGCTATAGTAGGTACCAGGAAATTTTTGTGATAAAAACCTATTACCAAATGACCAAGCCGGGAATTATCTACGGCAACTTGTTAACCGTGGCAGCTGGCTTCTTTTTGGCTAGCTCTCGCGTTGGTCATATAAATATTTGGTTGCTTTTTGCGACGATGTTGGGAGTCTCGTTTGTCATTGGTGCGGCCTGCGTCTTTAACAACTTTATAGATCGTGACATTGATAAGTTAATGACGCGGACTGAAAAAAGAGCTTTGGCGAGCGGCAGTGTGTCGGGTGCCTCGGCGCTCGGCTTTGCGAGCGTTCTTGGTTTTGCCGGCATGCTTCTTCTGGGCAAGTTCACTAATTGGCTAACCGTAAGTGTTGGCGTTGTGGCATTTATCGATTATGTTGTGCTTTATGGTTGGTCAAAGCGTCACTCTATCTACGGAACAATCGTTGGTAGCGTTGCCGGAGCCGCCCCGATAGTTGCTGGCTATACGGCGGTCACGTCTCATATTGACGCTGGTGCGATACTTTTGTTTTTGATTATGCTAACTTGGCAAATGCCACATTTTTATGCGATCGCAATTTTTCGCTTAGATGATTATTCAAATGCCTTGATCCCTGTCCTTCCGGCAGTCAAAGGGATTCAAACTACAAAAATTCAAATTATTTGTTACGTTATTGCTTTTACTATTGCGAACGCACTTTTAGTTTTATTTGGCTACACCGGTTACATCTACCTGGGAGTAATGTCGATTGTTGGCCTAACTTGGCTGTTTGTTGGCTTGGTAGGTATTAAACTTACTGGACCGGCTGCTACTGCCTGGGCTCGTAAAATGTTCTTTTTTTCGCTTATTGTTGTTTTGGTCTTTTCGATCAGCGTATCTCTGGGTGGTTGGCTGGTTTAGTCGATCTTTTAGCAATATTTTTAGGTTGTTGCTTGCTTTTAGACTCACCAAATGAAAAAATTAGCATAAGGATTATTAATCACTATGCGTCGGTTTGGCCTGCAGCTAAAATTCATTATCGTAATTGTCATTCTCCTGTTAATTATTTTTAGCTCTATCACTTATGAGTTAGTCCGTATAAATGCTGGCTCCTTGCGAACTGATCTTAACAAGCGGTCTCAAACTTTCGCGGCGCTGGCCGTTGAACCAATCGGCAACAGCTTTTTGACTTACAAGGATTCTGGTCAAATCCAGATTCAGACTCAGATCCAACAGTATATGCAACTCGACAGCAATATCACGAATATCGAAGTTGCTGATACCAGCGGACGAGTGCTGTATAGCCAACAGTTGGGTTATCCAGCTCAAATTAGTTCGGACTATGCCAAAACTTTTGTGCAAATTTCTAAGTTTGATTCGGCCGGAAATATCTCTACCATCTATACTCCATTTATTGAGAGTTCAGGGGTTCATCAATACGCCGTTATATATAGCATCTCTTCACAGTCACTCCAAAATAGCATCGCCCATGCTATTGATAGTAGTTTACTGCTAGGCTTTTTTGGGCTACTACTGAGTGTCGTTGTAACGTTTGGATTTATGAACTGGTTGTTTGTCGCACCGATTGATCTAATATCACGCCAAGCCTTGAGTATTAGTCGTGGCGAGTTAGATCGCCAAATAGAAGTCAAACGCAGCGATGAAATTGGTGACCTTGCAGTGGCAGTCAATACTATGACCAATGCCCTTAAAAACGACATACAGAAATTACGTGAAGTTGATAATTTGAAGTCGGAATTCATGATGATTTCATCGCATAATTTACGTACGCCACTCACCATCATCGAAGGATATATGGAGGCCTTAAGAGAAGAGCACCTTGATAAGCAGGCCGTGAAACTGGTTGAGATAGTCGATGCGAATACAGCCCGTTTAAAAGTATTTGCAGAAAATATGCTCGTGATATCTCAACTTGAAGCCGGCCAAACAACCGGAGAAAATCGCACATTAATTGATGCCACGGATTTTCTTGGCGAAATCGGTCGGCAATTTAAAACCATTGCTGAGGCAAAGGGTCTCTCAGCGCAAATTAATATCGCCGAGAACTTACCAAAATTATCTACGCAAGTGCATCGTTTGCATGATGGACTCTGGAACGTGCTCGATAACGCCATTAAATTTACTCAACCGGGGGGAGTTGTGACTCTGAGCGCGCAGTACCAGAGCAGCGAAACTCGCATCCTGCTTAATATTTCTGATAATGGCATTGGTATAAGTAGCGACGAGATACCCAAGTTATTCACTAAATTCCATCGTAGCTCTACCACCAAAAGTTATGATTATGAAGGTACTGGCATTGGTTTATATCTTGCCAAACTCATTATCGAGGAGCAAGGTGGCCAAATAAAATTAAGTAGTGTATTTGAGCACGGAACAAAAATTGAGATAAGTTTGCCGGTAGAAGCCGGGACCATCGAAGGCCCGAAACAACCAGGATCGGGTTGACAGTCTAGTGAACACAGCAGAGAATAAATCATAAGCGCTATTATGGACAATCAACTTCCCGAAAATTCGACCAACGCTCAAGCGACCGAACCAAATTCGGAGCAGAAAGCAGAAACTTATACTTCCGAAGTTACAGATTCAAACTCTGCGGAAAAAACTGCTCCAGGAGGTGAACTTTCTCCCCAGCCCGCTCAACCAAGTCTCGCGGCAGATCCAACTTTAGGATCAGTCGGTCCGGTTAATTCCAGCCCTAAACGGGGCAAGAGCGTCGGGGCACTAATTGTTGTGCTTATTCTTATTATTATCGCGGGGACTAGTTCATATTATTACCTAAAGTCTAAAAAGAATTCTCTCGGGACCACCCAAGCCGCATCTAAACCGATTCAAGTTTTACGCATTGCGATTCAAGGACCGTTTAATCTTTTTTATCCTAACAATGACGGCTTTATTGGCGATACCGAAACCCAATTTGATCTAACTGACGCTCTGGTACGTTTTGAAAACGTGACCCAACTCTCGCCCCAGCTAGCTGTCTCTTGGGAAAATCCAGATAGTTCAACGTGGATTTTCCATTTACGCAAAAACGTGTTATTCCACACCGGGCGTGTTATGAGCTCGGCAGACGTAAAATATAGTTTACTGGCGGTAGCCAGTCTTAATTTGGGACAATTTACTTCGTCCATTAAAGATATTGAAACGCCGGATCCTTTAACGGTAAAAATTACGACCAATGGTCCTGATCCGGTCCTGCTTAATCAGCTTAGCCAACTTTCAATTATTGATTCTCAGGACAAAACTTCCGCTGACCCTAATGCCGGTACCGGTCCTTATATGTTAAAACCAGGCACCACACCGACGGAAAATGGGATCGATCTGGTAGCTTTTGATAAATATTGGGGCGGTAAACCTCTGACAAGAGAGCTTATTTATACCAACTATCTTCGGACCGAAGATCCCAAAGTGTTACTGGCGAGCGGCAAAGAGGACTTTGTTGGTGATATTAACATTCCGTTCCTCCCCGGCGTTCGTGCAGCTGGGTACTCAGTTTATAAGCCCGAAGGTGATTCGGTGAGGGCACTATGGTTTAACGTGCTCGATAAAAACTCCCCAACCAGCAGTTTACTTGTTCGTCAAGCAGTCGAAGAGGCGGTAAATCAACAGGGTATGATAACTGCGAGCCAAGTCGACGCGACGCCAGCCACACAAATGGTTCCAGAAATTGTGCCCGGTTTTAACCCCTCGATAACATTTCCTGCTCGGAATATCCAAAAAGCTAAACAGTTACTTGTGCAAGCTGGCTACCCAAATGGTGTAACGTTAAGTTTCACTTATCTTGCACCGGATAATCCTGGTGTAGGCGAAGAATTGGTCAAAGAACTTGCACCGGCAGGCATTACCGTGAAACTTGATCCCCAAACTCAAATTGCGGCCATTGGCCAAAAAGTATCAACGGGTAAAGCTGAGATGTGGTGGGAGGCTGAAAATTCGTCCATCCTGGATCTTTCAGATGTCGTCACCAGTACCCTATATAAGTCAGTGACATATGACAATCCGACACTCGACAGCTTGACCGATCAGGCAGCTGCAACCTTTGATTCAAGCACCAGGCTCAAAATTTTACAAAACCTTTCCGCAACCATAGCTACCGACATCCCAGCGGTGCCAATGAATGTAGCTGCGTATAATTATGTCTACCGAAGTACTCTTAAAGGTATTTCACAGTATGATGTTGATAATACTCCTGGCATCCATTGGTGGCAGGTACACGAATGAGTTCATAATCCCTGCTCTGGACTAATAGTTCGTCGACATAAAAAGCTGGATCAATTTGATAATTCCCCGCTTGTGGTGTACGAGGTGATTGATAGTAAGATTGTTTTAGGGACTAACTAAGGAGTATTTATAGTATGGCAATAAAGCCTAAATGTGATTTCTGCGGACAAGAACTTAGTGACTTTGGAGCGCTGCTATTTAGTCCTCCAAGTGAAGATAATCGGGTAGATAAATATCATATTTGCAAAAGTTGTTATGCAAAAATTTCGCATATGTTTAAGTCTTAAATATTTACTTCGGGCTCAATGAAATTATAATTGTCAAGCTTCGTTAAGATCCTTTATGCTTATGGTTTATAATAGTTATGACATGAGCACACAATCTAAGCTTCCTCTTATCTCACTAAATCGTTTCGAGGGGATGGCGCTGCTTGTCGTGATTGTATTAGCGGTCGTTGGTGGAATATATTTTCTATTTTTCTCCCGAGCTGCTTCCTGTACCCAAGCCGGTGACGTCAATTGTGACGGGGTGGTGAATATCCTTGATCTCAGTGCCATGGCATCAAATTGGGCGTCTTCGAACAGCACCTGGTCAACGGGAGACTTAAACGGCGACGGTAAAGTTAATATCACGGATTTATCAATTCTCGCGTCAAACTGGGGGACAGTCGCACCGGTGACGCTCAATTCGGTCGCCCGCATTTTATACGATATGATAGCGCCGCACGAAGGGGTACTGCACGGAGTACCACTATCGTATTCCTGGGCTTCTACTCCCACCGTGGGAAATCCCACGCCACCAACCGGCATGGGCGCGATTACTGCTTGGGGTCAAATCTATGCTGATGCGACTACCACTGAGCCTGCCAATGTTCGTGTCGAAATGAAAAACATGGAAACTTATCTTTGGAGCAATTCAGCTCAAAAATGGAATCGAGTGCAATCAACGGTGACGATTCAGGGAGCCCATTACGTTGAAGATTTTGTCGGAAATGTTTCAATCGCGGCGGATGCCCGGACCGAAGCTGACGGGGGCATATCGACAACCATGGTTTCGGGCTATAATTTTCATTTTTACCCCCCTAGTCGGGCGACGGTGCCCAATCCCAGTGATGTCGGAGCTGTCTTTACGACTTATCAGGCACGTCTGATTCTCGATAATCCGGCTGGCGCTAATAACCTCGCACAAGCTAAGTACCTGGCGAACGTGGGGGCAGATTGGTGGGTCAATACCACAATCGGTTTTGGCACGGGTAACAATAACCCTGGAGTCGGCCAAGGTCGCTTTACCTATCTTACGAGTAATTGGCAGGCGGAAAACTTTTACACTGGTGGTCCGACAGCTTCCGGGCTAGCAGGAGCGTGGGCTCCTACGCAATTGCAAGCCAACCCTCCGCCGCTTGATGGCATGGGACTGCCGTAAATGCTGGAATTTGCAAAGTAATTAATAATTGCGACAAATTTGCAAAAATACTAATTTGAGATTAAATTAGTTACCAGATGAACAGTCAATCAAAACAACCAACCAAACTTGACCAACCAGAAACTCTATCTACTTTGCCTCGAAGGTGGCTGGCGCTTCTTTGGCTTGTGCCGATCGTGTTAATAATCGTTATATTGATTATTGGTACGCTACGCTATCAAAATGGGGATAAAAGCTCAGGTATTTCAGTGGTGGCTGCGGAGAATTTCTGGGGTAACATCGCTACCCAAATTGGTGGAAATAAAGTGAGCGTCAGCTCAATAATTACGAACCCGAATCTCGATCCTCATCTATATGAATCTGACGCTCGCGATGCGGCAGAGGTAGGTAATGCTAAGATTGTTATTATGAACGGTCTGGGATATGACGATTTTATCTCTAAACTTATGGCATCTTCACCAAACTCAGACCGCCAAGTTATTACGGCTGCAACTGTAGTTAATCTTTCCGGGACAACTGCAAATCCCCATCTATGGTACGATACGGCTTATGTAAAATTAGTAGCGGCCAATATCGAGCAAACTTTGATCCGCATTGATAAGAAAAATGCCAACTTCTACGAGACTAATCTGGCTGCTTTCGATAATTCGCTAAACCCGGTGCTGGCAATCATATCTACAATAAGTACAAAGTATTCCGGAACCGCAGTTGCTTATACGGAACGTGTCCCCCAGTATTTAATATCAGAAACTGGGCTTACCAATGTAACCTCGAGCGGATTTGCCGAAGCAATTGAAAATGGCACTGATCCCTCACCCGCAGACACTTTGACTATGAATAATTTAATAACGTCGCATTCCATAAAAGTCCTATTCTATAATACTCAAACGGTCAGTGCTGTGACTGCAAAACTCAAAGGTTTGGCACTGCAAAATGGTATCGCAATTATTGGAGTGAGCGAAACTATGCCAACCACTGAAACTAGCTATCAAAGCTGGCAACTTCATCAAGACCAGGCACTACTTGGAGCTCTAGGTAATTAATTGACAAAACATTCCCAGAATTTAACTATTGAGCTTGAGTCCGCTACTCTTTCGCTGGGGAGGCGCGAACTTTGGCATCAACTAGATCTAACTGTCAGCTCCGGCGAATTTATTGCCGTCTTAGGCCCCAATGGTTCCGGTAAAACTAGTTTACTGAAAATTTTACTCGGACTATTACCTCTTACAGCTGGGAAAGTTCTGGTTAATGGAGCAGTGCCGGGTAAGGGCAGTAGTCGGGTGGGGTATATACCCCAACAAAAAGCTTTTGATCCAGATTTACCCATTCGGGGCAGAGATTTAGTCCATTTTGGTTTAGACGGTCATTTATATGGGATTGGGTTACATGCCCTAAATGGCGATAAACTTGTGAATGATGTCATAGCAAAAGTTGGGGCAAAGGATTATGCTGATCGTCCAATTGGGCAGCTATCTGGGGGTGAACAGCAACGCTTACGGATTGCTCAGGCGCTCCTTGGAGACCCAACAGTTCTCTTATGCGATGAACCGCTCTTATCACTTGATCTTGCCTCACAACAAGCCATCTGCGAATTAATCGATAATCGCCGACAGGAATCCGGCACCAGTATTGTGTTTGTAACGCATGAGATTAATCCGATTCTGCCTTATGTCGATCGAGTACTTTATCTAGTTGGACCAAAGTGGGCAATCGGTAAGCCCGATGAAGTTATGAACGCTAAAGTCTTAAGCGAGCTCTACGCTACGCAGGTCGAAGTGATTCGGGTGGGCGGGCGAATTTTTATAGTCGGCAGTGAGGCGAGCCCTCATACCATAGCCGAAAGCGGTGCTCATGCCCATGAGGTTTTGGGATGAACCTGTTCTTCTATTTAGCGCAACCGTTTGCCCAGCATGCGCTGCTTGCGGCCAGTTTAGTTGCTATAAGCTGCGGATTGATTGCGCCGTTTGTTGTTACCCGGGCTATGGCTTTTGCCGTGCACGGCACCAGTGAGCTGGCTTTTACAGGTGCAGCGGCCGGGCTAATTCTCGCGAATAACCCAGTTGCAGGCGCCCTCGGCGGTACCTTAATCGTGGCCACCATTATCGGCTTCCTTGGTGAAAGGCAGCGGGAGCGCGATACCTCAATCGGAGTAGTACTAGCCTTCGGGCTGGGACTCGGTGTGTTGCTTCTGGGTTTCTATCACGGCTTTGCAACTTCTGCGACCAATATCTTGTTTGGCAATATATTTGGTGTCAGTGCCGGGCAACTCGCACTGCTTGTGGGAATTGGGCTAGGGGTCATCATAATCATGGGAGCAATTTATCGGCCTCTTATGTTTGCCTCGATTGACCCAGAAGTGGCTGAAGCAAGAGGCGTTCCGGTTAGGTTACTGGGACTCATATTCTTATTTGTGCTTGCACTAACGGTCACTGAAGCGGCTCAAATTGTCGGGACACTGCTAGTTTTATCGCTGGCTATAACTCCGGCCGCTGCCGCCCAGTACTTAAGTAAAAAACCGGCTACTGTCACTATGCTTTCTATCGGCTTTGCCTTGCTCGCGAGTGACGGCGGGCTACTGGCGTCCTTGGCCAGCGGCACCATTAAGCCGAGCGTCTTTATTACCGGCATAAGTTTTGCAATATATGTCGTTGCCCGCGTGTTTGGAGGAAGTAATCGTCGTCCGAGTAGAATCCAACCTGCCCGGTGAGATTTGTCACGTACAAACGGATGCTAATTTGCGAAGTTGAATGTAGCTGAATTTGCTATCGCAAGGCAAGAACTTGGGAAATTGTCACTTGACTAAACCTTAGTTTGCGCAGATTCTTTTAGATATATAAAGGTAGGTGCGTTATGAAGCTTAAATCATTTGTATGGGGTGGATTGGCCGCCGTGGTGGCTCTCTGTTTTGTGGCGATAAACGTTTCAGCAGCTAACTATAATTACTCAAATAAAGTTGTCACTC
>JBIOIQ010000010.1:0-22927 GCA_044449985.1 Candidatus Saccharimonadia bacterium | reverse complement strand
GTTCCAAGGTAAAGAATGTATGGCTTAACGATGCCGTACTTAGTCTTAACTTCAGCTATCTTCTCGTTAGGGGCCGGCTTAAACACCGCGTGGTCAATGGCTGGGGTTACCACGCTAATCTTGGTTGGGTCAGTGCCGTAATGCTTAATGAGCGAATTTTTAGCATCTCGAGAATCGGTGACGACGTGGGTGGCGGCTTTAACCGAGCGTGGGACTATCCAACTTAAAAACAGGCGGTGGCGGGTATTCTCTACTACCCACGGATAGTCGATATAGGCTGTGTCATAGACAAACACAATGGATTTTTTAACCCGGGCGATTGGCCAGCGGGCAAAGTTGGGGAAGACGAATATATCGGCTTTGGTCCGCGACAATACGTCGATCGGCGGGGCAAACGGGGTGCGCAGGAGCAGGTTATAAAGCTTACCCGGTAACCAACTGATTCGGTTATGTTTGAGGTTGGGTGCTGCGAGACCTAAATCGATTGGGCGGTTTAAAAACGCCATGTAGACCAAGTAATACGTTGAATCCTGGTCAATGTCTAACAGGGCTTGGAATAAGCGACTACAGTAAAACTCAACTCCAGTTTTACGGTGAACGAGCAGTGGTGAGGCTTCGATAGCGATTTTCATAATGCTTGGTAAACCTTAGTCAAGATGTGATGGATGGTTTGGTCACTATGCTCATGCAAAATATGGTTTTGAGCAGCTTGGCCAAGTTTGAGCCGCTCTGCCGGTGAAGCCAATAATTGCTTAATTTGTCGGACCAGATCACTAACGTCACCAGAAGAAAAAACTTGTCCAAACCGATTTGTTTCCAATTCTCCAGCCAAAGCCGGGATATCCGATGCAATAATGGCGTGACCAAGGCCATGCTGATAATTAAAGGTCCGCTGGCGTAAATAATACCATTATCTTTGTATGGCAGAACCACCAGTGTGCTACTGGCAACTAACCGGCCCAGTTCTTGGTCGTCTAAGTAGCCGGTCAGTTCAAGCTGACGTTCGGGAATTAAACGCTGGGCATTGGCGATGAGCATTTGGGCGGACTTTGAGCTCGTATTACCAGAAATTACTAATTCTACTGAGGGAGTAGTTTTAATAACCTCCGCAATAGCGAGCACTAAGGTCTCTAAGCCTTTTTGTGGGGAAATATTACCGAAGAAGAGGATACGGTTTGCAGATTCTTTTGCCTGGTGTGTCGGAGGACTAAACAAAATCGGAAGGGGCATGACCGTAATACTCTTAGCGGGAACGCCGAACCGTCTTGCGACTACTGGTTTGGCGGCTGGGTTCATAACGATGATACCGAGTGCCCCTTTTACGACCCGGCGGACTATAAGTCTGCCAATCGTAACGTCGAGTATTTTTCGGACACTTTTACGAGCAACACTTCCCTCTAGCCACGGCTGGAAAGGCTTCATCACAACTAGCGGCGGGTCATGCAAACTTAAAAGATAAGGCCGGTGTTGTTTTAATAGCCTGTAGGCTTGCCAGAGTTCATCAGCTTCGTTACTGCCCAGCTCGAAATGGACGCAGTCAGGATACTTAGAATACTCACCGGACATAATTGAGTCTATTTTCTGCCCGCAAGCCGTGATGCCACTACCGCTACTCAAGGGGTAGACATGCTTAATCATTTCAGCGCCTCCTCTATAACGGGAACGTACTTGTCGCGGACGACCGTTCCAAATTCGAGTGAACGACTGTGCTCTTTTGCTCCATGAGCTAGGGTCTGGCGCAGCTCAGGTGAGCGTACGAGGCTAAGTATGGTACTGGCTAAGGCATGGTAGTCCCCCGGGCTCACCAATCGCCCCGAGGCTTCGGTGATAATTTCAGGAATTCCCCCAACTTCCGTGGCGATTACCGGCACTCCGGCTAGCAGTGCTTCAACCGGAGCAAGCGGTGATGCATCATGATGGGTTGGATAGACAAATAGATCGGAGGCTAGTAGAACTGACGTGACATTATCGATATGCCCTAGTAATTTGATCTGAGTGGTCAGCTTTTTAGCCATAATTTCGTTTGTTAGTTCGATTTCGGCCGCTCCTTTACCGGCTAACCAAAATAAACAATTTGGTTCGGTTTTCAGGACTAGTTCGGCTGCTTTTACTAAGTCGAACACCCCTTTGTCTTCTTCTAGCCGCCCGATGTAGCTAATAATGATCGAATCGTCGGGATGTTCTAGCGCGGTCGCCGGCGCTAGTTTCGCTCCGTTATTAATTACCACAAACCGGTCTCGCAGATTTTTCGGCAATGACTGGAAGATTTTATGTTGCTCGGCACGAGAGACCACGATGACCCGCCTAGTCTTCGCCAGCGAATTAATATAAAGGTTTCGTAAAAAAGGGAATGGTTGGCTAATTATACCCTTCATATCCGCATGATCTATCCAAATTGTTGGTACATGTAACCAGGCGGCCGCTAAGGAGGCGAACATCTGGTCATCGCGACTACCGCTAATCACAAGTTTTGCTTGGTATCGCCATAAAACAAACAGGTATTGACCGATTAACAGTGGCAGGCACAAAAAGTAAACCACTGCCCATCGCCGCCTGGTCTCATTCTTCAGCCAAAAGTTGCTAAAGGTGGTAATGCCTTCGGTCTGGCACATTGTCAGCAGCTGGGGAACTTTGGTAATGATTAGTGGGCTGTAGCCGAGAGCACGTAATTCGATCGCCAAGTTGTAGGTTAGCTTCTCGGCGCCGCCAAATTGCCAATCGTAAGCGTTCCGAGAAATTATGACGGTTTTAGCAGACTTTCGTAAAGTTCTTCGTATCGGTTGGTTATCTGTTCCCAAGAATATTTTTCCTTCCATTCCGCATGAGCCATCTTTCCTATTTTCGAACGCACTTCTGAATGATTAATTAGTTCATTAATAGTATCAGTCATCTCTGCTGGCGACTCAATAAGTCTGCCAAACTTGGCCCGGTCTTTTATGTCACCGACATCTGTAGAAATGAATGGAAGTCCGGCTGCCATAGCTTCAAAAATGACTAATGGCGAAGCTTCAACCTGCGAACCGAATACAAATAGGTCGGCTTCTTGATAAGCCGAAACTACCATCGGTCTGGGGACGTCAGCGAGCATTTTAATCCGTCGGTTGCCAAAAGCCGCAAGCTGGCATTGGCGATAACATTCGGTTCGCCATCTATTTCGTCCAGCTACGACCGGATTACCAATAACTACCAGTGTCGTATCTTTGCGTCCCAGTCGGCGAAAAGCTTCTAAGACCATCTCATGGCCTTTTAAGTTATAGTGGTTGCTAACGCAGAGCAACATAAACTTGGTTTTGATGCCGTAGCGCTTTCGAAAACCGATCGGTTGAGCGGTAAACTCGCGTTCATCAGCGCCGTTAGGAATAATGACCGAATTGGTTAACTTATGACGATCGGCAAACAGCTTATCCTGATAAGTGGGCGACATATAGATGGCTTTGTCGTAGCGCGCAAGATAGCTCGGCATTCGCTCAAAATATTCGGTATAAACTGGGTCGCGGAGCCCGGAGTAACCACAGGGAACGATGACTTTTTTGGCCCGGACTTGGTCTAAGTAAGGGTAAACTAGATCGGTTGACCAAATTTGGGCGGCATAATTCATGATCACATCAAAATCACCCTTAACGATATAATCGACGTATGATTCTGGATCGCCCACGATCCCGCGGACATCATTGCCGGACAGATCAAACTCGACCACATTAACGCCGTTAATCCGCTTGAGCTTGCGTGCTGGCTCGGCCGCTGTCGCTACGGTAACGTCATGACCGCGGGCGGCTAAGCGTTCCGACAATTGCTTTACTACCTCTTCACTACCGCCAACTTTGGGATCATACAGTTGGACCGTATGGAGAATTTTCATTGGGCCAAGCGCTGGCGCGTCCAATTATAGGCGGCCTGCAATTCTTGGATCCTAATATTTGCAGATGCCCAAACCAGCATGACAACACCGGCGAGCGGCAACCCATAGATGATTGAAAGGTGGTTAGCAATTAAGCCGATGATAATGGCCGTTGCTACCGAATTGACGATTAAAAAATGGTTGCGTAAATCGATTGCCATATTAAACATTAATTTCATTACCAAATACGTCACGATGCCCGTGATGATCCAGCTCAGACCAGAGGCGACCGGTATGCCCCTCAGGCCAATATGTACAATCAGCAGTCGAAAAGCTAGGTAATAGACAAATGGAATGAGAGTTCCTATAACTAGCAATATTTTTCCTCGCCCCAGCGGGAGCAATGCGCCAGAAATCCCGATGAAGGCAAATTCGAGGACGTCAGCCACCGATTGATACGGTATAAGCGGCGCCGATGCCCCAAATTTAGAACTATATAGGAGTGGTACCAAATATTTGGCCAATATTGATAAGCCACAGGCAGCAGGAGTCACGAGAATTAGCAGTAGCCGGACGTAGTCATTGTAAACTTTTCGGAACTGTCCAAGTTGATGGGCCAGTTCGCTTAATCGTGGCATGGCGTAAGTTCCAACAGCGCCGGATAAGAGCGAGGTATATTGGCTGGAAAAGCTCAAGGCAGGCTGCACGCTACCGGCAGTCGACAAACCGAATTTAGAGATAAGATGCGAACGTACCAAAATATCCGCTAAATTGACTGCCCCACCCCCGATGATGCTGGCTACAGCAATACCTAAAAGCGGCCGTAGGGTAGTCATATCAAATCGCTGGCTTTTTGGACCAAGCAGTCGGGCCGAAAATTTGGCACCCAGATGCTTATTAAGAGACTGCAGTAAGAAGTAGAAGAATACGGCTGAAGTGACATAGTTTGCGAGTAATATCCCTACCACAGCGCCACTGAGCCCGAAACGCAACATGAGCACGACCAACAAAAGGGCTGTCACCACGGTCGAGAACACACTCATAATCGCATCCAGCCGGATTTCTTTGAGGCCTTGGAGGATCGATACGCCCAGGTTTGTTATGACGGAGATGGGAATATTAAGCAGGGATATACCAATGAGCAGCAGTAAGGCTTCTCGGCCAAAGATGAATAAAGATACTTCGGGTGTCAGGATGAGAAGAACTAAGGTAGTGACACCCGACGCTAAGATGACAAAAAGAGTACAGGTGACGATCAGTGTTTTCAGGTCATGAAAGCGTTTTTCAGCCTTGTACTGAGCCACGAAACGAACAATAGCAGCGGTAACGCCAAGTGAACTCAGGGTGATTACTAAGGTTACAAAGGCGTTGATTTGCGCAAATGCCGCTACGCCACTAGGGCCTAGGTAAACGGCGACCAGCTTGGCACGGAGCGTATTGACCACTAAATTAAGGAAAAATGCCGAACCAGTTATGGCAGTTGCTTTTAGGAGTGGCTTCATAGTATTTTGAGGCTAAACTTTAATCCATCCACTCGGGATAAGGTCCGTAGTGTCTACCGCGGGATCTTTAAACCATTGCTTAGGTGCGTATACGAGCTTATCCGACTTAGGGTTTAACCACGCTCCCCACCAACTAAACGAACTATTAGCAATAATATGGTGTTGGCATGATGACATCAATCGCATATCTTCATAACCTTTGTCAGGGGCATTATGTTCTACATAGGTCGTTGGATAGTCGAGTTTCAAATTATCTTTACACCAGTCGGGATCATCGGAAAAAACGAAAAAGCTGGGGCTGCTAACTTTTTTAGTAAGAGCAGCTATGGCGGCGTAATAATAGTCGAGCGGAGAAGTGCCGTGGAATTGGTTGGCATTAGCATTGGTGACGTAATCTCCTCGCCGGACATGCAGTGACACCGAGGTAACGCCACCTATAGCCGAAGCCATTTCCAAGTTCTGTCCCGAAAGAGGGGACTTAACTCTAAAATCTGACGTGATGGTGTCATGGTAGTCGCTAAAATACTTTTCGCTCTGCCAGTATCCAACCAAATAACTGTTATCAGGTGCCACTAAGACGTTTGGATTTACGGCAAAGCCTTCCTCGGTAATAGTCGTTAACAGACTTTTACGGCCACCGGCTTTGTCTTTTAGCCAACCGAGCCTACTTGTTGAGGGTTGGGGAATTTCACTTTGACGGGCTTTTACAAGCTCAAAACTAAAACTATCAAGTTCATAAACCCGTGGTGTATCCCCCGGATGCTGGTCGTCATACCAGGTCAAATCCAGTTTTAACTCGGTTTGGTTCTTTTCGGCCAACCGCTTACCGGCGGCGTACTGAAACATTTGGTTTCCTAGGCCACCCATCAGACGTACAACAATCATGATAAATCTCTCTCGTTAGTTGTAAAAAAATTACCAATCGCTTGTATCATACTAAGCGAAACCCAAGGTAAGTGCTAGTGATGTTGGCAATAACGGTCTTATCCCATATGATAGATAACGTGATAAATAAGTTACGTTTCAAGCGAAAGACTATAGAAGGTAAACTGCTACCAAACCCGACTGCAACTGAGCTTGAAGTTAACAATTGGCGGGTCTCAGAAGTTGTGCTCAAACATTTGGTTCCAGTAGTTGGCATTCATCCGTTCCCTCTGAACGAACTTATGATGCAGGCTGGCACGGTAGTCTGGCTAGAGCCAAAATATATTTTTGAATGGGGAACTCATATCGGTAAATCGGCCAGAGTTTTCTTTGAGGCAACGAAGGCATTTAATATCGAAACTCAAATTCATTCAATTGACTTACCGGACGATGTTAGCCATGCCGAACATCCCCACAACGATCGCGGGAAGTTGGTCCGTGGCTTGCCCGACGTATACTTACATCAAGGAGACGGGTTAGCTACTGCTCTAGGAATATTAGCTAAACTAGGTACCGAAGATGAGAAGAGTGGGGGAAAGGCCCTTTTTTTCGTCGATGGGGACCACTCATATGAATCGGTTAAACGTGAATTATCCGGGATAATGAAGAGTGCTCCCGGGGCAGCAATTTTGCTCCACGATACGTTCTACCAATCGGAAGATTCAAATTATAACATCGGCCCGTATCAGGCTATTAATGAATGTTTAGCGGCTTCTACGTCCAAATTTAAGCGGATCGACACTTCATTTGGGTTACCCGGCATGACCTTACTTTATCCAGCTACCACTTAGGAGCGTAAAAAGCTTCGCCATCGCCCGCTCGTAAGCCACCCTAAAAATAATCGGCTTAGTATTTGAACTTAGAGTAGCCGCTATTCGCTTGTGTAGCAGGGCGCGCTGTCGCAAACTGATTGACTGCTTCAGAACTGACCGGTAAACATGCAATAGTTGTAAGTTCCCCTCAGCCTTGATGCTGTGGCTAATGTTCTCATCGTGGCTACGATAGTGAGCGAGCGTCTTTGCCGTGTAGTCAAATTTACCCAGACTTGCCAGCCTCAACCATAATTCGTAGTCTTCCATTTTAAGTAACGGTGATTCATTAAATCCACCAACTGCTAGCAAGGCTGATTTTCGAACGATTACCGTAAGGGTGGCGATGAAATTGTTTTCGACCAGGTCGTTAAAGACTCGTCCGCTTTTACCAAATCCTTCCGGATTAACAACTTTCCCCGTAGGCGCACCATGAGCGTCCATAATCTCGGCGTTGCCCGAAGACAGAATAATCTCGGGATCGTCCATTATCGGAACTTGGTCATGTAATTTATTTGCAACCCAGAGGTCATCTGAATCTTGGAAAGCAATGAGCTCTCCTTGTGCCAGGTGCAACCCGACATTTCTCGGTATCGCCGGGAGGCCGGAGTTCTTAATTTTTATGTACCGGATGTGGTCTTTAAAGTCTTCGAGGACCCTTTTGGTGTCATCGGTCGAGCCATCGTCAACTACGATGATTTCGTAGGTGCAATTGGGCTCCGTTTGATTAATGACGCTGTTAAGTGAATCGGCGAGATAGGTTGCTCGGTTGTACGTCGGAATGATAACGGAGACGTCTATTTTGCCCATGTCTGATCGATTTGCTCGCGATACTGTTGCATCCAAACCGCCAGAAGTGGTAATTCCGAATCATCCAACAGAAACTCTTTGAGATATTGGCGGGCTTTCTCCTCCAGATCCTTCTTGCTCAGTTTGGTAGCGGTCTTTTTGGCAATGACTTCGATATTAAAGGTTCCGTGCCAGGAATTACGTTTGGATTCGGTCAGTTCGAAACCAAATAACTCCAGTAACTTCGTGAGTCGCGGCAATGACCAACCCTCGTAATGTACCGCCCAGGCAGCTTCATTTGAGCCAAAAATATGCCGTAGTCCAACTGCCTTGGTTTGCTCGCTCGACAATGGACTAAGGACACTAAGGGCCGTCCGAGTGAAATCAGGCACCTCGACGTGGACTATGCCACCTTCGCAAAGCCAGGAGTACCAACTGGCTAGTAAAGCACAAGCTATCGAACGAATGAAGTGCTCATAAGTGTGGTGCAAGCGGACCTCACTAACCGATCCGGGCTTATAACTTAGTTTGGTAATATCGGCAAACTCATCTGCCACACTTTTTTCCTGAACAGTGTGTTCGGACGTCGGGAAGTCAATGTTAACGTAGCCGTCCAAGTGGACTTGTCCGCAACCGAGATGTAATCGAAGTTGTTTTGTGTCGGTCATGCCACTCAAGCCGTATCCTTAGTTTTTTCAGCAAAATTGCGAGCTATCGCTACCCAATTACTATAGCGATAGGTTTCAAGTTTTGATGAGTAAGGTAAGATTAATAATCCCGCTGGCATGACGTGGCAAATGAAATAGTTTTTGCTTAAGATTTCATAGACTTGTTTCAAAGTTTTTCCAGAGTCTACAAACGTCCCTCCGTATTCGAACTGAAGCATGCCAATTTGGCTGTTTTCTATCAGGTCTTTGGCTCCCAACAGTACATCAACCTCGTGACCCTCAACATCGATCTTGACGAAATCTATATATTTTAGTTTTGACTTACGAGCAAAAGTGTCAAGGGTAGTTTGATGAACAACAACAGCCTTAGTATTAGTATTTTCGCGATAGATCGAAGATTGAGTATGATCTTGGGAGTTAATATTTATTGTAATTTCGCGGTCCTCGGCCCCGACTGCCTCTGAAATTACCTCATCACCTATGCGCTGGAGCGTTGCCCGCAGTGTTTTGTTGGGCTCGAAACAAACGATGCGACAGGCAGGATTTTGCTGCTTTATTTTAGTAGCATAATCTCCTTGATTCGCACCTATATCGAAGGCAGTATTCCAGTTTTGTGCATATGAAGCTATAAAGAAGTGCTCGCCATTCGTTTCAGGGTCGCAATCATCCCAATTTAGCTCACTTTTCTGCAGCTTTTTAAGTCTTGTTTCTGATTGAATCTGTTGTTGGCGGCGTTCGTGAAAATATGTTCTAATTCCGAGTCCCATTATTTAAAATTCTCTTTATACCACGTAATAGTACTACGGAGGCCATCTTCGAAAGTTGTTTGAGAACGAAATCCGAACTCCTGCTCAGCCCGGGAAACATCAAGTTTACGCCGGGGCTGGCCGTTAGGCTTGGATTTGTCCCAGACGACCTTCCCGGTAAAGCCGGTCTCTTTGGTAATTATTTCGACTAAGTCTTTGATCGAAACCTCAAACGCCGAGCCAAGATTAACCGGATCGCTTTTATTGTATTTTTCAGCGGCAAGCATAATTCCCATTGCTGCGTCGTCGACGTAAAGAAATTCGCGGGTAGCCGATCCGTCACCCCAAACAACTACTTCAGAATCGCCACCCCTAACGGCATCGACACATTTTTTGATTAAAGCCGGTATGACATGAGAAGAAGCAGGGTCGAAATTATCGCCGGGACCATATAAATTTACTGGTAGTAAAAAAATTGAATTAAAATCGTACTCTTCGCGGTAGCCTTGTGACTGGACCAACATCATTTTTTTAGCCAGGCCATAAGGGGCGTTAGTTTCTTCAGGGTACCCATTCCATAAGTCATCTTCCTTAAACGGTAACGGTGTGTATTTAGGATAGGCACAAACTGTGCCGAGGGCTACGAATTTGGGAATCTTTCGTAGGTATGCCTCGTGCATCAACTGTGTCCCCATCATTAAATTGTCATAAAAAAACGAACCAGGATGTTCGCGGTTGGCACCGATGCCGCCGACTTTGGCGGCTAAGTGGATGACAAGTTCTGTTGGGTAATCGTCGTACATTCGGCGAATGGCTTCTGGTTTAACCAAATCATAATCTTTGTGGCTGGCGGTGATGACCTTGGCGCCCTTGTCGCTTAAAAGCTTTACCAAATGGGAACCTAAGAATCCTTCCCCGCCCGTTATCAAGACTGGTTTATTATCCCAAAAACCCATTAAAAGCCTCGTATTACTTGAAAATCATAACAGATTTGAGGAGGCGGATCCAGACGCCTTATTGAGGTGCCGAGCGACATACTTGGGTGCAAGTAAAATACCAGCGGCAGTCACCAAATGCTTCGGGATAGCTTGTGGGTGAAAACGGCTTAGGGACAGTGTCTTACTGGCAGCTTTCACTCGCTGTCCGGACTCCAGCGCAGCAGAACGTTCCAAGCCGATTCGTTCGCGGCTAAAAAGGTTAATTTGACTAGTTACCAAGCTGACCATTGGCCGCGGCAAACTAGGATTACGAAGTAATTTATGATAAACCTCAAGCTGGGTCGAAGCCATTTGAAGACGATTTTGTGATAGCCCGGCGGGATTAAGTCGGTACAGGGCTAGCGGCTCTGGCGTACTGTAAAAATTGCTTCCATTGACGCATAGGCGCAACCATAAGTCATAATCCTCTACCTGACGTAGAGAATCATCAAATTTTCCGACTTGAACGAGCGTTTGACGACGAACCACTGCCGTCAGAACCGGAAGCATAACACTTCGATTAATCAGCTCGGCGAGAATGTGACCGTTTTTTTGGCCATGAATATCAGTCCACAATTTAGTCGGATGATCGCTTTCCCAAAAGTAGCAGTTAGCGTAAAAAACGTCGGTTTCGGGATGATTAGTGATCTGATCAGCCTGGACGGCCAGCTTATTGGGGAGCCAGCAATCATCCGAATCCAAAAAGGCCACAAATTTGCCCTTGGAGTGATCTATTCCGGTATTGCGGGCACCGGCTAAACCTTTATTTAGCTGCCGGATCAATTTAACACGGTTACCGTAGAGTTTAGCGACTACATCACCAACATTGTCGGGCGAACCGTCATCGACCACAATAATTTCATAATCGGAGCAAGTTTGTCCCAATATAGAGCTGATTGTCTCTTCAATCGTGGCACTGGTGTTAAACGCCGGGACAACAACAGAAAACAGTGGCGCGCTCATTATTGGACGTTCAGATAGAAATACATCCCGGGATCGTTAAACCAGGTGTAGCCTTCGTCGACCAGGTTTAAGTATTCAAGATAGATCCCGGTTTTGGTCGGTGCGGTAATCGGGAAAGTGAAAGTGCCATTTTGGCCGGGTACGACACTAGCCTCAGTCATTGTTGATGCCCGGGTAGGTGCCGGCCATGCCGGAGTGGCAAAGAGACTCGTCCGATCGTGCGGGTTATCGGTGGCTAATTTTACCAGAAAGGCTCCGGTATTGTGCCAGGTGGCAGTACCGGTATTTTTGGCAACGACGGTCAAATTTTCGCTCTGACCTGCCCCGATATTGGGAGTGCCGTCACTGTAGATTTGCGAAACAATCTGCCACTGGTAACCGTTGGTGATGTTAATAGTAAAATACATACCCGGGTCATTAAACCAGGCATAGCCCTCGGCTACCAGACTGAACCGCTCCTGAACTAAACCTCCGATTGGCGGTACGTTCACCTTGAAGCTGAAAGTGCCGTTTTGGCCCGGAGCGACGCTAGATTCGGTCAATAGGGCGGTTCTGGTCGGGCTTGGCCAGGACGAATCATAGAAGGCACTTTGGCGGTATTCCGGGGCGACCGGAGCTAATTTGACTGGGAAACTACCGCTGTTGGTCCAGGCTACATTGCCAGTATTTTTGGCTATGACAGTTAAAATTGCCGATTGGCCGGGGCTCATGTTTATGCTGCCATTATTATAAGTTTGCGACACGATTGACCATGCATAAGTTATCGGGTCAACTTTGAAGGTAAAGTACATCCCCGGATCGTTAAACCAGGTAACTCCTTCGGATAACAGGTTAAACCTTTCGTAGTATGTACCGGGGGTAGTAGGGGCATCGACGGTGAAGGTGAAAGTTCCGTTTTGACCTGAGGCAACGCTCGGCTCGGTCATAACGGCGGGCCGATTAGGTGCGGGCCAAGACGAGTCGTAAAAATTGCTTGTTCGGTCGTTCGGTCCAGTCGTTCCCAGTTTGGCCGGGTTGGCTCCATTGTTGACCCAAGTTGCCGACCCGGTGTTTTGTGCCACCAAGGTGACGGTTTGTTTAGTGCCTGCTACCATTTCAAGGCTGCCAGCGCCATAAGTTTGGCTGACAATAGACCATGAATAGGTTGGCAAAATGGCGGGACCAAACCACTGCTCAAATATTCTCGGCGTGGAGTTTCCTAAATGTGGGGTATAGGTATAAAGCGAAGCAGTCGCCCCATTTGTCATATAAACCGTCTGATTATCTATGGTGGCATTTCCGTCGTAGTAAATGAGTTGCGTATCCGCAGAGCTGCAAGCACCACCTACCGCTCCGCATCTGGCTCGGTTCCCCGTTGTCATATAGCCGTAATACTTGATTGTTTCATCGCCGTCCCAGTGGATATTGCCGTAACTTCGTTGTTGTCCGAATTCAAGCTGATAAGCTCCCCAAAGTACTTGTTTGGTAAAACCGGCATAGGTTGGGTTACATCCTCCTGAATCCGGACAACCATAACCCATGGACGAGCTATAGCGCCAACCATCACAGCTTGTCCCGGATACAAGACTTTCTTCTTTTTCTATGGTCGCAATAATAACTTCAGGATTAATGCCCCATAACTGTGCAGCCTGATAGATTGCTTGGGCGGCCGAGATATTGGCAGGTCCATAGGAAGTATTCCAAGCGCTTGTTCCTGACGAGCTGTCGCCGTAGTGCCACGCCGTTCCATCCCAGTAAAAATTTGGCGTCTGATACGTGGCTAGACAAGTAGACGCACTACTCATGCGACCGTCGCTTCCATTCAAAAATGTTTGAATTTGAGTGGCGTTTAGTGAGCCAACGTTATTAAACACGGCGTCATCCATTAGCAAGTTTTGAGAATAATCCGCGGCCTGGACCCGACCGCCAAGCACGAGACAACTCACAATGGCCACGAGTATTGGGACAAAAAATTGGAATCTATATTTCATGGATTTACCGTTAAAGAAGTATTAGAAGTTGAAGTACTGGTTTGGCCGTTAAGTGAAGCTACTGCCGAAATTACCCATACTCCCGGGGTGAGCCCCAAATCTTTGGCATTCCACTGCGCTTCCACGGCGTAACTCGTGGGATCTACTGAGGTCGGCGGCACGACTACAATGGTCGTTTGTCCCATGGTAGCATGGATCGCGCAAGTCGCATTTGCTACTGAATTGCAGGTTGAGTCCATTTGTGGTGAGTCGCTCGGGCTGTTCGAGCTGAGCGATATGGTCGATTTATTGAGATATTGTGTAGGTACTGCGAGAGTGGATGAGTTATACTGCGGGTCGGTTGAAGGCGTCGAAGCGACTTGGCCTGAAGAAGGTGACGGAGCTGGAGCTGGGCTGGCCGAGGAACCAGTCACACTACCGCTTCCAGCCCCAGGATGACTGTTTGATTTTGCCGAGTTCGGAGTCGCAGCATTTGGACTTAAGGTAGTTTTATTTGAGGTGTGAGAATAGTGGACATACAGTGCCACAACAAGCAGCCCAACCGCAATCAGCGAGGTAATTACAAGTGAGAAATTTCGGCGAAATGCGCGTTTTTTGGCCGGTGAATTCGTTCGTTTCACGCCCAACATTATACCATAAGGGTAATCTGTTACTTTCTGTCAGAAAATCCAAAAGACTGCTACCCAAAGTTTTTGATTATGGCTATATCCCCAAAGTTATAACTCGCGCATCTCTGGCAAGATGGATCGGTAGTTAAATAAGTCAATTACCCTATAGTCGTAACGTTTGGGATAAGCATTAGTAATTAAGTTCAACTAAGATTTATAATGGGGTTATTATGGCCAAATCCAAACCGACTACTGATGGGATTTCTAGGGTAAAGAAATCCAAAAATTCCCAACCGGTAGTTCTGGCGGATAAACCAAAAAAAACGAAACCAGATCAAGCGCCATCAAAATTACCCGAACCTTCGGAAATCTGGGAGTTACCTAAGAATCGAGTTCCATGGATTGTACGCTGGACGGGATGGGCGATTTTATTCGTGGTCGGGCTGTTTATTGCGGTAACCATTGCCTACTCGGGGAAAGCTTTACCCGGAGTAAGTGTCGACGGAGCTAAAATTAGTGGCCTCGGGAGTGACGCCGCGACCACCATGGTAAATCAGCATATTTCAGACTTTTCAGGTCAACTTATTCCCATAAGTTATGGTTCACAAACCGCTCAACTTAGCGTAGCTAATTTGAATGTTACCTACGATGTACCGAAAGCGGTTGCCGCTGCCATCGCCTATGGTCATAGCGGATCATTGCTTCACCGTAGTTATGAAACATTTCGAGCTCTTCTGGGAAGATCTACCAATGTTAGTATCTATAACTTTGATGACGGGGCACTCACAAGTGTGATTACGCCGATCGATAGTGCAACCTATTCGCCCGTATCTGATGCCAGCTTTAATTTTAGCGGAGGCAGCGTAACCGTTAATCAAGAAGCCGTTGGCCACGCGCTCAACATCGGCTATCTGGTACTGATGGTTGAAGATCGAATCTCGCAAACCAGCAATAATGCTATCGCCGCTCCTATTTCAAATATTGTGCCAAATATCGATACCAAAAGCTTGCAAGCCGTATCCGCGAAAGCCGCCAGCTATTTAACTGGGCCGATTACCCTTAATCTTCCGACTGGTGGCTCTATTACCGTTGATCAAAACACTATTGTTGGCTGGATTAAGATAGCTCGCGCTAGTACTAAACAATTCACCCTGACCGATAATATTGCAGATTTATATCCATTACCGCAGCCAGTCACGGTATCTCTAGATGATTCCGCCATTTCAAGCTACGTCACAAACCTAGCTGGCCAAATCGATAAGCCGGGGAAAAATGCAGTTCTCTCCTGGCAGAACAATGCTCTGACCGTAGTGACTCCCAGTCAAACCGGACAAGCGCTCGATCAAGCCGGAGCAAAATCCGCTATCGAAAATGTACTCTTACAATCAAGCGGGGATCGCACCGTTAGTCTTAACGTCAAAGTTTCACAGCCTGATGTGAATGAAAACAATTTAGCCAGTTTAGGAATAAAGGAATTAATTTCTGAAGGGGCCACTACATTTCCAGGCTCGATTGCTGATCGAATTTCAAACATTGAGGTTGGAACCTCAAAATTTAATGGTGTGCTAATAAAGCCGGGCGATACTTTTTCCTTTGATTCGTATCTTGGTAATATCGATGCTGCTGATGGCTGGAAGCCAGGACTGGCAATTGTAGGTAATCAAATAATTCCGGAATATGGTGGTGGTATTTGTCAGGTTTCTTCTACGATGTACCGCGCAGCTTTGCTAGCTGGACTTCCTATTACTGAACGGGTAAATCATGCTTATGCCATAAGCTGGTACACCTCACCATACGGTGTGCCAGGAGTTGACGCGACAATCTATTCCCCCCAAGTCGACCTGAGGTTCGTCAACGACACCGGTTCATGGATCCTCATTCAACCACAATTAAATGTGGCAACCAGCAGTTTGAAATTCGATTTCTACGGTACTAAGACCAAAGTTGGAGTCATACGAGGTCCATATTTTGTCAGCGGTAGCAATGATGCAACTAAACCCTCAACTACCGTATTTTATCGAGACGTTCAAGATCTCTCAGGCAATGTCTTAAAAACCGATACTGTCACAACTCATTACGCATCTAGCTTAGATTTCACACACGTTACACTCGACTGACGGTAGCGTAGCTCTTACCCTATTGCACCCGAACAAAAACCGTTGACACTTCGGCGTTTGTTCGGTAAACTAAACCCATAACGCTTATATTATATTTGCCAAAGGAGGGTAAAGATGCCGCTCACAAAACGTCAAAAAGAGATCCTTGATTACGTCACTCAATATATTGAGATGAATGGATATGCACCGAGTTATCGGGAAATTGCCGAAGCATTTAAGTTGGGCTCTGTAGCGACTGTAGCCGAACATGTCGAAACTTTGGTTGCCAAGGGACTACTTCAAAAAGGTGAAAATGAAGCAAGATCTTTGCAACTAATCAAGAAAGAAGATTTCCAAGAAGATCGATCGATTGGACTACCAATTCTCGGCCTAATTGCAGCCGGTCAGCCAATTGAAACGATTGAGGGCCACCAGGAGACACTTGAAGTCCCGCCATTTATGGTCGGTCGCAAGCACTCTTACGTGCTCCAAGTAAAAGGCCAAAGCATGATTGATGATGGCATTCTTGATGGAGATTTTGTGGTTATTCAAGAGAAAGAAGTCCCTTCAAACGGAGAAGTTGTCGTTGCACTCGTAAATGGCAGTGAGGCAACCTTAAAACGTTACTACAAAGAAAAAACACATATCCGATTACAACCAGCCAATTCAACAATGGATCCAATCATTGTTGAACCGGGTACTCCAATCCAAATCCAAGGTGTCGTAATCGGAGTAATTAGAAAGTACTAACATGCAGTTACTTATCGGTTTATTTGTCTTACTAGACGCATAAATTAGCATTAAACAAATAGGGGGGAAACATGAATAAACGAAAATTGCGGGCAGCCTATCGAAAGTATCTCTTTAGTTATACTTTCGAGGCAATCGAAGCATTTCGAACGATGGAGGCTAGTGAGCTACAACAAGATACGAAGTAACTTTTTTCCTAAGTCCAGTCTAAATAACGCATCTCCAAGCGATGCGTTATTTATTTAAATCTCTTACTCACTTTGAATCGAGAAGCGTATGATGGTCTTTAATTTATCGGGATTCGTTCTCTGGGGGTTATTCAAGTAAATTTCATGTTCGTTACCGACTAATCTAAGCTTATTCTCGCTTGCATAACTTTGAATCCTAGCTATTGATGAAGCTACTTTGTCATAACTTCCAACATGAAGTGTTTGAAGTACTTCACCTTCATCCAATTCTTTGAGCATTACTTTATGGTAGCCGATTCCCGGGTTCTTCGAAATTGCCTGATTTCGTGCATCAATGACTAGGCCTTCATTGATGAAGCTGGGCACTAGAATCATTGCTTCCCAGGAGAAATTGTCTTTGTTGGAGTAATTTGAACCAGTTTCATCCCACCACGATGTTTCAAGCGGGGGCATTTTATAGTCGAAATAATTGTCACTATGCTCAATCTTTGAAAACTTCAGGCCCATTTTTAGAGTGTAAGCAACTCCATATATCGCTCGAATCGCTTCTTGATAACCGGCTGCCTCCGGTGAGCCATTTCCTAGATATGAGAGTACGCGTCTTGAGCCAAGATAGAATCTGCCAATCTCTTTGGTTGAAGCTTTATTTGTTGATGCAACATACTGCTCAAATTCGATGCTTGATGAAACGCTTTGATACTCTTTCATGCCAAAATAATATTGGAACCATCTAAATTGTTCAGTAGCTATCATCACCGGAATTATAATTCTCGGCTAAAAGACCCTGATTAGGACGTTTTATCAGATTGACGCGAACCTACAGTTGTGACTATAATTCGATGTTATAGATAATCCGGAGTAGCTCAGCGGTAGAGCAGTTGGCTGTTAACCAATTGGTCGTCGGTTCGAATCCGACCTCCGGAGCCATTGAACTTATGCTTAAAGGAGGCTTTGTTAAGCCTCCTTTACTGTTATTTGCTGAACATACTCAACATAAGAATTATTGACAAACCTAACATTATAAGTCATAATACTCAGGTTCTGAGCTTTAGCTCAAAAAGAACCCCACATCCATCCGACTATGGCCTTATGGGCCAAAAAAGGAGCAGCAATGCAGCTCAACCTGACGGACGAATTGTTCAGGGCAGATGACGGCAGCGCTATCGTCTTCTTCACCAAGAAGGACGTTGGCCACCTGCGCACGAGGGAGATCACGATCAGCCCCGACGGAGCTCACTTCTACGAGCTCCAGCGCGGCAGCGGAACCTACAGTGGCGATTCCATGGAGGTGTCATACACCGACAGGCGTAATGCTATCGACTATGTAATCCTTCGGGATCGCGACCTCGTCTCCGTCAATGGGAAGTGGTACAACCAAATGCCAACTCCCGAAGGGATCGACTTCATCCCGCTCTTCTCAACCATCCGCGTCCCGGAGTACCTCTTTGCCTTACCCGATGGCGAGATCATCTACGTCAGCGCGGACATGCACCACTACACCTACAAGACGTTTCGGTTCTTCATCGGGCCACCGGCCTCGCTTCGCGAAGTTCCTGTCTTGAGAGTTGACCGCTACCGCGATGGCGGTACCACCTACGTAAGGACTGAGGAGGGAACGCTTTTCTCGCCAACAAGGTACGCGCGCGAGGGCCATGCCGCCAAGGCGGCTTGGACGCCGACTGATGGCGACGCAATCGTGCTTCGGCAGTTGGACCATTCCCAGGTCAATGCCGTAGAGACCGACCTTGGCGTCACCATGGCCGTGAACCCGCTGTCCATCCCGGCATTGGCCTAGCCAGATGTGGGTACTCAGCTCCGGAGCAATCCGGAGCTGAGGCTCAACTCGAGTTTTCAGCTTGATTGAAAGTTTAGTTTGGGATCAAACCTGGAAGTTCTAAATATTCCTGCCAAGTGGAGCCAAAGTACTTATGCTTAAAGAAGTCATCTGGACTTCTTTTTTGATATGATAGACAAATGAAGCATGATAAGACCATTTCTGAACTTACTAAGAATATTAAAGCAAGTTTTGCTCAATATGACTCTCAGGGGACAAAGCATTGGACTTGGGAAACCGCAATGCGGGACTTATCGTATCAAGTTGGCAGTTTATCAAAGGTTGCTCTTCAATTATCTGGTGAGCGATTCGATGAAGGGAAGACCAGTGAGCAGTTACAATGGCAGCTCCGCAATGAACTGGCCGACATCGTGGCAGAGGTTTTGTACATTGCGGCTGAGCTAAAAATTGATATGAACGAAGCTATGGCTGAGATGTTAGCTGACGATACCAAAAAAATTACTGAGCGAACTGAACAAAAATAGTTCTAACATCAATAATCACCCGGAGGCAAATTACTTATGCTTAACAGAGGCTTGATAAAGCCTCTGTTGGGTTGTTGTATGATAGATGTATGAGCAAAGACTTTATCGAAGACATAGTACCGGCCGATTATGCCTCAAGAGGCAGCTATACACCCGCAAAGAAGATTGATCTGGGCGGCTTCTACCTGATTTATGTCTCCGGTATTCAGCCGCCGAAGGATGATAATCATCGAGTTATAACCGATGACATTGAAGAGCAAACGAAGCTTGTCTTTGAGACTGTCAGCAAAATACTTGGCGAGGCTGGCGCTTCCATGGATGACGTCGTCAAGGCAGTTATTTATATCACCGACATGAAAGATTTCGACAAGATTTCAAAAATCAGAGCGGGTTATTTTGCAAACTCAAAGCCAGTTAGCACCATGGTTGAGACTACCGGAACTACCCGCATAGGTTCAAAAATTGAATTAGAAGTAACCGCAATAATTAAGAAATTAGCATGAAAAACGCCATCATCCTCCACGGCATGCCCAGTAAGCAGGAATACTATGACACCAAGGCCCCCAGTATGAGCAATGCTCACTGGATTCCATGGCTCCAGGGGCAACTGCTCAAACATGATATTTGGGCGGCCACGCCGGAGGTGCCAAACCCTTATGATCCTAAATGGGATCTGTGGGTAAAAGAAGTCGAGCGATTTGATCTGACTCCTGAAACAATCTTGGTTGGGCACAGCCTTGGCGGCAGCTTCTGGTTAAAGTATCTCAGCGAGCACAATGACATGAAAGTTGGCAAAGTTGTTTTAATAGCGCCGTCAGGACTTGGTTGGGATGGTAAGGCTCTGTTCGATGAGTTTACGATCGATCCAGGGCTTTTTGAGCGCACTAAAGGAATGACAATCTTTAATTCTGATAATGATCATAAGTCCATTCAACAATCCGTCAAAGAGATCCGTCAGCAGATTCCTGATATCAGATATAAGGAATTTCATTTGGGGCACTTTACTAGCGGAAGCATGAAAACAACTGAGTTCCCTGAATTACTTGATGAGACATTGAAGTGAGTATGAACGATATAAAAGCGGCCAAAAGGATCATTGCTGAAAACATATATATGACGATAGCGACCGCCACTAAAGATGGGGTGCCATGGATTTCCCCCGGATTTTTTGCTTACGACTCTGATTATCGGCTTTATTGGGTGTCGAATAAAAACGCAAAACACTCAGTACTTGTTAGAGAAAACCCGTCAGTAGCGATTGTTATATTCGACTCAAAGGCTCCTGAGGGCGAAGGCGATGGTGTATATTTTGAAGCTAAGATCGAAGAGCTGGGAGATGAGCAAGAGATTAGTGAAGCTATGACCATCCTGGGTGAACGAGTAAGTAAAGATGAGTTTAGAGTTAAAAAGATTGAAGAGGTCACGAATAACGGTCTCTGGAGGATTTATCGTGCAACACCTTCCAAGGCCTCAAAGCTTGGTAATGGTAAGATAGTGAATGGTCAGTGGATAGATCAACGAGTTGATATTGACTTATGACTCAGTGATAAAAGTTCTAACGTCCATCACCACCCGGAGCCAAAGAACTTATGCTTAAAGAGGCTTGAGAAAGTCTGTGTGATTGCTTGCACAGACATTTGTATTGCTCTAGAATAACTATGTGGCGTCGACCCGGAGGGTCCATGGCCACTTTTTATTTTGCTTTGAAATGCCAAATATCGAACTTACTATCACGATAATCACTACGAAAATCTTTAATTTTTGCGAACTTCTTAACGTGTGAAAGAACCTGAAGCTTGGCCGCACCTGGGTCGGGTATCAACCCTTCCTCCATTTTCAACCCATAAGCTACAGCCCCTAATATGAGATCGTTTAACTGTATAAGCTCAACACCTTTTGAATATAAACGGCACACTCCATAAACGGCGTTCCTGTTAAACTTTCGATTTACTTTCATTTTAATATTTTGTTCCAGACGCACATTACCGGAGTTGAGATCATCCATCAGTAGGATTGCTGATTGTGTTTTACTCAAGTTTGCGCAGACTTGCATCACGGCAAACGATTGGTATGCCACATAAAGGGCATTGTTAAAGTGCGCCTTTAAGTCCAAGTCAGTTTTTTTAAATATGTAGCAGCTAAATCTAGCGCTTGGATGATCAAAGAAAAGCTTTAAAAGTTCCTTATAAAAATCCGTGTCACGTCGCTGAACCTTGCTCCACTTAATCTCATCGTAAACATGATGTTTGTCTCTGAGCTGCTTGATTTGTAGGTAGAGTGACTCTGGCTTACTCAACTTGATCATGCCGACTGCAAAAAATTTATCTCTCGGAGAATTTAAAAGCCCAGTCTCATCAAAGAAACAAAATTCGGTTGTGTAAAACTTATCCATTGAGCATAAGTATATAGGGGGGTATTATCCGTAAGCAAGCATAAGCGGCTTAACAAAGCCATTTTTGATATTGTAAAGACTGCTCTAATCAAATTGCTTACGAATGGCTAAACTGCTTCTCGCTGGTTGAGCAGATTGTTCTAACATCCTCCACTACCCGGAGCCAAAGAACTTATGCTTAAAGAAGCTTTGCTAAGTCTCTTTTTTGATTTACCATTTTGATAACCAACATAAGAATTATTGACAATCAAGTATAAATAGGGTATAATCACTCGGTTCTGAGGTTTAGCCCCGTAGCATCGCAAGGACAGGTTCAAGAATCGAGAGACCACAACAGGGTCACAGATCTGCGGCAACGCACCTACACAAGGAGACTAGATGGCGTATCGCCATATCGTTATCTTCACTATTCGCCAACCGGATGACTTGGTTCAAGCCATCTCCACTCTGGCGGCACTAGGCAGAGAAACAAGCCAACACTGGACGGAGTGGCAGGTGGTGCAATCGGAGGACATCAGGAAAGGCACGGTGGTTGGCGAGATCGCCGTGTTCCCCCATAAGCGAGCCTTCAGGGCCTATACGAGTTCCGAGGCACATCGCCAGGCGGCCGCAGTCATGTCAGCCATAGCCGACTGGCCCGGTCCTCTCGACTTTGAGGAGTTCGACTAACCACCATCGGCGATTCGCCTACAGCATTACCCCGCACCTTCGAGTGCGGGACCAACCCAAGTATTCAAACGAATTGAAGACTTAGGTTGGGATCAAACCTGAAAGTTCTAAATAAAGCTATCACGGGGAGCCAAAGTACTTATACTTAAAGAGACTTAGCAAAGCCTCTTTTTTGATTATTAATTGATGATTAAAAGACTGTGGCCCGGAGCATCTTGCTCCGGGCCACTGACGATTAGGTCGTCAACCGCCGATACACCAACTGTGAGCGTTCTGGAACATCCTCAACCACGGGCTTGCCCTAAGGCTTGCCCACGACTTCGGTATCCATGGCCACTGCCACATTTGGTTGGATAGCCGTTCTGGGTGTGGCATCATGGCCAGATGCCGACCGTCAGGAGAACAAATAGCCGTTATGCCCTCTGGACTCCCGTTCGGGTTTAACGGGTACTGGGTAGTGGGCTGGTTATCTGCGTTGACGAATCGCAGTGGGGCTAGACCCTGCTCAAGTATCTGCTCCATGAGCGTAGGCTCGGGAACATGCAACCGCCCTTCGCCATGTGCTACCCATACTCCGAGGCGTGACCCTGCCATGCCGTCCAACAATATGGCTGGGCTGGGGAGTATCTCGACGGTAGCCAACCGGGACTCAAATCGTCCCGATCGGTTATGAATGAACCGTGTCTTCTCTGGATCGGACAAGTGCTTGAACGGCACCC
>JBIOIQ010000009.1:0-28860 GCA_044449985.1 Candidatus Saccharimonadia bacterium | reverse complement strand
TGCTGGTGGTTGATCCCGAGGTTGCGTCGCCAGTAGAGGCACCACCAACGGTGGTGTTCTTGTTGGCATTGATATCGCCGCTGGTTGACTTGTTCTTGGCGTTATTGGTCACAGAACCACTGACATTGTTGTTCACAGTCAACTTGTTGGTGGTTTTGTTAGTAACGTCGAGGTGCGAGTTAGCACCAGTCGTACCAGCAGTTACATTGGTGGCTGCAGCTACGGTAGTAGCGAGGCCGATGGTTGCCATGCCGATTGCGGCGTAGCGAAGAACGTGTGCGGTTTTCATTAAGAAAACTCCTTTCTACACTTATTTTTTTTAGTTCCGGGCCCGAGGGCCCGGGCACAGTTGTGCCTAAATTTATTGGGAAACTGAGATCGTACCGGTTCCACTATGGGACACGGACGAACTCGATGAAGAGTAGCTGTTCGAATTACTCCAATTGTTTATATGAGCCACGCTTGAGCTACTTTTGTTCATTGACAAGGTACTGGAATTCACATTTACGGTGCCGTCTGGATTGGTGGTGGTAACCACTTTACTGGGACTTGCGCTTGATTCATTCGAATCATTCACCGATACCTCAGTCGATCCGTTCGGTGCTTTGATGTCAGCCGTTCCACTCGGACTCACTTGTACGGGCTGGCCATTCACCATTACCTGCGGGACTTCTGTCGTACCCCGGTGGCCTGATGACCCCCCGGACGAGCTATTGTCGACAGAAGAGCTCGAGGTAATGCTGAGTTTGACCGGAGTCTGTGTACTTTGCTGGTTCGTTAGTTTTGAAACGACCCCGCTATTGGCAGCGGCAGCCGATACTACCGCAATTGACAGGACCCCTATCGGAAGAACTAATTTTCTAGGAACATATAGTTTCATATCACCCTCTCTCACAATCGCGGTTAGGCCCGAACTTGTCCTTTAACAGCGTAATAGGCGCTGCCGGCCGCCCCAAGTAAACTTAGGATTGCGGCTGCAACGAGCAGACCAGTTGAGAAGCCCTGCGTCTTGTTAACTAATTGAGGAACTACCGCTTCAGCCGTTTGCACTTGATGGCGCAAAGCTGAAACATCAACGGGAACAGATGGACCAGTTTGTGGAAGCATAGAGATGGCTGCCGTTTTTACGCCGCCACCACCGGCTCCGCCGATATTACTGGTAGTGACCGTTCCGCCGCCGCCATTACCGCCACCATTTCCGTTCGATTGACCACCAGTCCCACCACTACCTGGTAATGGAAGAACAAATGCTGCATCGATGGTTGTAGTAGTTGTACTGGATGCGGTTGCGTCCCCAGTTGTGAGAGAACCGACCGTAGTGTTACCGTTGGCGTTAATATCGCCACTGGTCGCTTTGTTCGTCGAGTTATTAACAACATTGAAATTTTCCGTATTGTTAAGAACCGTTGAATTTGTCGAATCACTCGCAACATTAATTTGAGAATTGGCACCGGTCTGATTTGCAGTTACGTCTGCAGATGCAAACGCGACTGAAGACAGACCAATACACATAACTCCTGCAATGCCTGCTGTTGTCACAATTCGTGAGATTGTCATCGTCTTCACCTCCTTTCTAAAGATATTTGGTTGCGCGAACTAGCTCGACCGGATGCAATTCAAGGACAGATCGGAAATTGAAATTTTGCAATAGTTCTGCAAAATATCCGCTTCCCTGATCCAAGCGCTGAAATGCGCCAGTCCAGCCAGTTCGCCATTTATTTCTAACACCAAAAAACGCGAGTTGTTGATTGGGTAATAGGGTCGCCCAAACAAAACTCACGTTTTGCGGAGTAGCAAAAGTTAAAGCAGCGGACGCATCACCACGCGCCGCATGCGCAAATCCTGAAGCTCGCAGCCGATCAACAAACCGTGCGCTAGCGATATCAATAAGAGCAATCAATAATCCAAAGAGTGAGATTAAACTGGTGGCAAGCACCGGTGCTGCAAGCACTGCCAGACCGACAGAATGTTGAAGTGGTCGGGGTAAAGTCGTAGTAGCGAGAATAGCACTAATGCCTTGCAAAGCACCTTGAATCGGTAAATTCTTTGGCGGTTGAGGCGGAGTTTTTGCAGGTACACTTGGTGTCGGCGCCACCGGTACCACATCCGATCCTTGGCGAGAAATTGTCACCGGATATTGGGTCGGTTGAGACCATTGGGCAACTAACTGGGCTTGGACTTTCGGCGTTACAGGTAGCGCCGAGCTGGCCGATACATCGGTAGCTGCGGTGGCGCTCGATGACGCGGGAATCATTGAATTTAAGCCGGTAGTGTCCGTAGTTTGGGCAGCAGAGTTAACACTTTGATCAGTTGGCGTCATAGACGAGCCGAGTGTCGATGTACCTGCTGAAGAATTCGTGCCTGCTAAAGTGGAGGCAGAAGAAGTTGAATTCCCTTGCGCAGATTTTCCGATCAGATTATTAGGATTGGACCCGCTAGTTGTGTTTTGGTTGGTTAGACTAGTTCCTGAATTACTGCCGGTCTGATTCGTTCCTGAGCCCACCGGTGCGGCTTGATTGCCCCCAGCAGTCTGCGTATTACCAACTAACGGTGTAGCTTGATTTGAATTACCTGATGACGAAACCGTCGTAGAGTTACTACTAACGGTGGTGTTGGAACTGGTGGTCGATAGACTTGAAGTGGCAGCATTTGCAGACACTACAAACACGAGCGATATGGTACTCGCTACCATGGAAACCGCTGCAATTTTCGTCACCTTGGTGATCACCAAAGAACCTCACAAAAATTTAGCGGCGAGCTGATGAGACCCACCTTGCTGATAGATACATCTAACAGGATACAATCAGGTTACGGGACTCACATTGTGAATATTTACTAAATTATAATTCTAGAAACCCAATTATTTTGTGATAATGCACTATAAGGCTAACGTATGGTTTCTAGAATATTGCTCAAGAATGAGATTTAGCCTCAATCTTGCTCTTCATTGGAAATTTGCTGTATTTCGTTAGCGCCTATTTCCGCCTCAATTAAAGACTCGCCGACCAGTGCCACCGAAGCCACTTTATCGTTTTCATTCATGCGCATAATTCGTACCCCTTGTGTGGCGCGTCCGATTAGAGAAATACCTTTGAGTGCGAGTCTAATCACCTGGCCTTGAATCGAAACTATCACCAGATCATCGCTCAGCTCAGTTATGGCGCGGACATCAACGGTTTTGCCGGTTTTACTCGTGACAACGCCGGCTTTAATTCCGACTCCCCCACGGGCATGGGTGGCAAACTGCTCGATTTTCGTACGCTTGCCATACCCATTTTCCATGATTACTAGCATTTCCGAATTTGGAATGGCAACGTCCATTCCAACGACCATATCTCCGGCCCTTAATCTGATTCCACGAACGCCCCTGGTAGCTCTGCCCATTGGCCGGACTTCCGTCTCCTTGAAGCGTAACGCCTGCGCGAGTGCGGTTGAAATCACTATTTCATCTTTTCCAGTAGTAAGTTTGACCCAGCCGAGCTCGTCACCGTCATCTAGTTTAATAGCAATCAGACCACTACCTCGAACATTAGCATAATCAACCAAGGCGGTTTTCTTAACCGTTCCCATCCGAGTAGCCATAAACAAATAACCATTCTTGGTGTCTTGGGACATGGTAATCAGAGAGGTTACTCGTTCTTCCGGCTGAAGTTGGAGTAAATTCACAATGGCCTGGCCCTTGGCGGTTCGGGATGCGGTTGGTATTTCGTGAACTTTTAAACGAAATACTCTCCCTTTATTGGTAAAGAAGAGCATATAGTCATGATTTTGGGTCAAAACCAAATGATCAACGATATCTTCTTCTTTGGTGCCCATCCCGATGATCCCCTTACCGCCTCGACCTTGGGCTTTATAGGTGTTTGATGGTATTCGCTTGATGTAGTTGCTACTAGTCAAGGTTACGATAACTTGCTCATTCGGTACTAGTTCTTCTTCACTGAACTTATTTAGCTCACTGCCGATAATTTGGGTTCGGCGAGCATCACCATACTGCTCTTTAACCTCAAGCAGCTCCGCCGTAATGACTCGCAGAAGCTCCTGTTCATCAGCTAATATTTTCTCCAACTCAGCAATCAGTTTTAAGAGTTCGGCCAGTTCATCTTCGATTCTTTTGCGTTCCAGTCCGGCCAGGGTTCGCAGCTGCATTTGCAGGATTGCACGAGCCTGCAGGTCGGTCAGATTGAATTTCTTCATTAGATTTATCCGAGCTTCGTCGGTCGTTTGTGAGGCCCGAATAGTTGCGATCACTTCATCAATATGATCGAGGGCAATTTTCAATCCTTCCAAGATATGTGCTCGGTCTTTAGCCTTGCCAAGCTCAAATTCAGTTCGACGTCGCACCACAATCCGACGATGTTTCAAAAACTCTGACAACATCATTTCAAGCGTTAGAACCCGTGGCTGAATGCCATCGACCAAAGCCAGCATATTAACATGAAAGGCTGACTGCATCGGTGTCATCTTAAACAGTTGATTAAGAACCTTCTTCGGATAGGCGTCGCGCTTTAGTTCGATTACAATGCGCACTCCACCCGTTAAACTCTTGGTTGAGCCTCGCATACTGCTTTCATCACGCAGATCTGCTATTCCGACAATTTTTTTATCGCGATGAAGCTCGGCAATCTTATCGACCAGAACGCTTTTATTTAAGGCGTAAGGTATTTCGGTCACGACAATACTCTGATTACCCTTTTTATCTTCTTCAATATTGGCCACCGCCCGAACTATTATCGAACCTTTTCCGGTCCCATAAGCGGCCCGAATTGATTCGTTACCATAAATAATGCCACCGGTCGGAAAATCCGGACCTTTGACAAACTGCATCAGTTCTTCAGTGGTAGCATGGGGATTAGTTACAAGATGAATGCAAGCATCTATGAGCTCACCGAGATTATGGGGCGGAATATTGGTAGCCATGCCCACGGCGATACCCATCTGACCATTCAGTAACAAATTTGGGACTTTTGACGGCAATACGACGGGTTCTTTATCAAACCCGTCAAAGTTCGGTCGAAAATCAACCGTATCCTTATCAATATCATGCAGGAGCTCGCCAGCAATGCGAGTCATCCGGGCTTCGGTGTAGCGCATGGCTGCTGCGGAATCGCCGTCAAGTGAACCAAAGTTACCTTGACCGTCAATCAGCGGGTAGCGCATCGAGAAATCTTGTGCCATCCGAACCATTGATTCATAGATGGCGCTGTCGCCATGCGGATGATATTTTCCGATGACTTCACCAACCACCAAGGCACTTTTACGAAACTTCGAATTATAGCGAATTCCCATATTATTCATGGCGTAAAGTATTCGTCGGTGCACCGGCTTTAAGCCGTCTCGGACGTCCGGGAGCGCTCGCGAAACAATGACAGACATGGCATATTCGAGGTAGCTCCGCTCCATTTCGCCTTCGATGGTACGATTCTCTTCCCGATGGGCAAACTGTAGGAGGCCTTGAGTTTCCTCGGGAGGAGTCGGAGGGGTCACGTTGTCCATTAGGAGCGCGCTCCTACTGCCTGGGAATATTCAATGTATGCTAGGTTTCTCATATCTATATGTCCAAGTTTGCCACAGCTGTGGCATTTGCCTGAATGAAATTCTTACGAAGTAGCACTTCTTCACCCATCAACTTATTAAATATGGCATCGGCTTTTTCGGCGTCCTCGACCGTAACTTTGAGCAAGATCCGATTATCCGGATCCATCGTAGTTTCCCAAAGCTGCTCAGAATTCATTTCACCAAGTCCTTTGTAGCGTTGCATGTTGGTGATACCAGCCCGCTTCATTTTGGTTGAGGTTTCATCATCGGCAACCACAACTTCGAGTACTTCGGCTTCGGCATTTTCTTCATCCAATGCTCCTCCGGTAGCCTCAAGTTCTTCTTCCTCGTTTTCCGGCTCAATTACAACTTGAGCCGCAAGTCCACCTTCGGCCGGGTCTTTGCCACTATCTTTGGCACTAATGAGCTCTTCAAGTAATTGATCGCGTTGCTCGTCCGAATAGGCATAGTATTTTTTCCGTCGGCCCGACTGCAAAAGATACAGCGGCGGCTGAGCTATAAATAAATGACCTTCAGAAATTATTTCCGGCATGTGGCGGAAAAAGAATGTTAGAAGCAGGGTTCTAATGTGGGCTCCGTCGACATCGGCATCGGTCATAATAATGATGCGGCCGTAGCGAAGCTTAGCAACTTCGAATTGATCGGCAATCCCAGTACCCATCGCAATAATTAAATTTTTAATTTCATTATTGCCAAGCATACGATCGAGCCTGGCCCGCTCGACGTTAAGAATTTTTCCGCGTAGCGGCAGAATTGCCTGAAATTCTGAGTTACGGCCCATTTTAGCCGAACCACCAGCCGAATCACCTTCGACAATAAACAACTCGCTTCGACCAACGTCCTTGGTCCGACAATCAGATAATTTACTGGCCAGTGTCATTCCGTCCAGCGCACCCTTGCGAATGACGGTATCTCGCGCCGCTCGTGCCGCAATGCGGGCTCGAGCGGATAAGGCGGCTTTACCAATGATTTTTTTACCTTCGGAAGGATTTTCTTCCATATAATACGTTAGCCACTCGGTCATCACCTGTTCAACATAACCCCGAACTTCGGGGTTGCCGAGTTTAGATTTGGTTTGGCCTTCAAACTGTGGATCAGGTAATTTCACTGAAATTACGGCGGTGATACCTTCCCGGCAATCTTCTCCGGTTAGGTTCTCCTCTGACTCCTTCAATAATCCGTTTTTGCGACCATAATCATTAATAACTCGGGTCAGTGCCCGGCGAAAGCCTTCTTGATGCGTTCCGCCTTCAGGATTATAGATATGATTAGCAAAGGCTTTGACGTTTTCGGTATAAGAATCATTATATTGAATGGCTAACTCAACCACACAGTCTTTGATGGTTTTCTCAATATAAAACGGCGGGTCGTTTAAAAACTCTTTATTCTTATTTAAATGTTCAACATATGATTTAATGCCACCTTCAAAATAAAAACTGTAGCGTTGATCGGTTCGTTCATCGATGATTTTGGTCAAAACACCTTTGGTCAGGTAGGCCTCATGTCGCAACCGCTCAAGTACTGTTTCGTAACTGAACTCAACGGTTTCAAAAATTGAAGCATCTGGCCAAAAAGTGATCGCCGTCCCCGTGCCTTCGGCTTTACCAACTACCTTCACATCCGAGGTCGGCCTACCCATCTGGAATTCTTGACGATATAACTTGGAGTCTTGTTTGACTTCAGCAACGACTTTGGTCGAGAGAGCATTGACTATACTTATCCCAACTCCATGAAGTCCTCCCGAAACTTTATATGCTCCACCTCCAAATTTCCCTCCGGCATGGAGCACCGTCATTACCGTCTCAATACCAGACTTTCCGGTCGACTGTACCTTACCGACTGGTATTCCCCGACCGTCATCGGTCACCCGAACTCCCCCGTCGGCAAGAAGCACGACCTCGACAAATGTGGCGTAGCCTGCCATAGCTTCGTCAATCGAGTTATCCACAACCTCAGTGATTAAATGCTGTAACCCTTCGGGACCGGTCCCACCAATATACATACCCGGCCGTTTCCGAACCGGATCCAATCCTTCGAGTACCTGAATTTGATCAGCACCGTAGTTTTGTTTATCTGCCATAATTTGAAATTGATCCACCTTTAAATAGACAAACAATAATTTCCAATTCTCCAGTTTCCAATCGTAAATCCCTTCGGTTTAGCTGTCATTGAAAATGGGAAAACTGAAAATTATGCCTGTCTATTATACCGCTTATTCTGAAATAATCCAAGTATCACCAGTGAAAATAACCTTATTAGATTATCATTAAATGCTTATGCTACACTGGCACTATGCGCTTTTTTGAGCAACCAAAACGTTCGATCGCAAAATCAGTTTCGCATCGTAGCCTCGTCATTATTTCAGATACTATTATTATATTTGTAATAACTCACAAATATGAGGTTACAATAAGTTTGGTCATATTGACTAACGTGGCTGCCACGATCATCTATTACTTTCACGAACGAGCTTGGAATATAAGCTCTTGGGGTCGAACTCATAAACGCTAAAGCAGCAACTCGACAGAAAATACTGCTTATGCTAGCTTAATGGCAATGAACCGCACGAAAAGCTCGACCACCTTATATTGTTTCTCTCCCCCAATTATGTTGGCGACCATCCTTATCGAGACGGTTTTGGCCGTATACGCGCTTATTCGATACCGCTATAGTTCGATGCTAGGATTAATTTTTGCAACCTTAATACTGCTGGCGCTCTTCCAACTGGCTGAGTATCAGACCTGTGGAGGGGCCGGCCTGGTTTGGTCTCGACTTGGGTATATCGCTATCACCTTGTTACCACCGCTCGGTCTGCACTTAATTGCAAAAATTGCCGCCAAACCCTACCGATTGCTAAAAATTGTCGGGGACACCGCCGCTGGCTTATTTATTATTGGTTTTGGCTTTGGATCGACATTTTTAAATGCTCCTATTTGCGCTGGGAATTACGTGGTATTTAGCCTCCATTCTCCATTTAGCGCATGGTACGGGTATTACTATATCGGGCTACTGCTGTTCACCATAGGTATTGCCATAAAAGAGGCCACCGAAACCACCGGTCATACGAAAAATGCGCTCTACTGGGTCAGTGTTGGCTATTTAATTTTTCTGATACCAACGGGAGTCGTCAATGCAATTAATCCGGCCACCGTCGCCGCAATACCCTCAATTATGTGTGGATTTGCAGTTTTGTATGCGCTTATATTAGTCGGAAAAATTTTGCCTCTTATTTCGAAGCCCAAAACTTAAGTAATAATAGCTGACGAATCCAAATCCCAGCCGCTCAGTTGAAAAAAGTTTCAGCCGATGGGTTGAGGAGCAAACTAAACAATAAGCCTAGCTCACTCAACAGTTGCAAAAAGCGCATTTTGTCGATTCCAGGTGCCAAACAAACCTAGCACATGTTTCCCCATACTGATGGCTGCTACTAATTCTTCGTTGGTGACGAAAGGCCGGCGCAGTGATACGGAGTAACAATAAAACATCTGATGGTCGAAATTGTTGTAGGTTAGCCAACGATGCAGAATCTCTCGGCGAATCCCGGCCGGAAATAGCTCTTGTAAGAGTTCTCTTGCTGGCTCTGTCTCAGCTTGTGCATCAAACGCCACCAACGCTTCATAGTAGCGGCATAACAAAGCCAGTTTATCGAATTCCTCTTGGCGACTTCTAATTTTGAATTGTTTTGAGCTCACAGCCAGTCCTTTCGGTCGCAGACGATCCACATTTTCAAAAAACGCTGGTCCGACTTTTTACAAACCACCCCCGAAACTTCACCCCGGGGTTTAACCCATTATACCTCCTTTGGGCTTCGACTTGCGCTTTGAAACCGCTCATGGTTTAATGATTCTAAGTCAAAGAAAACAAATGTTTCAAAAAATTGTTTCTAATCTGAATTTTAGTCCGCAAGTCGGCAGTCAGCTGGCGTATTATGCGAAAAGGCTTCGCCGTGAGGGAGCAACCCGTAAACTAACTATGGTGGCGGGGACTATGGCACTCGGACTGCAAATGTTGGTCGCCATCAACCCACCAACCAGCGCTAACGCCTCTTCTCCAAATGATCTGATAGCTGGTGGATTTAATGGCAGTAAGTCGGTCCTTATCCAAACGATTGATCAAAGCCCGGAACTTTCGGCACTCTATCACGGATACTTTCATATCAGCGATAATGACATTTCAAACGCTTCGGGAATCCAATACATCCAGGCTCAAGGGGGACCATGGGACTCCGTCGGCCGTCAACGTCTTACTGCTGACTCACAACTTATTTCAGTGACATCGTCCATGGGGGTAAGTAGCTTTTACATTCGGCCATTAAGCGAAGTTGCGACTACCCCCAATGCCAGTGCAATAGTCGGAACCAATGATTTGGGCCAGCCTTTTGCGATTCTTAATTCTTGCGGCAACATTGCCGTAAAAGCAATTCCGCCTCCACCACCGCCCCCGCCGAGCAGTCCGCCAAATCTAACCATTTCAAAAAACGTCATGCCTGGGACCCCTCCGTACGGATCGACCATCACTCCAGGTAGTATAATTGGTTATCGAATTAGCTTTTCCAATCTGGGACAATCGACTGCAACTGGCGTCTATGTGGAGGATGCGATCCCGACTAATACAACTTTTTACTGGATGGGTACGGCCGCCGCTCCAATTTACAATCATTTAACAACAGTATTCCCCAGTCATGAAAGTGCCCCCACCGATCATGTTTATTGGCGCTATCAAACCTTATCTGCCGGTGCGACCGGCTATTATGCTGATTTTCAAGTTAAGGTTAATGCTAACACCCCAAACGGAACTGAAATATGTAATATTGCCTACATCCGCTCTGATCAAACCGCCCAGCAGTCGAGTGGGCTGCCAATCTGCTTCTTCGTCAAAACACCGGTAACCCCGGTTCCGATCACGCCACCTCCGCAAACACCACCGCCAATACCAGTAGTAGTTCCGCCCCCGGTCACTCCAACTTTCGCTCATATTCAACAGTTTAAAACTGCCATAGACCTCTCTCAATCAACTGGCGGCACACCGATCGATGCAACCACGGTTACGGCCCAGCCGGGTGATCGGATTGAATACAGCTTAAAAACCACCAACTCAGGAAATGCCGATCAGCCAAATTATTTACTCGTTGAAGATTTAACCGATGTTTTGGAATATGCCAATGTCACTAACCCCGGAGGAGGCAAGCTGATTACTGGCTCAGACGGAGTATCAGAAATTGAATGGCCGATGACCACCGTTAAAGCCGGCTCAACCCAAACGGAGGTATTCCAAGTGACTGTGAAAGACCCGATCCCTTCTACTCCTCAATCTACCTCAAATCCGAAATCATACGATCTTGAAATGGATAACGTCTACGGCAATAATGTCGCAATTAAAGTGGCAGCTCCACCCGTAAAACAGGTTGAACAAACCACCCAGGCATTACCTCAAACCGGAGCCGGCACCTCGACGCTGATTATGGCTGCGGTATTCGCAATGATCGTATTCTTCTATTTTAGAAATAAAGAGCTCGCTACCGAGGTTAGGATATTGCGAGTCGATAATTCACCTGGAGTTTAAGAAATGTCGCAAGAACACGAAAATATAGCACATGAAAACCTTGAGCAACATAACTCCAGAGAGGTTTTGGAGGCCTTAGAACATGCCGAAACTTCTAAAGAAGATGTAGATACCCAAAAACATGCTATCGAGCGTCAGAACCAAATTGAAGAGGCACGGGAAAAACTAGACAATCCAGCCTATGAGAAGCCAAATCATGTTGAATCGGATAAACCAGTCTCGGCCCATCACCCCACTAAACTCGATAAACAAGCGGCCTATTGGGATACCTTGCGTAGTGTGCAACGTCATTTAAATCCGGTATCGCGCAAATTCAGTCAATATATCCATAATCCGATAGTCGACCGAACCAGCGAAATAGCGAGTACTACTATAGCGCGTCCGTCAGTATTATTGGGGGCAACTTCAACTGCATTTTTATTAGGAGGGTTTTTATACATCACCGCCCGTTTAAATGGCTTTAGCTTATCCGGCTCGGAGTTTATTTTCTCCTTGATAGTCGGAGGTCTACTGGGTCTTTTAGTCGAGGGTACGGCGAAACTCTTTAAACCTCACAAAAATCACTAAATACCAAAGTTTTACAAAATACGTTTGACGAAATCGAAGCAACCTTAGCCTTGGATCACATTGCCATTGTCATCGACAAACACCTCACCGTTGGCAACGTCGGGCTTGGGTGAAACAGTAGCTCCGACTAGTTGATCAGGTTTTGATTCCACTTTAGCAACTCCGAGCAGTGCATTGATATCAGGCTTGGGAGGTGCTGGGGGCGTTGTTGACAATATTTGGTCCGTAGAAGCCTTAGCTCCTGCTGCGGGCTCAGGCTGTTTCTGTTCGGGCGCCCCAGTAGCGCCCACTACCGGAGCCGCATGTGGTTGAGGAGCTGCTAATGGCTTTGGTTCTGGGACTTTAACCGGTCCAGTATCAATCTTGGGAGTAATTGGGGCTGGCGTATGATCCCGCGTTGGAAGAGCTATATTTTCCAAGGGCTTACTCGAAACCGGCTGGGACTGGGCTGAATGAGCAGGCTCAACCCTAGGACTTAAATTTGGTAAGGCTGGTTTACTAACGTCTGGAGTGGTTGGTTTTACTAAAGACTGCGCCTCATGGACAGACTGGCTCAAATCAACAGGCTTGGGCGGCGCGACCGGAGGTTGAACAGGTGGAACTTCCGGAAGTGGACTCGTCTGAGTTTTTTGTGCATCATCATGGCGAGTTTGAGTCTGTGTGGCCAGTAAATCTCGAGCCGGAATTAGTGTTGCAGGAGGTGTGCCGATAGAAGCTGAATTCGGAATTTTCGCTATCTCAGTTGGCGAGCTGTTGACTGTTTGAACATTAGCACCCGGCATACTAGTCGGACTAAGATCCTGTTTAGATGAGCCAACTTGGGTTGGTCTTAGATCACTGGCTTGATTTTGAGAAGATGGAGGTGTGGAAGCACTGACTTGGGACGTTGGTTGTACCGATACTGAAACTTGACTCCCAGGCTTCGCTACAGACTCTCCAGGGCTCGCTGGTTGCGTCTGAGTTGGCATTGGGGTAATGGTTTGTTGCGAATGCAAACTAGGCCGCTGCGGGGGCTCAGGGCGTGGGATCAAATTTGGTTTTGACTCCGGTGAACTTTCCCGAGATTCTTCAACCAAATTGGTAGAAGCAATATTATCAAGATTTCTCAGATCAATATGTGAAGGCGCTAGTTTAGAGTCTTCGTTCGAGCTAACAACCAAGCCGGGTTTCGAGCTCGAGACCTGCTCGGCAGCCTTGGGCGCGGCAATAGGTTCAGTTATTCGGCTGACAGGTTCGTTCACAGATGAGGCTGCTTCCACCGGAGTCTTGTTTGGTCTGACTGGAGTGAAATCTGGATTAATATCAAGATCAGCCAAAGTTTCGACTTTTACTGGAGCGGCTCCTAATACTACGGAGCTCGGCGCCGTCGAATTGTGATCAAGCGCAAATGCATATTCTGCCAATTGCTCTGTTGGATCAACCGGAACGTGGAACACGTTGGGATCCGCAACATTCGAGACTTTTTGCGCCGTAGAAGGTAGTTCAACAGGTTTCTGGGGTAGTTTTGGCAAAGGCAACATATCATCGATAGCAGGAGCGGGAGAGAGAGCTGGCGCTACAACAACCGGTGTTTGCGTGGCTACAGGAGCAGCGGGAGTCGAATAAGTATCATCTTGTTGCGAAGGTGTTATGTTCGGTGGAATTGATCCTATACTTGGAAAGCTTTGGGCTGGAGTTTGGGTCGGCACTACCTCAACCGGTGGTAGTAAGGGTGCGGGCGAAACCGGCATAGTCGCAATCATCGGCGCAGGTGATTGAATGGCTGCAGAAACAGACTGGATCAAAGGCTTCCCGCTCAGACGAGCAAAAATCTCTTGCTCAACCTGAGCGCGATTTACCCCAAATTTAGCAGCAGATAATTGTTTCACTGCAGCACCTAATTCCGGATTGGCAACCCCTAATGGAGGTAGCGCAGTAATCGAGAAAGGTTGTGAAGGCAGTCCACCAATCATTAACCTGATCACTGCATTATGATTGGGTATATTGACCAAATCATGGGCATCAAACACCGGCGAAAATTGTTTGACCAAGAAATCGGCGTCTTCTGGACCTACACGATAACTAATAACGCTACCTACATTACCAAACACGGCGTCCCGTATTTGATCCGAAAGCTGACCAATAAACTGATTTGCAACGATAAGGTTCAAGTGATATTTTCTAGCTTCCGATAATATGGAAGCAAAGGAGTCGGTTGAAAAGTTTTGAAATTCATCGACATACAAGCAAAAATCAGATCGAGTAGCTTCCTCAACATCTGCTCTTCCCATTGCCGCAGCTTGAAATTTGATGACAAATATCATACCTAGAAGCTGTGAATTTAGTTCGCCAATACGACCCTTACTTAAATTTACGATGAGGATCTTTTTGTTATCCATAACATCACGCAGATTAAACGCGCTTTTCGGTTGACCGATGATGTTTCTCATAATTTCATTACTCTGGAAGGCACCAAACTTACTGACAAACCAACCCAGCATTTCACTCTTGTGATAATCACTAGTTTGAGCCATTTCTTTGGTCCAAAACTCTATTACTGTCGGATCTTTAAGATACTGAAATTTGGTTTTGAGATAATCTGTATCGGTAAATACTTTTGGTATTTCAATGAAAGTTGCCCCTGCTGGATCACTCATGAGCGTCAGCGCTGCATTGCGAAACCAATGTTCATATCTTGGCCCGATTATCCCGGTATGCCCGGGATCATATAGTTTGTAGAGCATGCCAATGGCTTCTTGAATGAGAAAATCTTTTTGATCGGGAGATTGAAATTCAAATAAGTTAAGGCCCAACGGAAGTTCGGTATCGGCCGGATTAAAGTAAATTACATCTTCGGCTCGGTTTTTTGGAATCATAGACATTAAACGTTCAGCTGTGTCGCCGTGAGGATCAATGAAGGCAAAGCCATTGCCGGCTAGCATATCTTGGACTGCCAAGTTTTCAAGCAAAGTCGTTTTACCGGTGCCAGTCTGTCCGACGATATAGCTGTGACGCCGACGATCTTCAGTTGAAAGTCGAATCTCTTTTTTCGTTCCTCGGAAAAAATTATATCCAAGTAATAACCCTGTAGTAGGCACGGCGACTGGACCGTCTACTTGTTTTGATGATTGCCGTTCTACCTCAGAAATCGGAGTAAATTGAGCGTCCGGCAAATGGAAAAGTGTTGCCAGTTCGTGACTGTTTAAGATAGTCTGATTAAGCTCAGGTGGGAAAAATCGTAGAATAAATGCTGTTACGAGTCCCGCAATATCCGAAGCCGGCAAAAATTTAAATCCATTGAGACCGGGAGCATCAAATAAGGAGAAACTGGCGGCAATTTTTTGCAGGATATTCTGTGAATTTTCATGATCTGTCGAAGATACCAAAACGCGGATTAAGACTTCAAATCCTGCCAATCGAGTTTTATCCTCAATCGATTTCACGACGGATTGCTCAAGCTCACTCATATATGCCGATTGCGGGGCATGTTGGGCAACTTCCTGGCGTCGTTGTTCAGGAGCTTTGATCGGAGCCATAAGCAAGTCACGTTGAGTATAACCTGCGGATGTTTTCTGGCCACCTTCCCGGCGTTTTTTACGTACCAAGCTGATGCTGTGTTTTGTCCAGGAGTTATGGGCTGGTCGAAGCATTATCTGAACACCGATCCCAGTATCGTCGGATATATCGCTCATCGCATTGAGTAAGCCTTCTAAAGGATCACGTTCAAGTTGGGTAATTGAAGCAATGGGATAAGCTGAATCGCTTTTAAGTATAAGTTCTCCTCCCACTGTCCCGGCAAGTTTTCCAAGTGGATTAAACACATTATGATCTTCGGCTTCTTCGATCTTTGCTCCTGGATAAGCCGTCAGTAACGCCGTTTGTATAACCGAAACCAGGTTTACTGGTACAGCAGCATAGAAATGAATAAGACCCTTATTCGCAATCAGCTCAAGTGCAATATGCCTCTGTCCATAAAAATCTGATTTAAATCCCGTGGTAGTTGTACCTGCCATCAGGTTATACATGACTTCGGCCTGAGAAATCTTCTCACGCATTACTTCTCGAATATCACGACCATTCGATTCGGTATCTGAACTTGGTGGCGGCAAGTGAATTAATAACGGAACCATTTTTAAGCCCCGTTCGATACTTTTAGCCCTACGTAGCACCCGTCGATAAGCCACAAACGCAATTCCCGCGAATCCAAAAATAAATATTGTAACCAGGAGTATTACATAAACCATAGTCCCGCCCTTCAGCTACTCCTAACTACCAGATTTATCGTTAGGTTGCTCCCGTGGATCTTTCGCGACTTTTTTGCCATAACGCTTATTCAAATAATCAACCTGTAAATCTTCGATTGCTTCTTCCTCAACATATGGATCTTGTGAGGTAGCGGTAATAATTTGTTTGGCTTGATCAACCCATTCTTTCTCTATAACATCCACATCATCAGCAATTGAAGGACCGGTTACGTGTGGGGTTTGATCGACGCTATTATCAGCTTTAGGTGACACAACCGGTAGAGTTGGCAGGCTAACAACAGGGGCGCCAGCACCTGGTTGCGAGGCGACACTGCCGGCCACTTCGCCCGGCAAAGGCATAGCCTCGAGTTGAGGTGCCCCTTGTTCAGAATTATTTGACGCCGGATTTTCAGGTGAGGGCGCCTGGGGAAGGGGTGATATATCCATTTGCAGGCATTATATCACTTATGGTTCCCGATCTGCCACCGAAGTTTCTTATAATATGCTCGTTCGCTAATTTGAAACGGTTTTGTTATTGTCGAAGTTGGGCCTGGAATTTATCCTTTAGCGTTTCGATTACTTCGATGACTCCATCATCCGCTTCTTTTTCTTGTAAGGTTCGATTGGGTGAGTTAAAAGTAAGCCGAAAGGTTATGCTTTTAACGTTTTTAGAAATGTCATTGCCTAAGTATTCGCTTAGGAAAGCCACTTTTGCAATTTTTAAGACCGCTAAAGTCTCGCTAATTTGAGCCCAAAGAACCTTTTTGGGCAGTAGTATCGAAACATCTCTTGTGATAGAGGGATACTTGCTCAATGACTGAATTGGTTCGGCACTAGCTTTCAACAACCAGGGGAGGAGAGTAAGCTCGGCATACCAAACATGACCAGCAATTTTGAATTTACGCATTAATTCTGGGTTTAACTCGCCAATTGTCCCGATGCGATGAGGACCCTGCATAATATTACCGCTCGTACCTTTTTTGAATAAATCATTGTTGCTGACTGAGACATTTAATTGTTCAAAGATTTGACCTATTGTATCTATGACACTTTTTACTTTAATAAAGCCATTATCGCCTCTGAAACAAATTCCCAAACGGAGCTCTTCAACTGGTTGTTGCGTATGATCTTTCAGCGGAATAAAGACTTTTGAAATTTCGTAAATACCAAATTCTGGAAAATTCCTGGCATTTTTTTGGATGGTATCGACTAAACTTAAAGCCAGTTGTGACCTTAAATAAGCTTGTTCGATTGAAAGTGGGTTTTGCAGTTTAAGATGCTCATTGACCGAGAGGTTAAACGTAAGTAACTGATCTTCGCTGACAAATGAATAGGTCGAAACCTCATCATAGCCCAAACTTCTGAGAATTGATTTTAATTGCCAGATACTTGACCAATACACGTCAAAATTTAGCTCGGTAGGCTGCCAGGAGGGAAGGGTCGCAGGTATAGCAGCATAGCCAATGCTTCGTCCAATCTCCTCAGCAATGTCAGCTTCTTGAGAAACATCGAGTCTCCACCAGGGGATCGTAAGTAACAACTGGTTATTTTTGCCAGTAAGCTCGAATCCGAGACATTTTAAGTACGTTTTCGCATCTGTTACGGAAAAATCAAATCCAAGTAAAGCTTTTATGCGTAATAGATCAACTTCGAGGGTCTTCGCAACATATTTCGGATTATTTTCGCTTGACAAAGCCACAAGTTTTGCGTCGCAATATTCTTCAAGTAGTTCGAGTGCTCTTCGCAGGGCTATGTTCACGAGGGGGAGAGGGAGGTTTCTCTCGAATCGAGAAGATGCATCTGTCCGACTGCCATGTCGATTAGCCATCCGACGAATTACTGCTCCATCAAAATTTGCAGATTCAAGATAAATTTCGTTCGTCTCATCAATTATTTGACTAGCTAAACCTCCCAAAACACCGGCAAGTCCAAGAGGACCCTTGTTATCGGCTATTACCAGATCATTTGAGTCGAGCTTATGAGAGTTTCCATCGAGGGTCGTCAATGTTTCGCTGTGGCGAGGGGAGCGAGCAGATATAGGTAATTCAACATTGTTTGCATCAAAAGCATGTAATGGCTGCCCTGTTTCAAGCATCACATAGTTTGTGATATCTACAACGGCGTTTATGGGTCGAAAACCCGAACTCATTAAACGTTGTTTCATCCACTGCGGGCTCTCTCCAGTTTTCCCCAGTTTGACATGAGCAACTTTGTATTCCCTCACTGCTTTATTTTGAATTTCCACAACTAAACTTGAATCGTACTTTCCTATCACTTCAACATGCTCTATGGGAGCCAAGGATATTTTTTCTTTCGTCGCAATTTCTCGAGCCAATGAATTCATAGACAACAAATCAGCTCTATTTGCAGGGGTTGTGACATCAAGGACGTAACTCGAATTTACTATGTCGCACAATGGTGTACCAAGAATGATTTTTTTATCGAACTCGGCAAGACCGGCATGATCATCATCAAGACCCAATTCACGACCACTACATAGCATACCTTCAGATTCAATTCCCCGAATTTTTGAGCGGCCTATTTCTGTACCGTCTGGGAGTACTGTTCCAACCTGAGCCAACGCAACTGTCTGACCAGTATGTACGTTTGGAGCACCACAGACAATTTGCAATTCTGCATCAGGAATCTGAACGCGTACAATTTTTAATCGATCTGCGTTTGGATGTTGGATAACTTTTTTAATTTCTGCGATGATGATTTTTGAGTCAAGTCTTTTTGAATCAATTATTTGTTCGACTTCAATTCCGGCATCATTAAATTTATCGGCTAATGATTTTGCATCAAATTTAGTGGAAAAATAATCATTTAACCATTCCGTCGATACTTTCATGGAAATTGCCTTAAAAATCTAATATTGGGTCGCCAAAATTCACGTATATCCGGGACGGCATATTTAATTAAGGCGATTCGTTCCGGTCCAAATCCAAAAGCGAAACCGCTATAAATTACCGGGTCGATATTCGCTCTTGCCAGAATGTCTGGGTGGACCATGCCTGCTCCACCCAGCTCCAACCATCCGCTACCACCGCATGTCGCACAATCTTTTCCTTTTCCGTGACAAATAATACATGTCGCATCAAGTTCTACAGATGGTTCTGTATATGGAAAATAACTTGGTCGAAGTCTAATATCGATATCTTCTCCAAGTATACCTTTGATCATCGTTGTTAACGTACCTTTAAGATCCGCGAGAGAAATATTTTTATCTACTACTAAGCCTTCGACCTGATAGAACATCCAAGCATGTCGTGAATCTTCATCTTCATTTCTATAAACTTTTCCCGGTGATATCACTCGAATTGGTGGCTTGTGCTCTTCCATCCATCGGACTTGGACTCCTGAAGTGTGAGTTCTTGGCAAGTTACCCTGTTCCAGATAAAACGTATCTTGCATGTCCCGAGCGGGGTGTCCCTCAGGCATATTCAAAGCTTCAAAGTTATACCATTCGGTTTCAATCTCCGGACCATCTACGACTTGATAGCCCATCTGCCAAAAAACTTTCACTAGATCATCAATTATTGCCATCACTGGATGTGCATGCCCATAAGTTACATTTGTTGGAATTGTAATGTCGACGTAATCTAGCTCGGCACTAAATTCTTTTTCGCTCAATAATTTTGTAAGCTGTTCCTGTAGAAGTGTTTCTAACTCCCCACGAATAAGGTTTGCTTTCTGTCCAGCTTTCGCTCGTTCTTTAATTGGTAACTTACCTATTGTTTTTAAATATAGGGTTACAACGCCTTTTCGCCCGAAAGCGAATAAGCGCAGTTTATCCAGTTCACCTGAACTTGCGGCAGATGTGATCTTGGCTCTTAATTCAGCTAAACTGTTTTCATCCATAATTAAGTTTTGTTCCGAAAATATATTTCTACGAATATAAATAATGCCGTTAATAATATGACATCAAGCCAGGATAACTGTCGTAAACTCGACAACGCTATTAGAATAGTTAAGTCACCACCTACCAAGAGTCCCTGTCGCCACGAGCTAGTCACTAATTTATGTCTACCAATATTCTGAAAAAACCTGCTTTTGAGTAACATGAGCAAAAGCGAGACAAAGCCTTGAATAGATATAAGGAGTGCGATAAACCATATTGTGACCCCAATAGGTCCGATTTTAAGTGGATTTGTCAGCACAACTGACGTGACTACAGTTGAAACTGCGATGAGCGTCATGATACTTATCAAGCTAACGTAGGTCTTGGCACTCACCTTTTTTCCTTGTAAGTATATTATCACACAGTTTATGTTTGCTTGACAGCCTTGTTTTGATTGAAAATTTATAGTTTAACATCTAAACATAATCAGCTCTAACAAACAAAAAACCGCACCTGGAAAGTACGGATTTTGCTGTTGATAAAGTAGATGCGGGGCGGACGAAATCCACCTTTAAATGTTAAAATTTGGCGCTTGCCGCCCCGCAATTGTTGATCCCTCAACCTCGCAGTTTGCTTTAGGCTGAAGAAATCGGTTGAATCTACCCCACTTTTTGCCAAATATGGCACAGGCTGTCGGTAGGAATATGACCATGAATTAATCACGGCCATGTTCCTACCGACTATTTCCTCTAGATAGTAGGGTGAGCCCGGATTAGAAATAAGGGGGATATTTCTAATCTCGGACTGACCCTACCATCGAACCAACCAATCGTTGTAGAGAAACACCATTCTGCTTGCTCACGAAGCAGTTACTGGGGCAAGACTCGGAAGTCTTGAGAGTTGTGAAGAGTGTGTATTAGGTTTTCAACTTGCGACTACAATCACAATACTAGCATAAGCATTAAGCTATGTCAATCGATTAAGTCAATTATATGTTGTAAAACATTCAACGATATGAATATATCTATCAGATGGAGAATAAAAAAACCGCCTTTTAAGCGATATTATTACATATTTACAACTTTATAGACCAAGCTTGGAATAGACCTGTTTTATTTTTGAGTTAGCAATTTCATTAGCCTTCTCGCTCCCCTCTTTTAAGACCGAATCGATTTGGTTGTGATCCTCAATTATTACCGAATAACTATTCTGAAGCGGAATTAGTATAGAAATAACAAGTTCTGCTAAGTCGTTTTTAAAATCTGCATACCCTCTACCGACATATTCTTCTTCTATATCTATAACACTTCGATTTGCCATTAGTGAGTATATTTGGAGCATATTAGATAGCGCCGGTTTATCATCTGTTGCTTCAATCACTTTTCCTGAATCCGTAACAGCCTTTTGAAATTTACTCCTGATTGTTTCGGCCGAGTCATCGAGAAAAATGCAACCTGAAGAGTCAATATCGCTTTTACTCATTTTCTTGGTAGGATCTTGGAGGTCCATAATTCTTGCTCCGATTTTTGGTAAAGTTGGGCTTGGTATTTTAAATGTTTGTCCGTACAGATTGTTAAATCTGGTCGCAATATCGCGCGTTAATTCTACGTGTTGTTTCTGATCGTCCCCGACTGGGACTTCATCTGCATCATAAAGTAATATATCGGCCGCCATTAGAACTGGATAGTCAAATATTCCTACGACTTGGCCATCGGATCCATTCTTTTGGCTTTTGTCTTTAAACTGCGTCATCCTAGATAACTCACCCATCGTAACAAAGTTATTTAATACCCAGGCAAGTTCACTATGCGCAGGAACATGGGACTGTAAAAATATTGTGGAATCATATTTCTTTGTATCTATCCCCATTGCAAGTAACCACGCAATTGTAGATCGGGTCTGGTTTGCGAGCTCCTTTGGATTTGGCCTAATTGTTAAGGCATGTAAGTTCGGGATAAAATAAAAATTCTGTTGATCAGTTTGGTCATCGACCCAACGTCGCATAGCACCTAGATAATTGCCGAGCTGAACTTGACCGGTTGGTTTAATGCCCGAAAGTACACGTTTACTCATGTGATAAGTATAACAAAAATCCTTTCAGAGATGATTATTAATCTTCTGATAAAGGTTTATCAACCAAAATAGGTTCTACAGTTGAGGCAGATCCAGCGATTTTCACGACGTCTTTATCTATCTTTCCCAGCTCTTTATGGGCAGTATTATAATGATTTACTGTCGTACCAAGTGAGGAGCCTAGTTTTTGCATATACTGATCATACGCCGCCAAGTGAGTGCCGAGCTGACCCACGCGAACCCGGATTTCTTTTGCTTGTTCTTCGATCTGAAGACTTCTTAGCCCTTGCATCACAGTTTGAAGATACGCCATAAATGAGGTTGGTGAAACTATAATTACTCGTTTATCTCGAAAAGCATATTCAATTAAATCCCGTGCGCTCGTTTGTACTGCACCAACCTTATTTATTAAAAGATCGTAGTATATTGCCTCACTTGGTATAAACATGAATGCAAAATCCATAGTGTCTTCATCTGGACGAATATATTTCGAGGTTTCATCAATTCGATTTTTTAAATCTTGCTTAAAGGATTTAACAAGTTCATCTCTTCGTTGCTTGTCATTTTCTTCAACTAAGCGATTATAGTTTTCTAAAGAAAACTTAGAATCAATAGGCAACATCCTCCCTTTTTCGAGAAAAATTACTGCATCTACAATGTCGCCATTTTCAAACTTGTGTTGTAGCTCAAACCTATCCGGAGATAACACATTCTCAAGCACGCTTTGAAGATAATACTCGCCAAGTACTCCACGTTGCTTTGGGTTCTGCAATACATTCTGCAGAGTTTTGAGTTCATCTGCCACGTCGACAACCCGTCGATTGGTTTCGTCCAACTTTGCCAATCTTTGGGTTACATCGGTTATAAGTTTCGAGGATTCGCTGAATTGCCTTAACAATGACTGCTGCATCTGGCCCTGCGATTTATCAAACTTTTCGCCCATTGAGAACTGAGTTTGAGATAACAATTGTTGCATGTTTACTAAGTCTTGCTTAATGAGCGAAACACCTGAGTCTTCTTTCAAGTTTCTCATTTGTTGATTTAGGGTATATATGACAAATACAAAGCCTAAAAGCAATAAAACCAATATAGCGATAAGTACCCCTATTAGCATAATCAGATTATAACATTCTAGAAGAGACCGAACAAATTACGAATATGAACCTAGTTGAAAGGAATTGATGATCATTTGGACGAGAAAATGTTTATCGCATTTTTTTCTAACAAATCGTATTTAGGGTTTAATTCTTAGATCTGAACAATAATTTATTAGAACCGTTTATCGCGATTTATAGTCGATCGGTTCACCCACCAATCATCCTGACCGTTACCAAACCACCATTCGTCCGAATTAGTATTAATTATCGTTTCAGCGAGCTCTTTGGCAACTTCTGTTTTCAGTCTCTTTACAGCTGACGGCAGCCAGGCATTTGCTCTGGTGTTGCCTATATCTAATTCTTCTTTCAATGAAAGTATCCATTCGATATTATCTGCATCTTTTGCGAGAATAGATTCTCGAGTCTGGCGTTGTTTATATTCTTCAAGTATCACCATAAGTTGGTCACCAAATTCAAGCGTACCTACTAATTCTTCGATTGCTTTTGCTTCGTCTGCCTCAACATATTTCTGATGAACATAATTTAAATCTCCGGTTCTGGCTTCAGCTAAATCATGTAGTAAACACATTTTTAAGATTTTCCCTACATCAACTTTGCCATCAAGAAGTCCGAGGACCAACCCGATATAGACAGTTCTATTGGTGTGTTCAGCTATTGATTGTGATCCGGAACCCAAAAAATGGAATCCTGTACGAGGTGATTTGGCTAGCATACCAACCTCAAACAATAAATTTACCGTCGCTTTATGTTTTTTGGAAGCGTCCATGGTTCCTTTCATTGGGTCGGATATCGAGACTCAAGGCTCCACCCAAATTACTCTACAGCTAGTATTTTACAGCTTAATCGGCTAAACTAAAGCAGTTCATTATCGGGGTGTGGCGCAGTTGGTAGCGCGCAGCGTTCGGGACGCTGAGGTCGAAGGTTCAAGTCCTTTCACCCCGACCAAAAATATAGCTAATTTCCAAACCAAAAAGGTCTTGGAATTTTTATTTTTGCAGGCTGTCGAGTAACTGTTTTACTTTTGGTAACAACTAAAGTTCCCCCCACAAAATCTCGCCAATTATTTTTAAGCCATTTTCTTTGGTCGATATAAAGTTGGGCTAATCCCCTTTCAGCAAATTCCTGCTTCATCACACCACCTGCGTGGGGATGTCGATGTTTTTGCTCAATTGGCGAATTAAAACCGTGAGCATAGTGCGATAATTCATGGACAATTGTTGCAATGACGACAAATTCCGGAACTCGTTCATCTTTAAACAAACCGTTGATAGTTATGATACTGGTCTGGGGATCGTTAACATCAACTTTTATTGAACCGAGACGATTTTTCGTCCTACGTCCAAATAATATCCTGACATCATTCTCTTGTGGCACATCGATAAAATATTTATCCCAAGTTTCATCTAGGAGTTGGTGTAACCACGAATTGTCTCTAATTGCCATGATCGACTTCCTCAGATTCGATGCTACCATAATACCGAATTGCAGCACAGTCATGAAATGCCGATTTATTCGGGGCAAACTTCTTTTTCCGGATATTTTCTGCTAAAGCAGCAAGTTTATCTAGATGTTTTTTGCGCATTAACGTTGTTAATTCTGCATCACCCATAACTCCCCCTACTACAAAATTCAGTACTATTTTGGAAGTATTAATCCCAGTCATTTGAAAGTACGCTGCGTCGTAGGTCCGTAATTGAAAATTCTTTTTCGTAGTTTCATTGAGTTTTTCTTGGTCATATTTATGTCCTCCGGTTTTGAAATCCCAAAGCTCGACACCACTATCCGTTTCAAATATTGCATCAATTTTACCTTTCAGGCGGAGTTTCGATTTGGGTAATTCTAATATTATCGGAAATTCGGTAGCAATTATTTTTCGACCAGTTTGTTTTGTTTCAGATTTAATAAAAGTACGAAGTGTATCGATACCTACTTGGTGAGCTCGGATTGCTTGTGTCTCGTTGATATACCCTTGATTGTTCCATAATTCCTCAAATCTTTTAACTATTACCGCTTCATCTATTTTTTCATTCTCAAGTACTGCCTGATAATAGAGGGAGAAAGCTGAGTGAAGTGCAGTTCCGAAAGTCATTTGAGGACCAATTGGTTGGGCAATTTTCAAAACTTTTTCCAAGTAAAAATCATAAGGGCAGTAATCGTATCCGTCTAAGTCTTTAACTCCAAGCTCTAGCCAGCCATCCCTTGTTTCAAACGGCATCGACAGATCTTTGTGTCTGCTTTGAAGTGGGTAGAATTTTTGTAATTTATCTATCGCAACTTGGTGGTTAGTGGTCGAATTTTCTGGCTGCGTGAACCCAGGTAATGGTTCGGGAAATAATTCGTACAAATACCTAGATAAGGCCATCCTCCTGCCTGCATTATCATAGGTTCCTGCGCTCGCAATAAATTCGTTTCTTGCACGAGTAACTGCAACGTACATTAGCCGGCGATATTCTTGTTCTGGGGTTATTTCAATCGACATTCGTAAATTAGATGGAACAGTATATTTTCCATTGAAGTTCAGAGGTGACCATGCAGATTGAGTACAATTTATTAGAAAGACAGTGTCAAACTCAAGACCTTTCGATGAATGGACTGTTAATAACTGTACGCCAATACTTTCACCAATTATTTCATTCGTCTCGATCTTTGGCGGTTTAGGGAATACTGAGAAATATGAATGAAGACTTTTGTCCATTTCAATCGTTTCGAAATCTCTAAGTTGTGTAAAAAACTTCCCTAAATTTTCAAATACTCGGACTACCCTATTGCTGTCCTCGGCTTCTTTAATTAACTCATCGGATATCCCAGTTTCAAAAATTAATTTGTAGCCGAGCTGGGAAACTGAATATTCTTGGGCCCAGAGTCTCCATAATCTTAGTTTTTCTAGAACAATTATCGAAGTTTGGTCGTGCGCTTTTACTAGAGTGCTTTCAATGTCTTCATAATTTTTACGTGACTCATGGCTAAGATTTTGTATACTGTCTCCAGAGAGCTTAAAAAACGGCCCCAAAAGCAAATGAATTATTGTTTCATGGCTTGCCCGATATTCAAGCCATTCCATCAAATACCATAATTGTTTTAGTTCAGTTTGTTCGAAGATTTCAGTTTGACTTGAAATCGCATAACCAACATGCGCGTTCGAAAGTTTCTTAGCAAGCAGTTGTAACGGTGTGCGTGAAGTTGCTAAAACCGCTATTGATTCAAGTAATTGACCTTTGTTTATTTTTTCGATAATCGAATTTCCGGTTTGTTCTATCTCTTCATTCAGATTTAAAGCTGGATTGAACACAATTCTGCCGTTATTCCGCAGTCCAATTAAATGCTTATCGATCTTTAGCTTCACCTCTAATCGATCTGGATTATTATGTTGTATCAGACTATACGCCCCATCTAATATTTGTTGAGCCGAACGGTAATTTTTCACTAATACCGCAATATTTTGAGATTTGAAATGGTCGGTAAAATTAATAATGTTTGATATGTCAGCTCCGCGGAACCCATATATTGATTGATCATCATCCCCAACAACAAACAAATTTCCTTTATCCAAAATAAAACTGCGAAGTAACTGATCCTGCATATAATTGGTATCTTGATACTCATCAACTAAGACATATTTAAATTCAGTTCTGAGTTTAGCAGCAACGTTCGGTTTGTCAGTTAATACTTTTAATGGAATAGCCAATTGATCATGGTAATCATAGGTACCGGTGGCAGATTTTGCCGAATCGTACTCAGAATAGAGTAAATTCATATCTTCGATTTCTAAAAGTTCCATAGGATGGAGATCACCAGAGTTTTTTTTCAATTGGTCGAAATACTCTGAGTATTGTTGGGGTGAAATCGCGGCGTTTTGCAATTCGTTTATAAATTCAACGATTCCTTCAATAAACTCAAAAGTATTATTCTGCGAACCGAAATATGAGAGCTCAATTTTATCTATTCGTTGTAATAAAAGCAACGATTTTTGCGTGTCTGTTAAGAGACCTCCTCGGGTAGAACGACCAATGTGTGGTGCAAACTGCAACAAAAGTTGACTTCCAAAAGCATGAAATGTCATGACTGGAACTTGAAATGCCTGCCATCCAATAAGCTCGTAGAGTCGCTCGGCCATTTCCCTGGCAGCCTTTTCGGTAAATGTTAATGATAGTATTTCACCGGGTTTAGCGAGTCCATCAGTAATTAGTCTTGCAATTCGACTGGTTATTACGTGTGTTTTCCCTGTCCCCGCACCTGCGACTACCAGCATTGGCCCGTCATTATGATTTACAGCTAATGTTTGCTGATCATTTAAAGATTCATTATTCCTCGACATCGTAACAACATTATAACCGATAAGGACTTAACAGGGTAAAGCATTAGCGAAATCCAATAACAAATGCTATGCTAATTTCAACTAACGCAAGCCAGCGGCCTTTTGATGAGTGATATTATTTCCCAATCAGCTAAACTGCTGCCGCGTGCTAAGCGGATTAAGCCAGTGCCTGGCTTTGCCACTGCGTACTCTTTTGAACCCCAAGCTTCAGACAAAGAAAATCTGGGCAACCTTTATGTTGTGATCGAAGTGCTTTCGAATCCAAAACAAGCTGAAAACGTGACTGATTTAATTATAGAGACCATAGGTAATGTCTATTACGATGAGAAAAATGAAACCGCAAATTTACTAGACCGCTTCGAACAATCCGTTAAAACAACAAATCAAGCACTTTCAAAACACGCCGAGTCGGGCAACGCAACCTGGGTAGGCAGATTAAGTGCAATCGTAGCAGTAATTGCAGGGAGCGAGCTTCATATAACCCAGTCGGGATCCGCGGAAGCTTACCTTTATAGGGGTAATATAACTAGTCACATTACAGGAGATCTTCAAGATAAGGGACCACATCGGCCTATTACAACATTTGCAAACATTGCGAGTGGTCAACTTGAAATCCATGATCGTTTACTTTTCGCGACACCGGCCTTATTTCATCATATCGATAAACAACGGATTAAATCCATTCTCAACGATAATAGCTCGACCGCTGCTATTAGGAAGCTTTCAGATTTAATTGACCCTGGTGATGCCGACAGAATAGCATCGATAATCGTAGAGCTATCAACGCCCGAACTGATTGCCCTACAAGTTCGTAATGGTGAGGCTGAAGAAATTGAAGTCGGAAACGCTGATAAGCCTCTTGAGCTTGCAAAGGCCGTTGCACTTCCTGCCGTAAAATCGATCGTTTCAACCTCAAAAACAGTCGGGCAAAAAGCCGCGGAAACGTCACAGAACACGGTGCTCCCAACACTTAAAAAACATGGCTGGAAAGTAGCTGAAACACTTCGACAACAATTGAGAAGTCCCTTAAAGCGTAAAATCAGTTTAGGGGTAATTCTGGGTTTGGGGATAATACTCGCAGGAGTTTTCTTCGTAAAATTCGAGTCATCGAGATCAGCTGACAATATTACTAAATATCGAGCTGCATTTAGCTCCTATCAGCAATCGTTAACCGCTTTTCATTCTGGTAATAAATCAAAAGCCATACAGTTATGCGACCAAACTTTGGTGACACTAAATCAATTAACCCAAACCCAAACTGAAGCTGCACTTGAACGTTCATTAATAAAAACGAATCACGATCCTCAAGATCCATCCTCTGTTCCTAAGCTTATTAGCCTAGTAAACCAAGAGCTTGATCAACTTAATAACATAATCAGGATACAACCAACCTTAATCAGTCCACTAGCAAATTATGCAAAACTTGATTTTACAAAATTAGAGCTTGTAGGGAATAAACTGTATTTGTTTGACAATTCCTCAGATCCAACAATTTATGATTATGACCCCAACTCAAAAACCATACATATTGCTTCTAGCACACAGGTTGGGTTCGGAAAAATCTTAGCAACGACAGTCAGCTCGGACGGTACTGGAGTATATATG
>JBIOIQ010000008.1:0-28980 GCA_044449985.1 Candidatus Saccharimonadia bacterium | reverse complement strand
CGCCGGTAATGTGGAAGTTATTGGTAGCAGTCCCCCCAAGGTAGAGATCACGGAAAGGGTTAGCAGTTGAGCCAAGATCACTGGGTGATGCGCCGGAGAAGAGAGCCGTGTTGATGGCCACACTGGTGAGATTGGAGAGGGAGGTGTTGGCACAAGTCGAACAAGATCCGGAGGCCGGTGCCGAAATTGTTATCGAACCATTACCGTTGGTAATATTTACGCCGCTGCCAGCCGTCAAAGTAGATTTATTCAGACCGCCGGTACCCGAGTTTCCGATAAGTAACTGCCCATCGGAATAACTGGTTTGTCCAGTACCACCACTTGCAACGCTCAGAGCACTCGAGAGGGTTAAGCCGGCAAAGGTTGGAGTGGCGGCACTTGAAATACCCTGAACAGTGTTAATCACCCCACCGGCACTGGTGAAATTGGTCGCGTTGAACTGAGCTATGCCTTTTTGAGCAGTCGATGCGTCCTGAATGGTAATAGTGCTGCCAACACCTGAGGTATCAGCAATATTTAAGACCCCGGTCAGAGAATCGATATTAACCACACCACCACTGCCAGGGCAAACTGAGAAAGCCGGAGCACCGGCGGTTGAGATAAGACATTGGCCTGAAGCGCCGGCTGTAACCGAGGTGAGAGCGCTCGCGCCGCCTCCGACGATAACACCGTTGGCTGATAGACTGGTGGCTCCCGTTCCACCACTTGTGACACCAAGAGCTGAGGCCAAAACTAAACTGTTTGCGACGGCACCTCCATTATTGTCGATCGTAAATACATCACTGCCATTTTTTTGAAATTCGGCTAAATTGGCGCCCCCGGTATTATTAACGAACAATGAAACTGAAGCTGAATTGTTATTTTGCGCCGATCCGGGTGCCAGTAATACGGCTTGACCGCCTGCGACACAACTTATACCAGTTGTGCAAATTGTCTGGGCTCCAACCCCGGTTGATGGGAATTGGAAAGTGCGCCCATTCGCAGAAAATGTCAGTTCATCATTTCCGGCATCAATCGAGACATTTTGCCCTGGCGCGATTTGCGTCAGATTGTTGGCGCTAATAACGCTGGCACTACTGAGATTGAGATTACCAGTTAGCAGTAAGTTCGTAAAAGTCGGACTCGAGGTGGTATTTATATCCTGAGGGGTTGCAATTGTAATTGTTGAGCCGGTTGAGGTTACAAGGATACGATTCAACGTCCCTTGAAGCTGGACAGGACCGGCTAAATTATCTAGAGTTGTGACTCCGTTTAATTGGGAAGCCCCAGTAATCTTAACTGGTTGACCGTTTTGAGAAACACTGACAGTGCCACCGCCAGTGATGCTTTGAATCCCGGCATTTTGTTGCGCAGCCAAAGGCACAAATGATTGACCATTGTAGTAATTAAGCTGATTGCTTGTCTGATCATAATAAAGTTGTCCGGGCGTAGCACTAGAAGGCGTTTGGGACGGTGAAACGACAATAGTGCCATTAAGCTGAAGTTGACCATTGACGACTAATTCTTGTCTCGTGCCAATCGCAAGCCCCGGTAACCCCGATAATCCGGCCAGCGGTACTGACACATTACCAAATTGATTCGCGGTCGAGATTGGCAGTGTCGTCGAGACATTTTTGCCGTTTCGCCCAAGTGCCCAGTAAATTACGCTTCCAAATAATAAAGTAATTGCGGCTGCCATAACGACAATGGCTGACTTGCTTAATCGCGTACCAGAGCGATATTCCGGAGGTAAATGATTATCCGGTCCAAGATTCTCAGACATGCCCGACAAATCAACGACCGGTGTAACTGCTGGTGAATTTTGTCCACGCAAAAGTGACCGCCCAGAATTAGCCAGTACTTCAGATGAGATATTCGAATTTATCCGCAAGTTGTTTTGAGGTGTTTTTTCTTCCACAAAACCCGCTTAACAATTGGCTCCACACTCAATGGATGCCTACGTTATATTGTAGCGCTTATGCTTGATAAGCAAAAGCATTTTCTATCTTGTTAATGGTGTTATACGTCGACGAAAACGGTGACGTGATTATTGGCGACTTTGATAAGTCCATGATTAATGGGAAAAGTAAGTGATGCATAGCCAGTCTGGACGCTGACATCACATTTTATAAGGAGTGAAAAGAAGTTAGCGTGAGCAAATAGGACATCAAATGGTCCGGTTTTATTAATGGCCGAAACGGAAACCGCTTCACCGGAATAGAAAATTTGATAAGGCGAGAACACTTTTACCACCAGTTTTTGATCCGAAGGTTTGGTGGTTTTAACGGAATTTTTGCGCGCAGCTTGGGCTTTCGCTATGGCGGCTTGAGCTACATCTTGTTCAGCCATAACTAAATTAGGATCTCCTCAACTCCTGTCAACGTTTCTTCACGAGTGACATATTCCCCTTTTACGCCGTTAAGATCTTCTGTCACAAAAAGGTGCTGCGAGAAGAAATCAATCAGTTTCTTGGCCCGTTCAAAATCTTGTCGATCGGCAGCGGATAATTCGTTTTCCCCAATAATTGAAATGATGTTCTTGAGTGAATCATATTTTTGCAAAATGGCTTGGACTTGCGCTGCCAGGAAATAGTGCCTCTCCCCAACAATTTCGGGTGTTAAAAGTGATGACGAAGTTCTGATTAAATCGACCGCCGGACGGATTCCACTTTCAGCGACTGCCCGCGATAATACGATGATCGAATCAAGTTGCTGCTGGATCTCTTGCACAGCCGGATCGGATAAGTCGTCGGCCGGAATATAGATCGCTTGAACGGACGTGATAGAGCCGTTTTGGTTACTGCTCAATCGATCTTAAAATATACGCAGCTCCGAGAACAAGTTGGGCTGGTAGCCCCCTTCCGAGGGGATTTGACCCATCGTGGTTGAAAGCTCATTCACTGCCTGCACATGACGGTAAATATTGTCGATAAAGAACAGCACGTCCCGTTTTTCCTGATCACGAAAATATTCGCCGACAGTTGTAGCTGATAAGCCAACGACTGAACGCAGAGCCGGCGTTTCATTCATCTGGCCGAGGAAAATAATGGTATTGGGAAGTAAGGCCCGCTCCTTTAAGGTTTGGTAGAGTTCATGACCTTCTCGGATACGTTCGCCAATTCCGGCAAATATCGAAAGTTTGGCCGAATCCTGAGCAATATTATGCATCAGCTCCATCGTCAGCACGGTTTTTCCAACCCCGGCACCACCAATAATGCCAATTTTGCGACCTTTCACAAACGGAGTGAAGAAGTCTATGACTTTTAAACCGGTTTCGAGTAGTTCAGGCTTTGCGCCGGTATAAGTTTGGGTAGTGATCGGGGTGTCATAAATTGATTGCATAGTCGCATTCTCCGGAACCGGCATACCATCGATCGGTTGACCGAGGGCGTTAAATGCTCTGCCCAAAGCACCTTGCCCAACCGGGACACTAATGGTTCTTCCGGTGGGTTTGACCTGAGCTCCCCGTTTAACAAGCGGACTATTGGTGAGATTGACGCAGACTGCCGTCACATCATCGGCAAAATAGGCTAGTTCAAGCACCACTTCAGGATGATCGGACAGGGCCATTAACTCTCTGACTTCTGGTTTTGGGCCGACCAAACTGACCCTTACGATCAAGCCACGAATTGAAAGAATTTGTCCGATTGATTCGTTCACGTTAGTAACTCGAGTGAAGTCATTACTTCTTTTAGCCGTTCATCACTCTCTGCGCGCTTGGCCCGGCGGTAATCTAGCAGTAGATCTCCCCCCAACTCTTTGGCCCGTTGTTTGGCCAGGGTCATAGCGGTAAAGCGAGAGGCGTACTGAGCAAGTCTCGATTCCAAAATGGCTTGGCCCAAAGTGACCTCAAGTACAACGGCCTCCATATAGGTCACTATTTCAGCCACCGACGGCTCGAAAATGTAGTCGCGACTACTGATCAGTTCGGTTGATTTTGCCGAATCAACGCCGAAGGCTTTGACGGCAGAAATAAGATCAATTTTAGCCGCTTCTTGTACGCCCAAAGATACATACGTCTGATAATAGACGGAGGCGTTTTTATACGAACGTAGTTCCGCAATAATACCACGCACATCCGGCGCCACATCCGCATCCGGCAGCCGATACCCTTTAAGAAAGGGAATTTTGGCTTCTTGAAGCAAAGTAGCCCCGTGACTTCCGAGGACAATTACATCGGTTTGCCCACTATGAAAATCGGCTTTGACGCGTTCAATAATTTTTGCGTCAATATCGCCGGATAAGCTGCCTTCGGAAGTAACCGCGACAAAAACGTTTTTGTTTTTGGTAGTACCGGCACCGACGATACTCAGTCGCTCAATCGGGTCTACTCGAAGTTGAGTATAGATTTGCCATAATTCACCGAAAAAAGATTTGGCGAGCACGACTTTATCTTTAATTTTAGCGATTCTCAAACTGGCGATGCCTTCAAAGACTGAGGTCAAATCTTCAATCGTTCCAATCTGGGCCACATCATTTTGGATCATTAACGCCCGTTTCATGCGCCTGCCTGGATGGTGTTATTTTGTACAAGCTGATCTATGGTCGGTTCGACTTGAGATTCGGCCGTGACCGAAGCTGCAAGCTCATGAGCTTGTTTTTTGAGGGAATCAATATTTATTTTTACTTTCCCGCCGGCTTTCACCACCGAACCAAGCACGAGCTGTTGCTCCGTTAAGGTATAGAGCTCTTCAGGAGTTTGTTTGAATGCTTCATAAATCGCCTTCCCGAGACTAAGTTCGGCCTGCGATTCGAGTGCCAGTTCCGATCCAAAATGGGAAAACTCGGCAGCTTGACGATATTTGGCTAGGCTTTTAAATAAGCTACCGGAGAGATCTTTCATGGAGTGGGACTGCGCCCTCCCACCGACCCGAGATACGGATAAGCCGGCATTGACTGCCGGTCTGATGCCTTGGCGGAAAGAATCAAGATCAAAAATAATTTGCCCATCCGTGATAGACATTACACTGGTTGGAAGATAGGCGGTGATATCGTCGTTTGGCGTAATAACAACCGGTATCGCGGTCAGGGTTTTGCCGTTCGAAGCCAGTTTTCCCGCCCGTTCGAGCAGTGAGGAATGCGCATAAAACATATCACCCGGGTACGAATCCCTTCCTGGGGGAACATCGGATAGCAATGATATTTCACGGTAGACCTTAGCGTGAGAAGATAAATCATCATAAATGATGACGACGTCTTGCCCTTTTTTCCATAAATATTCACCGATAGCACAGGCTGCATAAGGTGCGAGGTAAGATTGGGCCAATGAATCAAAGACACTGGCGACTACCACGATAGTGTGCGCAATTGCCCCGGTAGCTTCAAGTCGTGATATTAAATTATCCGCGTCAACTCGACGCTTACTGATTAAGACATAGATTACAATCCGCCCGGTACCAAGCTGATTAACTGTCAGTTGAGTGAGAAAAGTGGATTTCCCTGAACGGGTATCACCTAGGACGGCGATTCTTTGTCCTAAAACGATAGGAAATAGTAAATCTACCAGTGTTACTCCGCTGGGAAGTTGATCACCGAGTAAGCTCCGCTCCGTGATTCCAGGAGCCGTCCCGAACAATGGTTGTCGTTCGGCTGCTGACAGAGGACCTTTACCATCGAGGGGCTCGCCAATTGCCGAGACCACCCGCCCAATTAAGCTCTCGCCGACGGGAGTCGTTAAGACATCTTCTTGCAGGACCGCCAGTGTTCCGATTTGAACATGTTCGCTACCAAGATTAAGGATGGTTACTCTATCGGGCAAGACTTCTCGAACCATACCCTGGTCGCCGTTTTCCATCAGGATCAGGCTTCCAACTGCCACGCCGCGTAAGCCTTTGATGGTTACTAAAAAACGATTTACGGCGGAGATTTCACCGGTCGGTTTACCCTCATCGACGAGAGCCTGGAAGGTTTGGTTATCGAACACTGTAGCTACCTTTAGACATCTTTAAGTACCTTCGACATAGCCTGCTGGTTTGTTAGAAGTAATTTACGAAAGCTCCAGTCAAAAATTTGCGAACCAAATCTGATTGCCAATCCACCGGCAATTTCACGATTTAAGACAAATACTACCAAGGTCTCGGGATGAATTTCAGATCGGAACCAACTTACGAGTTCAGATTTAAATTTGTGCGCCGGAAGCGCCGCCAGAGTAATCGTAGCGGTCGGTGCAGATTGGCGAATTGTTTCGGCTTCAAGCTTACTCTTGTCAAGCTCAGTCGCAGAAGGTAGAGCCCCACCAGGCTTAATATCTAGCCATTCGAGCAGCTGGGGTGAGATTTCCAAATCCGGGGTTTTTGATGATTTGCGCATGGCTGCTTCGCGTTGCAAGTCAGCCACTTGTCCTATTTCGAGTGCAAGCAGTAACACATCGTCCGGAGTAACTATGGCATCAGGCAGTTTACGTGCCATCGCTGACCGCTTTCTTGAGATCATCTTTATGAGCTTCAATGGTAGCGAGGATATAACCGCGCTGCGCACCTAGATCAACATTGGTTCCGAGCGCTTCAACCAGATACCCTGAGACGACATCGCCGATTTTTTGTTCGAATTTTTCAATAACTTTCTGCTTTTCGGCTTCAACCGCGACTGACATATCTTCTGCCCGGCGTTTGTTTTCTTCTTCAATACTGGCTTGAATCCGTGAGAGGGTTTCGATGGAAGCTTGTCTGACTTCAGTAATCGCGTTCTGGTACTTGGTCAGCTCATCTTGAATAACTTTATCGGCCATTTCTTCAACTTTGCCGTTAACTCCCTTAAAGGTCTCAGACAGATCAGCTTCAAATTGTCTCGATGTCGCAGCGACTTCTTTACCTAAATCGGCAGTAGCTGCCTCCTCCAGTTTTTTGACGTCTTCGGCAGATAACTTAGCGATTGGCGGTGCAACTTGAACTTGAGTTTCCGCCGGAGCTGGCACCGGCATAGGTGTCTGCGGATGAGGAGGCTCGGAATTAAGTGCTTTAACGTGAGCAGCTTGGACCCTTTTTTGCAGAGCCATGACCCAAAATAGCGTCACAAAATTTGCCAACGCCAGAAGAATTATGATGCCTAAGACTAACGAATAATAACTAAGGATACTCACCTGCTACCTACTTAATATAAAGTATATCGAAATAAGCGTAACCAGTAAAATAACTCCCACAAAAACCAAGACTTGAGCAAGACCTTTGCGCACTGCGGGTTGCGATAATGGGTTACGCCCAATCGAGACTATGCTATTTCGGACGGCACTATAAACCAGACTTACCGATATGACGAGCGCGATGATTAATAGTAAGCCACTGATAATTACCCGAGCAGTTGAAACCGGCTTACCGGCAATTGTATTGCTAATATTTTGCAGTACTGCCGGAATCCCGGAATTTGCTCCCCCACTGGTATTACCATAAAAACTGACGTCTACCAGCACTAAGATATGTCCAACTTTGACGGTAGTGGGCTGACCATTTTTGTCTTTCACTGCGAGCGATGTTAAATCTGAAGCACTGGCAATTGCGGTCTGTGCAACGCCTAAGATTCTGGTGCCTGGGTCAGCTTTCATGCCAATGCCGTCGATCGGTGAGGCTGAGACTCTGTCGCCGGCTTTTATATCGCCATTTATGGTCGAGACCAGAGCGTACGCCACTCCACTGGTCGCGACTTGGGTTTGATTACCACTTGAGTTTACCGAGAGTAGTGATTCGGAATTTTGAACGACTACCCCTACTAAACTGTCGCCATTGCCGGAATTGGCCGGGACTACAGTATTGGCAGCATTTTGATCGTTGGAAACGAGCGTCCCTTCTACCACTGAGCCAGAAACGGTGTACCCCTGCGAAATATTAACTTGGCTCGCTTCAGCTCGTACGATTGATCCTAATGCGCAGAGTACGAGTACGCCAGACGCAGTATTCCGTAAAGCTCGGAGACAGTAACGCAGTCGGTTGGAACGGGTAATTCGTCGTAGATGCATTGTGCTTATGATTATAATGCAGTTATGCAACAACGGGTAGATCGAAAGTGTATTGCGCGATGGTACTATCTTGAGATACAATATCGCTAATGCTATTAATGAGGTAGGTTTAAAGTATGGATGTTCGTCAACAAGCACGCCCACAAGATCAAGTTCCGACTCCCGCAGCTCCACGATTGAGCAGCAGCGAGAAAAATATGAAAATGCAAAGTACCAAAATTTTCTTTCTGTTAGCTTCGGTATTAGCTGCCCTCGGAATTGTCTGGGTGCTTTTGGGAGCATACGGAAATATAGCTGATACAAGGGCCGTAAACACGAGCGAGTATCAAGCATTGTTCTTAACCAACGGTCAAGTCTACTTTGGCCACTTAAGCAATCCTAACGGTCAATATGTGAAGTTAGTAAATATTTACTACCTCCAAGTACAACAAGCCGTGCAACCGCCAGCTAATACATCTGCTAGTTCAAGTTCAAACCAACAAGTTTCACTGGCTAAACTTGGTAACGAGCTCCATGGACCAGAAGACGTCATGTACGTCGAGAAAGCCCAAGTACTGTTCTGGGAAAATCTGAAATCGAGCGGTAAAGTTACTCAAGCTATTAACCAATACATCGCGAGTCAAAAGAAGTAAAGTTTAAGCGTAGTATTGGCAAATAAAAAGGCCCCCTTAGCTAGGGGTCTTTTTTTACTAACAATAAAGCGGGATCAAAAAAGAGTACGAGACTAAAAAGAGACCCGGTTGGGGTCTCTTTTCTTTAAACGAATTAGCTTAGATTAGAATCGAGGTCGTGAGTCAGTTTTCGGTCGAGCCTCGTTTACAGTGAGTTTTCGTCCGTCTTGTTCGCTACCATCAAGCTGCTTAATTGCCGCTTCAGCCTCTTCGTCATTTGCCATTTCGACAAAACCAAAACCCTTTGAACGGCCGGTTTCTCGATCGGTAATAACGGTTGCGCTGTCGACTTGGCCGAAGCTAGTAAACATCTCGCTTAATTGATCATTCGTTACACTGTAGGAAAGGTTTCCTACAAACAATTTCTTTGCCACTAATTGGCTCCTTCTTCATCATCTTACTAGCCAATCAGCGAACGCTTGCGAGCTAGGACGATCGGTTTTTTCAAACCGTTTAATATTATGTAGCCAGAGTATACCACAGATATGTAACTTTGTAAATGATTATGGCTTAGCTACGGACTAATATGACTACCTTTACTAGCCCCCAAATGATAAATACATTCAGACTTAGGCCAATCACACTTACCATCGCGAGCAATATTCTCACCCAACTATACCCGTTCACAATAACGTCGGACATTAGGGAAAACCAATATGGCAGTCCAAAACTTGAGCTTAGCCAGAGTCCAAATATCAGTAGAATTGAAGCAGCAACTAATTTCGCAGCGGCACGAAACTGATACCAAATCCGCCCTTTATTAGTGTATTGTGTTTCGACGACGATTTCATTACGCATCTCGACTAAGGTGTTTGTTATGCCTAAATAGGCTAAATATCCAACAACCCCAACTAACCCCCAGAACAATGCCTCAACAACCAGTCCAGCTGCCGGAAGTTTATTAATTTGCGAGAGACCGAATTGTGTACTTGAGCCAATGAAGGGAGCAAATATACTGAACTGTTTAACTTTAGAGACTATTAAACTTTGGAAGACGAAGATGTCTAAAATAAAGCAGGTCAGTAAACTGGCAGCCAATTGTTTCCCGTTCGGCCGAAATGCAGAGATCAAGCGAGCTATATCCACACCCCTATTATAGGCGCTAAACTCTCCTGCTTACTAGCTTTAATAAATTGAGCTGGATTTTCGCCCAACCAGACGAAACCATATTGCAAGTACAAACGAGACAAAGGCTACTAAAAAGGATATGCCTGCAAGATCAGGTGCCCACGCCGGTGAATCAATAGAATAGACAAAAGTGTTATGATCCGGCAGAACCACTGGCTGAGGATTACTACCCGCCGGTGCATGGGTCTGAACATAGTTCTGGATGCACTGGGCAGTGGTAACCGGGTTTTTGACTTGGCAAATGGATAACGCTATCGGATAAACGCTGGCATTGGCTTGAGGTTGGGATGCTAGTTCGGCAGCTTGAACTGCTCTTTGGTAACTGCCATCCAAACTAAACGTAACGCTCGCCCGAGTATGGGTATGGACGTAAGCCGTGAGTACGGCAATCTCAGCCTCAGTTGGCGAACCGACCTTATCTAGCGCTATGATATGTTGGGCAGAATTTACGACATACTGCTGAGAAATTCCCAATCCGATAAGTCCGGTAATAATTGCAATAATTAAGATGAGTAGCAGATATCGAATTTTCATAACGATTACTTAGATTACGCTCCTTACCGGGACGTGTCAAAGCTTTTGCTTTGGCTTGCCCTGCTTCAATGTTAAACTTGGCTTATGAAAACAATTGTTCAAAATTATGAGATTTCCGCAACTATTGACCAGGTCTGGGAAGCTTTGGTGAGTCCAAGCAAAATCGAAGAATGGGGCGGTGGACCAAGTGTCGAAATGCAGGCAACTAAAGGTAGCGAGTTTAAACTTTGGGGAGGAGATATATACGGTACTAACACCAAAGTAGAAGCCCCAAAACTACTCGAGCAAGATTGGAATACTGACGGTTTTGATAAGCCTTCAAAAGTCACGTTTGCACTTTCGGCCAAAAACGGGGTAACGCACTTACTGCTTACTCATTCGAACGTTCCCGATGACCGTGAGCAAGATATCAGCGAAGGCTGGAAAGAATATTATCTTGGTCCGATGAAGCAGCTACTCGAAGCTTAAGCAAGGTTCCGTATCGAAGCTATGAGTGACCGAGCGTAAAAAACATTGTCACGGCGGCTGCCGCCATGGCGATAAAGGTCGCCCACACGAAAATTTGAGATAAAGCACTGCTCTTATACTCCCCCATGATTTTTTCGTTAGCCGCGATCCGCGCAACCAGAAACACTAATGGTACAGCCGCAACGCCATTAAACACAGCGGTGAAAACAAGTGCCTTCATCGGGTCAATACCAACAAAGTTTATCAGTAGTCCCAAGAGAGTAGCCACACAAATGACTAAATAGAATGATTTGGCTTTATCAAATTTTCGGTAAAGCCCTTCTTTCCAGCTAAACGCTTCGCTGACCGCGTAAGCGGCTGAGCCAGCCAGAACCGGGACGGCTAAAAGTCCCAGTCCAAGTATTCCGCCCGCGAAAATATCTCGAGAAAGTTGACCTGCATTGGGGAACGATTTGACCAGTGGTTCAAGCGCTTTTGCAGCATCAGCGGCGGAATTAATATTGGTAACCCCATGGGCGTTAAGTACCGTGGCAGTCGTTATGATAATAAACCAAGTGGTAAGCTCAGATGCGATCATGCCAATGACTGTATCGAGACGAATATTACGTAAGAACTTTCGGCTGATTTTTGGAATTCCGCCTTTTTGAGCTAATCTATGCGCTGCAATTTCATCTTCAACTTCCTCAGAAGCCTGCCAGAAGAACATGTACGGTGAGATAGTCGTTCCAAAAACGCCGGTGATGATGAAAAGAAATGAAAAACTCAGCTCGATATGGGGCACAAATGTCGCATGTATAATAGTCGGCCAATCCAGATGAATAATGAGCGCTGTGACAGGGTATGCGAGCAGCCCCAGGGCCAACCATTTCAGAATCTTAACGTAATACTTATACTCAGTAAAAATTACGAGACAGAGAATAATCGCCGTAATTGACAAGGTGCTAAAAAGAAACGGCACATTTACTACTAGCCTGGATGCAGCCGCCATCGCACCTATGTCAGCCCCAATATTTATGGTATTGGCAATGGCTACGAGCAACACGACAGCGTATAAAAGCTTGCGGCTATACGTATCACGGATGACCCCGGCCAGTCCCTTACCGGTAACTGCTCCGACTCTAGCACAAGCTTCTTGTATTGAGATCATGAGCGGTAACATAAAGATTACCGTCCACAGTTGTCCAAAACCAAATTGTGCTCCGGTTTGGGAATAGGTGGCTATTCCGGAGGGATCGTCATCGGCAGCACCAGTAATAAGGCCCGGACCAATAATTCTTAAGAGATGGTTGAATCGAAGTTTTCGGACAACCTCAATGTCATGTTCTAGCTCTTTTTGGGCATCTTTTACGATTTCGTCCATTGGGACAAGCATAACAGTAATGGATCTGAACTGGCAATAATCTCATCTGGAGTTTCAAGCGTCTTAAAGAATTTTGCAAATTAGTGCCCGGATACGTGCGCGGCTGATTTTGAAGTTTCAATATCAGTTTTGCCCGGAAGCAGTAGGGACATGAAAAAGGCTAATATTGTAAAGGGAATCCCATACAAGACGGTTTTTTGAGTAGCTGCAGTCGTGGCAGATTTGGAAATTCTATCAAGCTCACTCGTTATGTCCGCTGGCAGAACTTGCCTTGAAGTACTCGGGGCCCCAAAAGCAACATTGGATGCATTGGCGCTGACTTCGGCAGAAATTGCAGGTTTCGCGCTCTGCGGTATGATGGTGCTATTTTTGATGCCCGTGGCAACGTTCGCAGTGATAGCACTAATCAGCACAGCCCCGAGAATAGCCGATCCCATCGATGAACCGACTTGACGGAGGGTATTATTAACTCCGGAAGCTTCTCCGGCTTGAGAAACCGATACTGCAGAAAGAGTCATATTACTGATCTGAGCCATCACTAAGCCCATCCCAATACCGAAGAGTGCCAGCGCCGGTGCCAGAGTTTGCCAAGTTGCATTAACCTGTAGAGCCGAATGAAGGACAATTACAGCTGTAATATTAAACAACAGTCCGAGTTGAATCAGATATTTTGGAGGGATTTTTGAGCTTAAAAATCCAGATAACGGACCCATTATTAAAATGGCAATTGAAAGTGGCAATAGTGCGAGTCCGGTATGCAGAGCATCTAAACCTTTGACCGATTGCAGAAATACCGGCAAAACGAATATCAAACCGACCATCGATAGCGAAAGCAGTGCCATTACAAAAACACCTGACGTAAATTGCCGAATTTCGAATAATTCTAGTGATACCAGTGGCGTTTTATCCTGACTTTCACGGTAGTTTTCCCACAATAAGAACAGTCCAATAAAGAATAAGCCTATGGCAGTTGAAAGTACCGTAATCGACAATTTCGAGGGCAACGAATGTCCAAATATGGCATAAGCTAATTTGGGACTAAACCAGCCATAGGTTGAGGACTCTATAATGCCGAATACGACACTTAAAAGTCCGATGGCCGAGAGAAATATCCCGACGACATCGAGTTGAGGTTTTTCTTGGTCGTCAAAAGATTCTCGCACAATTAAAGAACCAATTACGAGAATAGCTGCTATAAATACATTGATGCGAAAACCCCATCTCCAGCTGTAATGAGTAGTCAGATAGCCCCCAAGGATAGGGCCAATTGCGGAAGCAGCCCCCGCAACGCTTCCCCAAACCCCAAATGCGATAGCTCTTTCACGTCCTCGAAAATTGGCAATAAGTAAGCTTGCCGTAGCGGGCATCATCATGGCTGCACCAATACCCTCAATGATCGCTTCGCCTGTAATTAATACCCCCAATGAATGACTAATCGAAGAAATAAACGAGCCGACCGCAAAAATTATTGCTCCCAGAACGAACATTTTTTTACGACCGAATAAATCTCCTAAGCGACCTCCGGTAATGGTAAGCGCTGCCAGCGTTAAAGAGTAAGCGGTAATCACCCACTGTAGGCCTTGAATTGTGGTGTGAAGATCAATAATTATACTTCGAAGTGAGACGTTTAAAAGCGTGGTATCGATGATAATAATCGCCAGCGCTAAACTAAGCACAAGCAAACTTGCCCATTTTCTGACAAATCCTTGCTCTTTCACGGCCGAAGCAGTTTTGGCAGTTACAGACGGTGCGCTTGGGTTTTGAATTTCGTGAGCATATTGTGGCGCTTCGGTATGAATAGGCATGGGCTGTGCCATAACTGCAGTATGTAATCTGGCGGCTGAAGGTCTCGGTCCGTCAAGAGCCCGACGCGTCCGATTTTCAACGGCTTCGCTTCCCGCTTGCGGGTTGCGCAAATCTAAAACTTCCAAAAAGAATCTCCTTTTTTGTTGGTTTCAACCCTCCCCCTTTGATGGCCAGTAGGCCATCTGGTTGAAACGAAAAGCAAAAGTAATGTGTTAGGTTAGTTTAGCATAAGTGTTTTAACGCACGCCTTGTTTTAGCTTTGTTGGCGCTTGGGAAGTCTTGAGTTTTTGAGCGATACCAACAACGGCATTAGCAGTTTTATGAAAATGCTGAGCAAATTCATCTAAATCCAATCTTTCATTTTCAGCTTGTTTCATAAGGTTTCCAATTTGAGTCGAAGGAGGAACTGGAATCATTCCCAAATTCATGACCACCGGAATTAATTGACTGACTGCCCGAACAGCTGAAGATGATACCCCTGAATATCCGACAAATCCGACAGGTTTGCCAGACCATTCCGAATATAATAAGTCGATCGCGTTCTTTAAAACTCCCGGAAATGAGTGATTATATTCCGGCGTTAGGATTAAGAATGCATCTGCTTCGGAGATTTTATTCGACCAGGCTTGAACCAGTGAATCGGGATACGATGCCCCACGCATCATCGGATGAACTGAGTCGGTGAGAAAAGGCAGGTTCAACTCTTTTAAATCAAGTAGTTCGGCTTCGGCATTCGGAATCTCTGTGAGTTGCTCGATTACCCAATTTGCAACTTTTAAACCTACTCGACCATCACGGGTACTTCCAAGTATCACTTTTAATTTCGTATTCATAGTTAATCCCCTTTCATAAGACTTAACGGACTACATGTAGTTGATAATAATCGCTCAATTACAGAACTAAATGTTGCTAAATCCGAACTTGAAATACCTTCTAACAGTTCTGAAAAAGTCGTATGAATTAGTTCTTGGGCTTGTTCAAAGGTTTTCTGACCGGCGGGAGTTAAAACTAATAGGTGTTCCCTTCTATTTTCAACATTTTGAGTTTTTTTCAGTAAATCCCTCTCAACGAGTCCTTCAACTTGTCTCGAAATAGCAGCTTGCGTTAGATTCAAAAACTTTGCGACCCCACACTGAGTTGTTTGAAACTTCGAAGCAGCACCATACATTAACATATACTGTGACAAACTTATTCCTAAGCTCTCAAGCAAAATTTGATCCATTTTTCGATCAATGACAAACGCTAATTTATGGAGCTTAAGTCCAACTCTGCTGCCATCAATTCGATTAGAATTTCTCGTAAGACTTAACATGTTAAGTATTATAATCGCTTGATACTTAACATGTCAAGTATTGATTAGGAATGCTGGGTAATGACTTGGGAAAGCGCTAATGCAATTTGGGCAAGAGTTTGAGGTCCACCGTTATAAAGCAGAAACTTCTCGTGCCACTCGGGTTCAAATTTGTTCTTAAATTGCCTAAGTCCAGCAAATGAAAAGATCCTACCTCCACTTCTATAAAGATATCCAAGCAACTTTTCTTCCGGAGTTCTGCCCTCCCCTGCTTCGATCCCTGATAAAGGAGCCAGCCCGAGGCTGAATTTTTCAACATTACTTGAGTGCGAGTGTTCAAGAATTTTCATAAATAAAAAATCCATTGTATTGGACGGTGCATCAGCCCGATGACGCATCAGGTCGATAGTTTTGATCGGGCTATGATAACTTGGTATCGCATTAGCAAAGGCGATTAATTTATCTGAATTGCTTTTGACAATGAAAAGCGGACATTCGGATATATATTTCCTGTTAAAAAACCCCAGGGCAAATCCCCTTTCTTCACGACCAGGTAATTTTAACCATTCATCCGATATTTGTTGTAGTGAGCTTAGCAGTGATCGGTCATAAGGCGGTTCGATATATTCAAATTTGTAGGATTCTTTTTCGAATCTGTTTTTGATATTACGAAAATGTTTATTATGCTGAACTTCCAACTCAAAATGAGCGACGTCAACAATTGCGTCCTCACCAATCTTAAGATCCCGAAAGCTATAATGTCGAAGTTCCTTCAAAGCCGTTGCCGCAACGTCAACAAAGGCGCATACCCAACCATTGGCAGAACAAAAATCTAAAAACTGATCAAGTAATGATTTAATTTCTGATTTCGGACCAACCGGGTCATTGAGAATTACGGCCACACCGGAGGCTACTCGATAAGCCAGAAAGGCACTTTGATTTGGAGAAAAATAATAGCTTTTATCTTCTGGCCATAATTTAAAGAAGTCTTCCGGGGAATCTCCATATACGTTTAAAATACGCTCGACTTCCTCTCTCTCGCTTGGGAGGGTGGCAAAACGGTAAGCCAGTGGGCGAAAAAGACTATATATACCAAATCCGACGCTAATAGCACCCAAAAGATCTAATGACTGTAGGAACCACCGAGCTTGTCTGGTACGAGCAACCAGATCCGGGTTACCAATCAAGAGATATTCTTTTATGGTGTGAACAACGGCTTCTTTCAAGCCAAAGATTTGTCCAAAATCCCTTCTTTCGAGTAACCAAAACCCGGCAATTCCATAGGCCAGTGCAATAAGGATGCTCAGGATCAGTAACCTAACGCCGTTAAGAATACTATCCCCTTCACTTTTAACCCTAAACTGGGTTTTTGTAGCAACCAAGCTGGCGACAACCAAAACTGGCGGAAATATTGCCACTGCGCTCCGAGTAATTACGAGATTTACCAGCAGGACAAGACACGACGCAATCAGTACTGTCCACCAGGCAACAATTTTTCTTTGGAGCAATTTTGTAGAAAAATATATCAGGACAAAACCGATAAATACTGCAGCCGTTCTATTTACCTCATCAAAGTCAAAGGGTGAAAAGAATAGCCCGATCCGGCCATGTAAACGCTCAGACAGTGGTTGAATAAATGCCACTAGGCCTAAAGCGGCAGTCATAAGTGCAATTGCTCGAACGAGCCATTGTTGCGGTGCCTGAGTTGAGCGATCCAACTGAGAAGTTGCCATTAGCAGTATTGTAGCATTTTCGATTTAACTAAAAAGTTGCGTGGGTGTTCTTTAGTTTTTGCAAATATGTCGCAAATATATTAGAGTTAAAGAATATGCGCGCCCAACTAGAACTGACATTAAAAAATGCCGGACTGAGTATAACCCTACCTAGACTTTGTGTATTCAATTATTTGCTTGGACACGGTCCGGTTACGATTTCCGAGGTTATCGAGCACTGTATCGCGCAAGCTGATCGGGCTAGTATTTACCGCTCAATTGAGGTTTTCCGGAGATTAGGTATTGTAACTGATCTTGTCATTGGTGGCCGCAAAGTTATAGAGTTATCTGAAGAGTTCAGTACCCATCATCACCATTTGTCATGCATTAACTGTGGTAGGTCTGTCGATATTACAGATAAATCAATCGAGAAAAGACTCAACATACTGGCGGAAGGTTTCGGGTTTTTACCGACCACACACCAAGTTGAAGTTAGCGGCCTGTGCCAAGCTTGTCGTTAAGATTTAGATAAACTGAAGTAATACGCTCTCCCCTCTTTATCCAGTCTTTCAATGGCATAGCGCAAACTGACTCTTGGCATAACTTTGGCGTGATAATCAAGATATGTGCGAAGAGTTGGTTCGGATTGTTTGCCAACTTCTCGTAACATCCATCCAACGGCTTTTTGGATTAAATCTTGGTTGTCATTTTCTAATATTATTGCGAGTTTAAGTGTTGGCTCAAATTGTCGGGAACGAATAAAGGCAAGTGTTGCAACGATTGCAATCCGACGTTCCCAAAGACTATTCGATTTCGCGAGTTGATCTAGAAGAGAACTGCCACCGCTTAGAAGAAAGTTTCCAATAATATTGGGGGCAGAGCAATCGACCAAATCCCAGTTGTTAATATACTTTGAATTTTTAAGATATAGTTCAAATATTTCTGTTTGAACACTGCTATCCGACTTTTCATACTTGCCTACAAGCAACAGTAGTGCAGCCAGCCGCAATTCATGGATTGGACTATAAAGAAGCGACACAATCTCGTCTAAGCCTAGAGCAGTGTAGCCTTTGATGGATGTTCTAATTGTTGGTACTCTTACTCCAATAAACTTATCGCCGTACCCATACTCTCCTTTTCCTGTTTTGAAATATCGCTCTGCGCTTTTGGCGCGAGCCGGATCTCCAAGTTTTAGTAAAGACCGTTCTAGCTCCCCCAAAGTGTTTATCAAAATTTAATCTAACTCCGGATATCGATCAGGCTCTTTAAGTAGATGCTCAATCCAAGGATCATCAAACGGTTTAGTAACATTTTCAATATAAATTCGATCGTTGTAGCCACCGTGTTTTGCTAACTTACTTACTCTCGCCTTGTTTAGCTCGACTTCAGATACGCCCGTGGCAAGACGAAGCGCCTCAATAACCTCGACAATGTCAGCCAGGTCTTCTGCCATCTGAGTTTTATCGCCGGGAGCAAACTCCTTGACCTCTTCTTCAAGTTTGGCTACTAAAGCTTTGGTAAAATCCTGCTCATTTAGTTTTTTGTAACGGACCTTATTATTAGCTTTAAGCATGCCGGGCACAATCCCGTCTCTGACCAATTTATCATAGCGAAATGTTTTTTCTTTACGTTCCATCACGCACGATCGTGCCTAGATATCAGCTGCCGCCCGGTACGCTCTGCCAGCCAAAAAGAGATAAGCGCTAAAGGAATTTCAACAAAAATCGCCATAGCAATTGCCAGTTGCATTTGTGAGCCAGGTCGAGAAGTCCAAATATCAAGCCAAGCATCAACAAACAAGAGCGTTGAAGTTGCCATGGCTGATAATACTATCCACCCCGATCGATAGACCGCGAAATATGCAGTCAGTGCAATTGCAAGCAGTAGTAGGATATCGAAACCAACCCAAGCAACGTCCCAATGACTCGATACGTGGCGATAGGGCAGTGCGTAAGATAAAGTGATGGTCCAAGGTATAAGAAGTGCAGCCAAAATACCGTATAGCATTGCCAGCCAAGGTGGGATCCTCAAATGATGAAAACGTTTTTTGAGCTTGCTCATGAACTCATAATACCAAATATTCGGACACTCGAATTATCATAACTTCCCACAGCTTGCAGAAAAACCTTCGAAATGGAAAAAATAGGTTTACTTTTTCTGGCCGTTCACGTATAACCGGTAAAGAGTTTTTGCTTGCATCAAAATCTCCGTTCTATCTACCCAAGTGGAGGAAGCCTTGATCCAGGCTCGCGCGAAAACGAGTAGCGTTAATCCCGGCATCACGACACTATTGTGTCGAGGTCGATTTGTCCCGGATGATGGAGAATTTATTTGCATCCGGTGCGGGCAGTTGGCCTTACACGTAAAAATCGTGATTCTTGTCTCCGATACCAATGATTCCACGGAGGTAGCGAAACCGATGACCCAATCCCCCCCCTACTGTGTCAGGTGTCGGGACCAGATCCCTAGCTCTGGGAAAGTGAATCGAGATCCTGTAACCGGGATTTTCACAAATCTCATCCTCGAATACAGCTAACTCAATTGTCCCTTGATAGAAGCTCTTCTATTGAGGGACAAATTTTATGACTTGTATAAAAATTCGCGGGTCAGGGGGAGATTATTGTTTATACCTTTGGTAAAAACAATTTGCGTTAAATCATTACTACCGTAGCGAAAACTAGCGATTGAACCTACCAGATAAAGTCGCCACATCCGAACAAACTTCTCGCCATAAGTTTTCCGAATCTCGTCGACATGTTTTTCAAATCGTTTCAGCCATTCGCAAAGTGTCAGATCATAATGAACGCGCAGATTCTCATAATCGATCATCCTAAAGTCATATTCGGGCAAAAGGGAAATAACTTCTCTAGACGAGGGAATGTAACCACCAGGAAAAACGTATTTATCGATAAATGCCGGGACCGGTTGTTCTTTCTGGTGAGTTATCGAGTGTAAGACAGACACTCCTCCGGGTTTTAAGAGGGAGTTCACTACATCAAAATATTGGCGGTGATTACCCTTTCCAACATGTTCGAGAATTCCAACACTGATAACACGGTCGTATTGTTTATCGGTGGGTATTAGATCCTGATAATTAATATTTTCAAACTGCGCTAGATCGGAGACCCCTTCACGTTTGGCTAGCTCAACGGCATATTCGTATTGTTGGCGCGATAGGGTAACTCCCCGCCCTTTGGCTCCATAAAGTTTTGCAGCTCTCACTACCAAATGCCCCCAACCACAACCGATATCTACAAATTCATGCCCGGGCTCAAGTTGTAATTTACGCAGAACGTGATCGATTTTTTGACGTTGAGCTTGCTCGAGCGTATCTTTTGGCGTTTTGAAGTAAGCACAGGTGTAGGTCATAGTATCATCGAGCCACAGCTTATAAAAATCATTACCTACGTCATAATGGGTATGAATCTGTTCTCGTTGGTTTCTTTTAATATTACGGTTATAGCGATAGTTATTGGCACTAGCAAGTATGCCACGAAACGACACCGAATTAAGCTCAACCAGTTTAAGCAGTTGATCTAGATCGCCAAACACCACATCGATCCGTTCGCCCATGTAGGCTTCGCCAAAACCAAGATCCATTTTTCGGACAATTTCATTTACTACTTTAGGATCTTTAAAGCGCAGACCTATTAATGGTTGACCTTCACCATAGACTTTCTTTTCTTGTCCCCAGAAGTCAACTTCAATCGACCCACCTTTTATTCGACCGAGGGTTTGTTCAAAGACTGCTCTAGAAATCATATTGCTACCTTAATTCCTAAGTTTTTAACTCTTTAAAAAACTTCTTCACTTACTTGAAAGATAGAATACTACTTTCAATCAGGCAAATGCAATTGTTGGTTTAGCTTCAATTTCTTGACTTACCTAAAGATTAATCGCTACTACAATCAAATTACACAATGCTCACGCTCTAGGCTACACTATTTTTGTGACTACCCCTCTTTCTATATAAATGCTTACTAGTCCAAAACAGTTTCAAGCTTTGGCTTTTGGTTTGTACTAACGATGTTAACTTAAATTAAAACGCAGCCGCGGGAGCACTTATGCACTCCCGGGGCTGCATCAAAACTATTCGTCCCCAGCAAGGATCGTCAGAATTTCACGATATTTTGCTTGGGTTCCAGCGACGATCTCTTCAGGCAGTTCCGGGCCCGGATCAGTTTTATCCCAGTCGCCTCGGTCACACAAAGTTTGGGTGAAGTTGCGCACATACTGCTTGTCATAGGAGACCGGTTCACGGCCCGGTTCCCAAGTGGAAAGTTCCCAAAACCGGCTCGAGTCGGGAGTGAGAACTTCGTCACACAGCAGAAGTTCCCCGGTGGTGACGTCGAACCCGAACTCGAACTTGGTGTCAGCCAGTATGATCCCGCGGTCGAAACAATACTGTGAGGCTCGCCGAAATACCTCAAGTGATCTTGCTTCGACCAAACCGAGCACCGCAGGATCCACCAATTCGCCGGCTTTTGACATGGAAATGTTTTCGTCGTGACCGGTCGCAGCTTTGGTCGAAGGAGTAAAGATCGGCTCAGATAACATCGAGGCCTTTTGAAGTCCATTTGGCAATGTAATACCCGAAGCGGTCCCAAATTTCTCGTATTCCCCCATCACGGAACCGTACAAATACCCTCGGACGATGCACTCGAGTGGTAGCATATTCGCGCGTTGAACCAGCATTGACTGAGCATTAAAATCAGCTCTATCGCGGGCCCAGGCGGGGAAATGGAGCGGAAATGTCGTGATGAGATGGTTGGGGATGTATTGGAAAATCTCTTCCAGCCAAAACGACGTCAGTTCAGTCAGTACTCGACCTTTGCCCGGAATGAGCGTTGGGAGTACCACGTCGAAGACACTTATCCGGTCGGTTGCTCGAACAAGCAATCGCCCGGCGCCGGCTTCGTAGCTCTCTCTGACCTTGCCGACATGAATGGGTTTGGGAGTCCGAATTGAACTCATAGCAAGCAACCATTCGCCTTGAACTCCTCAAGCTCGGCACTCAGCCCATCGTTCGATAGGGCCAGGATTTGCAGGGCGAGGATAGCGGCATTTATTGTCCCGTCAATGGCTACGGTTGCTACTGGAATTCCTTTGGGCATTTGAACCGTTGAGTAGAGAGCGTCAATGCCACCCAGGGCTCCTCCGGATAAGGGTACCCCGATCACAGGAAGGGTCGTCCTGGCGGCTACGGCCCCGGCAAGATGTGCCGCCATGCCTGCAGCGCAGATGATGACCCCGAAATCATTATCCTTAGCGGCTAGAGCAAGATCTGCTGTTTGTTCAGGGTTACGATGGGCCGAACTCACGACAATACGCGATGGAACATGAAACTTGTCGAGAACTACTTCGGCCGGTTTCACTCTGTCCATATCGCTCGACGAACCCATGATGATGAGGACTTTCCTCTCGACCACTCCGGTCTCCTTAGCTGGGAAGGTACAAATAAGGCGCTCTGCGCGCCAATCCGATTGTAACGAAACTTCTCGGATTAATCTACGTACCACGTACGAAAGGATCAAAATTTATCAAATAGGCCAAATATATTCGACCGGGTGAAATATCCTCCAGCCATCGGCTTGTTGGAGCTCAAGCTCGATATATTCTTTTGCTATACCAATTGGCACTGCGTTTAAAGGATACTTTGATACATCTTGTCCGGGTTCGTCCCAATATACCCCAATATCTCGCTGGTATATTTCGATTCCGAAAATTTCAGCATAAGTCGGATTCTTATATTCGAGCATACCTAATTTTTTATTGGGAATATTAAGATAATGGTCGAAGAAAGTTCTGGTCAGAATTTCAAATATATAGAGGCAGCATTTTAAGGTCGACCTATAGCCGAAATTGGTTTCAATATTTTCGCGATAAGCCATATAATCAGCTCGATCTGGACTTGTCTCTTTTGTCCAGGACCAACGTTTTTCCAGATGTGCATCTAACTCTCGCAGTCCCGAGAAGAAGACCTGTTCTGGCTTTAGTCCAGGTAAGATTTCTCGAATTTCATCAAATACCAACATATCCCACTGTGTAATAGCTAGGCTATCCCAGGATAGCTGCCTCCCTCGTTTGTCGTACCAATCGAGGAGCATAAGATCGCCGTGTATCCATTTGTCATATGAGTCAGTCCCATACGTACCGGGATAAACCCAGAAATCATCAAGCAATTGAGCTAAAAGATTTTGAAACTGGGGCGCGTCACTGAGCTCGCCGCCAAAGATACCAAATATTTGCGCTTTGGGGTTGGAACGCCGAATTAATTCTAAGTGATTCTTTGTTACATCAAGTTCTTTATAGAACCAATAAATGATACCAACGTTGAAGTCTGTTTGGTTTTCTGGTTTGGTGAGCATTCGTCACATTATAGCAAGATTTTAAATCTGGTTAAGATAAGCGGATATACGATGAATCGAACATCTGTAATTATAATAAGGGTAGGTAAATAAAAGTTGCGGGCAGGCAGGGTGCTAACCCTGCCTGCCCTCCTCCCGAGGCATCGAGCTCGGCCGTAGAGCCAACGGCTCATTTAAAGACGTCAGGGGGTAGACGTCTAACGGTTGTCTACACTCGGGCCATCAGGGAGTTTTGGTTGCGCTCAACCCGAGATAGTTTCGCTCGAGGAGCCGCAAATTCTGCACAACATCACCTTCGGTAAGCGGACGCCCAACAATTTGGCGATTAACTCCAGCGAGCTTCGCCCTTGTTTCGACGTCTGCATTCCAGATGAGCCAATCGAGCTGGGCTGACTGCACAGTTCCCCTCCGTGGGTTGGAACGACTGTAAAAGACCGCGAGGATTAATGCGTTGATTTAGCGCTTACTTCGCATCCTTATAATCTCATGATTAACAGATCAAACCAAGAAACATTAAAACTTTCTGGGATTATTGAAAAAATACCATCTGTAGTGTGTCAATCAGCAAGTCGGCGATATTTTCTGAGCTGTTACTAGAGATTGGCTCACCAAAGCGATACAATGCTTACATTATGCGGTCTTGGGAAATCTATAATTTAAAGAAAGATGAGCTTGCGAAATCGCTGGGGAGCACTTCAGGAAGTGTGTCACTCGAGAAAAAGACTTCAAATTTATTTCGCAAGCGAGCACAATCCGATACTCATAAACTCGACGTGCGAGATTTTCATGGTGTTATCGAAGTTAGTGTTGCACAACAAACCGTAGACGTTATGGGAATGACCAGATTCGACGAATTGGTTGATGAAACACTCCAATTTAATTTTATGCCGGCAGTCGTTCCCCAACTGCGCTCAATCACTATTGGCGGTGCTATTTCAGGGCTAGGGATCGAATCATCATCGTGGAAATATGGTCTCGTACATGAAACTATACTTGAGATTGATGTCCTTTTGCCGGACGGAAAGATAGTGACTGCAACTGCCACTAATGATTATAGCGATCTGTTCTTCGGCATTCCCAACTCGTTCGGTACGCTCGGTTACGTCGTAAGAGCAAAACTTCAGATTTTTCCGGTCAAACCATATGTCAAGCTATCTCATTATGGCTTTACTGACAAACAAGAGCTTTTTTTAGCCATTGAAAGTATAGGGAAATACGGCAGCTACAAATCTGGTTCAGTCGATTTTTTAGATGGTGTTGCCTTCAATGCCCAAGAAAATTATCTTACCGTGGGCCAGTTTAGCGATTCAGCCCCAAATATTAGTGATTATACTTACCTGAAAATGTACTTTAAGTCGATTCAAAATCGCAAAACTGATTATTTAAGCATCAAGGATTACATCTGGCGCTGGGACACTGATTGGTTCTGGTGTTCAAAGAACATCCCAGGTGCCCAAAATAAACTGTTGAGATTGATTTTTGGAAAGTTATATTTGCGTTCAACTTTTTACTCGAGACTGATGGCAATTGAAAACAGGTATAGTGTAATCGAGAAATTTTATCGATATACCGGACAAAAAGCTCCTCAAATCGAGACAATAATCCAAGACGTGGAAATTCCTATCGAGAACTGTGCAAAATTTTTAGAGTTTTTTCAGAAAAATATTGGTATTGAACCGGTCTGGTTATGTCCCTTACGCAGCTTTGACCCAAATCGCACTTATCCGATGTATTCGTTGAGAAACAATCAAACGTACGTCAATTTTGGCTTTTGGGATAGTATCCCGAGCGATAAAGCCGATGCGTATTATAACCGGCTAATCGAGGGTAAGGTTGAGGAGTTGGGAGGGCATAAATCCCTCTATTCAACCTCCTATTACACGAAAGAAAAATTTTGGCAGCTTTATAACGGTAATGTTTATCATAAACTTAAAGAAAAATACGACCCGAAGTCCAGACTGAAAAATTTATACGATAAAACAGTGAATAATTTGTAGATTGCAACTTCCATTTTTTAAAAAAGAGTCAACTAGCACATTAAGTTTCGCACCTATAGTTAAAGCCCACCTCAAATTGCTCTGAGGTGGGCTTTTTGTCTTTGACTCCGCTTATCGCGGAGGTCTGGGCCCCGGGTAGACCGGAGGCTGCGGGTAAGGTTGCACTGGTCCGTTGGGACCGGTAGGACGTGGCTGGGGAGGCATTTCACCTCGATTCTATGGTCGAAGTCTCTGTGCGAGAGACTTGGGGTTTACTTTGCCTTTAGCTAAGAGTGAAATTAGATTTCCCCCTAACTTGGGACTAAGTTTGACTGAAGGCAGGTTAAGATAAAATAGCATTTTGTGAGAACAAATGTGCACACTTTAGTTGCACAATTAAAGCACGCGGATTATACTCAAATAATGAGAATACCAGATAGAACCGTTGGAGAAACTATTCGGATAAGTAGAATTCGTCTAGGCTTAACTCAGCAACAACTTGCAAATAAACTGAATGAAGAATTAGCTTCCCAGGAAATTATAGAACGATCCATGATTTCTCGTTGGGAAAAAGATTTGCATTTCCCACGGAACGCCCGAAAAGACGCTCTTGAAAAGCACCTAGGTATTACGCTTGGTAACCCTCCGCTTAAACGCGACTCATTTGCCGCGTATTCAGCAAACCAGCTTGAAATAAGCAAATCTATCGAAAAAGGCTTAGAAACCTGTGACGAACTTTGGATCACCAATGTTGCTGGCGCCCCAAATATCTGGAATGATCTTCCTGTTTCACGAAAGATTTTTGAAAAACTTCGCAAAAGCCAAGCGTGTCAGTTTCGAGAGCTAATTTACGTCCACGATCTCGAAGGACTTAAGGCAGTCGAAAACGCCGCAAAAAGCGCTAAGCCACGTTATCGGATCCGCGTCAGAGTCTCTCCCGGACATCCCTTGCCTATTTTACTTGCACCAAATAAAAAATTCGGTCTGTTCTTGTCGGGTTTTAATGATGATATTGCCAATGTTGGCCTCGAACTCAACGGTCAAATCGCTGGCTTCATAGAACATTACTTTCGACATTTATGGGACAGAGCTACGCCAATTTTGGAAAGCGATGGAATCCAAGAACAAAATATTATAAAAATTCGAAATGCATTGAACGACTTTGGTGGGTCGCTACCAACAAAATTCAACGGCGAGTAAAGCCTGAGAAAGAGTGGCGTTCCTGGGTAGAAGCGCCTTTTGACTTACACCGGAATGCTTGTCATGGACCTCCAAAACCTGTTCTGGGCGTTGATCAGTCCATTTACACGGTGGGACAAGATCCGGCTGAGACCATAGTCCCCCTTCTGATTAGCCAACATCCCCGTGACTCGGGACAAATGCTGTAGTACGAGCGGATGTGCCGGGGAAAGTTCAGTATTTCTGCTCCCGGATTGCGCCCGACATACCACTAACTTTCGCTGCATCCAACCTTCTTGCCTCCGCCAACCGGAGCTGGCTATTGCCCAGCAAATCTCAGGTGAATCCAGGGCTGGGAAAACATCCACCTTAATTGGCTGAAGAAATTCCAGATGGCTGGTGTAGCTCACTCCGCCCCAGACGCATTCGTCTTCCACGAAACCCGTGTAAAGCTCGATACGCGCATTAGGGACATCACCTTGCTTACCTGGCCATGGAATTTCCGGAAATTCCAGTGTCACACGAGCAATCAGGCTCCCGGATTCCATTTCTTTTTTAAACCACCTTGCAGACAAACCATACCCCCCAACTGCCTAGGCTAAGCCATCAGCAATAGTCGGAACTACGATTATGTGGACATGTTTAGGCTCTTCGCCATCAACGATTGTTCTAAAGTACTCCTACCCAGGTTAGGCAATACTAACATCCAATCCAATTGATCTGCAATTTTAGAGTGCTTTTAGGCATGTACATGTTGATTTCGATAACTCATTACTCGCACCCAGACATCCAAAACTAAATACACTACTCCCAGTGCAACAGCCGCGACCACAACTCGATAAGCAGTGCTGCTACCGAAAAGTTTGGCCAGCAGGTCATAGTTGAAAAACCCGATCAGGGCCATATTTATCCCACCGATCGCCGCCAGAATACTTGTCAGCCAGTCCATATAATTTAGACTTTCCACCTCTATCACCCCCTCTCTTATCCATCCATAGAGAATATATATTGTTACCGAGGTGTTTACAGTGACAAAGAACACCGGCACCGCCTGAGTGCAGGATCTCTTTAGTATTTACCAACCGACTTCAGGTGGTGATGGAAGTTAGAACTATGGTTACACAGAACCAACAAACTTTTCCACCTCGGAAATAAAACGCTTCTGCTCTCTCATAAACATGAACAAGTGCCCACCTGCGAATGTGACTAGTTTGGAGCCTTTTATTCCATTATTCATTTCTTCGGCCAAGTAGTACGGCGCAATGCCGTCCTTTCTCCCATGCAGTATTAGAGTAGGGACACGCAAATCATGTAATCGGTCTTTGTTATCAAAACGGGCGGTTGCCTGTCTTTGGTATTCAAAAGCGTAATTGGGCTGAGGATATTTGCTTCTAGCCAATGGAAGCCTGCGCACTAGGCCAAAAAGGGTAATGCGCCGACGTCGAATGAAGCGAGCAGATGTAGATGCCAAGATTAGTCGCTTGACTAGATCTGGGTGCTTGAGTGCTAGAGCCTGGGCGATTCTCCCTCCCATCGAGATACCCAGAACATTTACCTGGTTTACGCCGATTTTTCTTAGTAGACCAGCCAAGTCGTCAGCCATCATTTCAATAGTATAAGGCGCTTTGGGTTTGTCAGATCGACCAGACCCTCGATTGTCGGCAGTAATAACTTGATACTTTTTAGCTAGACTTTCGATTATTCTTTTATACTCGGTAATATCGGTTCCAAGACCAGGAATTAAAACAACCTGCTCGCCCACGCCAAGAATCTCATAGTACATATTGATGTCATCAACTTTTACTACGGGCATGAACTCATCATATCAGAGCGCGGTACAAACGTACGACTCAGTCTAGGTTTGTTCCGAACCAAAAAAACGACCTACCAGTCGTTAATTAAATGTTGCCTCACTTTGCTCTACATGATGGGAATATTTAGAACTTTCAGAGTTGATCTTAACCTAAATCTTCAAAGATTTGAAAACTTGGGTTGGGTACTCAGCCCCAGGTTGCCCCGAAGCTGAGTACCCACCTATTGCTAGGTGTTGGTTGAAGCGATGTCGCTGCGGTACTGCATGCCGCGGAAGTTGATGCAGTCAATCGCCTGATATGCCCGCACCTTGGCTTCCGCAACGGTGTTGCCTCGGGCAGTGACGTTGAGAACGCGACCTCCGGCTGTAACAAAGTTGCCGTCATCGTCGACTGCGGTGCCGGCATGGAAGACCATCACCTCGTCCATGGCATTGGCCTCTTCGATTCCGGTAATGACGTCGCCGGTCTTGGGCGGATCCGGATAGCCATCAGCGGCAATCACTACGGTGACACAAGCACCAGTAGAAAGAACGCCTAGTGGCGTTTCACCAGCCGCCGTCATGGCCAACATCTGTGCGACGTCGCCCTGGATGCAAGGTAGGACAACTTGAGTCTCGGGATCACCGAGACGAATGTTGTACTCCAGGATCATCGGTCCAGCCTCGGTCAACATGACACCGCCGTAGAGAATCCCACGGTAGTCGATGCCGCGACGTCGCAGCTCGCCGAGAGTGGAGTCGATGATTG
>JBIOIQ010000007.1:0-43329 GCA_044449985.1 Candidatus Saccharimonadia bacterium | reverse complement strand
CCGAAGATTTTGTCGCTGGCCATTAACGAACAAGCCGCCAACGCCATACTTATAAAGCTCAATCAGATTGGTACTTTATCCGAAACTCTCGAGGCTATTAAATTAGCAAAAGCCCATGGGTACGCAACAATTATTTCTCATCGTTCTGGAGAAACTGAAGACACAACTATTGCCCACCTAGCCGTTGGGACCAATGCTGGCCAAATTAAAACCGGCTCGTTATCCCGAACTGAACGTGTCGGTAAGTATAATGAACTGCTGCGAATCTCAGAGCTGATCCAAAACGCTTAGCAGAGCAATAAAAATACTAATTGACTAAATCCCTAATACTTGTTACTATGTATTTTATTACTTCAGCTCAAACCTGTTGTACGAAATTCGAAATGTGAGCTTTTTGCGGTGTGGAGCTAGTTTTCGACCGGTTCGAAAGTTAACTCCCCACCGCAAATCGCGGATCTCATGGGGCGAGCAAGGAGTCTGGCTTATGCGAAGACGCAGTGCAAACCTCGGCCACTCGGTGGCACATGTGATCGGTCCCGTCGACCGCGACGCCGGATCCAGCTTCCGGCTCTCCGGGACGCCCTAGCCAAGAAGGCTCGGGTCCCGGGTTTAGAGTTTTACAGGGTGGGGGGAGCTCTCAACGCCTCCCCACCCTGCTTAGGTCTTCTCACCTCGGTAGCTTTTAGAGGTGAAACTTCTCCGGCTGGGGGAGCTGGAGAACTCTCGGGTCGGGTCGGGGGGTGCCAACCGCCCGGCGCTCCTCGCCCGCCCGAGATTGATCGCAACTCTCTTCCGTAGAGAACTCACACTCCAAAGGGGATAGCCGGATATTCTATGCATACTGGAGCGACCAATGTGCTATCCGCTATCTCCCTAGGGGCATCAACAGCGACCTGTAACTTCGAAGCTCGAAGTGACGGGTCGTTTTTCTTTACGGCGCATATTTATTCTTATGCTAGACTAATAGTCATGACCGGACGTACTCATGATCTCGCGGCATTTACGGCTCTTGGCGTAGTTGTACTAACTGTGGCTCCTGCACCCGTAACTCTTGGAACTGTATTGGTTGCGGTCCTAGGGAATCTGATCGGCGGCATAACTCCCGACATTGACGAACCAACCGCTCCGTTATGGCGAAATCTTCCCATCGGAGGTACTGTCGGTAAAATTACCGATAAAATGCTCGGAGGCCATCGATTTTTGACGCATTCACTTTTAGGTCTCGCCTTATTCGGCGGTCTAGCTTACGAATTTCTGCATTTTATAGCGCCGATCATACCTACCATAAATATCATGTTCGTTTGGTATGCGTTTTTGATCGGCATGCTGAGTCATTTGGTGATGGATACTTTTACCAAAGAAGGCGTGCCGTGGCTTCTGCCCCTGCCTTATAAGTTTGGCTTTCCACCCCTAAAAGAGTTGCGTATCACCACCGGAAAAATGGTAGAAACGCTGGGAGTGTTTCCGGCCCTGCTGGTTTTTAATCTGTATTGGTACTGGGTTCACTACGGACGCTTGCTCGAGCTAATAAAGCTCTATTTACGCAAGTAATCTAGAATCATTTAGGCACCGTTATTGGTAGATCCGTTGGGAGCTGTTGCCGGCGCGCCGCCACCAAATGAACCGCGGCCGAAGCTCGGATTTAAGACGATGCTGGTGGCAGCTACACTGCCGTTTGAGACTGTTCCAACAACTGCTACAGTATCGCCAGTAGCAATGGCACTTAAACTTGAAGTCGCTCCATTATTAGTGACCGTTGGGTTGCCTGATAGAGACACCGTAATGGTGGCACCAGTTCTTGTAGTTACGCTCATTGAAGATGATGAGATACTGGCGACAGTGCCAAAAGTTGGACGATTGCCAGTCCGAGAGAATCCGCTACTACCGCCCGGGAGCATGGTCCCGTTAGCCGACGTTGCGACAATTGGTTTTAAACTCTTTTGAAACTGCATACCACCAACAAAGCTGATAATAGCCACTAGTACTAACCCGACGCCAAAGATATATTCACGCTTCATAATCGTATTGCCTCACGATTTCTACCCCCAATTAATTTTCCATCTTGTAACATAAATGTCACATCAGTTTTACCCGCAATCGACAGATCATGGGTAACTGCAATAATAGTAGTTTTTTCTGACCGAGCCAAGCTGTGCAGAAGATCAAAAATAACTTTTCCGGTTTGCGAATCCAAATTGCCGGTTGGCTCATCTGCGAGAATCAGTTTTGGATGATTCGCTAGCGCCCTGGCGATTGCCACCCGTTGTTGTTCGCCTCCGGACAAGCGACTGGGCTTTCGCGTTTGTTTATCGGCCGTCAGACCAACTTGGTTTAGGAGCTCTTCCGCCCGGGCCTTGCGCGCTTTCTTCTTAACTCCGGCAAATTCCATTGGCAACATGACATTTTCCCGAGCGGTTAAATTTGGTACTAAATTGTAGCTTTGGAAAATATAGCCAATCTTTTGGCGCCTGTATTTTATAAGCGCGCGGTCATTGCCGCTAGAAATTACTTCATCGTCAACTTCAATCGCTCCTGAACTCGGTTTATCGAGCGCACCGAGCAGTGAAAGTAGAGTTGATTTGCCACTTCCACTTTTGCCGATGATCGAGGCGAATTGGCCGGTTGGAACGCCGAAGCTTATGTCGTCAACCGCATGAACTATCGTATCGCCGGACTTGAACGTTTTAGATAAGTTTTTAACTCTTAACATTATTCTGTCCTCATTACTTCAGCTGGTCTGACTTTGGCAATTACAAAGGCGGGAATAGCACTTCCGAGCACGGCAATGATGATCGCAGCCCCTAGGCCATAGAGCAACACTTCCCAACCGATGACGGTATGAAGCTGGGATATTGATCCGCCGACTCGCCCGAAAGCTCGTACAATGCCACCCCCACTGCCACCTCCACCGCCGCCAGGCGAACTGGCAGTATTAGTAGTCACAAGAATTTTTAAGACTGGATTCGACAGAGCTACTCCGGCCGCCACCCCAATGATTGCGGCTAGAATTGTTAAGGTTAAAGATTCGGTCACGAACTGAATCATGATTTTAATATTCGAGGCCCCAATAGCTTTTAAGACCCCAATCTCGCGCCGGCGCTCCCGCACTATCATCAGCATGGTTAAGAAAATGATGATCGAGCCCGCGACGAGTGAGCCAATTAAGCTGTAGAGTGAGATGGTTTTAATGTTCTCAAGCGGCGCTAAAGCATCATTAGCATTGCTCTGCGCACTAGTTACATCAGCTGCGCTACCAAGCTTGTTCTCTAATGCTGTGACGGTAGCGCTGACATTGTTGATGTTATCGACATTAACCAAAATTTGAGTAACATCACCAACTTGAGCCGATAGAGTCTGCACGGTCGCCAGTGGCATAATGATACCTCCGTTATTAAAGGTATTACCGGCATCGAAGATTCCAGAAACGGTAATTGTTTTACCATAGGCCGTGAATGTTGATCCGACTTTTAGGTTGTTTTTTGTCGCCAGTGAAGTCCCGATGATTGCCACGTCTCCAGAGCCATTCCCGTCTATATTTGAGCCACTGGTAATTTTTAACTGATTAGATACAGCGACTTGAGTACTTGTCGGGTTGGTAGTGCCTGTGACTGAAATTGGCAAGGTGAAATTTGCATTAGACGATATGACGACCGGTGCATTCCCGCCACTGCCGTTACTCCCTCCAAAGCGTCGGCCAAGACTCCCTGCGTCTATTGAAGATACCAGATTAGTTGTCCCGGTCGTTGAGCCACTAGGGAACGGACTAGTTTGTCCCGTAGTACTAAGGCGATCGGATATTGAGCTAATGACACTCGTGACATGTTCCGTTGAATTTACTTGCGCAACATTCTCAGTAGTCAGAGGATTTCCACCTCCAGAAAAACCGCGTGAGCCGGCTGGGCTAACTGTTATCGTGTTTGCGATTGAGCTTTGGATACTACTTATCCGATTTTCAACTGTGCGCATTGATAAGAGCATAATAAGGGCAAGAGCGATACTGATACCTAAAATAAGAATGATCGAAAAAGACCGAATTAAGTTGCGGAATGCGTTTTTCGCTCCCCGCGTGATTACACTCATACTCAACTCCTAACAATTTATAAAAACTCTTACGCAAGTTAACCAAGCCCGGCTGAGAATCTGCTTAAAGGGCAGTTAAGAACTGGTACACATGCCAGTGCTGACCGGGGTCACCTGATTTTTTGCTTGAACCACCCTTGAAATTATTTCAGCGGAGGTCAGCGCATAGCCAATGGCGTTATTATTATCGGCTTTGGCAAAGACCACTCCGATGACGCTGCCGTCGGTTGCGAGTAAGGGACCCCCGGAATTACCGGGCTCAACAATCGCCTCGATTTCGTAAATATCACGAGATGACAGGCCGGAGCCATAGATGTTTCTTCCGATAGCTTTGGTTTCATCAAGTACCGATGCCGCTACCGCGGAAAATGGCCCGCCCCCTGGGTAACCAAGGACGGCGGCCGCGGCGCCGCTGGCTGCAAGTTTGCTGCTTATTTGCAGCGGTGCGCCGGCTAAGTCGGAAGTTTGAAGCACCGCAAAATCAAGGGTTGGATCGAACAGGACCACGGTCGTAGCGTGAAGACCGTTACCATCGATGATACGAGGATGGAGTATTCCGGCAATGACGTGCGCATTGGTGGCGACATATCCGTTTCCGACTACGAAACCAGAGCCTTCAACCAGTCCGCCACAACCGATACCTTCAATTTTTACAACCGAGGCCTCGTCTTCGGTAATAGCGGGCTGGATCTGGGAATTGGACGGAAGTTGCTGGGGCGTCGGGTTGGGGTAATTGCCCAAAAATACCGTGGGGAAACCATTTGGTTCAATATAATGCTCAAGTCTGGCTAAGATGTCCGGTGCGGGTGGGAATAACTGATTTATGGCGTAGATAATTCTTGAACTATGTATTTCTCCGCTAATCCCAAAAGCCTGCAGATTATTAAGCGGTGCGGCAATTAACCATACTGCAACGATAACGGCCACGACTTCGAACAGTCCACCTAAAAAACCATCGAAGCTACCGAGATGAAGTTCGACCGCAGTCGAATGCAGAAAATGCCCAAATAATTCTCCGATTGAGGAAAATAACACGGCTGCACCTAACGTTATTACTAAAGTAATGAGAGACCGCGAAAGGGTCGAGTGACCATAATTAATTAGACTTGGCACAATAAGCGACCCTAAAAATAGGCCGGCGAAAAATCCTAACAGCGAGAATACTTGAACGGCGAGGCCTGCTCTTAAGCCCCTGGCGACCGCAATTAGAAAAACTACAAAAATGATAATGTCGAGCCAGTTCATGGCTTAATCGTTTGCTTCCGCCCGATTAATGACTTGCGGATTAGTATTAATCAGAGGCTGTGCTGCCTTCGGTTGCGTAAAGTAATTTTCAATTCCCGTAGCAATCCCGTCGGCCTCATCGCTGAGTCTGGTTGAGCTGGGTTCGGTCATTAAATTAAACTCATTGGTATCAGTCATAAAGAACGCTTCTGATAAGGCGGCGGGCATAGTTGATTCGGACAACACTCCATCGTCAAATTGAGAAATCCCGTCGTTTGGGACGTTTAATTTGGCACTGGTGGCATTCAAGATGCTGGTCGCCAGAGCTTGATCAACGTCTTTATAAAACAGGGCCGTGTCATAATCGACCGTTGGATCGGTAAAATAATTATGATGAATTGACACCATGATAGTGGCGTTTAAATTGTTACAATAGGTGTAGCGATCATGATTAGACATAGTCGGATCATTAGAAGTTCTGGTCATATAGACTCGGTACCCGCCATGCTCAAGAATAGACGAGACTTGCAGTGCCACCGTCAAGTTTATATTTCGCTCAAACATTGAGCCGTCGTTCGAAGATGCTCCCGGATCATCACCACCGTGTCCTGGATCAAGGCAAACAGTCTGAGTTTTAGTAAATTTCGGTTGAATTTTAGCTGCAACCGCTGTGATGGTCTTATTATGATGTGGATAAAAAATTCCGACCAGAATAATTAAAGAAAATAAAACGGTGACCCAGATAAGTTTTTTGAGGCCTTTATTCTGAGCTGGTTTCCGATTTGCAGTAACTGGGTTTCTAGGCGGAACTGGGGTCCGAGGAGGAACTAAGGGGCGGGGAGGTAAGGGTGCTGGGATCGGTCGGTGAACCTGCCTGACTCGGATTGAATCTATCGATGTTGGCGTTCGGCGTGCTTCTCGCATGCAGGCATTATACTAAATCAAACAGTACTTGTGCTTAAAAATATTACGAAACCCAGGGCTTTGTATTGTTGTTTTGCATAGTGTGTGACTTTCCAAAGCCCAGAAAAAAAATAACAAAAAAAATAGTCGAGCGTGAGCGTTTTAAAGAAATAGCCGGGAGAGTTATCTCCCGGCTTGCTTAGCGAACCCCGAGCGAATCACCTTCGAAAGTAATTCCCTTGGGCAAAATTTCCACTCGTTTCTGGTTGCCAACTTTTGCAATATGTCCCCCTACCCAGGCGAAGCTACCGCACTCCTTTGCCACACGTATGACTCTGTCAGCGTCAGATGGGCTGACGTAAAGCGCAAAACCCGCACCCATGTTGTAATTGCCATACATTTCTTCGTCACTGATAGGTCCACGCTCCTGGATGAAGTCGAATACCGGCTGAGGCTGCGGGAGTTGATCAATCCAGTACACGAATGGCTCAACGGCACGCATTAGTTTGCGCCAACCGTGTCCAGTAATGTTGACAGCGTAGTGGATATCAACCCCGGCACCGTAGCAATCCTCAATTACAGGCACATAGATCGCCGTCGGATCAAGGATTGACTCACCGAAAGTTCGCCCATCACTTAGCTTGGCGCCGTAACCAGTTCTCTTGGCAATCTCGCGTATCAGAGTCAGTCCGTTGGCATGAACCCCGGTGCTTGCAAGAAGCACGATGGCGTCTCCGGAAGAAATATTGGTCCGGATCAAACGGTCCTTGGGTTTGACAATTCCCATGGCTGAACCGGTGAGCACTACCGCACTAGGGTTAATCACGTCCTTGAGCGTCGGAGTTTCGCCACATCCCCAGATGCACCTCGCCAAGTTGCAGGCATTTTTCCAGCCAAATATGAGATCCATCCAGCGATTTTCGTCTGAAAACCAATTGGAGTCACCGACTGCAAGGTGCATTGCCACACTCAACGGCAGAGCGCCCAGTGTGATCATGTCGTTTACGATCATCGCCACACAATCTTGGGCAATCTGATCGTAATACGATTTTCGCGTTAGGGAGTACATGACATCTGCCACCAGGTTTTTTGTTCCGAGGCCTTCCTCGACATGGGCAAAATAGCTCTTTGCCGCTTCGATGAGGTAAACACTCTCGCCCCGGCTTGATTCAACTTCGACGAACTCACCATTGGCGATGCGTTCGATGTTGGCGGACGTGTCAACACCTGCGAGCTGACAGGCCCGCTTAAATGGGTCCATTGCATCGTAGTTGACCCCACTGCCACGGTAGGTCATCGGCTCTTCCGTCATGATCGACTCTTTCTGTCGTTTGAAGGTACAAAGAAGGCGGCCCATAGCCACCTTGTGACATCTTATCAGAATTTATACCCAACGAGCATCATATACTTTCGAGATTTATCGTTGCATAGCTAATACATATTTAAAGTTGCGTAAATAAAAACTTTGTTGGGATGATCATATAAACAAAAAGAACTGAATCTACGCTTTATCGCCTTTAAATATCCACTGGACTCCGAATTTATCGTAAAACTGTCCATAAATACCGAAAGGCATTTCGTGAAGTTCTTGAAGTCTTGTGTTATTTTCACCATCTTTGAGTTTGTCAAATACTGGCTTTAAATCGGCAAATGACGCGCCAAGAACGAATATGGCCGATGTATTTCCTTGCACCGGTTCGAAATCCGGGGAGGCCATCCAGTCGGTTGCGGATATCTCTATATTCCCACTCTTGAGATAGGCATTTATTAACCGTTCGTGTTTTTCTGGGGAGAACATATCTTTCATCGGAGTGTCTGCAAGTTTGGAAAGAGAGAGCTCTCCTCCAAGACACTCATGATAAAAAGTCATTGCCTCAGCACAATTACCATCAAAAAGTAAAAAAGGGGAAACTTTTAACATATCCTTACCTCTTTTTGTAAGTATAAACCGTTGGTTCCAAAAGTTGAATTTGGTAATAAATAAAGGCTTTGGCGAAGCCTTAAATTCTTGGTGAACTACCTCATCTCGAATTGGCACACAATCAAGAGGGAACTAGAGGAGTGGTGCCGGGTACTTAAGAATGTTCCTCAGCTAAATTCTACTATTGAGGGGTCGACCCAGCTTTAGTTCTACACAATCAGTCGTCCTTCCATGAACCGATAATCAATGAAGTTAACCGCTTCTTTATATGGGGTGGCCTCAATAATCTCGAAAGCCTTCTCTTCAAATGGCTTAAAGCTTTTAGGTAAGATATTAAGTAGGTTTTTGGCAGCAAAGCCAGTGTCAAAGATGGAATGTTCAATGTAATCAAGTCTTAAAAGGTACCAGGCTGCTATGAATAACGAGCATGGGTATCTCTTGGTTTGGATATAATCATCAAGCTGGGTTTTAAGCCTACTATCATTGAGCACCTTAATTATCTCGTCACAAACTGGGATTAATTGAGATTCGCGCAATAGGACATCTGGTCGATAGCCCTTGGACCCCAACCACTCCGTAAACTCCCCATAGTCGAATGTCTCATCAGGGAAAGAGTAGTCATCTACAAGCACCGCCAAAACTGCTTCATGAGCTGGGAAGTTGGACATGGCCTTGTTTAGCATCTTAAGTGATAGCTCATGCTCCTCGTTTATTTTCTGGTTTGTATAAATATGGGCGTATTCAATTGAGAGTTCTCTCGTTGGCATCCTGCTCATCTTAACTCCCTCCACTTGCCTTCACTAATAACCTCAACAGCTTCGTATACAATTTTTATAGCTGTTTCATCATCAATTGCATATAGCTTATTAGTGATGCTTTTGGCGTACTCTTCATTTGCTTTGTAGCTCACCCATTCTGGTGTATGTGGTGAGACTTCAAAATCGACAAATCTCAGTCCAGTCAGGTCTTTTAAGCCAATGAGGTTCTCATCACCATCATCCACCGATGCGATTGCAATACTCGGTGTCATGATTATGGATCCAGCACTAGCTCCAACGTAAACTTTGAAATCAATGGCATCCTTCAACCAATCGCCAAAGCCGGTTTTGCGGACCTGATTAAGTAAGTGAAAAGTATTACCACCACTAACAAAGACAACATCAACCTCAGTCAGTCGACTCCTCCAATTGATGCCATCTGCAGACGGGTCAACGATATCAATCCAAGTGAAGCCAAACTTCCGCAGGTTCGTGAATTGGCCGATGAACCAGTCTTTGTTGCCCGCCTCGACATTCTCTGCAGTTGGGATGACGACTACCTTTGTTGCTGCAGGGGGCTTACCAACCAGCATAGTAAGACTATCGGCAATGCTTTGGTTTGTTATCCCGGCAGAAGTTAGTAGTAGTTTCATGCCCACATTATATCAGGCACGGCTCCAGAACATGTTATCTTGTAATAAATAATACCTTAACAAAGCCAATCAATAAATAATTGGTGACCTATCGTATTACGAATTGGAACCTAATCAAGAGCGAACTAATATCCTGGTATAAGGTTTTAGGTGGTGGGAAGTTGCATGAGAGTACCAGGGCGTAATGGAATCGTTACTAACTATTTCGAGCCAATGTAGTATCTTGTTAAAATTATCTTATGTGCGGACGATTCTCACAAATAAAGGCTCAGAAAGACTTAGAATATTACTACCAAAGGCATTTTGATGGTGAATTAAAGCCCAACTACAATGTAGCTCCCACGCAAAACGTTCCTGTTGTAACTAAAGATGCGATAGTAGAAATGAAGTGGGGTTTAGTTCCAATTTGGGCTCGAGATTCGAAAGTAGCCTACACGATGATAAATGCTCGCTCAGAAACTATTTACGAAAAAACAACATATAAAAAACCTTTTCTAGAAGGTCAGAGAGTACTAGTTCCTAGTACAGGCTTTTACGAGTGGAGAAAGCCAGAGAGGACACCTTTTTTTATTCACCTATTGGATAGAGAACTTTTCTCAATGGCTGGACTGTATATCAAAGGAAAAGATGACATTTATTATTTTACAATCATTACAACCCAGCCGAATCACCTCATGGAATCAATTCACGATCGTATGCCAGTAATTTTAACGAAAGAAGAAGAGAAAGATTGGCTTGATGATCATGATCCAACTGAACTAATTCCTATGATGAATGCTTATCCAGATCAGAATATGGAGGCATATGAGATTTCAAAAGATGTTGGTAATGTAAGAAACAATTTTCCGGAGTTGCTAACTCCTATTAAAAACTCATAGCAAAGCCAGAAATTAAGCATAATAGGAATGGTGACCCATGTTGACCAAACATGGCACTCTGTACTTGAGGGGCTGGAACGGATTGACGCTGCGTTCGATGAGCTAATAATCGATGAGGACAAGTAGCATGTCACGGCGCTCACAGCGCTCACGGGCTCAGGGCGGTGATGAATCGTTCGTTATCATCATTCTCGTAGGTGCTGCCGCCTGGACGCATCGAGCGCAGCTTGTGCATGCAGCCTACATAGCCCTTGGCATAACGGGTAGTCTATTACTGTTGACCCTATTTTGGAAGCTAGTTGCCCGGCGCCGTCTTGCTGGGCTTCGAGATGCTGACAGCATGGACGGCTTGGAGTTTGAGCATTACGTTGCGAATCTTTTGCGGGCCAGTGGCTTTCGTGGGGTCTCCCTAACAGAAAGGTACGATTTCGGAATAGATATCATAGCCGAAAAGGATGGCATACGTTGGGGCATTCAGGTCAAACGCTACTCCGGGCTGGTTAAAGCTAGTGCTGTTCGCCAGGTGGTGACCGGACTAAAGCTTTATGGATGTGACCAAGCTATGGTCATCACAAACAGCACCTACAGCGCTGTAGCGCGGCGGTTAGCGGCTGCAAATGATTGCGTGCTTGTCGATCGCTCTGGGCTGAAACGGTTAGAGCGACGGGGGTGTATACTGTGAGCATGACTGGATACATGCCAACAGACGAAGATATTGATGCGATGGTGCGCGAACTTGAGCAAAGCGATCCTGAAAACGCCAATCCGACCTATGCTCGCGAGATGCTGATTCGCATGAAGCTCATGTACCGCGAACTCGGTCGAGTCGACGAAGAACTCCTCCATAAAGAAATGGAATCGTTCAAGACTGAGTCGACTGAAAACGATAACCACCGACAAGCCTCCTAGGTTCTATCGTCAGTTTGGTGCATCACAGTAGCTGAAAGTATAACTCTCTTTAGAGCATGCTGATGAAAATTACTGACTTATCCACTCGCTATTCTCAAACTCCTTCATTTTTTTGAAAGATGCTTCTAGTGCAGTCATACGGTATGGCTTCGTGAAGAAATGTACTTGTGCCGATGGAAAACGGATCTTCCCCTCAAACTCTTGCCTTCGTCTATCCATGAATAGCACTGCGTCAAGATTGTCGGCAGGGCTAGTTGCATTAACGATGGTCCCAGCTAGTTCATTCCAGTCTTCTTGATCAATTTTACCTTTTGCCATAAGCACAAAGACTCTTCTCGTATCTTTTGGTAGATTGGCAGTTTGATTTTTCTTGTTCTTGATCTTAGCTTTTATCCTCTCGGCCGTATCTTTGTCTCCACCGAATCTTTTCATTCCACCGAAGGTTATAGTCCCATTATCAACTTGGCTTGGGTCATCTGGATCAACACTGTGCAGATCCCCAGGCAGCTTAGGCTGGATCATTGCTATTCTATATCCGATTTCAGTCAGCCCATTTTCCTTTTCCCTTTCAGACGAAAGAACTTTTTTTACCCTTTCATCAAGATATGTTTCTGTCATGTTAAAGTCATCAGTCAGAGTTTCAACAGTCTTAGGATCTTTAGAAAACTCGTGATTCATTTCTTTAATTGCATCTATCACATTACTCACGGGCACTTCCTTGAAATCTTTATTAAATTGAACGTGGATCCATGCGGCATACTTATTTTTCTTCAAGTATTTGTATACGCTTCTAAATATTTCGTGCATGTAGGTAGATGTAGGATCAGGTGGAGTTATAACTGAACATTCGACCACGTATTTTTTACCAAATAGCTCTCCGGATACATCGCCAATCTCTGGCTCTACAAAAATATTTGTCCAGCCTGAATGCATCAACCGATAACCAATCGCAAGGTTTAGACGTATTGCTTCGTAATCGCTTGCATTTTTTAATTTCGCGATGATATCTTCAAAATTATTTTGATGCTCTATAGCTTCTAAGTATTTAGCTAGTTCCACTACCTCAACGCCATGATTGTCCATCGGATTGGTTATTATTCCGACAACGCCAGTTGGAACATTAGGTGAAAATACTTTCATCTTTGAATGTTGCTGCTTAAGCCAGTCCTCACCGAAATACTCTATCAGCTTGTCCCTACTTTGTTTTATAAGTTGTTCCTCAATAAGAGTCTCTTCTGAAAGTGTAATAAGACGCTTCTGCCATGCAGCATTTTGTTCATCCCATTTTTTCTGTATATCCGACATATTATGTAAGCTTTGGTGTCATTAGTTCGAACGAGCCTTTGTCTTCCCATTCAACGCTGACCGCCTTGTGTGTTTTTGTAAACACTTCTGGCTCAAAGAAAAACGCCTCGTCATCGGACAGATTTATAAGTGTCGCTCCCACTCTGGGATACACTTCGGTAAGACCAAACGAGCCTGCTGGTTGCCTTACGCCATTTGCAAAATCTACTGGCTCAACAGTCACTACTTCGCTTGGATATACTTTTGATAGCTTCTGGATGTCAGCCCAGTCCTTGGTGAAGTCAGACGTTTCGGTGCGTCCACTAACGTGAATAGCGACCATGATGTCGGCGTATGCAGGCTTGTTCTTATTGGCGAACTGGCTCAAAAGGGTTTCGCCTCTATCAAAATTACAGTCTGTAATCTGCACATTAAGCCGTTGCAGCGTAGTACCTTTGCGACCACTTGGCATAGTAATCTCCACTAGTTTGACCACATCAACATCAGACGGTTCATCATCTGGTAGCCCGACAAAATGCTGTATTCCTGTCGCCTTTGTCTGAGCAGCAGCCATGATTGCACCAGCATACATTTCACGGTGCTTTTGTAAGCTATTATGGCTCCAAATAACATCCTGGATAAAGTTGCTCTCGATGCAAGCTCGCCAGTAACCCATGTAGTAGCCCGGGGAGAAGAAAAGCCCTGGCTGTAATTGCATTTGGGTATGCGGTCTCATACCCTCATTCTAGCTCTTTTTGAGGTTATAACCTTCATTTCAATCTGTAAAGTGACGCTTTTTGTCTCATTAAGTTAACTTCACGGAACAAAGGTTGAAACCGTAGCGCGGATCAATAAACAAAAAGCTCCCGATCAAGGGAGCTTTTCTAAGTGTCACATTGGTGCTGGCGAGAGGGCTAAAACCCAACAATCTCAGTTGCTGTTACCTTTAGTGCATTTGCAATTTTTTGGATGGTTTTGAGTGACGGGATACTGTCGCCGCGCTCGACCTTAGCATAGTAGTTCGAATTTAAGCCAGCCATATCAGCAACTTCCTTTTGGGTGTAGCGTTGCTGTTTTCGAATGGTGGATAGATTATCAGGGATTTTACCAGTAAAGTCTTCTGCGTTCATCCTCAAATAATACCAGAACGGGGCCTTAATTACTTGTTAGGCCACATATTTTGGATATTTACACCACCCCTTGCCAGATTTATTTTGAAGAGCGTTGCCAGAATCAAGCGCTTACCAATCTTCGATTCAGATGTATACATACCTATGATTGAACCCGTGCGACTGCCTTCGAAGCTCATCTTACCCTCTAGCTCTTCGATCCTAATAAGCCTATCTCGAAGTTGCATTAGACGGATTTCAATATCTTCTTGTTTCTTTTGGTATGTTTCTTCGCTAATTACTCCCGAGAGTTTATCTCCATACAAATTATCACTCATCATCTCACTGTGACGGATTTGCTGTTTAATCAGCTTCACAACTTGCACCCGGTGCTGACCAACATAGGGGTGTCGGTTTTCGGCTATTTTTTGTTTTAGACATTGCAATATATCCTGAGCGGCGGCTTTTTTGCCAATCGTTCTCAGTTCTTCGCATACAGCTTCTTCCAAGTAATCCTCTCTGATCATCCGACGTTTCTTGCACGCGTCCTGCCTACGCTGACATGCGCCGTAATAGCGCCCCTTCTGTAGCTGCCAAGTTACCATTTTATGACAGTCGAGGCACTGTAGTAGCCCACTGAACAGAGGATCATGATGTCTCTGCTTGCTTTTGTGTTCGCCGAGCTTTATTTGAACCGCGTTAAATATATTGTTGTCGATTAGGGGCTCATGCGCACCTGGATACTCACGATTATTAAACCGGATTACGCCGACATAAAACGGGTTGCGAAGCATCTTGTTAACCGCACTCTTCGCTAGTGGCCTGTGTTTCTTGGTAGTCAGGCCGCATTGTGCGAGCTCATCCGTCACCGTCGATATCGTTTGGCCTGGCTCTAGATATAGCTTAAATGCTCGCGTGACGACTGGTGATGTTTCTTCGTCGATCACATGAATCTTTTTGGAGTTTTCGGTTGCAGTCTTATAGCCCGGGGGAGGTGGCGCCGGCATCCAGCCTTGCGCTAGTTTTTCGTCCCAGCCCTTCATTGCTTCCTCACGCAAGTTATCGGTGTATTTTTTCGCAAAAGCCAGATAGATATTCCACATTAGCTTGGCATCCGACTTGGCGTGCTTGTGCACTACTAGGTTTTCTTTCACCATATGTAGTCGACGCCGTTCGTCGTTCTCGAGCCAGTCGTCAACAACAACTGCATCACGTAAGTTTCGAGTCAGTCGATCCGTCTTTTCAACAACCACATGTGCGATATTGTTTGTATTGATATACGACAGCATCTGGCGAAACACACTGCGCTGCTCATTTTTGGATGCCGTCTCAGAAATTCTGAACTCATGAATGACATTTAACTTATTGTCTCTGCAATAGTTGCGAATAAGCTTCAGTTGCGCATCTAGCGAATAGCCTTCGTCTTCCTGCGCCTTACTTGATACCCGCGCGAGTGCAATTGTTCTCATATGTGCCATTAATCTCTGCCTCCTTATTAATTTAGTGCGTAGACCATTATGGATTGTCCCACCATCGTGCCTTTGATGTTGTGGATAACTCAGTTATTATTGGTATAGTCACACACGACAATGGCTCAGGAGACTCATGATTGCACAATCCGCAACTTCAATGTTTGTTCAGATATTCGGTAATACTCCTACAAAAAATGTCATTAATGGCGCGCTCGTTGCTCTTGTAGCCTACTGGCTGTGGCGAATTGTGCTCAAGCCTCTTGCAGGGGTCGTGATGAACCTCAAGTCTCTGTTCGCACACAATGAGCTGGGAGTACTTGAGATCATCCCGCCCAAGCAATCTGTCGTGCAGCCGCTCAGTACTCAGCATCTTTTCGCAGTCTTGCAACAGCAGCTCGGCCAACGCAGTACGGTTTCGTTCGAGATTGTCGGCAGTAAGCCGGGAGGAATCAAATACCGCGTTGTGGCAGCGCACCGAGATATTCCGAGTATCCAGAAACACTTTGCTTCCTACATGCCTGAGCTAAAGTTCAAGCAGGTTGCTCAAGCGCCAACACTCACGTCCGGATCGCAGATCTTTAGTATTTGTCAGTCACGCCACTTTGCATACCCGCTCAAGCCACACTGGGATCTAGAAGCCTCCGACCCGATTGCGTTCATTGCTGGCTCAATGACGCGCTTACATGACGATGAGGAAGTTGTCCTGCAGCTCGTGGTTCGACGTTATCCGTCACAGAAAGCGCACCGCCTCTACAATAAATTGCTCGGCAAAGGGCACGTCATGGTTGACGGTAAACTACACCACTATCTGCTTAGCTTTAGCTGGATGTGGGTGCCGGCACTAATTGTTGGTTTACTAGCCCACTCGTGGCAGATAGGCGTCGCCGTTGTGCTGGTGCTTGGGGTGACTAGCTTATTTGTGGAGCGCAAAGAGCGAGAACTTACGCATCTCGAAGAAAAGCTTTATGAAGACATTGCCGCCAAGCTCGAGCAGCCACTCCTGAAGACTGACATCCGTTTTGCCGTCTACTCACCAGATCGTACAACCGTTCTGACCAATGAGTTCGTGTCTTCGCTAGAGACGCTAAATACCGAAGGATTCCAACGGCTCAAACTATCCAGGCAGTTGTTATCCAGGTGGCGCCAACGATACCTAGGCGACTTGTTTGCCCGAAGGCTAGGCTCAGTGTTGCCGCTCAATTCATCAGTATTGAGCGCATCGGAGCTGGCCACGCTGTTTCATTTCCCGCACGGCATTATTCGCACCGAGGGTATGGCGCGCACGCACAGTCGAGTACTACCCGCTCCGGTTAGTCTGCATGGCAACCCGAAGCTCGATGTTGTTATTGGCGTAAATAAATACCACGGCAGCGAGACACCCATCGGGCTCACTGAGTCTGAGCGCGAACGGCACATGTTTGTCGTCGGGGGCACCGGTAGCGGCAAGACAACGATGCTCAAGTACCAGATCATGCAGGATATCCGTAACGGCAAAGGGCTGGCTGTTGTCGATCCGCACGGTGACCTGGCAGAGGAACTGCTCGAATATATACCGGCGGAGCGTAAAAAGGACCTTATATATCTCAACCCAGATGACCTTGATCATCCAATAGGCGTGAACCTGCTTGAACTGCCAGAGGGGCTCACGGGCAATGATCTTTTGCGCGAGAAAGACCGCGTGACTGAGTCAGTAGTGTCAGTTATGCGCAAGATATTCTCCGAGGATGATAGCGGTGGTCACCGCATCGAGTACGTACTGCGCAACACGATCCAGACAGCGCTGACGCTCGACAAACCAACCCTGTTTACTATCTTCCGCCTGCTCAATGATGGCCACTTTGCTAAGAAAGCTATCAAGAACCTCGAAGACCAAGACCTCAAAGCCTTCTGGAAGAACGAGCTTGGCAAAGCCGGCAGCATGCAGAAGGTCAAAATGGCCGCTGGCATTACTGCTAAGATCGGCCGATTCCTGTTTTCGGCCAGCGCCCGGGCTATGTTAGAGCAAGAGAAGTCGACGATTGATTTTAACGAAATCTTGGATGGTAAAATCCTCATTTGCAATTTCTCGAAGGGTCGCCTGGGCGAAGACACCTCCATGCTATTTGGTGTAACTATCCTTGCTAAGCTGCAGCTAGCTGCCCTGAAGCGCTCAGAGATAAAGCAAGCGGATCGCAAGGCGTTCTACCTGTATGTAGACGAGTTCCAAAACTTCGCCACGCAGTCATTTACGCAAATGCTCAGCGAAGCCCGCAAATACAAAGTATTCCTGACCATGGCCGAGCAAAGTACGCAGCAGCAAGATGATCAGAAGCTTGTGAACATCATCCTGGCCAACGTCGGCACCGTCATTGTATTCCGCACCGGCAGTCCGAAGGACGAGGAGCTATTGCTGCCACTGTTTGAGCCATACATAGAAAAGGGTGAAATCTCCAACCTCTCCGCCTACAACTTCTATTGCCGAATTGTCGGAGTTGAATCACAAGAACCAATGAGCGGTGAAACAGTCGTATACTAATACATCATGACGCATCAAGACCAATATGCTACTATGGATGATATGAAGGATAAGCGAAATCATTATCCAATCTGCGTCATGGCTCATAAAAAACAAAACCTACAATTTAATACTAATGACGTTGCGATCCGCAAAGTTCTTAAGTGTACGTTGGAGGAGAAGCATCGGGAAGATCCCACTGTACGTATCATAGATGAACTTGGGGTTAACAACGGATCTGCCAGAGTTGATATTGCTGTGGTGAATGGAGTTCTGCATGGATACGAGATTAAGAGTGATCTTGACACGCTACAGCGCCTTCCAGCCCAGATCGAAGCTTATAATACTGTATTTGATAAGGTGACTATAGTCGTGGGCGCACACCACATACACGAAGCTCTTGGGCTAGTTCCAGACTGGTGGGGCGTAAGTCTCGTAAGGCGAAATGCCAAAGGCGATCTTTACTTAAGCAATATTCGAGAAGCAGATAAAAACCCAAGTCCTGATAGCGTAGCAATTGCCAGACTACTCTGGAGGGATGAAGCGCTCGCAATCCTGGAGAGTATCAATGCTGCTCGGGGCGTCAGAACTAAGACTAGATCGGTTATATACGAGAGGTTAGCTACTAACTTGGAGCAGTCGGCACTCCGCAAAAGAGTGCGAGAAACCCTATTCTTTAGACCAAACTGGAGAGTTGAGCAGAAACTACAGATAAATGGTGGTTCAGTCCAGCCTTAAGCCATAGCTCTGTTGTGCCAGTCCCCTTAATAGTCGGATCTTTTGAATATTCAATGTAGTGCAGGGCTTTTTCGGCTATATATTTATCTCCACTACTAAAGGCTTCACCGTAGTAATTACTATCTCCAGATAAGAGCGCTGCTGCGCCCAGAAAGTATTTGTATTCACGCTTTTTGCCTTTTACGACCCACCAGCTGTCCTCTAGTGTGTACTTTACACTTGCTGTAGGCTCACGGAATTGGTAAGACTCAATGTAGATTGAATGCCTAATCCCATAATCCGAGAAGGTTGGTATACGAGTTAGGTCAATACGACCGTATTGCTTCTTCCAATATGCCCAATCATCCCTGGGCAAGAAATTATCTTGATCAATTTTACACTCGGACAAGTCCATGGGAAATGATCCAGCAGATAGTATAAAGCCCTTCCATTTTGGAAGATTAAGAATCTGCTGGCTTGCATCCACGATGCGCTTGTAGTCATTGTAGTCCCCAATTTCAGTAGTGTCCTTGAGATCAACTATCAAGTAAGTGCAGCTCTCGTCTACAGCCGACAGCTTAAGATAATTCGTAAGCCTAATATTTAGCTCGGTGATATTTTCTAAATCTGTAGTTGAGATACGAATACAGATATCGTCTTTTAAGATTTTGTGGGCATAGATTATTGCTGCCTTAAACTCATTGTCATCACCAAAATTTACAACTGGTATGATATTCAGATCTAGTTTTGTCGCTTCGGATGTTACGTACTTAAGAGCAGTTAATTTTACCTCTGGGTAAAGGAGTGAAAAATCAACAAAGATCGGCCTAGACCCCCAAACAGATAAGATCTCTCCGGGTATTTCTTGTAGCTTCTTGGTGTTAAAGATCCGAATAACCTCATTGTACAAGTCATCAATGCTCGTATCTTTAAGGCTATTTTTAGGCTTAGGCATGACCAATTCAATTAAGGGTATCGTCGTATCTTTGGCGCTGTCACCAAGCTCACTGAGCGCTCCATGTTCTGCTCGTTTCCATTTCAGAACTGGTACGTAGCTTTTTTTAGTTAATTCCATAGCTATCCTTGTGTCTCGTTTTTATCGAATAGATCACTTACTGTTCTTCCAGAGATTAAGCTATTCAAATAGCTCCAGTTGCCACTTTCGTATCTAATTTTTCCAGCAACTATCGATATATCTACACCAGCATCATTTGCTAAGCTTTTAGCTGCTAAAGGCGAAGGTATTAATCTTGCTGGGCTGACTACCCATTTGCTCGCTGGAATAAGTGATTCACTTGCAAGAGCGTCGGCTTCTTTTTCGACTGAGCTTAATTCCGAACCTTTTATATCATCTAGTTCGTCAAAGAATGAATCTACGCCTGAACCATCCAGGTGGAGGCTTATGTGAGCTATTTCATGCATCAGGGTGAACCAAAAGTTATCTGGTCTATCGTGTCGAAGTGTCATTCCTATGACTGGCGTTTCTCCGTTGAACATGAACGCTGCACCGTCTAGACGAGTTTTAGGAAGGTGAGATTCAATAATTAAAATGATCCCTGAATCAGCTAGTTTATTTTTTGCTTTGACTGGACCATCGGGCTCTATGCTTAAGCTAGTTATCGCTTTCATATAATCTAAATCAATAGAACCTTTTGAGTATGAGTTCTTTAAATTAATAGTTTTTGCTTCTTTGAGCACTCTTGTAGACCAGGCTACTAAGGCCAGTGAGTCAGTTGTAGGCGCGGATCGATAGTTTGATTGTCGCAGCAACGCGTGCACTCTTTTTGGGGCATTAACACCACCGAAGAAGTTTTTAAGTGTAGATGTCATGTCATCAGCGCCTTCTAAGGCAACTTCAAAGTAGTCTCTTTTTTGCATTTCACTAAAGAGTTTTCTGTCCCAGGCTTGGAACACAGACTCTTCAGTGTCTTCAGATTTGCGGAGAAGTGCTTTGGCTGGTATGCCCAGTCCTTCTTCGAGTGAGCGTATCATATCTACGGTAAGATTTCGTTTTCCAGATAGAATTTCAGAAACACGACTTTTTGAGCCTATGTATGGTACTAGATCGACGGGTTTGAGATCTTTCTGTTCCATGCAGAATTTGATCGCGTCAATCGCACTTGGTAAGTCTTGCGGAAAGGTTTCACTCTCGTATTTGTCTACTAGCACACTGAGAACGTCTAGTTGGTCGGCTATTTCAGTGTCTGGTTCGGGGTTTTGGTCGATAAGAGACTCAAGCATTGCGAGGGCTGCTTGGTAGTCATCTTCAGTTCTAATTGTTTTAATCTTGTTCATAATAGCCTCCTATTTTATATCCCACTTATCGTATTCTCGGTGCGTACCAATTTTCTTTATTAGCACGATTCCCGCCGTATAATTTACCTTCACCCATATCCGATACCTATTGCGGATGATATTGAAAACCACGTTAGCACCGTCAATGATGCTCGCCTTGGGGTAGCTCTGCTTCAGTTCGTGCGGTGTTTTCCACTGCATATCTTTGATGTTATCTTCCCACGTGTCTAGCTGTGTTTTCGCATCAATGTGCTGCAGCGCAAAATCGCGGAGTAATTGTCGGTTAGCGAGGCGCATACAGTAGTGTTACTCTCTTATTAAAGTTTCCATATTGAGAACTATACTCGTACAGTGAAATATATGCAAACGTTTATTTCTTTCACGGGCTGAATGTCTGTAACGATGCTACGCGCTTCAAGTAGATCTTACCCGTTGTGTAGCGGTAATGAGAGAGTTTCAATGCGAGCGCAGTTAGTCCACCGATTTAATAACAAAAAATCGGCATGCTTCTAGCCTATGTTCAACTTTCATACAAGTACGGGTAGTTATCCGCCGACTATTTGGTAGACGATTCTGTAATCGGCCTGACTGATTTTATGCAGATTCGACAGCGTAAAGTTCTCGTTGGAGATCGACATAGCCATTTTTAATTTTCTTTGCATCTCCAAGCACACTTACGGCGTCGTTGAGTGAGTGATACTTTAGTTCCAGTATCTTTGAAAGGTTATCTTCTGATAGCTCTCGCTCGCCAGATAATGTGTACTTATCTAAGACGAATTTTATAAACGATTCTTCGTCTTCACTAAGCTCACGATAGAAACTGCTGTTGATGTGTTCGGCGCGGTAACTCCTGCTCAATGCCTCTTTTGCAAATGCGACGTAGCGGAGTACATCGTACATATCGCTGTCGTTTGCATCTATCACATTCCTAAGAGTCGACAGCTTCTCTTCATTGAACCCGTTATTGGCGAGTTCTTTGAGAAGCCTTTCTCTCGTAGCCGGGTTTGACCATATTTTCCTCAGTTCATCTTCGTTATTGAAGTATTGAGGTAGTGAGCCAAATACTTCCTCCAAGAACTCACGGGGGCTCATGGCTTTGCCGTTATTACCGAAGTAAATGGTCTCAACTGTGTGAGATATTCGTCGTACTGTCCCATCGGGAAGGCGCACTTCGAGCTTGCCTGGCTTGTCATCTTTGCCATCAGTGCCTGAATCAATATCATATAGAGGTTCGGTACTTTCTTTATCAGTAACTTCGGCTTCCCCAGAATCTTCGATACCAGCCTCTATATCGATGATAGTTGGATCATTTATTTCAATGTCGTCGAGTGGCACGCCATCCCATTCAGGATCGCTAAAGTGTTGAATATTGTCATTAAAATCTACAATTGTGAAAAAGTCTTTGCCTTCGAATACTCTGGTGCCGCGTCCGACAATTTGCTTAAACTCAATGAGAGAGCCGACGCCGCGCATAAGAACGACATATCTCACATTACGGGCATCTACTCCAGTTGATAATTTTTGTGAGGTCGTAAGGATGGTCGGTATAGTCTTTTCGTTATCACGGAATGCCTTAAGGAATTCGTCTCCGAGCTTTCCTTCTTTAGAAGTTACTCGCACGCAATAATTTTGATGCGAATTGGTCTTATATTTATTGATAAGGTCTCGCACAAGAAGGGCATGGGCTTCATTGGCGCAAAAAACAATCGTCTTTTGATCATTATTGATCTCTTGAAGCATGATTTTGACTAAATGCTCTTCGCGCTGTTTTATACGAATGATTCGGTTGAAATCTGACTTTGTGTATACGTCTTTGCTTACTTCGCCACTTACAATCTCGTCGTCAGCGGTATACCTGTATTCATTGAGTGTTGTTTCAATTCTTTTTACCTTAAATGGGGTCAGGAACCCGTCTTTGATACCTTCTTGCAACGAATAGACATACTTGGGCTTTCCGAAGTAGTTATAAGTATCCGTATTATCTGCTCGTTTTGGCGTAGCAGTAAGTCCAAGGTGTGTTGCTCCTGAGAAGTGATCAAGGACTGCACGCCAATTACTGTCCTCTCCAGCACCCCTGTGACATTCATCAATGATGATTAAATCAAAAAAGTCTTTCGGGTAATCTTTATAGTAAGGGTTATCTTCTGGGCCGCCAGTCATTGCCTGATAAATGGAGAAGAAGACGTTACCACTAGTCGGTATTTTGCCACCCTTGCGAATCGCTTCTCCATTGATTCGCTTAATCTCACTCTCTAGTGGGTTGAAGTCGTTCATTGCTTGCTCAACTAGTGTGTTTCTATCGGCCAGAAATAAGATCCTTGGCCGCAGTTCATTTCCGCGTTTATTCCACCGAGCTTGAAATAGCTTCCAGACAACCTGAAAGGCAATAAAGGTCTTGCCAGTCCCAGTTGCCAAGGTTAGCAACGCCCTATCTTCGCCGCGCGTTATGCTCGCAAGAGCGGCATTTATTGCATTTTCTTGGTAGTAGCGAGGGCCATACTTTTCGCGGTGAAAAGGTGTATTTAGAACGCGTTGGGCTACGGCCTCTTGTGAACCGAACACCATGTTATATAGTTCGTCTGGAGCCGGGTAACGATCCGCCTCATAACCTCGACCTTCTTGGGTATCAAAGCAGTATATCCCGTGGCCGTTAGTGGAGTATACAAATCGAATTTGAAGTTTTCGAGCGTACTCTTTTACCTGCTCTAACCCTTCCGTTACTTCTTCGCTCTCTCGCTTTGCTTCAATGATTGCTAGTTTCTGGTTATTGAAAGCCAAAACATAGTCAGCAAATTGAGGGGTTGATCGTTGTCCACCACCGAGGAGCTGCCCATCTGTGATTTTGTACTCATAGAGTATTTGCGAGTTCTGAGTTACATTTATCCCCCAGCCACAACTAACTAGCATCGGGTCGATAAGTTCGCTTCTAGTTGTAGTTTCGTTTCTGCTCATTGCTACGAATTTTCGATTCTATCAGTAAGGGCTCGATTCAAGATTGAGTCTTTAAGATCGGTCAACAGTCTCGTTCGTTTTTCAGTTAAATCTAGTGCTGTATTAACTCGGCTGAGATCATAATCTAATTTGTCTGTAATTTCGCGTTGTTTATCAAGCGACCCGGGATAGTGAATCGGTATTTTGTTTAGTTTTGCTTTATTTAGAGTTAATCCCTTAACTTTCATATCTGCTTTCGCAAAGTCAGTCCAATCGAACATTAGTAAATAGTAATACAGGTATTTATTTGTTATTAGTTTTTGATCATTATGTAGCGCCGCAATTGCTTCGTTAGTGAAAAGATCCTTTTCCGTAAATGCAAGTCGACCGAGCGTAAGCTTAAAGCTAACAATTAAAGTTCCCTTTGGGACAGGTTTAAATAAACTAGCACCTAAATCACTTATATACTCACTACTTTCAGACAAATATATTCCATTTCCTCTCTTCATGTCTGCGATCGAAAGCCATATGTTTTGAGTTTGTTTATCTTTATCCCAGTACTTACTTTCACCTCTAGGGGGAGTTTTTCCTATTGTCAAATGGACAAGTTCACCAAGTAGTGCAGTATTCATCAAATAATTTCTCCGAGCACTTTGTAGGTTTCCTGATCAACCAACTTGATAGCATCTAAAATCTCTTTGGGGGAACGTAAAGCTTCAACATTAATGACGTGAGGGTTATTTACTGATAGATCATAATCAATTTTATTAACGCTATCGACGTCTACATTCCAACTGCAGTCACTCTCATTTTTGTCTTGATAGTTTTTTAAGAAATCCAATAAATCTGAACTATTGAGTGGATTCGTCTTGCCTAAATTTCGTCCGACATTAAGCTCATAATACCAAATACTAGTAGTCGGCTGACCTTTGGTGAAAAACAGAGCCACTGTTTTAACCCCAGTTGATCCATTGGCTGTAAAAATTCCCCCCGGCAAATCGAATATTGTATGCAGATTATAATTTTCTAGTATCTCTTTTCGTAGCGCTACCGCGGCAGTCTCACCATTATTTAGGAAGGTATTCTTAATAACAATCGCAGCGCTTCCACCAACTTTCAGTTTTTTCATAAAGTGTTGCAAGAAGAGATACGCTGTCTCTCCGGTCTCAATCGGAAACTTCTTGCGTATTTCTGGCCTTTCACTGCCACCAAAGGGAGGGTTTGCCAATATGTAATCAACTTTGTCTTTTTCTTGAAGGTCGGCAATATCTTCTGTCAGCGTGTTGCCATGCACCATATTGGGTGACTCTATACCATGAAGGATCATGTTCATAGTCCCGAGTAGATATGGCTCTGGCTTCTTATTCTTCGCAAAGAAAGTGTCTTCTTTTAAGAACTTTAGTTGCTCTCCGGAATCAACTTTGGTGCGTAGGTATTCGTAAGCCTCAGTCAAGAACCCAGCAGTACCAGCAGCTCCATCATAAATAGTTTTTCCTAGCATAGGATCTAGAGCCTTGATCATAATTTTAATGAGTGGCCTTGGAGTATAGAATTCTCCACTACGCCCGGCTCCACCAAGCAGTTTTAAGCGCTCTTCATATAGGTGGGATAAATCGTCGAGCTCATCCTGAGTTTTGAACTCCATTTCGTCGATAATATCTATAGCATCACGAAGGTTATGGCCATTTACGATCTCGTTGTTAAGCTCACCAAAGATCTCACCTATCTTATAGTGCATGGATTTTGGATCGAGCGTCACGTTCTTGAACTGTTTTAGATAAGGGAACAGCTCTTTATTCACGAACTCAATGAGATCGTGCCCAGTGAGTTGTTTGGAAATATCAGCTCGTTCGCCCTTTTTAGGTGACGCCCAGTTGCGCCACATAAATTCGTCTTTGAATAAGTTCTCGTGAGTCTTACCGGCTAACTCAGCATCAATCTTCCGATTGCTTTCGTTATCATCTATATATTTTAAAAACAGTAGCCATGATATTTGAGTTATGTAGTCGTTTGCCCCATTAGTACCTGCGTCTTCGAGAAGGATACTGTCGATGCGTTTAAATCTGTTTTGTAGGCTACTCATAATTAATACCATAGTACATTATTACGTACTCAGTTCCTATCTGTTAGGGATAGTTCTTTACGTAGTGTCCTCAGCGTACAATTCCGATCCACCCAATCAAGGTAGTACAAGTCTCCACCTTGACTAGGCGGCTGCGGAATTCGTCGGTACTCCTGTTACGTAAATAAAGGAGACAGGATATGCAAGAAACAACAACATATAACGGTTGGAGTAACCGAGAGACGTGGTTAGCCAGTTTATGGCTCAATAACGACGAGTGCAGCTACGAGCTGCTTCTGCGGGCGTGCAAGCGCCGTACGACTGACTTTGAACGAGCTGACTGGCTTGAGAAGCAGTTGCGAGATCAGCTCGATGACGAAGCCGGTGATGCAAGTATGTGGAGCGATCTACTTAGTACAGCGTTCTACCGGATTAACTGGGTAGAGGTTATCGAGCATAACTAGCTCTTCGCCCTGAGTAAGGCGTGAAACTGCTCAATTAAACTTTTATACGATCAGCCTTGTCTAAGACATGGAATGTAAAATCGTCGGCATCAAGATAGTTATCATCCATTTGCTCCTCAACATATTTGCGCAAACGAGTACGATCACTGGCCGACGAGCGAACAATGTAAACGATTGGGTAATGGTCCCACTCCCAATCGCCATCTTCATAGTTTTGGATATACTTGCGGATACGTTTACGAATTAAGAATAGATGTTGGCCATCGGCCAGCTCGACGAAAAAGTGCTTGCCCGACTTTGGTTGTACTAATAGCCCCGGCAAGGGCTTTATGATGCCCTCTATGCCATATGTGTCTAGACCGGTGAGAATCTTGGCATTGCTGCCGAGCGATGCCCTGAGCTCGTTATACGCTGAGTGAATGGCTACTTGTTGGTCAATGAAGTCGGGTGTTTTCTTTTCGTCACCTTTGCGGCTTTTGTATATAGCTTCATCGAGCTGCGCTGTAGCTGTACCGCGTACATAATCAAGGCCTTGCTGTGTTAGATAGTACCGTGCTGATTTATTAAGTAGTCGATAGCTTTTGTCATAGATCTTTCCTAGATAACCAGCTATATGTAAGATTTCTAAGGCACTGTAGGCGGAGTTATGGGTAATGTTTCTATATATTGCTAGGTTATCTGTCGTGACATATCGGAATGTTAGGACTGTATTGAGGTTCAGGGTTTGGTTGTTGTTTAGTTGTCTGTTCATAACGTATACGTAGTATAAAAGAGAATGGTAAAAATAGGAAAGTTTACAGATATAGGTGCCGTTATTAGTTCTAATTTCGGAATTAGAATTAAAATGCTTGTAATTATCCCTATTAGTGTACTATAATTATCCCTATAAGGTAAGCTATAGAGGGAAAAATGAGCAGACCTAGAGGATCAAAAAATGAATTGAAGCCGCAGAAAGTCACTCAGGCGGGTGAAACTGAACGGCTAGAATACCTAGCAGCACTACTGCTTGAGATAGCGGAAGAAGAGCTGCAGAAAAGCGAGGCCGCACTATGCAGTCAGAGCTAAGCGGCAAGAACGCGGTTGCAGCCATACGCGTGTCGACGACCAAGCAAGGCACGGATGGTGACTCGCCCGAAGCACAGAAGGAGCAGATTGAACGCTTCGCTCAGAACAAAGGCATTACTATCAAAAAGTACTTTGTGTTTATGGAGTCGGCTAGCAAAGAGCAGCAGCCAATGCAGGAGGCGGTAGATTACTGCAAGAATGCAAAGAATGGTGTCGACCTGTTTATCATCAAGTCGATTGACCGCTTTACGCGTGGCGGCTCCCTCAGCTACGACATGCTCAAAACCCAACTGGATACAAGTAATGTGCAGCTCGTAGATATTTATGGCGTCATTAGTTCACAACAAGTAAACACCCTCGATCACCTTGGCTTCGAATACAAATGGAGCGTATACAGCCCAAGTAAGAAATCTGAAATACTCGAAGCCGAACGATCCAAGGACGAGCTGCGTGACATCATGAGCCGCATGATTGGCGCCGAAATCCGCTACACGCAGAATGGGTACTGGATGCGCCGTCCTCCCTATGGCTACGAGAGTGAAAAGGTCGATACTAACCAAGGCAAGCGCACAATCTTAAAACCACGCGAGGATGAGGCTGTTTTTATCCGAAGTATGTTTGAGCTGCGCGCAGAAGGCCTGCTAACTGATCAAGAAATTGTCGACAAGCTTAATGACCTCGGATATAAGACGAGGGTCAGCTATATTCGCAATAAAGACGATTGGAGCAGGATCGTATCAAAGAAAGGTGGCAAACAATTAAGCGTCAAAAGTATGCAGCGAACTATCCAGAATACGATCTATGCTGGCATAAACGTGGAAAAGTGGACAGGTTACAATGCAATAAAATGCGTTTTTGACGGCCTGGTAACGACCGACCTATTTAACCGAGCAAACCGAGGCAAGAAGTATATTGCTTACAATACGGCCGATGGTGAGTATGAAGTCCAACGCCAAGCGCCCAAAAAACATCTAGTAGAAAAAGTCATGAACAACCCGGAGTTTCCGTACAAGAAGTTCGTGCTATGCCCAGAATGTAAGGGCACACTACTTGGTAGCGCTAGCCGTGGCAAAAGCGGCAAATACTACCCAGCCTATCACTGCAGCAATAAAGGCCACTACTTCCGTGTGCCGAAAGATCAGATGGATGAGAAGATTGCTCAGTTCATCGGCCGTATCAAAGTTAATCAAGATCAGATCGATCTATTGCTCGATACAGTTCGAAAAGAGTTTGAACGTCGACAAGGGCTGTCTGGCGACGATGAAAGAGCCATAGAAAAGCGCATACAGACGCTTAAGAGCGAGGCGAATGCAGCACTTAGCAAAATCATGCTGCTATCAAACCCAACGGCTATAACGTACCTAGAAAACGAAATTGAACAGATCCACCAAAAGATAACGAAGCTGGAAAAGGAGAAGCAACAAATGAAGAACAGAAAGCCACTTAACATCGACCGGATACTAGCGCGAGTCCGCTACTTCCTGGAAAACTTGGATTTACTCCTGTTGAGGCAGCAAGATCCACACAAAAAAGCACGGTTATTTGGGGTATTGTTTGATGAGCTACCGACCTACGATGATTTAGATTATGGAACACAAAAAACACCCCTTTTTACGGGGGTGAATTCTGTGTTCAGACTGCTAGCCACTGATAAATCCCATATGGTGATCCCAAGGGGATTCGAACCCCTGTTGCCAGGATGAAAACCTGGTGTCCTAGGCCTCTAGACGATGGGACCGCGGCAGTTTGGCGCGGAATAACCGCCATATCTTATCATTCTTTAGTGTTTTCCTCAAGAAGCTGCAGATTGAGTTGTGCTTGGTCTTTGTCCGCTAGCTGCGGTTTTTTGAGATTAATGAGCTTGAGCTTATAATATAGATAGGCAAGTTGGCGCCTAGGTGTTATTATTGTTAATTGTGTTAAATGAAATTATCAAAAATGATTGGTTAGAGAATGCTTGCTTCGAATTTTAAACGTACCAAAATCGTTGCCACCATGGGTCCGGCAGTTGATTCGCAAAAGACGATTACGGAATTAGTCGCAGCCGGCGCTAATTGCTTGCGAGCCAATATGTCACATGGCGACTTTGTTGAACATGAGAGGCGCATAAAGTACGCGCGGGTAGCCCAGAAAGTACTGGGTAAACCGGTGGCGGTCTTAGTCGATCTGCAGGGTCCCCGTATCCGGGTCGGCGTACTCCCGAACGATGGCGTTCTGCTCCGCCCGGGAGAAACCGTTCGGTTCGGTTTTCACGCTAGTTATGAAAAATCCGGAATTATTCCTATCCAGTATGACATCAGCAAGGTAGTGAAACGCGGTGAAACTATTTATCTAGCCAACGGAGCTATGCAAGTGACCGTCAAAAAAGTAGTTGATGGGACTATCGTAGCCGAAGTAACTCTAGGTGGTACCCTAACCTCGAAAAAAGGCATCAATCTTCCTGATACGGACTTCGGAGGAGATATTTTTACTGTCAAAGATGTCGCCGATTTAGCCTTCGCGGTAGCGCAAGCAGCCGACTACATTGGATTATCTTTTGTTCAGACCCCCGGTGATGTGACCGCAGTCAAAAAACGTTTAAAGAAACTTGGATCAAGCGCTCAAGTTATTGCCAAAATTGAAACGAAGATGGCGGTGAAAAATTTGGAAGAGATAGTGAAAGTTAGTGACGCGGTGATGGTAGCAAGAGGTGATCTGGCGATGGAAATACTACCTGAGCAAGTGCCAATCGTTCAACAACATATAATTCGCCTGGGCCAAAAACACCAAAAACCGATTATTGTAGCGACTCAGATGTTACTCTCGATGGTCAGTTCCCCTCAGCCAACTCGCGCGGAAGTTTCCGATGTCGCAACCGCCGTCATGCAAGGGGCGGACGCGGTTATGTTATCTGAAGAAACAACGGTGGGGGATTACCCAATTGCAACGGTGGCCATGATGAAGCGCATTATCGTTGAAACTCAACTTATGGCTCCTCCACTTACGGGACCGCTTATCAGTGAGGATCGCACCAAGCCCAACGCGATTGCGGCCGCCGCTATCACGCTCGCCGAGCAAACTAGCGCCAAAGTCATAATTGCCGAGACCACCACCGGACAAACAGCCAGAAACGTCTCCAGTTTTCGCCCATCTATGCCAATCATAATGGTGACGCATAATGAAGCAGTCTACCGACAAATGGCAATATATTGGGGTGGCAAATCATTTTTTGTGAATAATCCCAATAAAGCGACTGATGTAGTAATCGATCTTCTGAAAAAAGCCGGAAACGTCCATAAAGGCGATGCGATTGTCGTAACATCCGGTCATCAACCGGGTCTGGCGGGTGGCACAGATACGATTCGAGTCCAAATAGTTTAAAAATGATCCGGACCCGGACCCTATCCGTTTAAAGATAAGGCCCGAGTCCCCTTTTTCCACCTACCACTTCAATATGTTCTTCTTCGCGCTGAGCCACTCCCCAGCGAGCCATCGAAGGGCGCTTAGGCAGTGGTTGTGCGAGATGGAAGTGCCGCCAGTCAAAAGAAACGCTATCGATCCGCATCTGGTGGTTTAAGTGACTGAGTCCGTAACCAACCAGGCTTGTTACCCGCGACTGCCAATGCGCGGGTGGAATCATGGGGTTATCCCCGATCTGAAGAAAGACGATCTCACCCAGGTCTGTTACAGTTCCCTGAATTGCTCGGTAAATTTTGAGACGAGGATCGTTTTGAGACAGCCAAACGTCCAGTTGCACCTGTGGTATCTCGTGAGGGGGTCGGGTACTGAGGCGGAAAAATCCCGTCTTAGCATCAAAACTGACCCAAACTGAACGCGGATCAACGCTACGTTTCGGTGGGGGGCCAAGGTAGAGATGGAGCTCCTCCATCGGGAGTTCTTTGCCGATGTGTCGAACTCCTCGCATGCGGGAGCTTAGCTCTGTCCCAAAGTACTTGATGAGGAGATGTTCTGGTCTCGCCAGAGCGTCCTCTACCCAAGCATATTCGAGTGTTCCGTCACCGCTATACCAAATCTCACAATTGGGGAGCATGACGATTTCGAATTCACACTCCTCTTCGCGGACAGTTTCGAAGTTTGACTGGTGGCGAACGAAGATTCGTAGCTTGCCATTATGTCTGGTTGCTTCGAGAAAGTAGGTCAGCCGAGTCGGCGACATGAGTTGCTCTCCCTTCGCTAAAGAGAAAAGAACAGTGCAATTATCTGACTGGTGCGCCCAAACTACAACCATAAGCTTTGTCATCTGTTGGGAATACGCTACACTTAATTGAGAAAGGATAAAGTTGCAAAATGGCCTATAAGACAGTGCGAGATCTCGATGTAGCCAATAAAGCGGTAGTGGTGCGAGTAGATTATAACGTTCCGGTAAAAGACGGGGTGGTAGGCGATACCCTACGTATAGAGGCATCTTTTGAAACAATCAGATATCTACTTGAAAAAGGTTGCCGATTGATTCTACTTAGTCACTTGGGCGAACCCAAAACGAATGACAGAAGCCTTTCGCTTCGCCCGGTTGCCTCAAAGGCAGCTGAACTTTTGGGCGTACCGATTGGTTTTATCGGTGATTGCGTCGGTCAAGAGGTCAGACACGCTATCTCGACTCTTCAAACCGGACAAATTATAATGCTTGAAAATTTGCGCTTTAATCCTGGAGAAACCGCCAATGATGAGCAGTTCGCAAGGACTCTAGCGAGCTACGGCGAAGTCTATGTCGATGATGCATTTGCTGTCATTCACCGTGCCCATGCCTCTTTAGTTGGTATACCAAAGTATTTACCCAGTGGTATTGGATTTTTGGTCGAGCGGGAGGTAAACACGATCTTCTCGGCCCTAGAAAGTCCCAAGCGTCCCCTGCTGGCGGTCATTGGAGGCGTGAAAATTTCCACCAAAGCACCAATCTTAAATAATCTTTTGCCCAAAGTGGATAATCTGCTTATAGGAGGCGCTATGGCTAATACGTTTTTAGCGGCCAGCGGTCTTGAGGTGGGTAAAAGTCTGGTCGAAGTTGATCAGCAAAGTTTGGCTAGTGAAATAATCTCTGCCGCCAAGGCCAAAGGTAAAACCTTGATTATTCCGACTGACGTCGTGGTGTCCGTTGCTATCGATGGCAGCCAACCGACCAGGGTTGCGCCTAGCACAGGAGTTTCTCCGACTGAGCATATCGTTGACATTGGTCCCGAAACGATTGAACAAGCCCTTGCGCTTATTGAAGGTGGTACCGTCATTTGGAACGGCCCTCTTGGGATTACCGAAGTTCCCCAGTTTGCCGCAGGTACCAGAAAACTAGCGGATGGCATTGTCAGCTCGGGAGCATTCAGCTTAATCGGCGGGGGTGATACGGCGGATTATATTGACGGCGCAGGACTTCACAATAGTTTTAGTTTCGTCTCCACCGGAGGTGGCGCCAGCCTGGATTTAATGTCAGGTAAGCCTTTGCCCGGACTTGTAGCAATCGAAACGGGAGTCGAGCGGGCGCTGGGCACGAGCTAGCGTTTTACATAAAAAGCCTTACAATGTAAGCATAAGAGGTGAACTTTGGCGAAGAAGCTACTGATTGCTGCCAATTGGAAAATGAATTTAAGCCCACACCAAGCCAGTGTGCTGACGAGCCGTCTGGCCCAAAAAATTGTTGCCAGTCGTGACGTTGAAATTGTGCTATGTCCGCCCACGGTTGATCTTTATGCGGTTAATCGGGAACTAGATACCAAAAAGTTTAAACTGGGGTCTCAAGATATTTCAGAGTTCGAAGAAGGTCCGCATACCGGGGATAATGCAGCCAGTATGTTAAAAGGTTGGGTTGATTATTCGATCATCGGTCATTCGGAACGAAGACGTGATGAAGCAGAGACGGATGAAGTCATTGCGAAAAAAATGGCCATGGCAATTCGTAACGGAATTACTCCTATTCTCTGCGTTGGAGACACTTTGCTCGATCGAGAAATGGGTCATGCTGTTCGAGTCGTGAATGATCAACTGAGTGTTTGTTTATCTCTCTTAACGGCCGAAGAGCTCGGACAAATTGTAATAACTTATGAACCGGTCTGGGCGATTAGTAGTGGTGACGGGAAGGGAAATTATGCCAAACCGGCTGAAGTTGCTCCGATGGTCACGGCCATGCGAAATTCGATCGAAGAACTGTTTGGAGAAGGTGTCGGTACGAGCACGCTTATTTTATATGGTGGTAGCGTCAATCCGGATAATGCCAAATCCTATTTCGAAATGCCCGGAATAGACGGGGCATTGGTCGGAGGTGCCAGTCTTAACTATGCCCAGTTTTGTGACATAGTTGCCTCTGCCGTGACTGTCGCTACCAGCTGACGCATTCCACAAAGATAATCCCCCGCTGCCCGACCCTTGCAAGTAATCTCTCGCAAAAATTGACATTGGGGGACGATTATTCGACTTACTTAGTGGCACTTGGAGGGGGGATTTGAGTCTCGTTTTGAATTAGAAACATGATCGCTGCGCTGAGCTGCTCGTTGTGACCCAAGTAAATGACATTGCCTTTGGGATCAACGATGCTACCGTCGTGCCGGATCCGCCAAGGTTTGGGGCATAAGCGGCTCAAACTCCGAAGCATTTCCTCGCTTAGCTTTAGCCAAAAGATTCTTTCTGGCTCAAGAGCGTTCAAGCGCCCGCGCAGTTTTGCAATGTCTGCTTGAAGTATCTTCACCTCATTGTTTTCGGCCAGTCTTTTTTTGTTCTTTACATTGAGGGACCGGGCGTGAGCTCGAGCGTCTGCCCTGATTGCTCGTCTCCCACGACGAGTGTTTGAGTAGTCGCTGATTTGATAGGTTTCGTAGGTTACTCCTTTCTCGGCGTCATAGATGTACCAGTCGCATGCGTTATTGAACTTGCGAGCGTAAAAGCGACGTCTTAAGCTATGCCCGGACAAGATGCCTCCTTAGAGGGTTGAAGCAACTGGGAGTTGTCAAAGTCTCGAAAGTAATCATAATAATGACATATTTCCTAATCCTGGTCAATAATTTAGGATTTCTTATGGGCTAGAATGTCCGCTACAATAGAATCATGTCCCAACTCTTAGATGATCTGAACGAACAACAAAAAGTAGCAGTTGTAACGACTGAGGGTCCAGTGCTTATGTTGGCGGGGGCCGGATCGGGTAAAACCAAAGCGCTGACTCATCGAATTGCTTATCTCGTCGCCGATAAGGGGGTTGCGCCAATGAATATCTTGGCAGTGACTTTTACCAATAAAGCGGCCGGCGAAATGCGTGAGCGAGTCTTAAAACTGTTGGGCCGTCGGATAAATGATCGTAATTTCTTGCCATTTATGGGGACGTTTCATTCCATTTGCGTTCGGCTTCTGCGGCGCGAGACAACCAGTAATGGACTGGCCTCAAACTTTCTCATCTTTGACACCAGTGATTCCTTAGCCGTGCTCAAAAGAGCGACCAAAGAGTTAGGAATTGATGATAAACAGTTTAATCCCAGCATGCTAGGCTCACTTATTTCGAGCGCGAAAAATGAACTGATCGGACCGAACGCCTATGAGAAGCTGGCTTCAGGGATTGTTCAGCAAACGGCTGCCAGAGTATATAAAGTTTATCAGTGCATACTACGCGAAGCGGGAGCGCTCGATTTTGACGATCTAATATTTGAAACAGTCCGCATGCTTCGGGATAACCCGGAGCTCTTAAGTAAATATCAACAACAATTTCAGTATATTTTGATTGACGAATATCAGGATACCAACCATGCCCAGTATCATTTCGCGAAACTTCTCGCGGCCGAGCATCATAATATTTGTGTGGTTGGTGATGATTGGCAAAGTATTTACTCATGGCGAGGCGCAAATTTCAAGAATATTCTAGATTTTGAAAAAGACTATCCAGAAGCCGCCATAATCAAGCTCGAACAAAATTATCGCTCAACTAAAAATATTTTGGACGCGGCCCATAGTGTTATTACCAAGAACATAAATCGAAGTGACAAAAAACTCTGGACCGATCACCCGGCAGGTGCGGGCATTGAAATAATCCAAGTATTTAATGAAATTGCCGAATCCGAGCAAATTATAAGTCGCATTCAAGCCGAGATCCGAAGCAGCTCACGAGCCCTACACGACTTTGCAGTGCTTTATCGCACCAATGCCCAATCAAGAGCGATAGAAGAACAATTCCTGCGTCATAATCTGCCCTATAAGATTGTGGGCGGACTGCGTTTCTATGAGCGTAAAGAAATAAAAGATGCCCTAGCATACCTCCGATTTGTCTATCAACCTGAAGATATCGTAAGTTTTTCAAGAATTGTCAATCTCCCTCCTCGGGGACTAGGTGAGAGAAGTCTCGATACATTTTTAGGTTTTTACTCGAGCGCCGATCGGGTTGAGTTTCCTAGTTTACTCGAATCGCTGACTCGCGCCAGTGAGATAACTGGGCTTACCCCCAGAGCAAGCGCGTCGCTCGAAAGTTTTGGACAGTTAATACAAAATCTGCGCACCAGTGCAAGCACACTGTCGGTTTCTCGACTCCTTGAGCTGACTCTAAAAAAATCTGGCTACCTCGAGCATCTTGATGACGGCACAATCTCGGCCGGTGAAAGGCTTGAGAATGTCAAAGAACTCTTAAGCGTCGCAGAAGAATATCAAGAATCCGGATTGGAGGGGTTCTTAGAAGAAATTGCCCTTATTTCGGATATAGATAACTATGCCACTGACGTTGACGCCGTGACGTTAATGACGATTCATGCCGCTAAAGGACTCGAATTTCCCTTTGTCTTTATGCCGGGTATGGAAGAGGGCATTTTTCCACATGGTAGAAGTATTTTTGATGCGGCCCAGATGGAAGAAGAAAGACGCTTATGTTACGTCGGAATGACTCGAGCGAGAGAACATCTAGTGTTAATTCATTCGAATCAGAGATTACTCTATGGTTCTACTATGCATAATCCCCCCTCCCGTTTTCTGCTGGATATCCCGCAGTCGCTGCAAGAGAGCTTGGGAGTTGAGACCATATCTGCTCGAGTATACGGATCGGCAACTTCAAATCAAGTTGAGCCAGTAGAGCTACCGATTCTAGTGCCGGGTGATAAAATCATGCATTCAAAATTTGGCGAGGGAATCGTTATCACTTGCGTTGGAGATGAGCTTTCGGCGGCTTTTGCCGGAATTGGGACAAAAAAACTTAGCCTCGCTTTCGCCCCAATTACGAAGTTGCCGCAGCCTTAACTAGCCGAGAAATGCCGTGCTCTTAGCTGATTTGACAGTATTTTTGCACACCGCTATACTGTCTTTTGAGTACGTAACCATAAGGATAACTCTGCGGCGTGCGTGCTCATTCGTTTTTGAAATAAACAATGAAATAAAAGCCCCGGAAGTTAAACGATGAGGCTTCTATTTTAAGTAATTACATTCAGGGAAAACTTCGTGCGTGGACGCAAGCTGACCCGTCAATAAGATTCGGAATAATCGGGTTTTTAGTGCTCGGATTAGTTGTTGGTGGGCTCTTAATCGATCGCACGCCACTGCATAACCTAGCCCTGGCTGACACGCATCGCATTGTCAGTATTTCGGTGGACGGCAATAACCGGATCGTCACGACTGACGCTGGCACGGTTGGTGCAGTTCTTGCGCGGGCGGGAATATCGATTACGAACCATGATTTAGCTGAACCCTCAGTATCGACCAAAATCCCGGTCGGTTTCTTTAATATTAATGTCTTTCGCTCTCAAGCTTATTATATCGTTGATGGTGCTCATGGTTTTGTCGCCCAAAGCGCCCAACAATCACCCAAATTAATTGCAACTGATGCGGGCCTCAAATTATATCCTGAGGATACGGCTTCGGTAGAGATGGTCAGTAATTTCGTTGCCAATCCCGTCGTTGGGCGCAAGCTTGTGATTGACCGTGCCACCCCCGTCACCATTCTGGTCGACGGAACGACGTTAAACGTTCGTTCGCATGCCACAACGGTCGGTGATGTTTTAAACGAAAAAGGGGTTAGATTGGGTGCAAATGATACGGTAAACCCAAACGGACTGACCCATATCACGAACGGTATGACAATAAATGTCACTCGGGTGGCAGATGTGACGATAACCGAGAAAAAAGTCCTGCCGTACGCAACTACCACGACCGACGACCCAAATATGCTCAAAGGTAGTTCGATCGTTGTGAGCCCGGGCACCAATGGCTCTGAAGCAATTACCTATCATGTCCACTATGAGAATGGCATTGAAATGTATCGAAACGTACTGGCCGTTGCGGACGTGGTAAATCCGCTCAGCGAAGCCTTAACGGTCGGAACAAAGGTTGTTTTTGCGGGCAGCGTTGAGTATTGGCGACCATATGTCACGGCCGCCGCAACCCAAAATAATATCAATCCTAACCTTATGATGGCCATTATGAGTTGTGAGTCACATGGGAATGCCGCGGCTACCAATAATTCCGGTCCAGGACATTACGGATTATTTCAATATGATCCCCAAACTTGGGCGGGTCTGGGCGGCACCATGAGTAATATTTACGACGGCCCAACTCAAATTTCGAGAACAGCTTTAAAAATATCTTTATACGGCACATCGCCCTGGAATGCTTCAAAGTTTTGCTGGGCAGGTAGTTACTAAATCAGATAGTCAATCCGTAAACTTAAATGTAAGCTAAGCATATGGATTTAAGTGAAGTTGACGATCTCAAAATTGCCATGCGCCTGGCCGGAATTAATGCGAAGAAGAGTCTTGGCCAGCATTTTTTAGTCGATAAGCCCAGTTTGATCGATATTGTTGCGTCGGCGGACGTCCAAGCATCTGATACTATTTTAGAGATCGGACCAGGACTTGGGGTGATGACAACTCTGCTAACCGAGCAGGCCGACCAAGTCATTGCAGTTGAAGCGGATCCCACGCTGGCCATGCTGCTAACGCGCGATGCGCCCAAGAACCTAATAGTAGTTTCCGAAGACATTTTAAAATTTGATTTAACAACACTTCCAACTGGCTATAAAGTAGTGGCGAACTTACCGTATTATTTAAGCTCAAAAGTTCTTCGGCTCTTGCTTGAAAGTCCCAATCCACCACGGCTAATGAGTTTGCTACTCCAAAAAGAAGTTACAGAGCGGATTATTGCCAAACCAGGTCAAATGTCCGTACTTGCTCTCTCGGTGCAGTATTATGCTACCGCCGAGATGATAGGAGTTATAGAGCGGCATAAATTTTGGCCCCCGCCGAAAGTTGATTCGGCTATCATTCGAATCACGCGCCGTCCCGAACCGGCTTTTGCCGCCTCAACGGATCAGTTATTCCGCTTAATAATAGCCGGTTTCGGGGAAAAGCGAAAACAACTCAAAAACTCCCTAGCGGGTGGGTTAAACGTCGAAATTAACTCAATTGCAAAGCTACTTGATAAGGCTCAGCTACCCCCACAAGCCCGAGCACAAGAGCTCTCGCTTTTGGATTGGCAAAAATTATATACAGAAGCGCTAGTCAGCGGCTTAATCTAGCTCACGAAATTAGAGTTTTGCACCAATATTTTTCGTAAGTTTTTCTCTACAATAATATCGCCGTAGGGGAGGCGGGGATCATGTCGGAGTATCTTTTTGGAGCTTTTGTATACCCGGAAATGGTCATTTCAGCACTGGAAGAGTTGCAATACTACGGATTCACTCCAGACGATGTTATTATTTTGAGTCAATTTGGTGATTATTCCTCGCCCGAAAATAATTATCAATTTGACGATTTTAGGTCCCGCAATGTGTCGGGGCTGATTTTGGGTGTGGCCGCTCAGTTATTCCTCGAGCGTTTAGTCGAAATGGGACTAGCCAAAGATGTGGTAGCCCGCTACCAAGAAATTATTATGGCTGGGGGTTATATCATTGGCGTTGGGCTTGGAGGAACCATCGGGCCAACCCGTAAACTCCTCTCAGACTCCGGGGCAACCCTCATTACAGAGCTGACCCTTTCGCGACAGTATTTATCGAGCGAAGTTAGGCCGACTAAAGAAAGGACGGCCCTGGTGTTTGGTGAAAGTCTAGCGGACCGAGAAATTTCTTAGCCTTTAATCTGGTTTGCCAAAGTTCTACCACAAGCGCTATGATAAACTTGTGAATTTACTTGGCAAATTTTGTGCTTTTCTGCTCGTCTTATCACTTACGTTAACGGTTTCCATTTATATTCTCTCGGCGACTTTACTCAGTGCGAAGTATCTAGAGAATAAGGCAGCGAGTACAAATTTGTACTCCGAGATTGCGACTGCGCTGCCGGCCAGTATTGCCTCCGGTTCGTCGCCGACCGATTCACAAATGATTCAGCAAACGCTATCGAGCGTCTTAACGCCCCAGTATCTGCAAAATAAAATAAACCCGTACCTTGATGGCATTGCCAGTTATTATGAAAGTAATGGTCCGACTCCCCAGATTAGTTTGACTGATTTAGGCTCTCAACTCCAAACTCAAGGTATTACAGTTCCAACCGGTAGTGGTCTGGACACAGCCATTGTCTTTTCCGGACCCAAAGCCGTAAAAACGGCTTTTAATTATTTTGAATTATTAAGAATTCTGACCCCCATTTTAAGTCTGCTCCTAATCGCTGCAGTCTTCTTTCTCTATCAAGGTTGGCATCGCATCATCGCGTTTGTGCGGGTTTGCGTCTCGGCAGCACTCACCGAAGCCGTCATCTTCTTACTATTTAAAGCTACTCCCAGTTTGCTAAGTTCGGTGGTGAGTTCAAAGGCCAGCGGCAATCAAGTCGCAACCATCTTAGTAAATTTCTTTAAAATTGTACTAGGGGACTTAGCTAACGATTACGGTAAAGCCGCGATTGGTTTTGTAATAGCCGCAATCCTCATTCTGCTGGTGGGAATTGGTCTAAAGTCAGCTGGCATAATTAAAAAGATTGTGCCACAAAAATCTAGCCAAAACCCTAAGTTTGTACCAGCCGCCCCACCAACCCAAGGTGGACCAACTCCGACTTCTTGATTGTCGAAATATAATCACAAGCGCTATCATAGAGAGTGTGAATTCTCGCGCTAAACCAGCCCGCCTTGCGCTGGCGATACTCCTCATACTGGCCGACACTTGTTTTAGTTTGGTACCAGCCTTAACTGCAGCCAGCGCCGATTTTTCGTATGTTACGAGTGTTAATTATCATGTTAATGAAAATGGTAGTACTAATGTCACCGAAAATTATTCGGTGACGGATAATACGCCGCTTTCCTACTTATCAGGAATTAAAATCACCACTCCAACTGACTCAATATCTGGGCTAGTCGTGAGCTACTCCGATGGAAGTCCAATTCCTGCCACCTCCCAGTCGGTACCACAGTCCCAGGGCCAACTTCGTTTTTCGGCCCAAGAAATTGATATTGTGTTTCCAAAACAAATCTATGGCATGGGCAGGCAGTGGGGATTTTCTGTTGCGTATGTCTCACAAGGTTTAGTTGATACTAAAGGCAGTGCGCACACCATCTATGTGCCTTCAATCGCCGATAGTGCCGCAACGGATAGTTACACCGTCACCGTCGATGTGCCGGCAGATTTTGGCAATCCTCATTTTGCAAACGCAGTCACCGCTTCTCAAGGAGTTGCGAACGGCCGTCAGACTTATTTGTTTTCGAAAGACGAACTCAGCTCAAGTGCTCTTTCGCTAGCTTTTGGTGACGCCACAATATATTCGCTCAACTTTAACTTTCCACTCGTTAACGACTCAAACTTCGGCGAAACGCTCAGTGTGACTTTACCGCCGGATCTTAATAACCAAAAAAGCTACGTTAACTCGCTTTCGCCAACTCCAGCTGATACTCGTCTTGATACTGATGGCAACGTACTGGCTGATTATCACGTGGCCGCGCACCAACACGTGACAGTAGTTACAAATATTTCAGGACAGGTCAACTATCTTGAATATAATTTGTCCGCCTCAGGAACGAAAAATGATATACCAGCTGCTCTTGTACACGACTACACGAGTGCAACTACTTATTGGCCGACCAGCGGGTCGGTGGCTGCGGCCACACGGTCAGTGACTGATCCAAATGCTCCGGTCATAAACAACGTCAAAGCCATTTATGACTTCGTTATCGCTAAACTCACCTATAATCCTCAAAAAATTAAGTTTAATATTCGCCAAGGAGCCACCAAAGCTCTGGCCAATCCGACCAATGCGGTTTGTCTTGAATATGCCGATCTGACAATCGCAATGCTCAGAAGCGCCGGAATCCCAGCCCGTGAAGCCATTGGCTATGCTTACAGTGGTAGCCTAAAAAATTCACCCGCCGTCGACGATTCACTTCATGCCTGGGTTGAGGCCTACGTACCTGGAATCGGCTGGATGACGCTCGACCCCACCTGGGGAGTTAAATTTGATGAGTTTGGTAAAAGTGATCTCGATCACTTTGCCTTTGCCGTTTGGGGGGAAAATGATAGTGCACCAACCGCCGTGATGAATGGCGGGACGGATGAAAATTATCAGTATGAGAACGCGGTTCTTAGTTATTTATCAAAAGTTAGCATAGTACCAGCTACCGGTGCTATTTCGGCAACTCACTATGTAATCGCTCCGTGGCTACGACTTGATCGTTATAGCGTTACTGCCGAGGCTCAGACTGCCAGCGACGGAAACCTCATCACGGTGAGCGGTAAGACCATTGTTCTTGGTTCACTTGCCCCGTCACAACACCTATATTACGACGCCTTTGTCTGGGGTGGGGGTTGGAATAGCCGGACTCAAATTGGGTTTAGTCGAAGCGTAAATGGCAGTTTAATCATCCTCGCCAGTGGCTACATCTCACCGAACTATCTGCCCATGCTCCTGCTCATTCTCTTTATCATATTTGTGAGCACCCTGGTGATTGTGCTACGATTACGCTCTAGACGAAGGGTTATATCGTCTGCCGCCACGCGTCCTCCGACTTGAAAAACTAAGTCGGGTAGAGAATTATGAGCAAATACTTTATTACCACCCCAATTTATTACATTAATGACAAACCGCATATCGGGCACACCTATTCCACCACCGTAGCGGATGTTTTGGCGCGGTTTCATCGCCAACATGGTGATGAAGTTATGTTTTCGACCGGAACCGATGAGAATAGTCAAAAAACTGTCCAAGCCGCCGAGAAACTAGGTACCACCGATATCGCTGCCTATGCCGGTGGCATGGCCACTATGTGGGAAAACACTTGGAAAGACCTATCGATAAGCTTTGATCGATTCATCCGCACGACTGAAGAGGCTCATAAAAAGGCGGTCTATGAGTTTATTAAGCGCGTTGACGCGGCTGGCGATATCTACAAAGGGATTTACGAAGGGCTCTATTGTGTCGGGCATGAAGCGTTTTTAAATGCCGAAGAGTTGGTTGATGGGCTGTGTCCGGATCATAAGACCAAGCCCGAGCATGTCAAAGAAGAGAATTATTTCTTCCGCTTGAGCAAGTATCAGCAAGCTTTGCTTGATCACATTAAGGCCAATCCCGCTTTTATCGTCCCTGAGACACGCAAAAATGAAGTGGTCTCATTTATTTCGAGTGGTTTAAAAGACATTTCTATTTCGCGGAAAACTAAGAAATGGGGGATTGCCTGGCCGGATGATCACGAGCAAGCCGTCTATGTCTGGTTTGACGCGCTCATCAATTATTTAACGGTTGCTGGATTTCCTGCCAAAAATTATGAGCATTGGTGGCCCGCAGATGTCCACGTAGTTGGAAAAGACATTATCAAATTTCATGCCACTATTTGGCCGGCCATGTTGATGAGTGCGGGGATAAAAATCCCAGAACGTGTGGTTGCTCACGGTTTTTTTACCATCAATGGTACAAAAATTTCTAAGTCCCTCGGCAATGCCATTGATCCGGTTGAACTAGCTGGAAGTTACGGCAACGACGCCCTGCGTTACTATCTTTTAAAAGAAATTCCTTTTGGAGCGGATGGAGACTTTAATCGACAACGGTTTGAGAATCTTTATACTTCTGAGTTGGCGAATGATCTTGGTAATCTCGTGCAACGGGTGGGCAGTATGATTGTGCGCTATCTGGATGGCAAAACCGGACCGGTCGAGCCTCATTCTCATGATGCTACTAATATTTATACGGCGATTGGCCAATTCCAGCTTGATCGGGCGCTCGAAGAAATTTGGCGAATGGTTCGGGAGCTTAATCAATATAT
>JBIOIQ010000006.1:0-51403 GCA_044449985.1 Candidatus Saccharimonadia bacterium | reverse complement strand
TGACCAGCATTGTTAATTAACAACACATCTGCACCTCCCCGTTGCAAATCAAGAATATTGGCTGAGGTGGCCGTCTTGTTGATAAAAATTGAGGCATTTGTTGAAGAACTATCCGTTTGAACACCTTGGCTAAGTTGGACATATTGTGAACTGGTTAAGCCACCCAGCTCACTGGTGTTAAGCGCATAAGGATTGGCGGCGAGTCGTTTGAACGGGAGCATTTCACCGTCCGGGGTTGCGCCGGCAAAAGTCGTGGCACTTGTAGTGTCGCCGATGTTGAGAGAGAGCCAAAGGGTATTCTGGTTAAAATCAACGCTTGCCCCAAAAGCATTAACGGAACCTAAGAGGACCGAAAAATAGCCATTTTTTACTTGTACACCTTGGGAATTATAATTTAACCAGTCTTCCGTCCACTTCAACGTTCCCCCACAGGGAGAACTACCACTCGACACACAACCGGTGCCGTCCTGGTAGATTTTAAACTCTATGTTGTAGTAACCGTCTGGTACTGTTGCACCGAGGGAATTCTCGAGCCTTGCTTGAAAATTGATCTCAGGATTAATGCCGGCAGAAGCTTGGGTCGGCGTCAAAGAAGGTACGATCAAGAAAGTCGCACCAACCATACTTATTGCCACCCTTACCCACCTTCTGAAGCTTCGGTGAATATTGCGGGGGCGTTTGACCCGCCTAATTTTCGGCGGTAGCCAGTCACCGAACAATATGTTTTGCACTAAACTCCTATGCCTATAGCATAAGCGTTTTTTACTGGTTTGCCAAGCTTATTATGCTTATTTTGAACCTGTAATAATTGAACAAATTATGTCGCCGGAATTAACTCGCCGCGTTCGGCTAGTTTTTGTTTTTCACGCCTTTCGCCAAACCAGAAACTTGACACCAGCAAACCGGCTACTCCCAGGAGTGGCCAGACAATTAACAACGTATTACGTCCAGAGGTTAGCGTCGGAGTAGTAGTAACCGATCCGGCAATTTCAGCTTTCCCGTTTACAACTGCAATAAAAGTCAAAAATGCCAAACGACCTTTGTTATCGGTCGCACGAAGCGTTATTTGATAAGTCCCCGGCTTCGCATAGGTATGATTGGCATTAAATTCAGTATTATCGGCTCGAGATATAAGATCACTCGTGTTATCTCCCCAGTCGATATTGATAGCAAATGGAGGACTTCCGGCAATCACGTCAATCGGCACGCTTAAGGGAGTACCTGGAAAGATTCCTCGGTATACGGGGCTAGTTCTGAGTAATAACTGGATATCATTAAGGTTACTCGAATCTATCGGTGCCGTCTGTTGTGGCAAGGCGGTGTAATTCACATTTACCGTATTCGAAAATGGACCAGCCTGATCTAGTACGTCAAATACTTGGGCAACTAATGCATTTGGCCCATAGAGCAAATCTGTCTGGAGACTAAAAGTCGCGTCGTTCTGACAGGGTGTCGAGCCAGCAAATATATTATTTTTAAACAGCTCGATAATCGTACCGGTGGGACAGGTGCCATTAACGGTAATCGGAGTTGCGCTAAAACTCTGACCATTCGTCGGATTCGTAATCACTGCGGCCTGTGTCGGTGGCGGTTCTTTGACCGTTCCGGTAAGAGCGACCGAACCAGCAAAAGGACCGGGATTTGGATCTCCATAATTGTACGACTCTACCCCAACGGTAGTAGTCCCGAGCACTACCGCCATCAAAATAATTAAAAAAGCCAGACTGGCATATGATGTATGTGCGTGGGGTAAAAATCTTCCGCTGTAGCGATGGTAACTAATTTTAATACGAGAATACACGCCCGTATTATACCACTTATGCTACCTGTTCTTCATCTGAACTTACTTCTTAGCTCGCCGTGCTTGAGCGATTATATATTGGTTGTAGCGTCGCACTGCAAATCGAAGTCCAAACAAGAATATGATTATTAACACTAAACTGATAAGCAATAATTTCCAAGGTATGACCCAAAAGCTCAGACTTGTCACAAAGCTACCATTCGTTTGTCCATATGTAACTTTTAGACTGGCAGTGTAGCGACCAAACATCCAGGTACTCGTAAGCGTCTCATCAAACCTGCGAATGCTATCCGGTAAAATATTTCGGGGCGGATTATTAATATCAAGAGAGGCAATTTTTTTCCCGAACATATTGGTCACAATGACGCTACCAATGGGCTCTAAATGAACCGTCCCCGAGTTACTAATGCGTTGGGTAATCATAAGTGGCCCATTTTCAAAAAATGACCCGGTAGTGCCATTTTTACTCAAGAACATATCAACCAACGAAAGTTTTTCAGTCACGGGACCGTTTACTCGAAGTAAAATTAGAGTTCCGATGCTGGCAGATAAAGCCACACCGCTCCCCTCTAATCCGGCCGGTGTGGCAGTGAACCTTACTACACCATAGTGTCCACCGGGTTCAGCATTGGCAGGAATCACAATTTTTACCGATGCCGTCTTGATTTCATTAGGTACGAGAAGTATCGGTGCCATACCCTCTATCCAATACTTAAGCGAATATCTAGTGGCTTGAGTTTCATCAAGTAATATTTGCGGATCGCCATTTTCACCTTTAGCGCCAAAGTCATCAGCAACCGGTGTCGCATATAAATTTTCTTGGGTAATATTTCGGATACGAATATTAGTCACGATGGTTTGACCCGGATCGGCCGAAAGTTGGACAATTGGTGGAGATAATTCGAGCCCCTCACCCGAACCTGGTGCGTTAGCAGGTGCCGGAGATGTTGCTCCTGATGCGATAAAAGGCAAAGCCAAGTTTCCCAAAACACCGATGGCCAAGCTAATGGTCGCGATGTGTCGCCTAGAGCGCATCTAGAAAGTCGCCGTACAAATATAAGTTAGGGTTGAGGTGTAGTTGCCAGTGGCTTGATTTCCAGCGACGTTGGCGATATAAGACACTGTAAACACATTGACATCCGAAGCAGCACCCCCGGAAGTAGCCACGGTGTCGCCAGTAGTAAACTTGAAATTATTGACAGTATCGTAGTTGGTGAAGGCAGTTGAAGTACCAGGTCCCGAAACAGCCGTACCTACAGACGGAGACGTATTCGCCACTAGATTTAACCCGAATTGCCCAGTCCCAACATTTGATGTAGTGGCTGATCCCATAGCAGGAATTGTATTAGCCCCCGAAGTTAATGTTGCCCCGTTAACTGTTATAACATACCCACTACCGGCATTAGTAGATGCTCCTATGATTGACGTACCATAAACCGTACTCGTAGGCGAGAAAAACCCTAGAGCTACAGTACTGCCTGTGATCGTGGCACAATTTGTGCCGGTAATACTTGTACCAGTACAGAAGATGAGAGATTCAGGCATAGTTCCGGATACAACAATTTGTGTAGCAGTACTGGCAGTCACAGTACCAGTGTCAACTTGGGTAGTATATGATGCGCCATTATATGTTGAAATTCGGACATACCATGTGGTGTTCGTCGTATTTGGATTCGTAACAGTATTGAAGTTAACCGCCAGCACTCCACCACCGGTAATTGATTGACTGGATCCCGTAGTAATACCTAGGCTATCCGAATAAGTTGAGAGGTCAATTGTCCAACCAGTACCAGCATTTGTTGGTTGTGAGGCCAATGTGGCCCCCGTATTAACCCAACCGGTCGGCACGGTACATGTACCAGATGCGGTAGTGCATACTTCAAAACGCATCCCTCTTAAGGTCGTACCAGTAGTCGGAACCGTGAAACTAAAATTCCAAGTTGTCGCCGCGTTTCCAAGTGACGTACCGATCGTAAGTTTTCGACTAGTTATCTGGGCAGCTTGTGCCGGTAAAATTGGCAACAAAGCCGCGATCAATGTCGCGATCGTCAGCCAACGAACAAGCTTTCGAACATCCGGCACACCCAACAGGCGTCGATAATTCATCAAAAACCACAAGCACTTTAATTACTCCTAGATTAACACCAGTGCTATTAGGCTGTAAAGACGATTTATGTAGATAAGAGCAAAGTCACTAAAAAGTGGCGGTGCAAATATAGGTTAGAGTGGTTGTATAAGTACCGGCTTGCTGATTACCGGGAACATTTACAATATAAGAAACCGTAAAAGTATTCGCATCTGAAGCAGCCCCCAAAGAACTGGCTACTGTGTCACCAGTGGTATATTTGAAATTATTTACCGTGTTATACCCGACCGAAGATACCGACGAACCTGGTCCTGCTACTTCAGTACCAACCGAAGGCGCAGTATTGGCTTTTAAGTTCATGCCAAATTGACTGGTGCCTATAACCGCTGCGGCTGAGGCTGACATTTGCGTGACGGAGTTGGCGCCAGACTGCAGGGTATTACCGTTTACCGTTATGGCGTAACCAGATCCCGCATTAGTTGAAGCAGCCATCACTGAAGTACCAGATGCAGTCGAGATGGCTGAAAACAAACCAAAATTAACCGTGTTGCCGGTGATACTACTGCAGTCTGTGCCGGAAATACTGGTACCAGTACAAAACACTAGGGACTCAGGCATTATTCCGGTTAGTTGGATCTGTTGAGTAGTCGAAGCAGTGACAGTACCGGAGTCTAGGAGCGTTGTATAAGTCGCATCTGTATAAGTAGTAATCCTAACATACCAACTAGTGTTAACAGTATTTGGATTAGTGACATTATTGAAAACCACCGTCGTCGGCCCTGAAGATGCCGTTACATTACCGGGGTTTGTGATACCAAGGCTATCCGAGTTTGTGGCGAGATCTATAGTCCAGCCTGCCCCGATGCCGATCGTTGAACCCAAAGTCGCACCGGTGTTTGTCCACCCGGTGGGTATCGTACAGGTTAGGGCTGCGGTAGTACAAACTTGAAAGCGAACTGACTTGAGTGCCGTTAAGTTTGGCACGGTAAAAGTCAGTGTCCAAGTTGCCGGTGTATTTCCCTGCGATGTACTGATTAGCAGCGTTCGCGCGGTTATTTGTGATGCTGAAGCCGGTAACACGTAAAACATACTGAGTATCAGACTTAGTATTACTACGCGAGAAAATAGCTTCTTCAGTCTATTCATATTTTTTATTTTTTTCCCCTTTTGCGTTTTTGCTTTTTCGTGCTTTGTGCACTTAAGGTTGTACTTATATTAGCATTAGCATTATGAGGAAGTCAAGATTTTTAATTTCAAAGTGTGCGTGTAGTTGTTCTAACAGTTAATAATTGGTTTTATTTTTTGTTCAATACCCTCCTTTAAAAAGTTGCTGTACAGATGTAAGTTAGTGTAGTGGTATAGGTACCAGCGGCCTGGTTTCCTGGGACGTTTACAATATATGAAACAGTGAAAGTATTTGCGTCCGAGGCGGCTCCGCCTGAGTTTGCAACTGTATCGGCAGTCGTATATTTGAAGTTATTCACAGTATTGTATCCGGCTGTTGAGGCTGAACTTCCCGGTCCGGTAACTTCAGCACCGACCGAAGGAATGGTATTAGCTTTTAAGTTCATCCCAAACTGGCTAGTTCCAATGACCGATGTTGTCGAAGAAGACATTTGCGTAATTGAATTTGCGCCGGACTGAAGCGTATTTCCGTTGACCGTGATGACATATCCGGAACCGGCATTCGTTGAAGCAGCCATTACCGAGCTCCCCGATGCAGTTGAGATGGCCGAGAATAGACCGAAGTTGACAGTGCTTCCCGTGATTGTACTGCAGTCGGTACCAGTTATGGTTGTACCTGTACAGAAAACCAGTGACTCAGGCATTATTCCGGTCAAACTAATTTGTTGCGTAGTTGAAGCGGTTACAGTACCAGCATCAACTTGGGTTGAATAAGTTGAAGTTGAATACGTGGTCATCCGGACATACCAGCTTGTATTAACCGTATTTGGGTTAGTCACAGTGTGAAAGACTACCGTAGTAGCACCGGAAGAAGACGTTGAGTTACTGGCATTTGTTATGCCCAAACTATCTGAGTTCGTTGCGAGATCGATTGTCCATCCCGCACCAATACCAGTGGTCGAGCTAAGTGTAGAGCCGGTATTCACCCACCCGGTTGGCACAGTACAAGTTAAAGCCGCTGTGGTGCAGACTTCAAAACGAACAGACTTCAGTACCGTGGTTGAAGGTACCGTAAATGCAAAACTCCAAGTCGCAGCAGTATTGCCCTGTGATGTACTAATAGTCAAAGACCGGGCAGTGATCTGACCAGCAAACACAGGCAAAGCCGGGATCAAGCTTAATATAAGCGCGACTATGACAAGTCTTGATAATACTCGCTTTAATCTTTGCATTTTTGTTACGGTTTCCTACCCTTGGTTTGTCTGTTGTGCTTTTTGCACGGTTTATAGTTTGTTAGCTCAACCTTAGCATTAGCGTTTTAGGGGTGTCAAGTATTTTTTACAACAGATTTTTTACAACAGATTTTTTACAACGTTTTTCCAGATCAAACTCTTTTCAGTAAGTTCCGGTGCAAATTAATTGTTGCTGGGTAGTGTAGACTCCACCGGGCGTCACATTGGTCACATTCATAATATATGAGATGGTGTAATTAGTTTTACCAGAGCTTTTAGGAGCATTAGCAATCGTGTCTCCGCTGGCATATTTATAATTATTCGCTGTATTATACCCCGTTGCGGCCTGACCATAGCCAAATACCGGGGTTCCATTGTCCGGATTTGATCCAAATGAAATTGGTGAGATGTTTGCTACTAAGTTGATGCCGTATTGTTCGGTCCCCACCTGTGATGGACCTAACGTCCCCATAGCAGGTATGGAATGACCGACATAGGAGGGTGTATTGCCAATTATCTGGACGACATACCCCCAGCTGGTGTAATTTACGACGCTAAAAGTTGAAGTCGCGGTTGCTGCAGTCAGAGGAGAAAGAGTTGTAAATGTAACTGGCGTGGAAGAAACGTAAAAACTTAGCGCTGGATCATTATCAGTAGTATATCCTGAGTTGGAAATATAACTAGTTGAGTTCGACAGTCCTATCCCAGCATCCCCAATCGATTCAGCAGCAGAAAAATTAGAAGAATTTTCATTGATCAAACCACCTCCACCGATAAAACTTTCATCAACCTCAAAATGGGAAGATTTAAGCGTATCAGCATAGGTAACTTGTGCAAGCAGCCCAAGTATCGCCGCCACCAATAACAAACGCCGCAACATATGAATATTGTGGCCTATGCCCTCCTGTTTTGCAAACCGCTTACGATAAACCTAACCTTATAGATTTGCTTCGGATAAAGCTTAAGCGCTATAATTACGCAAGCAATAAGTGGAAGTTATGGATCAATCAAAGGATTCGCAACGAAATCAAGCACAGCAGGTTTCATCCGAAGCGGATACTGCGGACACTCCCGAGGCCGGTCCGGTTGTTCTGCAACCTCGTAGTGATGACGCTGCGCAATCGCAAAAAGGCGCACCAAAGAAACCGATCAAACTGGCACGCAGAACTTTCCGTCCTAGCCACCGGGCGACCTTTATCGCCCTCGCCGTAATTGTTGTCCTGATAGGAGCAAACGTTGCAATTGTGACGTATTTTATCAGGAAGCAGGCAAAATCGAGTACTTCAGGAAGTCTCGCAAATATTGTTTTGAACAAGAACTTACTCGATCAGCTAGGAGTAAGTGGAAACGCCATTGGGACAGGCACTGAATCCTTGGTAGTCTCACCTAATGCGGTTTTTAACGGGACTTTGTCGGTCGAAAAGGATGTCAAATTAGGCAACAACCTAACAGCCGGTAGTACTAGTATCACGCAACTATCGGCGGGAAACACTAGTCTGACGCAACTTAATGTTAACGGCGCAACAACGCTTGGAGATACCGCATTTAGAAGCAACGTCACAGTTGCTGGCACGTCACATCTCCAGGGTGATGTGACGATCGCACAGCTACTAACTACAGCTGGCTTAACGGTTACAGGAAACTTAACAGTTGGGGGTTCTCTGACCACAAGTAATTTTTCGGCAGCTAGTCTCACCTCGACCACAACGCTGACCATCGGAGGGCACATTATTACGGGCGGTTCTCAACCAGGCGTTTCAACAGGTGCAGGCGTTGGCCCCGCTGGTACCGTTTCAATAAGCGGCAACGATACGGCCGGTACCATTGTTATTAATACCGGTCAATCCCCGGCCGCAGGGACTCTAGTTAATATCAGTTTTAGAGCGGCTTACGGTGCAATACCCCACGTCACTATTACACCGATTGGTCCAGATCCTTCCAGTACGGCTGGCGTGCCCTTAGGTTACTACGTTAATCGAAGTACCAGTGGCTTTAGCATAAGTACAATAAACTCACCAGCCATCGGTGTTGGCTATGTTTTTGATTACCACATAGATCAATAACTAAATATTGGCAAAAAGTTCGACAATATTATTTCTGACCGAAATAATGCCGTTACTAATATCAAATGAAACTGTTTCACTGCCGGTATCAATAATTATTTCGCCGGATTCAAGGACCGAGAAAAAAGCGGAATGACCTGGCAAAACATCGAATGGACCAACTTTATTAACTGCGGATACGGCTGTGGCATTTCCCTCATAGAAGACCTTAAAGGGCGAGCTGGCACGTACAGTTAGGACCGCTTCTTCTTTACTTGCCATTATTGTTCGCGTTTGAATTGTTCTCTTCTTTAGCACCACTATCGGTGCTAAACTCCTGTGCGACCGCTGACTGAACCTCGTTGGTTGTGCTTTGATTTAAGATTTGCTCAATACCGACGAGGGTTTCCTCTCGAGTAAAATACTGTCCTTTTTTCCCAGTCAAATGTTCAGCCACTGCAAAGTCTTGAGAGAAAAATTCGATTAATTTCTTGGCTTTTTTATAGTCCGCCAAGTCTGCCGGAGATAATTCGTTCTCTCCAACAATAGCAATAATGTTCTTCAGTGATTCGTGTTTCTGCATTATTTCCTGCACTTTTCCCGCGAGTTCATAATGCCTTTCGCCAACCACTTCTGGAGCAAGCAACGAAGAATTTGTTCGCAACAAATCGACTGAAGGTCGGATTCCACTTTCTGCGACAGCGCGGGATAAGACGATAACAGAGTCAAGTTGTTGTTGAATAGCTTGTACGGCTGGATCAGATAAGTCATCCGCTGGAATAAAGACAGCTTGTACTGACGTAATTGAACCGTTTGGAGTAGAACTTAGTCTGTCTTCAAGTCGACGCAGTTCAGTAAACATGGTCGCCGGGTACCCACCTTCGGAAGGTGTCAAACCAAGATTTATTGAAAGTTCGTTCACAGCTTGAATGTGACGATATATGTTATCTACAAAAAATAGGATGTCGCGTTTTTCTTGGTCTCGAAAATGCTCCGCAACAGTTGCTGCCGCTGGCCCGACCAACGAACGAAGTGCCGGTGTCGCATCCATTTGTCCAAAAAACATAACGGTATTCTTTAAAACATCAGTTGCCTTCAAAGTTTCATACAATTCGTTGCCCTCCCGGATACGTTCACCAATTCCGCAAAAGATCGAGAGACTTCGTTTGTCCTGGGTAACGTTATGAATTAGCTCCATTGTCAGAATGGTTTTACCAACGCCGGCTCCCCCGATAATCCCGATCTTTCTACCTTTCACAAATGGTGTTAAAAAATCTATCACCTTGACGCCGGTATCTAGAAGTTCCGAAGTTGGTCCACCCACCAATCCATGCACACCAGATGGCCGATAAATATCCTTTCGATTCTCTGTTATGGGTTCACCCTCATCCAGGGGTTCACCAAGGGAGTTAAATACTCTTCCTAACGTAGCTGCTCCTACCGGTACTGTGATGGCATGTCCAGTTGCTGACACTTTCATACCACAAGCAACTTCTTGTCTATTCAAGAGATTCAGACAAATCGCCAAACCTTTTGAATAATAATTAACTTGAAGAATCAAATCCGAAAGTCCTTCAACGAGTAAAAGCTCTTTAATTTTTGGCAATTCACCAGTGATGTTGACTTCGACCATTAAGCCCTTTATGCCAACAATCGTTCCGACTATAGTTGGTTGATTCATTTTCTCGCCCGTCGTTTCTTTTTAACTCCAACCAACATTTCCCGCAAACGTTTATCATTTTCATAGCGTTTTGCACGGTAATAATCGAGCCGATAATCAAGTAACATTTCTAGTGCCCTGCGTTTAGCAAGAACCATGGCGTTAAAACGTGATGCATATTGAGCTAAACTCGACATTAAAATTACTTGGGATAAAGCAAGCCCAACCATAGTAATTTCCATTTGATCAACAATTACATCGAGTGATGGTTCAAAAACTGTATCAGCACCTGTGATCAACTGCTTATCCGGATCCACGTCAGCACTCATTTCTCGGACGCTTGAAATTAGGTTTATTTTTTTGATTTCCTGTTTCCCAAGGGATGCATAAGACTCGTAATAAACTGTAATTTCCGGATAGGGTGCAACCGCTTCTAGGATAGGACTGACATCGACATAATTTTCGCTGACTGGGACTGCAAAATAGTTAGTGTACTTGATACGACGTTGTCTCAGCTGACCGGCACCATGCTGACCTATGCAAATGATATCGGTTTCTTCAGGCTTAAAATCATTGAGAACAGCATTTATTAAACGATCATCAATATCCCCGTTTAAGCCACTTTCAGCAGTTATCATAACGAAAACCTGATTTTTACCCTCAGATATCGGACGGACATATGTCATTTGAGATGTTGGATCTACTCTCAACGCGCTGTAAACTTGCCAAAGTCGTTCAAAAAATTTCGTCGACAATTCTACCTTGTCTTTGATCTTTGCAATTTGAGTACTAGAAAGACTTTCGAAGACATCGGTCAACTCTTCGATCGTGATAATTTCATCGAGTTGAATTTGAATAGCGCTAGCTTTTTGCATGTTCTTTCCCCTGATTAGAGCCAGCCTTATTAGATTCTGGGACTTTTGGCGGTAAAATTGGAGCTTCAATCGGTTTCATATGTTTTTTCAACAGCTCCGGCACTAAACGGTCAAAATCAGCTTCATCTTTTACTTCTGCGCCAACACTGATAGCAGATTTTTTCAGCTCGGGAATATCAAGAGGTTCTTTTCCGCCATCAGCAATTACCGTTTCCAACACAAGCTGTTGCTCGGTTAGTGTAAATAACTCTTCAGGGGTTTGCTTGAGAGCCTCATAAATATGTCTACCGAGTTGCAAATCAACATTCGCTTCCGACGATAAACTCGAACCAAAATGAGAGAATTCTTCTGCCGAGTGAAATTGAGCCAGTTTCTTAAATAAATTCCCAGACAGTCGTTTTTGACGAACAGTTTGGGCCTGACCACCCACCCGGGATACCGATAGACCAGCATTTACACCTGGCCGAATCCCCTGGCGAAATGATTTTAGATCAAATATTATTTGCCCATCGGTAATCGACATAATACTAGTAGGCAGATAGGCCGTGATGTCATCATTCGGGGTCATGATTACAGGTAGCGCAGTTAAGGTTTTGCCGGTGGCTTTTAACTTTCCTGCACGTTCTAGAAGCGAAGAATGAGCATAAAACATGTCACCTGGATATGAATCCCGACCAGGATCAACCTCTTGCAAGAGCGATAACTCCCGGTAAGCTTCTGCGTGGCTTGAAAGATCATCATAGATGCAGATTACATCATAGCCGTTATGCCAGAGGTATTCTCCCATCGCACAGGCCGCGTACGGTGCAATATAGCTCTGCGTTAAAGAGTCGAAGATATTTGCTACAACCACGATCGAATACGCAATTGCGCCGGAATCTTTTAGCCTGTTTATTAAATTATTAATCTCAACCTTTCGCTTGCCTATCAGTACATAGATTACAATCCGACTTGTACCTTTCTGATTCTGTGTAAGTTGTGTTAAAAAGGTACTTTTACCAGATTTGCTATCGCCAAGAACGGCAATTCTTTGACCAAGCACGACCGGAAACATCATATCTACAAATGCTACTCCCGTTGCCAGCTGATCTTTCAATGTGCTCCTTGCCATAATGCCGGGTGCAGGATTGAAAATACCCGAAGTCGATGCAAAAGTTATAGAACCTTTATCATCAATAGGTTCGCCAAGTGGGGTTACAACCCGACCAATCAAGCCCTCCCCCACTGGAACTTGAAGCAAGTTCTGTTCTAGAACAACCAGAGCCCCGGGTTCGATTTCCTCAGAATCCAAATCAAATAAAGTAACCCTATCACCATGCGCCTCGCGAACAAGACCCCTATCGCCATTTGAAAACAATACTTGAGCGCCAAGTCTTACACCATAGAGACCCTTCACTTCAACAATAAACCCATTTGCCGACACTACCTCTCCCGTAAGATTGCCGTGCTGGACAAGTTTTTCGAAATTTTGGTTATCAAACATTTCGAAGCACCTCTGCAAATCTTCCCCGAGCAGCTAACAGTTGCATTCGAAAAGACCAGTCCAAAGTATGACTACCTGTTCGTACTACAACTCCTCCTAAAATTCCTGAGTAGAAGTCAAACTCAACCAGAGCATTTGGATGAAGTTCAGTCCGAACCCAATCGACAAAACGAATTTTAGTTAGTTCGAGTGGCGGCGCAGCGAATGTGAAATGAATGCGAGGTGCTTTATCAAGTAGCGTCGTTAGTTCTGCACTTATTTCATCGATTGCTTCAGGTGTTGATAAATTATTAACCTTGATAAGTTCGCTCGTCCATTTGGATACAACAGGTGTAGTGCTTAATTCTCCCGAACTTCCGATGACTTGAGTTTTAATCTGCTCGTGTTGCATCCAGACCCTTTGGGCTACAAGTTCGGCGAGCACTTGATGAATACTCTGGGGAGTATAAAGCGAGTCTGGAAGTTTATACTTCATCGTTAAGTTCTCTTTTTAACTCAGCTTTATGTTCTTCAAGCATTGCCATAATATAGGTATTTTGGGCACCGAGATCTACGTTATGTTGCAAGGTTTCAACCAGAAAAGATCCAACAGCATCGCCGAGTTTAGTGTCGATTTGGGATAACATTAACTGCTTCTGAGATTTAATTTCTTCCATCAGATCTGCTTCCATCTTTGATTTTTGCTCGTTGATCGCCGTTTGAAGCTGTCCAAGATCAGATATAGCTTGAGCCCTAGCTTGGGCAAGTTCACTCTGATACTGCTCAAGTTCATTTCCAATAATACCGGTCGCAAGATTTTTAATCTGTCCATTTAGAAGCTCTGAGGTAGACTGAAGCTCATCGATGAAACGTTGAGCCGAAGCTTTAAGAGCTTCGGAATAATCTGCTTGAGTCTGTGATTGTAATTTTTCTTTAAATCCCTCGGGCAAGGCTACGTCAAGATTCGTTTGCACAATGGGCTGCGACGGAACAACTTGGATTGGGACATTTCTTCGATTTGACCTTATGCGTAACCATTGATAGATTTCCGCAACTAAAAACCCCAGGAAGAAACTAGCAATCGTTATGGCAACTTCGATGATTAAAGGTAACATCATAGCTTCGTTAAAATTAGATAAATGGTTCCAATCGCAACTCCAACGATCGATAACACGAGTGCGCTAACTTGCAGCAAACTTCGATATACCGCTGCTTGGGACAACGGGTTTCTACCAACAGAAATAATACTGCTCCGAATAGCGGCATAAATTAAAATCATAATGCTGATAACCGTGACGAGAAAAATACCCAAACTTACTAAAATTGGCAGCGGCGAAACTACTCTATTTGCAATGGTGTTAGCAATATTTTGGATAACGTTCGGAATTAAAGTCTTCGAGGGCTGCTTAAAGTAATAGGCAACGTTAACAAGTACCGGAATGACCCCAAGTTGTGCCTGCTGTTTCTGCCCATTTTGATCCGTGAACGTTTGGGTAGTTTTGCCGACGCTCGTTGCAAGATCGCCTTGGGCAACACCAATCACCTTAATATTTGAAGTCGCTTTCATACCGACTCCGTCTATAGGTGAGGCGGTCACAGGATCACCTGTCACAATCGTGCCGCTAATATCTGATACCAGAACATTGACCACCCCGCTCGTGGCCACCTGGACCTGATTACTACTGCCATTCGTGAGCGTAAGTGGAGTATTATTTGCGCCAACAACAACCCCGATTAAACTATCAACATTTCCCGTATTTGCAGCGCTAATAGTACCGGTGACATTACTATCGAGGCTGACAATCGAACCGATCGCAAGTTGAGAGCTCGATTGATAGCCCTGGGAAAGCAGGGTATCGGCAAAAGTACCAATCGGAACGAACCAGATCAGTAACCACAAAGCCACCAGGCTAAACTTAATTAGCTCGGCTATCTGCAAGTTGGAAAGAATTCTTCTTTGCAGCTTCGTCATTACCCCAATCGTTTTACGCTTACGCTTATATCATAACAAAATCTGCCCCGAGACATAAGGGTATATATATATTTTGCAACCAAAAAGAGAGAGCATTTTTTAGCTCTCTCTTGGTACCGGACAAGCAGATATCAAGCGATAAAAGCTTGCCTCGACTCCACTGCCACACTCTCATGCAGCACCACTATTATATCTCAACCAAAAGCGATTTCAAGTTAAATCATATTATCAAACCGAGACAAAAAATATACTATGAGTCGTGGTTTTTTGGCTTACCCAAGTACTTTAACGTAATCCGAACTAATAATTTGTTCGGCTTAATATCTTAGCTGCCACCAATGTTCACTAAACATAATGCATCGATCTTCGCATTAACTTCTTTAAAACTTTATACTTTAAGCTATCTATGGGCAAGAAATTATTGTTAAGTCTGGCCGCAGTTGTTTCGTCCTTTATCCTATTCAGTTATCCCCTTTCGGCGCACGCTCATACGTTTCGGAGTGATGGGCCGATTAGAGTACTACTGCATGTCGATCCTGACGATACGCCGATAGCTGGAGATGCATCCAGGTTAGATTTTTTCTTATTTGACGATACCAACAAATTTCAGGCAAAAAACTGCAATTGTCACCTCTTAGTTACTTTGGGAAATAAAGTAATTCTCGATAAATCAACATTTAACGATCAAAACGCTCTTGATGATAACAGCTTTGACCCAATAGTATTTCCTGCTCTTGGAACATATACAATTAAACTCACGGGGCAACCTTTATCGGGAAATAGCTTTCATGCTTTTACGCTCAACTTTTTTCAAAGAGTTGATTCTATCGACACCAAAACAAACTCGATTATCATTTGGCTGATTGCAGGTCTGACCGGAATAATTGTAATGTTAACTCTAATTGCCTTAATAGTGTTTAAAAGATCAACTTCAGCGACTCCGCCAAATCGCCACCAAACCAAGTAGAACACCCAGAACTGCTATAACTAGTGTAAAATAAGCCAGATTGAAACTAGTGTGAGAAACTGTGTTTATTACACTAGTTGTCGAATATGGTCCTAATACTCCTGTAGAATCATCACTCCCGGCTGGTTTTTGATCCCATGATATTACCGTACCATCAGCATACGTTTGGTAAGCTTTCCAATCCAAAACTCCAGCAACTGCAGGGACTTGAGCGCCAAATGAGAAATCAAGTCGTTCTCCAACAGGTATTTGCCCTCCCTTCCAATCGATTTCAGAGATATTGCCTTGTTGGTCAGTTTTTGTCGTAATATTCCAACCAATATTAGAGGTTGGTAGCACGCTAGTTACCCCATTGGGAATATCAAGACGAATCTCAGAAACGGGGGTATTTCGCTCATTGGGAACACTAATAGAGAACACTAACTCTTGTGCAACTGTCGCAGCCGAGGGGGTCACTATCACGTGCGCACTGGCTATCCCGGGAAGAAATAGTAGCGCGATAAGACCTGCTAGGCCTGTATGGCGTAACATCGGAAGCTATTTTTTCTTAAGTTTAAAAACTGGGATTTCTCGACTGGTGTTGGATTTATAATCATTAAAAGTCGGATAAAGCTGAGCCTGTGCACTATAAAGTTTATCCCGCTCATCTCCACTGACTTCCGTCGCAACAGCATCAAACTGATCGCCCCCAACTTCAACCACTACATCCGGATTAGCTATTAAATTGTAGTACCAATCGGGATGGGTTGGCGCACCCCCTTTTGAGGCTATTACAACATATTCATCGTTATTCATCGTATAAGCCAAGGGTGTGGTCCTCTTTAAGCCGCTTTTCGCGCCAATTGAAGTAAGTAGCAACAATTTCATGGTCTGAAATGGACCGCCTACATTTCCCTGATTTGCCCTAAACTCTTCAATAATTTTCTGATTATTCACAACAAAAACTCCTTAGATCTATTAAACGATTATTCCATTAGATGATTTCGAATACAACCAGAGAGCTTACAAAACATTGTTTTACATCATGGTCGATCGAAGAATACTACCTTACAATATACTTATGCCGAATTTAAAACGAACCAAAATTTCGAATGACTTGTTTCAAATCGGCTTGATCGGCAAGGCAATTGATGGGGTCTTAGAAATCTTTGGTGGTATCGTTCTATACTTAAGTTCCGGAACCCATCTCAGCTTAATTCTGCAAAAACTAATAAACGGCGAGATTCGAGAGAACCCGACGAGTCCGTTTTCAAAGTATCTTTTGCATTCAGTCCAGTCTATACAAGGCGGACACTTTAGCTACGCCACTGTATATTTGATCAGCCATGGAGTTGTGAAAATATTTCTGGTTGTTCAAGTGTTTCGGCATAAACTCTGGGCCTATATCGCTTTGATTGTGTTTCTACTTGGCTTTGCGATCTTTCAGGTATTTCAGATTGCTGCAAACCATTCTTTGATCCTTAGCGCAATCACAATATTCGATTTAGGTATCGCCTATCTCAGTTGGCATGAATACCAACAGATTAAAAAGACTGGCATTTGAACACGGTTGTGGTAATATAGTCTTAATGGCCCTAAAATCAACATTTCAAACTAAACCAATTGTAAATCCCTATATCGCAATCGTATTCTCCCTCATACCCCTGCTTATGGTACCGATTGTTTGGTTAATAATTTATTTCTTCGTTAAAGTTCACTTACCTAACTTCTCCTATATTATTCAAAAGAATTTCGGTTAGCTCCAACTTCATCGATTCGAAAATATTGCGCCTATATTCTAGGCTGGCGCGAGATCGTTGTTAAAATATTCTGCTAATCTCGACAGCTCTCCGTGTAGAACAATTGGTCCAAGTCCGATAATTTCTTCGAGAAAATTCGATTGTGTGGGAATTTCATTGAGCAGAAATATCGGTTTATCGAGATGCATGGCCAGCGCCATTTCCATCAACACATTCCCCCCAACGTAGTTCGGGACTCCATGTTTTTCATTATTCACGACTAATATCGCGTCTGACTCTGCCACCTTTGCAAAGTGATGTTTCATCAGGTACGTTTTTCGATCGTACTTGGAATCATCGCTTAACCAAGTACGATAATGCGAAACATCATAATCTCCATTTTCTCGCATAATATTGGCTGTGAGCGGAACAACTACACTAAATCCTTTCTCCGCTAATCGATCAGATATTTCGTTTACCTGTTCATAAAAATTTGCACTTGAGCAAATCGCAATGGTCGGACCTGCCATTACTAATCCTCCTTGATTATCCCTATTTTTTTAAACCAGTACTGCCAAACTGCTTCAAGCTTAAGCGTATTTAAGTCACTGACTGGGTACCAATTAAGTGAATGCGCTTCTTCTGTGCTCATATCAAGCTCCCCGGTAGTCTCACATTCAAACACGTACCAATAATGCCCGCGAATCCCGGCTTTGCATTCGTTCCAGGGCACAAACTCTTCGAATAGTTTCTTACTTCGTATAAGGCGGAGACCGGTTTCTTCTAACACTTCTCTTGCCAGCGCTTGATCTGGGGATTCTCCGCCATCGATGTGTCCGGCCGGACCTGCTAACCCAAAAGGCGGGTTCTTACGGCTCATGAGAAGGAGCTTTTGGTCTTTGTAAATTATCGCCCCAACTGAAAAATGAACCGGATGTCCGTCGATATAATCAATCTTTGAGTTGGCGCTCATTATGAAATCATAATTTTAAGTCACATATTTTTCCATAGATTATCAGCAAGCACCCAAGCATTTTAGCTTCGTCTATTTTTAATCTCTTGTTCAAGATCTAGCGCAAACACTCCGAAATTCCGAGTCTGCCATTCACTTTTAGGTAGCATCCAGAATACTTCGAATTCATTTTTATCAGGATCAACACCATACAAACTAAAGCTATTGCCATGATCGGATTGACCTAAAAACGATTCCGTTTTAATGAGTGCTTTGCGGACCTCCTCCAAATCTTCGATCTGATCAACTTCCCAGGCCGCATGATAAAGTCCGACATGAGCTTTGTCAGGCACTCCTAAGGCGTGCGGACCTACCGAAAACAGTCCCAAATCATGATGATTGGTACTACCGTTTGCTCTTAAGAAGATGGCATTATTATCTAGCTGCTCGATTATCTGAAACCCTAAAATTGACTGATAAAAGTTCGCGACTTCTTCCAAATGAGCCACGTATAACACTAGATGATTAAGACGCTTGATTTGAAACATACGGTCCGACTTTCTTGATCGTTAAGTTAATTTACTAAAACCTTTTAATGAATTCATTCGAGTGCAAGAGCGATGTCTTTGGCAATATTCTCATACCCGTTTACGCTCATGCAAAGAATTACGTCACCAGCTCTCGCCGAATTTGTAACCAGCTTAATCAACTCCGCACGATCGTTTATAGCACTCACATGTTCTCCTGCACCCGCAGCCACGTCTTCAGACGATACGAGTTCATGCCCAATCTCTCTGGCCCCCTCAATCGGAGCGATAAACACCAGGTCTGCCCCAGAAAAAGCCTCATGATACTCATTAAGCAGTGTCTTGGTTCGAGAATACGTGTGCGGACGAAAAATAGCGATGACTCTTGATTTAAAGTGGGTTTTGGCAGCCTCTATCGTCGCTACTACCTCGGTTGGATGATGAGCATAATCATCAATTACACGAAGCTTGCTATCCGGTTTTGAGATCATTTCGAATCTCCGCGAGGCTCCTAGAAAGGATGTGAAACCTTGCTGCACAGCTGCAAAAGATACGCCCTCGTTCATCGCAACAGCTGCAGCGGCGAGACCATTTAGAACGTTGTGAGCTCCGTAGAGTCCAACTTTGAGCTTGCCAATCGTCGCGTCATGACGGATCAGTTCAAACTCAATACCTTCAGGCAAATACGAAACGTTTTGTGCCCTCCAATGGCCTTTGAAGCCATACGTCGTAATTGGGGCGCTAGAACTTGATGCAACGCTAATTGCTTCGGCGCTTGATTCGCAAACAAACAATCTACCATTTCGAGGTAAATTTTCAACTAACTGACTGAACCGATCTTTAACAGCGGCGAGATCGGCAAATAGGTCCGGATGATCGAGTTCAATTGAAGTTATTATTGCTTCAGTTGCGTGGTAATACATAAATTTTGAACTCGGATCAAGTTGTGAAGATCGGTATTCATCGCCTTCAAGTACCGCAATGTGAGCGCCTTTTAGGCGAACGCTAGTAGAAAAATTATTTGGCAATATCCCTATCAAGTAATCCGGATGGAGCCCGGCCGATTCTAATACCCAAGTAATAAGGGATGTGGTAGTAGTTTTACCGTGAGTTCCGGTAATAACGATTCGTTTAGCCCCGCTTGTAAGTTTACCTACAACTTCTGGATACGACATGATGGGAATTTTTGAACTCTGTGCTTCGAGAAGTTCAGGATTAGTCGGAGCAACGCCTCCACCTAAAATAACAAGATCGGCACCAGTTAGATGCTCAATCGATGGCTCATTCCACCACAATATGTTTTTCGCCTTCAGCCAATCTGTCCCCGGTGGATAGGCGTGCTCGTCAGTACCCGTGACAATTGCCCCATTTTCAAGTAAAGCGAGGGCTAATCCCCTCATGGCATGCCCTGCGATGCCTAAGATATGAATATGCTTATATGCATCCATTAATCTAATTGTAGCATTGTCTGATCTAGTCAACCGACCCGAAGTGGTATTAATTCCCAAAAGGCAGAAGTAGTTAGTTATAATAGAAATATGGATCAGTTACAGTTCGAGTCTACGGTACTTGGTGGAGGTTGTTTTTGGTGTCTCGAAGCAGCTTATCAAGAAGTTGCTGGCATTCATAAAGTTACGTCTGGATATGCCGGAGGCTCTGTACCGAATCCGAGTTATGATCAAGTCACCTCAGGTAGAACTGGTCACGCTGAAGTTGTACAACTTGAGTTTGATCCCAGTATCATAACCTATGCGGAAATACTCGAAATTTTTTGGATTTTGCATGATCCAACAAGTTTAAACCGCCAAGGGCATGATGTCGGGACTCAGTACCGTTCCGTAATTTTCTATAAAAGCGAAACGCAGGCATCCCAAGCCAAAGCTTCTATAGACTCCGCGAAAAAATTCTGGGATAAACCTATCGTTACTGAGCTAGCTCCATTAGATACCTTCTACCCCGCTGAAGACTATCAGCAAAACTATTTCCGAAATAATCCTGATCAGGCATATTGCCAAATCATCATAAATCCTAAGCTCACCAAACTCCGCCAAAAATTTGCCGCAAAACTCATTAAGTCATAACCGCATAACGATAAACTAGACTGAAGCGAGTAAACTTTTTAAACCTGCTGGTCCGTCTGAGCCGTCTTCGTAGATTTGGGGTTGGAGCATATGTTCCTGTACTCGAGAGATAATAGAATCAACAAAGGTCCATTCAGCCGCCACTTCATCGCTTCGAGTAAATAATGTTTGATCACCATCAAGAGCATCGAGCAGTAGTCTCGCATAGGCATCAATTGAAGGGGCCGGAAAATTCTCACTGTAACTGAAGTGCATATTCACCGGAACGATATCATGGCCATATCCGGGCTGTTTGGCGAGAAGTTGGAGTCCTATGCCCTCTTTTGGTTGAATATCAAAGGTCAAGACATTGTGATTTAAATCCATCGGTAGCTCATAGACGCTGGCTGGTGCGTTTTTATAAGCTACTCGAATTTGGGTTAACGTGCGCCCCATCATTTTTCCAGTAGTTAAAAATATTGGGACGCCTGACCACCTTTGAGTATCGATCTCAACTCGGACTGATGCAAAAGTTTCGGTGGTTGATGCCGGCGCAACATGTTCTTCTCGGCGATACGATGCATACTGACCAAGTACTACGTTTCTTCCTAGGTGATTCACGTCGAAACAACGCACTGCTTCGAGCAATCGAGTCCTTGAATCGCGGAATGCATCGGCGGTCGAAGCGTTCGGTTGATCCATCGTAACAAGTGCCATTAGCTGCATTAAATGGTTTTGAACCACATCTCTCATTGCACCCGTTCGTTCGTAAAAGTTTCCTCTCGTCCCCACACCAATAGACTCAAACATATCGATTTCAATACGTTCAATATAATTTGATTTCCAGACAGGTTCAAATAGTGCGTTGGCAAATCGAAACGTCATAATATTCTGAGCTGTTTCTTTGGCTAAATAATGGTCAATTCGATAAATCTGATTTTCATGAAATATTTTGCGTAAACTCAGGTTCAGCAGTTTAGAACTCGCAAGATCTCGACCAAATGGTTTTTCAATGACTACCCTGGTCCAGCCATTCTCAACCTTCGAGGGTTGCTCTAGTTTAGCTTGTTTAATGCCCTCAAGAATATCCGGATAATTTTCAGCAGGAGTAGCCAAATAAAATAGCCTTCGTCCAGACTTCCCGATCGCCGAATCTAGCTTTTCAATCTTGAGGGCTAGCTTCGGATAATCCGTTGGTTCATCAAAATTACCCTGAAGATAATCGAAATGAGTAAAAAATTGATTCAATTTGTTTTGATCAATATTGGATCTTTTTTGAATTTCAGAACCGGCTTCACGTATCATATCTTCACGCGTCCATTCACGTCTGGCAAACCCGAGAATGGTAAATTTATCAGGTAAAAAACTACCATTGTAGAGATCAAACAGGGCCGGGACAAGCTTTCGTCTGGTTAAGTCTCCACTTACTCCGAATATAACCATTATAAACGGGCTATTTAATCGTAATTTTGACGTGAATAAAGCCATATACTCCTTTACCTGCAGACATCTCCCCATGACTTCCGCAATATGCTAACGTTAGTATACATGAATGTAATTCAAAAACCGTATAGTGCTGCGGTAGAGACGATCGAAACCGAACTTCGGAGCATGCTTCTTGATGGACAGGTCCTGCTCTTACTCTCAGGCGGGTCTGCAACCAAAGTTTATCGGCAACTCACTACAAGCTTAGGTTTAAATCTTCTCCCAGGTGATCTGGTGGTCGGACTGGTCGATGAGCGCTATGAGATTGATCCACTCCACAGTGATGCAAACGATAAAACTATTCGAGAAACTGGATTAGTCAGTCATCTGGAAGAACTTGGTGCCATCTATGCTCCAATTCTCCATGGACTTCCTATCTCGGCAGAAGTCGCCCAATATGAGTTCCAGCTAAACCGCTACATATTTCATGAAAATCGGCAGATTCTGGCAATTCTAGGGCTTGGCAGTGACGGACACACCGCCGGTATACTGCCCGATGAAAATAAGGATTCCTTCAAAGAACATTTTCTGAGCAGCAGCTTGGTGACAGGTTACCTAAGTTCGGGCCCTTATCCGGAAAGAATCACCCTTTCAATTACCGCCTTAAAGCTCATTCAGACCGCCATTGTGCTCATAGCGGACCAAGCAAAACACGACATGCTTGATCATATACTTGATCCCGCCAATCATCAAAAATATAACGAACTACCTGGTGTCATTTTCCAAGATCTCCCCCGTACTATCATTTTAAAATAGTGCTCTGCACCCGGTAAAAAGTCGGTAAAAGTATGCCGCAATCTCGGCAGATGTTAGGATAGAGGTATCAAGCATGGTGGTAAAACACGCTATTTAAGGAGGATATTATGAAAATCGGATTAGTCGGCCTAGGCCGGATGGGTACAGGTATATCAGAACGCCTTTTAAAAAATGGTCATGAAGTGGTAGTTTTTAACCGTCACGCCGAGAAAGCGGCACCTTTGGTTGCTTTGGGTGCGGAACATGCTCTTCGTTATAGTGATTTTGCGAATTTACCTAAGCCACGCATAGTCTGGGTAATGGTTCCGGCGGGTGAAGCGACTGAAGAAGTTATCTTTGGACCGGAAGGACTAGTCCATACTCTAGAAGCGGGAGATATTATCATTGATGGGGGCAACTCGCACTATACCGATACTGTTGCCCATAGCAAAAAATTAACTGAAGAATTTGGCATACATTTGCTCGATTGTGGTACTTCAGGAGGCCTAGTAGGACGAGAAAGGGGTTACTGCGTGATGGTTGGCGGCGATGAAGAGGCCTACAAAATTTTTCGACCTGCCCTAGATGTCATAGCTCAGCCAGGCGGATACGGGTATTTTGGCAAAAGTGGTGCCGGACATTATGTCAAAATGGTTCACAACGGTATTGAATACGGCATGATGCAGTCAATCGCCGAAGGACTTGCCCTAATAAAGAATGGTCAATACATGGGAGTGGAACTTCCCAAGTTAATCGAAGTTTGGCAACACGGAAGTATCATCGAATCCTTCCTGGTAGGTCTCGGTAAGACTATATTTGAAGCCAATCCAAATCTTGATGGAATTTCTGGATACATTGCTGAAAATGGCGAAGGGCGCTGGACGGTTGATGCCGCCAAAGAAGTTAATTTGGAAATGCCGTCAATTCAGCTGGCACTAGACATACGTGCCTCATCAAGAGATGGGAAAGTCAGTGACACTACTCGAATTGTGGCAGCGCTGCGTCAACAATTCGGTGGCCACAGTATTGAAAAGCCTCAATAGTAGTTTCCTCTTCTGTAACGAGCTAGACCAATAAATTTAAACAAATTTTTTGAAAAGTACTCTAGACGCTAAAGTACTTGGTAACTTTGGCTGCCGTTGTCTGATCGGTAATGAACTGGGTGAAATCGATTGGTTCAACCAAGATTTGTGCGGCATGAACCTGGCTGTTGTCGCTATTGAATTCAATTGTTTTTATGATTTGGTAGCCAAATTTAGTATGAATTACACCCGAAACCTGTCCTGGAGTTTGACCGAAAGCAGTGTTATCGAATGTGGTATCACCAACCTGTCCTTTGCTAAAGAAACCCATGTCTCCCCCATTACTAGCCGAGGAATCTTGCGAATATTTTTTTGCAAGCGTGGCAAAATCCGCACCACTACTAAGCTGAGCAAGAATGCTATTAGCTTTGGCTTTGGCCTGGGCATTAAGAGAGTTGTCGCTTGAAAGTTTGGTCTGGAGAGCCTGCTTTTGCAATTGGAATTTAACTTGGCCTTTTAAGTCGTTAATCGTCCAACCATAATACTGCTCAAGCACACTTTTGACTTTCGCCGTCCCACCCGAAGCATTCACAATTTGATTTACCTGATCGGTAACCTGCTTAGATGTGACGTTAATCTTATTCTTCGATATCAGTTGCTTAGTAACCGTGTCCTGCGTCAGCTGAGCCATTATTTGGATTCTGAGCTGAGCTAGCTTGGCCTTACCGTCGGCTGAATTGAAATCGATCCCAGCCTGACCCGATTGTGTAGTTTGGCTTTCGTAGTATTGTTTGACAGATTTCAGCTCAAATAAATAATCTCCATAGCTAACAAAACTACCGTTTACTCGCTCTACCGGATACGGTACATATTTAGCCACATCATAAACCAGGGGGCTATCCGATTTAAATTTATAAATAAGTACTCCAAAGACAACGAGAAGGACAATAATTGCAGCTACTATTGCGCTACCAATCCATGTCATGGCTTTTTTGCTGGGCATACTTAGTTGAGGCTTTGGTTTTTTGGTTGATGAAGTGCTGCTCTTTTTCGACTCAGTAGTTTTCGTCTCAACTTTCTCCATGTTGAGCGTCTTTTCAGTCGTTTCGGCCTTTTTCGAGACTTCTTCAGCCTTTTTTTCCGGTTGATCCTCTGACTTGGTTTTGTTATCGGTATTGTCTTTTACTTCAGGGGTCTCGTCGGCCAAAATAATCTCCAATCTCTCGCAAAAAACTAATAATATATCTAGTTTACACGCTAAACGTAAAAACTCATCCCGTTAATGGTAACGTAATTGATTGCGGGTGTCGAGTTGTTCAAGCATCGCGAGATAAAAAAACTTTTAAAGATCCAGCGATAGAGCTTTTCTTAAGCATAATTTAACTAGATCTGGAAAAGGAGCTGTTAAACCAAGCATAAAGAATGTACGATGGGTAGAACGGGGTCATTCCGTAGCACCCGCTACAATATGTTGGGAGAATTTGATGGCCAAACGTGAGCAGGAAAGAGCTCGTCCACGTGCCACTTCCACCACAACAACCGAAGAAATCGAAATACCGCCGACCGACACAGCCGATAAGATCAAAGCGGAGCTCGATGATCTCCTGGATGAGATCGACGAAGTCCTTAGTGAAAACGCCGAGGAATTCGTTCGAAGCTACGTCCAAAAGGGCGGACAATAGATGCGTTTAAGAGTCCTGCTCAGCATCGATTTCGGAAGCTTGAGGACTGATGAGTTCATTGCCGATTTCACCTGCGCTGACCAGACCGTCCTTCAAAGGCAGCCCCTCGACGTGACGTTTGGGGCAGCCGAATTTTTTGCAGATGAAATCAAGGAAATTGTCTACGCTGACAATGAAACTTTTCAGGTTAGCGCCCATATCCGGCCGGACCGTCGATCACCTCGCGACCGACGCAAAATTAGGGCTATGCTCTTGAGATCCGGCTACGCTCGATCAACCAACTACACCCACGTCCCGATTTTGGGATAGCGCCTTCCAAGCTGAGCACCTAGCCAGTTCGGGGGCGCTCAGTTTTTAATACAACATAAAACAATAATGAAATTAGACGCGATCAAGTAATTTCGTTAATCAAGCCACTTACTCCCTAAGTGCAATTGGTGCCCCAGGTAGGAATCGAACCTACGACGCCCTCCTTAGGACGGAGGCGCTCTATCCACTGAGCTACTGAGGCAAATCTATCCTCCAATTTCTAGAGGAACCTTTTTGCATAAGGAACGGTGACCAAAATACTATTTATTCGTTAATCCGACCTTTTTTGAAACCAATTATTAGAATACAGCACTTGGTCAATTGCCGTATCGTAATTAACTATTTCTTTAGCATCAAACCAAATATCACGTTCCCGCTCGTAATTTGCTACTGAATCTGAAGCATGTAATACATTTTTAATTGCCCAATCCCCCGCATCGCTCAGTTCATATGACTCTAAGGTGTAATCAAAACCAATCGTACCGACATCTGCTTTTAAGGGATTGGTGGCGCCTCTCATCCGTCTAACTACTTCAATGGCATGTGCCCCCTCCAGAATCATCGCAACAACCGGACCTGCAGTAAGATGATCCATTAACTTTCTGCGCGTATTGAGACCAATTTCCCGAGGAGTTATGTCAGGTTGAACCCCATTCTCTAGATAGTTATTGTAAGTTTTCGTACCCGTATCAAGCAGCCATTCTTCACTGTCGATATAATGCTTTTCCGCCAAGGCATGAGTAGGCCAAATCATTTTTAACGCTACAATTTTCAGGCCCTTACGTTCAAATCTCGTTAACAACTCACCAATGATCTTTCGCATCACAGCATCGGGCTTAAAAACCACCAAAGTCCGCTCATGACGAATTTGTTCTAGTTTTTCAGGATCGTATTTCATGGACTTTCTTCCCTTTACTTACTAATTTTTGAAAGGTATTAACGACTGGCTGAGGATCCGGAGCAATAATAGCGAGCCTCAATCGATCGACTTCGAATAACTCTTTGGCAGCAGTTAGTACATCCTCTGCGGTAACTTCGGCAATTTCTGCCAAAGTTTGATCTGGAGTTTTGATCTGATTCAGAAGTAACAACCTCGTTCCGATTCTATCGGCCATAGCAAAAGTATTTTCGAGAGCCATCTGCAAGCTCCCGCTCATTTTATTTTTAACCTTCTCCAGCTCAGCCGGAGGAACCAGCTCTTCGGTTAACTCGCGAAGTTCTTTTAAGATTGATTCGGTAGCCTGATCGATTTTATCTAAATTAACCCCGGCATAGACATTAAATTGCCCGGTATCCACGTAATTGTTGTAATCGGCATAAATATTATATGCCAGTCCCTGTCTTTCCCTGACGTTGATGAACAGCCGCGAAGATAGTCCGGCTCCCAATAAGTTAGTCAGCACTCTCGCGGCCGGATCGAGTTTCCCGTTATATGGATAAGCCTTACAGCCGATTAACAGATGTGCCTGGTTGGTATCTTTTTTTAGTACATCCGAGAGCCTTGGAGAAATTCGGTCATCAAGCTCTTTAAGCATAGGAACCTCATAGGGCTCCATATCCCCCATCAGCTTAGTCACAAGTTCGACGACTTTTTCATGAGTAATATCACCGGCCACTGATACAACCAAATTCGTTGGACTGTAATGAAGTTTTTGGTAGTCGGCGATCGCATCACGAGAAATTGATTTGATGACTTCTTCGCTGCCAAGGATACTTTTTCCCAGTGGGTCATCCGGCCATAAAAGTGGCGGCAGGAGTTCGTGCACAAATCTGCTTGGGTCATCATTATACATACTCATTTCTTCAATCACCACCCCCCGTTCACGGTCAACTTCTACCGGATCAAGCAGCGGTTCGCGAATCATGTCAGCCAAGATGTCGATAGCAAGAGCAGCATGTTGTTTGGGAACTTTTATGTAGTAGTTTGTCAGATCATTTGAGGTATAGGCATTATGAAGTCCGCCCACTCCGTCAACGATTTCCGCAATTAATTTTGTACTCGGTCGTTTACGAGTTCCTTTGAATAGCAAATGCTCCAGAAAATGCGACACACCGCCATTTACCGGAAAGTTTTCGTGCCTACTTCCGACACCAGCCAGCACGCTGACGGCTATACTTTGAGCATCGCGCAAATGAACCGATATGATGCGCAGTCCATTCGGAAGTTGAGTTCGTTCATATTTCATAGGTGAATCTATTTTACCTGAAATCTCGGTCGTGCAACACCTTAACTATTACTTGCCCTTGATCGTCCCGCGTAAACGTACCAAATAAAGATTACCAATGCTAAAAGCAGAGCAACGATCCCAAATTCTCGAATGATTCTCTCGATAACACCCAACTTCGCCGATAGCTCGTAGCCGGCTACGGATAAAACTATCGACCAAACGAGTGATCCGATGAAAGTCGCTCCCAAAAAGACACCAAATCGCATCCTAGCCACACCGGCCGGATAGCCAATATAAGTTCGGACGCCCGGGATACAACGGCCAGCCAATGTCAACCAGGCTCCAAATTTATCAAATAGTTTATTCGTTTTTTCAAGCTCGTGGGAACGAAATAAGACGTATTTTCCGTAGCGTTCAACCAAAGCTAGGCCACCATATGCTCCAATAAAGTAGGAAATTACTGCCCCAATCATCTGGGCAATGGTAGCGACCACAATAATTAGAACTAAATTATATTTCGCTTCACGCGCGAGGGCGCCGGCCAGGGGCAATAGGACTTCCGAAGGAATAGGTATGCCGGCACTATCGATCACTAGTCCGAGGGCTAATCCAAAATAACCAAATGATCCTATAAGTTTTGTAGCAAAACTGGCCAAAGACTGCATGAGTGCATTATACCCAGGCTAGACGAAGAAGCAAAAAGTTAGTAACTTAATCTGGAAAACCTCAAGTGATGAGCGTATAATGACCGCTAATGAAGCAATATGACGTTATTGTAGTGGGGGCAGGTCATGCCGGTTGTGAAGCCGCCATCTCAGCTGCAAAACTGGGTGCATCGACACTATTAGTTACGACCACCATGTCAAAAGTAGCAACTTTGCCGTGCAACCCTTCGATTGGTGGACCGGGAAAAGGTCATTTGGTACGTGAAATTGGAGCACTTGGGGGCGTCATGGCTAGGGTGGCAGATAAAAGCGCCATTCAAATTAAAGAGCTTAATACTAGTAAAGGGCCAGCGGTTCGAGCCTACCGTGCTCAAATCGAGCAATCAACCTATAATTCAGAGATGCTGGCCGAACTTTACGCAACTCCAAATCTCGAGTTTCTCGAGGATGAAGTAAAAGCTGTGCTGACCGAAAAAATTATCGGCAAAACCACTATTACGGGTATTAAAGTTGCTAGCGGCCTCGAACTTGGAACCAAATCCCTCATTATCGCAGCTGGCACGTTCATGACCGGACAAATTATCGTCGGGACTCGAGTAGTGCGTGATGGTGGCCGCATGGATGAAAAAGCTAGCTTAGGCCTAACAGGTAGCTTAAACGAATTAGGTCTGGTTCACGGCAGATTAAAGACCGGTACCCCACCCCGACTAGATAAGACCACCATAGATTTTGACGCTTTCGAAGTCGCGCCCGGCACTCCCGGGGCAATCAGCTTTAGCTACCCAGCCACACAACTCATGGATTTCTCAGAGCAGATTCCGTGTCATTTAACTTACACCAACCAAAAAACCCATAAAATGATACTGGGTAACCTTGATAAAGCGCCCAATTATAACGGTATGATCCCGGAAAGAGCCCCCAGATCATGTCCTTCGCTCGATCGAAAAGTAGTAAATTTTCCCGATCGCTCGCGCCACCCAATATTTCTTGAACCAACTGGGCGCACAAGTGACAAAATGTATATTCAAGGTGGTTCACTGGCATTTGATGAACAATTGCAGGAAGACATAATTCATACGATTAGAGGATTCGAAGAGGCAAAGTTTTTAGCCCATGGATACGCCGTAGTCTATGATTATTTCCCCCCCCATCAGATTAAAACTAGTCTTGAAACAAAAAGCGTCGATGGGCTATATTTAGCCGGTCAAATGAATGGAACGACCGGTTACGAAGAAGCTGCGGCGCAGGGATTAATGGCTGGCATCAATGCCGCGCGAAAAATAGCCGGGCTAGTACCCATCATTCTGCGGCGAGACCAAGCATACATTGGCATATTAATTGACGATCTCGTAACAAAGACTCATGTCGAACCATATCGGATGTTTACCTCACGAGCCGAGTACCGTTTACTGCTTCGAAATGATAACGCCGACCTCAGACTTAGCGAAATCGGTCATGAAATTGGACTAATTAATAACCAGATAATAGCGCGTGTTAGGGATAAAAAAGACCAATTGGATAAAGCACTTATGCATTATCAATCTGTCAAAAAACCTGAACACAATAATGCTACAACAGCGTATCAATTTTTGGCACGCCCGGAAAATAGTCTACAAACTATACGAAATATGTTCGATTTGCCCAGTTATGGCGAAGAAGTCGATGAGCAAGTAGAACTAGACGCTAAATACCGTGGTTATTTCACCAGGCAGCAAAGCCTAGCAGAAAAACTGCGAGCTCAGGAAGAGCAGCCTTTGTTAATTTCGGACTATGACAGTATATCGGGGCTAAGAAACGAGGCTCGCGTCAGATTAAAGGAGGTCTCTCCTGAAACAATCGGTCAAGCAGCCAGGATTCAGGGAGTAACTCCGGCAGACTTAAGTATCATCCTAATCTATAACAAGCGGTCCCTAGTGTCCCAGGCTGGCTAGAACATATTTTGCGACTGCGTTGTCTGGATTAAGAGAGACTGCCATTTGTTCATCTTTGATCGCTTTCGCAGGCTGACTGGTCGCCTCAACCGCGCCACGAAAATAATAAAGAAGCGATAAATTCAGAAATAAATCTGGCTGAACGGAACGATTAGCAACTACAGACGGGGGGTATTGATTCAGCACGGCGTCAGCCGTACTTATCACCTGGGCAGGCTTATCGTCGATGAAATACAGATCCGCCAGATCGGCATAATATTCTGGATGGTTAAACCTATCGAGAGTAATGGCTCGATTGTAGAGTGCAATCGCCTCTTGATCCTTCGATAATTTAAAATCTACTCTGGCCTGTAAGAACAAATGTTGAGAATCGTCGGGATCCAGCATTTCTGCCTGCTTAGCAAGCTTTATCGCATTGCCATAGTAGATATTTTTTAAGTTAGGCGATAGCGGAGCAAGTGTAAAATATTCGATGCCTTCGGCGGTAAGAACTACCGGATCATAGGTTAGATAACCGTGGGCGTGAGTATAATCATTAAGCGCTGAATTATAATCCCCAGCTGTTTGATCGGCCAGACCAAGACTCGACCATTGATAAGACCTGAATCCCGCGTAGGCGGGTACGAGCACAATTAGACTTATGCCAAGGGCAATAATTAGCTGTCTTGGTAACACCCCTTTTGACTGCGCAGGAGCAACGACCAATCCCGCGAGGCCACCGAGAACTACCATAATAGCTGGGTAAATCGCATCTATATCGAGTGCAAAATGCACGATCATCGCGACCAATATCACTGCCAGTGCCATCCCCGTTCGATTCCGATAACGTTTCACAATTTGCGCTACTAAAGCTATCACCAAAAGTCCTAGGAATAATAGTCCTCCGACACCCAGCTCAGAAACTGTCTGGACATAATAATTATGAGCTTCGGTGGCGGCACTTATCACCCTAATCTGATACTCTGGGTGAACGATACCATAAGTCCCAGCCCCGGTTCCAAGAATCGGGTAGGCCTTCCAAATATCCAAAGCACTTATTAAATAATTCCAACGATCTCGAAAGCTTGTTGTTTCACCCGTTGCGGCCAGCTCGAACCTGGTGCCCTGGAGAGACACAGAATTGTGATATGCATGAGCTCTAACTAAATTTGAACTCACTACGAGCAGTAAAGTCACAATTACTACTGCTCCGACGCGGAGCCAGGACTTTGTCGGCATACGGACACCGGCACAGACCAGAACAGCCAGCCCGGCGACGATAAATGCCGATCTTGAATCTGTTAGCACAAATGATGAGGCTAAAACTGGCAAACAAATTGCGGATAATTTATTGCCAAATTTAACATATCTCCATAAGCAAATAAGTAGAGCCGGGAGCAAAAAGGCTGCAGCAGGATTAGCCAAATAAAAACTTGAGGTTAGTCGGTCGTAGCTTTGAGTTAAATAGATTACCATACCCCATAATCCACTCAGCGTTGCAACTAGTGAGTACCCACTTAGCCATTGACTGCGCAAGTCACTATCAAGGGCAATACTCCCTACTAGCCAGTACATGGCTATCCCGAGGATCAAAACCTCTATCCAAATCACACTTTGATAACGATTCACTGACCAGCTCAGCGACATTATGGCCCAGAGTAAAAGTCCTAGCGGAAGCCAAGCGGCTATACTAGATTTCCAGCCCCGAAATTCAAAACTACGCAGTAGTAAAAAAGCCGCAAGGGCTACCAATAAAAAATCTACTAATATCGCAACAGGCTGTTTCCCTCCAAGTTGCCAAGGAATGGTCAAGCCGACTAACAGCCAAACGGCCAATCGTGATTTAGTAACTGCCCTCATACTCCTTAAGTATAGATTATGTCTAGATATCTTCAACCTGATAACTCGAACTAGCCACAAGTAGTGTTACAATGAAACCATGAGCATAAGAAATAATAAGTCCGGCCATAAACATGCGAGAAGCAGTACTCCGAATGACCAATCAATGATTCTCTCGGCATTCGAGATAAATTTGCTTGGCCTTGAAATAATTCTGGTAGGAATCTTCTACTTCTTGCCAAAGTTTTTAAGTCTTTCCGCCAACCAGAGTTTAAACGTCGGCTTTACTGGTTATTTATACCAAACCTACATCTTACTCACTATGCTCATCGTATTAGGAGTCGGCTCTTATCTTTTCTGGAAATTATTTAACCATCGAGATAAATTCAGTACAAATTGGCGTACTATCATTTATTTCATCGGTTTTGTGGACGTAGTTATTGCCGGACTTATCGGACTTATGATCTATCTCTTCTTCGGCGTAAGATGAGCAGTATTAGCGAACTTGTGACTGATTTCTTAGAGTATCTAGAAATTGAGCAGAATCGTTCTCAGCGAACGATTGCAAATTATGATCTGTACCTCAGGCGGCTGGCCGAATTCAGCGACGATTGCGATATTAAAGAATTAGATGATGAGATGATCCGCAAATGGCGACTTTGGTTAAATCGGCTTGAGGATCAAACCGGTCAGCCAATCTCAAAAACTACTCAAAATTATCATTTGATAGCCCTTCGAAGTTTTTTGAAATTCGTCAGTAAACGGGGCATTAAAGCAATCGCCAGCGACAGGATAGAACTTGCTAGAGTAAAACGACCGCAAGTCAGTTTCCTGGAAATTGAAGAGGTTGGCAGACTGGTGTCTGTTATCCCCACTGATAACCCGGTAGGTTTGCGAGACCGTTCCATTATCGAGCTTTTATTTGCGAGTGGACTACGAGTTTCCGAGCTGGTTAATCTTGACCGGGATAAAATCAATCTCGATCGAAAAGAATTTATGGTACGAGGTAAAGGCCAGAAAGATCGACCGGTTTTTATCAGTGATGAAGCTGCCGACTGGATTTCGAAAATGCTCGCCTCACGTAGTGATAATTTTAAACCGTTATTTATCCACTATTCTGGATCAAAAGATGATATCGATGAGGGCATGTACACCAGGCTTACTGCGAGAAGTATCCAGCGGATCGTTAAACGCTACGCTAGCCTCGCTGGAATAACTAAAATTGTCACCCCGCATACACTCCGTCATAGCTTCGCCACTGATCTGTTAATAAACGGCGCTGATTTAAGGAGCGTTCAAGGGCTCTTAGGTCACTCCAATATTTCGACTACTCAAATATATACTCACATTACAGACCCACAACTAAAAAGCGTCCACGAAAGATTTCATAATAAGAAGTCCAGCAATTAGTTTTATCTGGATTTCAAGCACCAATGAGGCGAAGATACCAATTAATAAGTTGGGTACCAAATAAAGCCGCGACAATTGTCCCGGCCGCTAAAAATGGTCCGAATGGAATATGATCGGTCCGTTTACGAAGTCGTGTAGCCAGCAAGGCTAAGCCTATGATTGCAGCCGAATCAAACCCCACGAATAGCGCCAGGCCCAGTTTTTGAAAACCTAAGAACAGCCCCATCAGAATAACGAGTTTTACATCTCCAAAACCCATCAACTTCCCATTTGCAACCAGTGCAAAGGCCGCAAACACCGCTCCAACCGTAAGTGCAGCGAGAATTGGAAATAGTAGTGCGTGGGTACTGTGGCTTACCCCAAAATCGAAAAGAAGTCCGATAAACGTCACGACCAGAGCAGGAAATATTATTATATTTGGCAAAATCATCCATCGAAGGTCATAGACAGATAAAATTAATAGACTGGCAAGCACGTAGAGCCAGATAAGAAACTGAACCGAGCTTAGAAGTCCAGAGGGTTGAAAGACAAAGTAAGAATAACCGAATAAAATTGCTGTGAGTAGTTCAACTAACGGGTACTGCCAACTTATCGGTTTACGACAATAGCGACAGCGCGCTTTTAATAGAATCCAACTTAATACCGGGATTAGATCTATTGGAGCTAGCACGTGGTGACAATTCGGACATATGGAGCGATCGTTCCCGATAGTACGTTTTTCGTGAACGCGCCACACTACAGCATTTATGAAGCTGCCAATAATAAGTCCGATTATACTAAAAAATGAAGTTTCAATAATGACCATGCTCGAAATCAAAGCAACTCCCGTTCAAGGGTCATGAAACGCTTCCAGCTGGCTGGACTTAGCACCTTATCCTCGCATCATGCGATCAAGTTCTTGGAGGTCAACCGCGTAATTTTTGGCTTCTTCGTAACTGATATGAGCCGAATGGATTAAGCTTACTAAGGTCTTATCCATTGACTGCATCCCTTGATCTGCTCCAGTTTGAATGACTGCATCGAGTTGATGAGTTTTACCTTCACGAATGATGTTGCGCACGGCCGGTGTTGCCACCAGTATTTCGGCAGCAGCAATTCTTCCTCCGCCAATCGCTGGGATCAAACGTTGGGCGCAGATTGCTTGTAAAATACCTGCCAGTTGAATTCGAATCTGTTGTTGTTGATATGGGGGGAAGACATCGATCATGCGATCAATTGACTGGGCTGCGCTATTGGTATGAAGCGTAGCGAGCACCAAATGCCCCGTCTCAGCTATCGTGATAGCCGCAGAGATGGTCTCTAAATCACGCATTTCACCAATCAATACAACATCAGGGTCTTCACGTAGCGCCGAGCGAAGTGAAGCTCCGAACGAATAAGTATCATAATGCACCTCTCGTTGGACTACAATCGATTTCTTAGAGTGATGCGCATATTCAATCGGATCCTCGATAGTTATTATGTGGGTTGCGCGCTCCGTATTAATCTTATCAACCATAGCGGCTAACGTGGTGGATTTACCGGAACCAGTCGGACCGGTCACGAGCACTAAACCACGAGGAAACTGCGTAAAACTTGTGACGACTTTTGGCATTCCCAGCTCCTCAAGAGTTCGGATCTTGGTTGGAATAAGTCGCATCGCCGCGGCCAGGTTCCCCCGCTCATGAAATGCGTTAACCCGAAATCTTCCGAAATCACCAAAAGCGAATGAAAAATCAGACTCTTTGTCCTTTAATAATATCGCCTTTTGCTCATCATCAATTACTGAAAATATAAGTTTCTCGATGTCTTCTTCGTCTAGAACCTCGGCCTCGTCGGCTTTTCGAAGAGCGCCATCCACACGAAGCATTGGCGGTACCCCTACTTGCAGATGTAGATCAGAAGCGTCAAGTTTTATCACCTGCTCGAGCAGTGTCTCGATTTTAACCGTAGTGGTAGCCATTACATTATCCTGTCTTAAGCTTTAATAATCCGCGGCAACCCGTGCCACCTCTTCTAGTGTGGTAAGTCCTGCCAGGGCTTTAAGATATCCATCTTGCTTCATTGTTAACATGCCGTCTTTTTGAGCCTGATCTTGAATTTCGGTGGTCGTTGCATGGGCGACTAATAGCTTCTCCATTGCAGGCGTCATGCCAAATACCTCATAAATTCCCATACGACCCTTAAAGCCGTTTTGGCATTCGCTACAACCTTTACCTTTGTACAAAGTATAAGCGTTTTGATCAGCTAAAGGCAAGCTGTCGTACCCAGCGACTTCCGCTTTCTCTTTGACTTCCTCTTTAGTTTTAGGTAACGCGCCTGACAACGCTTTTTTAATCGACTCTGTCTCAGCCATGCTACTTTCATACTCCTCTTTACAGTTGTCACACACCTTTCGTACGAGTCTTTGACCAATGGCGGTATTGACGGTTGAAGAAATCAAAAAGGGTTCGACTCCCATATCGAGAAGTCGGGGCAGTACCCCCGATGAAGAATTGGTATGGAGCGTGGAGAGTACGACGTGTCCCGTGAGTGCAGCTTGAACTGCCAAATCCGCCGTTTCTTTATCGCGAATTTCCCCGACCATTACGACGTTGGGATCTTGTCGCAGAATTGAGCGCAAACCCGAAGCAAAGGTCAGTCCGACTTCTGGATTGATCTGCATTTGGTTTATCCCATCCATCTTATACTCAACTGGGTCTTCTAGCGTCACTATATTGGTCGTGATGCTCTTAATCGCTGCAATAATGGCATAAAGAGTGGTTGATTTACCCGAACCAGTCGGACCGGTCGAGAGTGTCATACCATGAGGCCGGTGTATGCCCACAGTGATGAGCTTCAAAGCTTGTCCCCGAAATCCGAGAGCGTCAAGCGTCAGGATTTGACCTTCTTTATCGAGCAGTCGAATTACTACCTGTTCACCGTTTACCACTGGGGCAATAGCAATACGCAGATCAATATCTCTGCCCTGCGTATGCATTTGAAACTGTCCGTCCTGAGGAATCCGATGTTCATCAATTTTTAAATTCGACAGTATCTTGATTCTTGAGATAAGTGCCGGTTCAACATCTTTCGGCAGTGTCATCGTATCCTGCAACAGTCCATCAATCCTAAAACGAATTTTTAATTCTTTTTCTCTCGGTTCAATATGAATATCTGAGGCTCTTGATTGGGCAGCATAATCTAAAATTGTGTTGAGCGCCCTTGTAATGGGTGCATCTTGGACCAGATTGGCGACCTGAGCATTATTAGCTTTTTCAGCCTTCTTTGGCTCCTCGGTTTTAATTGAGGCAACCGCACCAATTACGTCTGAGACCTCTTTACTGACATCTGCCCGGTATTGTGACAGAATTCGATTAACACTGTCTTCGGACACCATAAAGACTGCCACGGGCTGCCCAACTTTACGACTAATAAAGTCGATGGCCTGAACATTGGCCGCATCAAGCATGCCAACGGCAATTCTGCCTCGCATTTGTCCAAACGGAACTGCCATATAACTCTTGGCAAGTTCTTTAGGAAAAATGTTTAACAGTTTGTCTGTCGCAGTGACATTATGCAGATTCGCATACGGCACTCCATTGGCTTCGGCTGTTACTCGGACTAAATCTTCAACCGGTACTAGTTTTTGTTCGGCGATGAGTGATAAGACTGACTTATGATCTTTGACCGATTGAAGCCTGAGCAAATCAATATCTGCTTGTGTCAGTAATTTGCGTTCAACTAACAGACGTTCGAAGATTTTTTGGGTTTCAACCGCTAACATAGATACTTATATTATAACGCTTACGCTCATGCGCCACCAGATCGATCCGATTAAACTTCCGAGTTTAGACAAACGAACGTTGGGCAAGACCAATAGCCACGGAGTAATCGAGAGAAATGCTCATCAATTTATCCTGAAGGCTGGCCGGGTAACTTACTCCTACCCATGAATTACCCATTTCAACAGGCAATTGAGTTGCATTGGCGATGTAAGATTGTAGCTCTGGTAGGCGTGAAGTACCACCCGTGAGGATAACTTTTTCAAGCTTCACCCCTTCATTCTGACTGGCAAAGAATTTAATTGATCGATCTATTTCATCAGTTAAGGAGTCAAGTGAAGGCTTCACGGCTTTTAAAACTTGTCCTTCAAGTTTAGTCTTGGTTAAGCCAAAGTTATGAAGAAACTGGGTTGCTTGATCTGACTCAAGACCTAGTGATTGCTCGACCGAACGCTGGAACGTCATACCGCCAACATTAACCGATCGGATTAACTTGGGGGCTTGTTGATGAACGATGGTGATATCGGTAGTTGAGCTACCAACGTCTAATATAATCACGGCAATATCCAGATTGGGCATGAGGCTTCTTGTAACTGCAACTGCGTTTAATTCTAGCGCCGATAATTCGAGACCAGCTTTTTGGATAATGTTTAAAATCTTGTTTACGGCAGAGTTGGGTGCAGCTACTAACAATACCTGCATCTCTTGGTCGTTTTTACCTGGCCCTAATATCTGCCAGTCTACTTTTGCGGAATCAATAGCCATTGGTATATATTGTTCAGCCTGGAGTTTCATTGCCCTGGACAGATCGGCCGGGGATAACTTAGGAGTAGTGATGACGGTCGCAAAAGCTTGACTCGAAGCAAGTCCTGCAACAACTTCTTTCGTCGTAACTTTGGTGTCGCGGACAAGTCCGGCAATAATTTGAGCGATTTTATCCTCGTCTATCTGTGAGTCGCTCATCATCAGCTCATGTGGAAGTGGGACATCACCATATGTCACGAGCGATGGCTGAATCCCCGGCAGCTTTTTTAACTGCACTAGTCGCACCGCAGTTGTGCCAATATCAAGTCCGAAATAATTAGAGTCGCTTGTAAGGATGCCCATTTAACTAGATATTACCATAAGCGTAATTCATTTGGCAATCGTACTTAAGCTTTCGTCTGCCACAACAAACGATAAATTTTGGCGCTTTTATACTGCGAAATTAACCATTGATCGATCCCGGGAGTTTCAAAAAGTATTACTTGAGCATTTATTACCCCATTAGAGCTAGAAATTCGTTTAAGTATATACATTCTGTTGCCGTCGATCGTCAGTGTTGCTACAACACTTCCATCGTTTACCGCATAGAGTGCACGTTGTGCAATAGTTGGGAGGTTAGTTGACGGGGTTGTCGCTACTTGACCATCAGACGTAAAGGATTGCTCTTTTGAATATTGTTTTGCAAGTGAAGAAAAATCTCCACCATGAAGGATGGATAAAAGTACTAGAGTTGCTTGGGTCCTGGTAGCGGCAATTGCAACAGGATCAAGTTGAATCTTATTATCGAGTCGACTGCGTAAGATTGAATTGCGTACTGCGTTTGAATATTGGGAAAGATTCATCCCGGAAGATTGTTTTATCACAGTCATCGCCGTGGCTTCTCCACCGTATTCGGTAAACACCGAACTTACTGCACTATTTACATCCCCATCTGTCACGCTAACCTGATATTTTGTAGAACCAACATTATAGAAAGATTGATTAATCAATTCGCCAAGTGCTTGTTGATCAATTGATTTAGCGGTTATATCGATTGATCGAGCACGCTCCAAATTGGCCTTAATAATCTGCGAATAACCATAATAATCGTGGTAATTAATCATAGATCCATTTACGAAAGCAACCGGATAAGGCACTATCCAGCTCACGCTTCGAGTGTACCAATTTTGCCAACCTAAACCATAAATACCTACCGCGGTGATAATGACGTTTAAGGCTATAAATCCAACAATCCAGGCGCCAATTAGTTTCGGTTTACGATATTTTTTCGGAATCATTTCCCAAACTAGATTAGAAAATTTCTGAAGCCATTTCAAAATCCGAACTACAACCCCATTAAACCAGTCAGATATTGTCTCAACACTGGCGAGCCATCCGGTCGAATCAAATACAAACGAACGACTCATACCGCTAGGTAACTTTTTAGTCTCTTTTTTGGCTTGCTTCGTCATCGTGTTCCCTCAATTTTTGAAATTAGTAAGCTCACACCATTATGGACCGGGAATAGCTATGCATGTCGCAGTATTATAATACGGCGCTACACCAGCTTTGCATAACGGAATTACCGGATCTCCCGAATAAAGAATATAATCGAAAACTCCAATCAACTGCCTGTTATCAAGTACCTTCGCAACTATCCTACGTCGCACATCTCCGGCCTGACCCACAACATCAATGTAATACGCATTGTTAGGTATATAAAGCTGTCCATCAGTCGCAAATGGAGACGAAACTGTATCGAAAAGATTTGCTTGGTACTGAACTGCATATCCGGCTTGATTCACATTATTTATACCAGCTACTGGAAATAGCGGCTTGATTCTGAAAATATATCGCCTGGCACTATCGACCTGAAACACAATACAATTATTTCCAAATCCAGGTAAGTTTGGTACGAATCCAGTGCTTGCCGCCGGTGATAGAGCGCCGATGTACGTTGTTCCATCATAAACGAGTTGGGTCGCACCACCTGGAGGAGTCGTAAATAGTGCTTTGTCTGTTAGCACATTTGTTACAGTACTGGTAAGCGGATTTACACTACTTGCCGCCCAAGATACCGTTGTAAGTTCAATACTTGGGATAGTCCCTGCTGGCGCTTGCCAACAATATTCAAGCCCACCAAAATCGCTAAAAATCGAAGTAGCATTATCACAATCGAGCCCAGTGGAGTTGCCAAACGCATCGATTCCGCAATCACCTGTCGCACGATGTCTCCTTAGATCACTCGCATCAATTTGGAGAGTCTGATCTTTCTGTTGAGTACCGACATAAAATGTCGTCGAATCATATACTTTGCGATTTCGCCAAGTTACATTCGCAGCATCGGCAGTCGGATTTGGTGATGGATCAGCCAATGCTGCATAATTCTGAGGAAGATTTCCTGAATTTTGCCCAAGAATGGAGTAATCACCGACTTCAGTCGACAATGCCGGTGAATATTGCAAATTTGCTGAGCACTGCGAAAAATCTGACATATCATTAAACTGCTGAGGAAATATGCAATATGGTGAAACCTGAATTAACGGATGAAGCTGCTGTGACTGTTCTATATGATAGAGTGCATCTTCTACCCCAGCTTCTGCCGCAAAATAGGCTTGTTCTGACTGATCAACTTGGGTTGATTGATTTAGTTCACTGACCATTAACTGAGCTGCCGAAGTTGTACCTACTAGTAATAATATTCCCATGATTGAGGCAAAGAAAACTGCAACAGCACCGGCCTCGTTTATAGCTAAACGCGACGAGATTTTCCTGAAAAGTACAATAATTCTAGCTTGCTTTTGATTTCTCATAGTTATTCCTGGCCTCTCGGTGCTACAACCGTCGATAACTGATAGTCCTTAAAATAGGGATCATTTTGGTTAATCCCAAGGCCGGCATTATCAAGCTCTTGGACATCCATGTCTATAACAACGTAAGATCTCGTGTTAACTATTTCCAAAGTATAAGTGACGTTTTTCACTACAACATCTGTCGCCAATGGTTGAGCGACGGCAGTAGCGCAGGTTGGATCTGTCACAACATCACAACTTAGTCTGTCTATCTGGTATGTTGGGGCCGGGGTAAAACTGTAAGTAACCAGGGTCTGATCGCCCAGGTAGCTACTACTAAGTTGCATCCCCGTGCCACTTGTACCTGGAGTGGTTACGCAGTTTCCAGGCCCAATTACGATACAGATAGAGGTAGAGTTTCGAATATCACGTGCGACCGCCTCCAACACATATCGGCTATTCTGTTGAACACCTCTTACTGCCGCTCCGTGCTGCTGCAATCTAGAGATCGATGCATAACTGATAGTTGCGAGAATTGTCGTTGTAGAAAGTAACGCCATACCAACCACAATCTCCATCAGTGTGAACCCAGTTTGTTTTGATACTATCTTCATCTCATTGTCGCCAATTCGCTAATACAGTATTAAGTTGAACCGATCTCATACCATTACCTTCGTTCCAAACAACAATTACTTCAACTATTTCGGAATTCGGATCAGTAACTCCGGTCGCAGGATTAACATTCTGTTGGACAATGTCCAGTCGTGAAAACGCCTGATAATTGACCGCGATACTTGGATCGATCGTATCAAGTATATTAACTCCGCTATAGCTCACGGCGGATGCTTCAGCATTAGCGAAAGTGCTAACATGGCCAAGTCCACAAAGTGCCGGCTTCCATCCTGTAGCATCTACCTGCATGACAAAGTTAGATGTACATGGATTACCGCTTGAATCAACCGCATTAGTAAAAACATCCGCCCAGGTTTTCCCCGGCGTTAGCATTACCTCGGCCCGATATTCCCTTAGTCCCTCCAAATCTCGTTCGGCGAGCGCCATGGCCTGGCTTCTCCGGCCGGCTTCATCTCCTACCCTAGATGATAAAGTTGAAATGGCTCCCGCGGATGCAACCGTCGAGCTTAATAAGGCCATTGCAATTATTACGTCAATCAGGGTCTGTCCTTTTTCAAGTTTACTAAATCTTCTTAACATACCCATATTATTTCACTACCTGAATTATACTTCCGGTGCAGGGAGTTACTGTCACTGTTCCAGTCAGGCCGGCGACCCCAGAGTCAGTTAAGATAAACTGGAGAGGATACCGATTTACATAAGCGTAGTTGCCTGGCGTAGCAGTCCAAGCACTGCCGTCTGGGGCTAAAAATGCAACAGACAATGAAGAAGTTGGGACCCAAACAGGAGAATTCGAGCTCCCACAAGACGGATTTGCAGAGTCATAATTAATCGTCAAATCAAGTCCATTGGAATTTGTATTATAACTATTTAATGGGGCTAACTGACCGAGAATGCCGTCCTGTTGGCTAAGGTTTGCACTAGCTTGCGAAATATCACTTCCATAGAGCAGACTCATCGTGTAGGGATTGTTCGTTCCACCATTTAACGTAAAATCCAAGACATTTCCTCTCCAAAAACATACGTCAGGTCCAACTGCAGTAGTAATATCTGAACTACTTGAACTATTGATTGGCGACTGGCCTGCCAAAGGACAGGAAATTCCGTTGGTTGTTAATTTATTTGCATAAGAGGTTGTCTGGGAAGAGCTAAATAGATTGGCAAACGTTTTGACTTGTTCGCTAAATCTTTGAGTGCGAATATTTGTGGTAGCACCTGCGACGACAAAACCTGTGATTAACATCATAATAGCAAGTGTTATCGAGACTTCGACGAGAGTGAAGCCGCGTGAATTGATATTTTTAAACTGACTCCAACTTGTCATAATCCTTATGGTAATAATATCAAATTTTCCTAATAAATACATTCAGTTTCATCTAATAGCTAATGAATAATTGTCCCAACAGATACGGCACTTATTTACATTTTGGATATTCAACAATATTTAACTAAAAAAACAGGAGCTCTCGCTCCTGTTTTTTCAACACATTTGTGAGCTAGTTTGAAGGATGTACCATATCATTCCCACCACTCTCAAGACAAACTGCCAAATCATAGTCACGGTCCGTCAGCGAAGAGATCGTTTGTGGCCGATAGATCAAGACGTCGTCGGTTGGGTGAGTTGCACCCGCTCCGGTTGCACAACCTGCTGTCGCCCAACCCGCACTTGCGGCTGTAACATAACCAGGATCAAGAATTACCGTAGCGCCAACCTGATCAACCGAATATTTTGCAGATAGATTTGCGTCGTATGTGCTAAGAGCAGCAGTCAATGCTGCACCAACTGGAGCACCCCAGAGACCAGACGCAACTGTTGGATAATTCCCACCATTATTTGAAGCATATTGCTCAAGTAAAGAGACGAAGCGACCGGCTTCATTCTTTCTCGCTGAATCCCTCTGTGAACGCTGCGCTGCGCCGACGGCTTCAAGAACCACTAAAATAATTAGGGCTGCGATTGCCAAAACGATAACAAGTTCAATAAGCGTAAAACCGCTTCTTTGTTTATTTAATGTGATTTCAGTCATTAGTGCTCACCCTAGAATTAATTACTTCTTATGGTTAAAGATAATGCTATTGGAGTTTGTTGTCAACTTTATCTTAATTTCGTAATTTCAACAATCAAACGCAAGAAATCTTAATTGCCAACAACAGAAACAAGACCATAAATCGGAAGTAGCACTGCTGCAATTAAAAATGCTACCATCCCTCCGAGAACAACCATCGTCGCCGGCTCAATAAGTGTCGATATATTATTGACGGCTTCATCGACTTCATCCTCATAATACTGTGCAAGCTTATTTAGGCTATCGCCAATGGTGCCTGTTTCCTCACCCACTGCTAGCATTTGTCCCACTAAGGGTAAGAACAGGGGATTATCTCCTACCAGCGTCGATAAAGCCGTCCCAGATTTTACCTTATCGGTAATTTTAAGAAGTGCTTCTTCGAGTAGAACATTATTCATAGAACGTGAAGATATTAGCAGCGCCTCTTGCACGGAAACTCCCGAAGCAATCAACGACCCAAGCGTTCTTGCCAGTCGAGCCATGTAAAGTTTCCGTATAAGTGGACCAAAGAGAGGTAGATTAAGTTTGGTAGTATCCAATTTTCGCCTTCCACTTTGGGACCGAAGATATACTCCCCCACCAACAATTAATCCAATGAGCAACAAAATCGCCACATACCAATAGGTAATCATCAAATTTGCAGTTCCCAGAAGTATCGCAGTCAGAAATGGGAGTGGCTTTTTCAGATCAGTATACATTTTCCCAACTTGAGGTAAAACTAGAGTAATCATAAGAACGGCCACGATAATAAGGACCGATAGAACCACTATAGGATAAGTAAATGCACCTCTTATCTTGGAATTGACTGCGGCAGTTTTCTCTTCTTGGGCTGCAAGCTGTGTTAATGTATCGTCTAGACTACCACTTGCTTCACCAGCTTGAACCATACTTATATATATATTGTTAAAATATTTTGGATATTTCTTCAAAGCATCGGATAAACTGCTTCCACCTTCGATACTGCCGCTAATTTCTACCACAACTTTCTGAAGTTTAGGATTATTGGTCTGATCTCGGAGTATTGTCAAAGCTCTTCCTAAAGGAAGTCCCGCCTTCACAAGAGTTGCCAATTGTCGTGTAAAAAGAACTTTGTCTTTCGAAGTGACCCTTTGCAGTTTTTCGAGTGATCCACCATTAAATATATTAGCCTTATATGGCTCAATGCTCAACGGAAACAATTTTCGGGCTATTAACAATTTTGCGGCGTCACCAACACTCCCTGCTTCAACCTGAGCAGAAATATTTACACCCTTTTCATCTTTAGCTCGGTAGGTAAATTGCTGCATAAGCTACGGCGCGAAGGGGTTAGCTCGACCACCGAGATCATCTGGCACAATTACCGGGTAGCTAGTGCTTCTAAGCTCAAGTGCAGGAAGCGCATTCAAATCAAAACTTGTATCTAGTGTTGCTGGGGCAACAGTTTTAACTTTTGTGTGTTGTTTAAATGGATTTCCAATGAGCAAAACGATAATAATAAGTACTATTACTACTAACGTAATAATCTGAGGAATTTGACGCTGCAATTCAGTTTTTTGCACTGTAGCCATTAGTTAGTGCCTCCGTTTGACTGATAATACGCGTTTAATATTACCTTCATTGATAAATTGTTAGGATTATTGTTTTCAGACGACAAATCTATACTCTGTACGTCAACGTAACGTGCGCTTAGTTTCAAAGCACCAAAGAAATTGTTTAGATTCGAATAATTACCTGTAATTGTAAAGGTAAAGGGATATGCTAGGAGTCCAACTGGAATATTATTACCCGGAGTTGCTGCAACGACGATGCCTTGTTCAACCGGCGCAATTGTCAATCCGCTTAGCCCAACACCTGTCGAAGATGCAATATTTATCATTTGTGGAAGTAATAATTCTTCTTGGGATTTCTCAGGTAATGCTTGCAGGATTCTTGTTTGATCTTTTGATACCGTTGCAAAGTTAGTTCGCAACGTTTCAGTTTCGGTTTTGAGGATTTTTAAAGCATTAATATTGACTTGGATTGAAGCTGCTAGTGTTTTTTGGCTCTGAGCGCCATCATAAAGTGGTTTCGCAATAAAATAAGCTCCTACGCCGACGATTACAGCAACAATTAAGTACGCCCACAGGTTGTTGTTTGTTTTGGGCATCTTCATTGTCCTGACCCCGCCTTATAGTTACCTGAAACTGTAATTGGTATAGCGTTACCGCCATCCGAACTAATTCCGCTCCAGGTTACGCCGGTAAAGTAAGCCAGTGAGCCATTATTGTTGTTAGTCTGGCTTTGGGTGATTGCATAGTAAAGTTTAATCGCTTCGGGAATGCTATTAGCCTTACCTGAAATGACTACATTCTGGGTCGGAGAAATTTTGATGTTGGTTAATATTACCCCCTTAGGTAGTAACCGACTTACCGTATTAAGAACATCTCGAGGATCTAGATAAGATGACTGCAACTGATCAAGGGCTTTTAGGCTGGTTTGGACAGCCACTGCAGTCGCTCGGAATGAAATATTGTCTGTAGAGTTGACGTCGCTATTTAAACTCGAATACTGATTTTGCAGAGTAGTAACTTGGTGAGATTCATATGCCTTATACGATAAGGCGAGCAAAACAATAATAACTGCAAGGCTGACCCATCCGACTAATGCAAAAGTCGCCATCCGCATTATTCGAGCTTGGCGTCTTCGGTCGAGAACTAAATTAGGAAGTAGATTAATCGTTACCACTAGCTTAACCTAAGAATACACTATCACGCTTATGTTTAACAAGGTATTCTTTGCACTTTGAGTTATTAACATGGCTCACCTCTTTTAGACTTTTCATTTACAAATAGTTGACCTGTTATGGTGTCGTGTAAGGTACTCCTTCATTCCAAACAGCTGATGCAGTTAAGATGTTATTAAACCCTGGAGGTGGATTCACAACTACGCGTCCATCATAGATAAATTGTTCGGGCAAACTTCCGGCTGCCAAGTCAACCCCACTTGGCTGTCTTTCAAGATCGAAATTATCGGCGACTATCAATCCACAGACATTTAAAGATGCTGCGTGAACCGAGGTGCAGCTTTGATTCGTATTAAAGGCCGTAACCGGATCACTAGTTGTAAAATTGCCAGGAATTACCGTTGTTAAAGTTTGAAATTGGCCAGTTGCAAAATATGCTCCAACTATATTATTGACCGTATCTGGACTTGCAGCAGGTCCAATGATGATATTGCCATTTACAATGAATCCAACCGAAGGAGTATTTGATTTATTTGCGGAGCCAGGACAATAGCTAATATTGCTGTTGATGTAGAGATTACCTTCAACAACAATGGTGCCCGACCCATTGCAGAATACTGGATCGCTGTTGATTATCAGATCGTGACCGGTCTGAAGCGTAGCACCACTTCCAGTTCGATAAATTTTTCCGTTCAAGTTAGTCGGAGGAGACACAATATTTGACTGTGCAGCTATACCTAATATGTCGGAATCAAAGCTTCCACCAAACACGTGATGGATTGGATCAACAGCAGGGTTACCAGTTGGCGAAGTTATCGCATTACAGGTCGGGTTAAGATTCGTGGCCGCGTTTTGGTAAGTCGTATCGCTTGCTGGATTGTTGTAATACAGAGGATATTGTCCGCCACTGCCAAAGCTACTTATAATCCCACATTGACTATACAGGAACGCCGATCCGGCTGATGATCCATTAAAGTACCCACTAATTCCTGCTACTCCTAAAACATCTTGGCTTTGGGTACTTAATGTTGGATTATAGATGGTTCCAACAGCTCTTCCGGGCCTCAAACAGTTACTAGTAGTATCTGCAATTCCTAAAAAGTACAAATCATAGTTCGGGGATCCGAAACCAGAGCTACATTCGGCGGTTGGAACCGCACCTACATCGGGAGCGACCGCGCGATTACCTAAGTTTCTTGTGTGATCCTTCCAAGAATTTTGGTAGTGAACCCGTTGCAGATCACTCACCCAAGTCCAGCCTATATCTACCTGATCATCACAAGCCCCGTCATAACAAGTACCGGTGGCCGGATTAAGTCCATTCGTTCCGAAATCTGCATGAGTCGAACCATCTTCGTGAATCTGGGTTGCACCTGGATAATAGGTTAGATTTTGAGGGGGGCCAAAAACGACTGAACCACAGCCCGATCCGCCCGCGACCATTGAATATGCCGTTGGAAAAGACGGCACAACTGCTCCCCCGTAGATGTTGCGATTGGTGTAAACCGAATCAGTTGAATTATATGTCCAATGTTGAAGCGCAGCTGGATTGAGCGGATAAGACGAAGAACTATCATCCATGGTGGTCATATTTGGATCTTGCCACATCGGCAGTTGTGGATTCGTAGTTGCCCAAGCAGAATTAGTTGTTGGATCCGGCCCAAAATCACTTATTCCTGTTCCGTTATAGTTTGGATTTGTAACAAAAGCTGGGATTGTATTTGGGTTTGTCCAGCCAAATCTACTTTCTATGTCGCTCGGAGAATAACTTAGCCCATTAAATGTTGTCGAAAGTACCGAAATTGAACTCGGACCAACGTTACAAACTGACATCTGCCCACAGGCTGGGTGTCCCGGAGCTCCACACCCAACAGGTAGACCCGTGGATACCAGATGAGTTCCAGTATTACCGCCAAGACTTTGAGGCGTATAAACGTAGGTTGCTGGCGCACCTTCATTAATTCCCGTCACAATACCACTTGCACGAGTCGTCGCCCAATGACCCTTATCGTCGATTTGACTCCAGTCGACATATTCATCCCAATTTAGAGTAATCGCTGCCGATCTAATTGAGCCTGTATAAGATAATTCTTCGGTCTGTGAAGGATATCCATTACCGAGACCATCCTGTAGGTGACTGACTGCCTGAAGTGAGCCAAACTGAACACCGGATACCATACTTGATACGGTGGTAATATCGGCGGTTCCCTGGACGTCGCTCGGATCACTGACGAAAGGTGGTGCGATAAAATTAGGCAAAGAGACAGGTGCGCCCGGATTTGCCGGCGAACTGGCAACATTCAATGACTCACCCGCACTCGCAACGACACTAACGCTCGAAACATTCTTAATATTATCGAGCACTCCTGCACCATCATTTGCTGGGCCGCCGGAAACCGGCCCTTGTCCAACATTTCCCGCTGCCAAATGCGCATCGGGCTGCAACACCGAAGCCTGTGGGTTCGAAATATTGGTCAGCTTTCCTTGCCAACTGGTATTTGTCGGGTCAATCGATGTAATATTTGTCGCCCCAACATGTATATTTGAAATTTCAGCATTGTTAATGTAATTGCCCGGATACATGATTGATGGACACGGCCAGGAAGTTGTAGTCCTCCCCTGATAATCAAGTGGTGTATGTACGCAAGAATATCGGCCGACCAAATTTGACCAAAATCCACCGCAAGCGTTAGAAAATCCTGCATTTGCGCCACACGTTGTATGAATCGTATTATCTGCCACACCCCGAGCACCGTTTGTACCTAAATCTCCATCTCGGATGGAAAGCCAGTTATTTCCATTCGGAGTCTGGACCGTAGCCGGAAAAGTGTCAACGACAAGATCGGGTACATAGGCGAGGGGCAAGCGATCAACACAAGTGCGCTGGTCTCCGGGCACATTTGGAGCAGGGCAGTTGGCTTCGGCACCAGTATTCATCAAATTCATAATATTTAAATCGGTATTAGTGCTAAGTCCTCCGCCATTGTCGGCTCCGCCTGGAGCGTTGTACCCCCAAACTCCGGCCAGCCATAAATTTCGGATATTATCTCCACGTGAGCGAAGTCCGGCATCCGGCCACATATAAGCAACTAAATTAGTCACAAATTGAAAGCTATCGCGAAGTTGCTGCGGAATAATTGAAAGCACATTCGCAGCATAAATCCGATGGGGTACATTGGGTGTACTGATTGGTATGCCAACATTGATATTAACTGGGCACGCCGGAGATACCAGCCCCGCACCGTTTTCTTGGAACATTTCAAAATAATATGTATGGAGCCCGGCCGTAGCAGGTGCGTTTATAGTATACGTAATGGTGGCAGTTGCACCTATTGGAACTGGGGCAGGCAAATTGAAACGCTGAGGATTGCCCGGCAAAGAATATGGCCCAGGATTTGCCGCGGGCGGAGCCGTTATATTAAATGAATGAATTGCCGGATCAGTCGACACGTTCGCCATTCGATATTGATTGACCCCTGAGTTTGGCCAATTTGATGAGCTGTTGTTAATAATCGGAACTGTTGCCGTAAACGATTGACCGGCAGTCACGATCGATGCGGAAGTTACAGGCACTCCACAACTGGCATTGTTTCCGGGAGTCACAAATAACATTTGGAATGTGATTGAGCCCGTAATACAATCATGCATCCAGTTGCTGGATGAAGTTATCAATCCGGAAGGCACCAAACATTGCCACTGACTTCCGTGAAAAACGTTCGCCCCGACAAGTTGTACAGTGATATTCACCGTTACGCTAGATCCCGGAGCAAAGGCGCTCGGAGCATTCCAGGTAAATGGTATGGATTGGTTTCCGAACCAATAACTCGTTGGTAAATTTTGAGGGATTGTGATAGTTGATCCAGGGGTGTACTGCGGCGCAAGTCCTGAAATCGTTCCTACATCTGCAGTAACGGATGCAACATTCGCAATTTGTTGGGTTAAAGAACGGTTGATGACATTTGTGTCTCTGGGCAAACCAGGATAAACAGCTCCGAATGGAGGCTGGTTAGAAATTCGCCAGCATGCAAAAACCATATCATTAACTTGAAGTGGGACACTGGTAGTTCCGGTGGGAACAGTGTAACCAACGGGAGGGGAAGCATCTTGAGTTGCATCAGATTGGAGTGAAACCCACGGGACGGTATCGTACTCCCTGTTGCCATTGAAAGGCTGACAACCACTGGCCGGATTAAACGGATTATCATAGGCGGAAATAGAAACTCTTTCGTTATTTGGTATTTGATTGGGGCTATTGACGCTAACCGCTAAAGCACCGGAAATATTTTTAAAACCGAATACTATTCCCAAACCCGCCAGGATAATAACTATCAATAGCCTAAAATAACCGTTTCTAAAACTTTGAATATTCAACCTGTTGTTACGCCAAGTCATCAGCTATTAATTGGCGACCCCACCATTCTTGTTATGCTTTCATATTAGTTGAACATGTATATGAAGACAAGACTTTGTGAAATAAAAAAACGCTTTCGCGCCGTTATAAATAAGTGTTAATAGTCTCTCAGGAGAGCGCGCATGCGCGCTCTCCTGAGAGTAATACTTTGGATGCCTTTAGGCCACACCCAGGAATGTTGCGTCTCCGAAGTTGAAGATCTCTCCGGCTGAGCTTGCGATCAAGTAGCCCTCACCCGTTGAAGTGGTCACAAACGAAGTGACCCAACCAAAGTGGAGTAACCCAACGCCTGACCCAAAGAAGGGCGCATTGAAAGAGAAAATGCCGCCGTCAGCCGCAACCAACCAGTAACCGTTTCCGGACGGGGTTGCCGCCATTCCGACAATCGGAGCACGGAGCCTCAAGTTTCCAGTGGAGCCGTGAAATGCCGCGTCACCGAAAGAGAAAATGCCGCCGTCAGCCGCAACCAACCAGTAACCGTTTCCGGACGGGGTTGCCGCCATTCCGACAATCGGAGCGTTCAAGCGAATATTCCCGGTTGACCCATGGAATGTTGCATCTCCGAAGGTGAAGATGCCGCCGTCAGCCGCAAGCAACCAGTATCCGTTT
>JBIOIQ010000005.1:0-63268 GCA_044449985.1 Candidatus Saccharimonadia bacterium | reverse complement strand
GTCCGCCAATTAAATTAAAGCTTAAGGCTTTCATAGGCTGCTCTTCATGCAGCAAGACTATTTCATCGCCTTTTACGGCAATAACCTGAACGGTTGGGCGACGGGACACTGCTTCAAAGGTTACCTCCTTACCATCATAGAGGGTCTGCGGCCATTGATAGACGTCAAATAATATTCCTGAAAATACTTTGTCGGCATTTTCAGGAATATTATCCACTGTATTTGTTACCCCTTATGTTGAGGTGCGGATATCATGCCGCACTTTTTATACTTAAGGCCTGAGCCGCAAGGACACAAATCATTCCGGCCAATTTTTTTCCCGTCAATGACCGTTTTGGCGGATTTTTGAGTAGGTTTTTTTCTCGGCTCATCGGTCGGAGCATTGGTATCCGCTTCTTTAGCGGCTTTTGTAAGAGCAGTTTCAACCGGTAACTCGGCGCTCTCGGCCGGTCCGATTGAGCTCTTAAAGATAGTCGAAGCTATCTCGGCTTCCATTAACGCCACCAGGTTTTTATACATCTTAAAGCTTTCGCTCTTATACTCAACCAGCGGATCTCTCTGTCCAACGGCGCGAAGTCCAATACCGCTACGTAAGCTATCCATCGCTTCTAAGTGTTCAATCCATAAATTATCGAGCACCCGTAAGTAGATTAAGCGCTCCATCAGTCGCATCGGTTCTTCGCCAAACTGCGCAATTCTTTGTTCGTAAATTTTTCCGGCCTCTTCGGTAATAAGCGACACCAGCTCGCTGTGGTGGGCAGCTTTAATCCGTACTTTTAGCTCCTCACTGAGCGGCAACATTGAGCCAATCGCTTCAAACAAAGCTTCTTCACTGACTTGTCCGGTCTTCTCGTCTCGATGCGCCGCAACGGCGGCAGTAATTTCGTGCTCGATAAATCCGAGTATATCGGGTCGTAAATTTTCATTCTCGAGGGCTTTTCGGCGTCTCGAATAGACCGCGGTGCGGTGCTTGTTCATAACGTCGTCATACTCGACTAGCTGTTTACGGATATCAAAGTTATGACCTTCGACTTTTTTCTGGGCACTTTCTATCGAACGAGTGATGATTTTGTTCTCGATCGGGGTCTGGTCGTCGATGCCCAAATTTTCCATCATCGCACCAATCCGCTCGCCCCCAAAGATGCGCATTAAATCGTCTTCGAGTGACACATAAAATTGAGTTGATCCGGGGTCGCCTTGTCTGCCGGAGCGACCTCGCAGCTGATTATCAATCCGCCTCGATTCATGTCGCTCAGTCCCAATTACATGCAAGCCACCCAATTTATCAACACCGTGTCCCAGCATAATATCGGTTCCTCGACCGGCAATATTGGTAGCCAGAGTCACCGCCCCACGCTGACCGGCGGCCGCGATAATTGAGGCTTCGGCTTCGTTATTTTTCGCGTTTAAGACCGTATGCTCAATATTAAGCTGATTGAGTATTCCTGAGAGTATTTCATTTTTCTCAATTGAAACGGTACCCAAGAGCACCGGTTGACCATTTTTATGGCGCTCGGCAATTTCTCCGGCTACAGCTCGGAATTTACCCAGTTCCGTTTTATAGATCCGATCTGACATATCTTGCCTGACCATCGGTCGGTGCGTTGGAATGGTTGTAACGTCGAGCTCATAGATTTTCCCGAACTCTTCGGCTTCAGTTGCGGCAGTTCCCGTCATTCCAGCAAGCTTCTCATATAAACGAAAGTAATTTTGAAACGTAATGGTGGCAAGAGTTAGAGACTCATTTTTGACCTGCACCCCCTCTTTGGCCTCGATGGCCTGATGCAAGCCTTCGCTGTAGCGCCGACCAAACATTAAGCGCCCAGTAAATTCATCGACAATAATAATTTCTCCGTCGCGAACGACATAATCCCGATCACGCCGAAAGAGGGCTTCCGCCTTTAACGATTGTTCAATATGATGCACATCATCGATTCGCCCAGCTTCGTAAACATTTTCGACCCCTAATACTTTTTCGATAGCCGCAATGCCTTCATCGGTTAAGCTAACAGCTTTTAATTTCTCATCAACAGTGTAATCCGTTTCTGGATTTAACCTGGCAGCCAGACGCGAGAATTGAAAATATTTATCAGTACTTTCTTCGGCCGGCGCCGAGATTATCAGCGGGGTCCTGGCTTCATCGATTAGAATCGAGTCAACCTCATCGACAATCGCATAATGGAGCGGCCTTTGAACCATTTTATGCACATCATCAACCATATTGTCGCGCAGGTAATCAAAACCGAATTCATTATTTGTTCCATAAGTAATATCGGCTTGGTAGGCTTGCTGACGACTGACCGGACGCAAGGGTTGCATTCGGGGATCTTCATGAAGCTCATTCGTGTAATCCGGATCATACATTAAGGCTTGCTCATGAATGATGATTCCGGTCGAGAGCCCAAGAGCGTAATAAATTTTTCCCATCCAGGCACCGTGTAATGTGGCCAAATAATCATTAACCGTCACTATATGTACGCCTCTTCCGGTCAAAGCGTTTAAATAGACCGGCGCAGTCGCCACCAAAGTTTTGCCTTCACCGGTGCGCATTTCGGCAATTTTGCCTTCATGAAGCACAATGCCACCAATCAACTGCACATCAAAATGTCGTTGCCCAATGGCGCGTTGAGCTGCTTCGCGAACACTGGCAAAAGCTTCCGGTAAAATATCGTCAAGACTTCGACCTTTTTCAATCTCAGACCGAAGCTTTGCGGTTTGAGCACGCAGTTCCCCGTCACTTAAGCTTTTGATATCTTCTTCAAGGGCATTGATTTTGGCAATTTTCGGCTCAGCCCGTTTTATCTCCCGCGCATTCGGATCGCCCATGATTTTGGTAACTAAGTTCAATGCTTAATTTCTCTCGGACTAGCGAAAGAATCCTTTAAGATTATTCTTTATATTTTTTCTTAAAATCCCAAACAATTGTAAAAACTAAATCGATCGTCTCAGCAGCCAAAGTAGCACCATTGTAGCGCAAAACGGGCCGCTTCGTCGAGTCGAGCTCTAGACTTTTTTAAGCGTTATTCTTCGGCCGCGCGACCCATTATTTTTGAAACGAATATTTTTGCCCGATTTTGTCGAGGCGAGGTTTTCTGTTTATACTTCAGGATTTGGCTTTTGAGCTTTTGCTCGACAATATCAACCGCGGCAAACATGTTAATAGTCGCTTCTCTTGCTTGCAATTTACTGCCTTTGACTAAAATGGCCACTTCACAGATCGATTGATTATCTTCCCGACCAGATTGATCGGTGATCAAGGTGACAGTCGCTCTGACCCCGTCTCGGACTGAGCGCGGGAGATATTTCTCAAGTTCGCCAATTTTTGTCTCGACGTAATCGACGATATTATCATTCAGCTCATAATTGTTACCACTAATCTGAAGTTGGATCATAGGGTCTTGCCTCCATAATATGATTGTAATGCCGCCGGTATCGCAATTGAACCATCTTCGGTTTGATGATTTTCGAGCAATGCTATAAACACTCGGCTAAAAGCAATAGCAGTCCCGTTTAAGGTATGCACAAACTCGGTTTGCCCATTGGCGCCCCGCGTTCTGATTGCGAGCCGTCGAGCCTGAAAATCGGTACAGTTAGAGCAACTGGTCAGTTCGCGGTAAGTTTTATCGACCGGGCTATAGTACTCAATATCGTATTTTTTATAGGCCGGAGCGCCCAAATCCCCGGCAGCTATTCGAACAACCCGGTAGGGAATTTCCAGCATCTTAACAATATCTTCCTCAATGGCTAGTAGTTTTTCGTGCCAGTCACTACTCTCAGAGGCTTTGGCGTAGACATACATCTCAAGCTTATCGAACTGATGCACCCGATAAAATCCTTTACTATGTTTGCCATAAGCACCGGCTTCGAGCCGATAGCAAGGGCTAATGCCCGCATACAAAATGGGCAATTTCTCGGGGTCCAGTATTTCATCCGCGTGATATCCAGTCAGAGGCAGTTCGGCAGTCGCAATCAAGTTCAAATCCTGCCCTTCAACGCGGTAAATCTGAGCTTCTTCACCTCGAGGCAGGAATCCGGTCCCCGCCGCAATCCGATCATTGACCATGTGGGGTACACCCATAATGGTAAAACCGGCTGCTTCGGCCACATCTATCGCCAGTCTCATGACCGCCATCTCAAGTCGAATTGTTGCGCCTTTGGTAAACAAGAACTTGCTTCCGGCAACTTTCGCCCCACGTTCAAAATCGAGTAAATCTTTTTCGATCGCCAAACTCAAATGATCCTTAGGAGCTTTTACCTTAGAGTTCTCTGCCGGTTTCCAAGTTCGCAGCTCTTTATTGGCTTCTTCTCCCCCATGAGGCGTACCGTCAGCAATCAAATTGGGAATGCGCCATAGCAGTTCGGTTATATCCGCATCAACCGGTATAAAGTCTGCTTCCAGTGCTTCGAGTTTAACTTTGGCCGCCTGAAGCTCGGTTCGCTCTTTTTCGGCTGGCTTTGCTTTAGACTTGAGTTTGCTGCGCAGGGCATCGATTTGACCGATCATTTCTGCGCGTCTGGTGTCAAGCTCGAGCAATTTGTGGATATCAACAGTAACTCCGCGCAAGTGAGCGGAGTCGATATAGTCTTTCGGATTTTGGCGCAGATGTTTTAGGTCTACCATTTGGCATTCATTATATGCCTTATTGCGCGAGAAATAAATTAGCTCAGGTGTTATAAAGCAAGCTTATGCAAGTAGTGCCAGTCTCGCTATCAACCAACTACGATCAAGACTTGCCAGAAACCACCCAGCCTTAGGTCCTGAATCTTTCGCGAGAATCACCTGATATATAGCTTTAAAGGCCGCACCTGCCGCAATCTCGCTGCTCTGGATAGAGTCATAAATAAGCTTATGCATGGTATTGCCATCAATGTCATTATGGGCGGCAACCGCTTCCGATAAATTTTTTAGAAACTTCTTCTCGTTAAGACCTAACTCAAGTTGAGGAATTGAGTCTTGAATCTTAAATTTGACGCTCTCCGGAGCGTATTGTTCAAGCCAATTCGCCACGAATTTAAATTCAGTTAGGATTACCTCTTTTTGAGCGGAGACTTCCTCCGTGTAACCGGTGCGAGCTAAGATCTTTAAAGCTTCGGTTGAGTTAGCATTTGCCGCCTGATAAACCGATACTAGATGATTAAAAGCTACGCTCGAAATCTTCTGACCAAGTGGCGTATTATTCGAACCAGACGCAAATTCCCAGGCATCATAAAACTCGGACTTTTCACCGTTTTTGGCTTTATGTTCAATCTGTGAATATTCGTCAATCAAATTAAATAAGCCGATTCCCGAATCAAAATAAAGCGTTCGATCAGGTTTGGAGCGAACGATAAAATATCGCAATATTTCGGCCGGCATGATGCGCAGCGCTTCTTCGGGAGTAATCAGGTTATTTTTCGAAGAACTCATTTTCTTATTATCGCCGACCAAATGAATGTTCGCGTAGCGCACACCAGGTATAGGTGGCTCATAACCAAAGATCTCACGGCTAAAGCGGACCCCGGTGTCATACGAGCCCCCGGCTGCCCCATGTTCCTGGGCACTAAATGGCTCGACTTTTACGCCCAATACTTGCCAACGCGCCGGCCAATCAAGCCGCCAATTTAATTTTACTTCGCCTTTCGAGTAATCCAGATTAATTTCTGTACCGGCACTATCGACTCCCATGATCTGATGGTTCTTTTTTTCGATCGATTGGTAACGCAGTTCATTAAAATCCTTGTGCGGACCGAGTAGTTGTAGGGGCAGCCAATCCTCACCCAACTCTCGATTCGACATGTCTTTAAAGATCTGACGCACTAGATTTTGCATTTCGATCACTTTCTCTATCTGAGTCGCCATCTTGCCTGTGAGATAGAGATCCTCATAACTTCGAATTACTTTAAAGCCTTCGCCGCCAATTCCCATAGCCCGAGCGTATTTCTCAAATTCTTGGTAAAAATGCTCGGCGTAGGTAAGGTGACGCGCCCGACATTTATCGAATGGATCAGGCACAATACAAATTGGTTGACCGACATAGCTTTCATAGCTTTCTGGGAGCCAGTCGTAGCGTTTGCGAAGCGGATCAAAATTATCGACCACGTGTGTGTGCGTTACTTTTCGACCACTTTTGCGCAGGCCCCAACAGATTGCGTCAGCCGTCAAAATTTCGCGAAAATGTCCAACGTGATAAGAGGCCGATGGTGAAATACCACTTGAAACAACTAAATCTCCTACGGGATAGTGCTCGAGAATTTCTTTCGTTGCCAGATTAAGCCAGTAGTGTGAGGATTCTTGCATAGTTGTAATTGTAACAAATTGTTCGCAAACATTTGTAAAAGGGCTCCTCGGTGAGCCCTAAAACATCTTCTTAAATTCTAGGAGGCTCGCGTTATTCTACCTTGGTTATCTTATACTTGAGTGTCCCGGAGGGAACGATAACTTCTACTTCTTCACCCGGCTTGCGACCGATTAAAGCTTTCCCGATGGGCGACTCGTTGGATATCCGTCCTTCTTCGGGGTTCGCTTCAGTTGATCCGACAATAATATAACGCTGCACACCGTCTTCCAGTTCGAGATGGACGGTTGAGCCCAGTGATACGACTCCGCCTTTTTTCTGTTCAATTAAGCTGGCATGCTTAAGAATATTCTCAATTTCAGAAATACGGCCCTCAATAAAAGCTTGTTGATCTTTGGCATCATCCCACTGAATATTTTCACTTAAGTCGCCATACTCTTTGGCTTCCTTAAGACGAGCGGCAATTTGGACTCGCTTATTATGCACCAGATCATTAAGTTCTTCTTTAAGCTTACCAACACCTTCGGTCGTCAAATAGAATTCTTTTTTACTGACTTGCATAGCTTTACTAATGCTCCTTTTCTGATTCATATCGCGTGCCTCTTTCAAAACCATGAAATCATGATGCAACGCTTATCGCGCTTCACCGTATCAGCTATCTTGGCTGTCATTACGGCGCATGCTCATGATCTTATTGTTTCACGATTTAGGGAGAAAAAAACACTCGGGCTAGATAGCCGAGCTCACCTACATTGTGATTTGAACGCGGCAATCTTTGATGTTATTTCGTGCCAACGCTGCTCCATTTTCGCCCCCAAATCCTCAAGTGTCAATAGTTACTATTGTCAATTTATATTATCAGAATCCGCTTATCTTTTAACAAATTTTTTAATCTGTCAGAGCTCTCGATACCGGTTTAGCTCTGCGGTGGTAAAGGTTGGGTCAAATATGACTTCCCGGCTCCTTGCGAAAAGTAATATTGCAGGGTCTCGCGAACTGCCGGAAGTGCGTAAACGGCCCCTTCGCCAACGTTCTGAACCATAATCACAACGACGATATGAGGATTGGCATAAGGCGCATAGGCTTCAAACCAGGCATGAGGCAGAGCCGTACCGGTGTATCCTCCGGTTTCGGCCGTACCGGTCTTGCCGGCCACGAGCCCTGGTAAATACTTTTCCGTCAGGCAACAGCCGGTGCCCGTCGGCGTTGACATTACCAGTCGCATGGCATTTTGAATAATTTTATAGTTCGCAATATCGACCGGTATTTTGTACTGCACTTGCGGTTTAATCTTTTGTACAACATGGTTACCACTATCAAGGACTTCCGTGACTAAGTGAGGTTTATAAATGGTACCACCGTTCGCAATTCCGGCGATGGCATCGGCTTGTTGCAAGGGAGAAATCAGCATATCACCTTGACCGACAGAAATATTGTAGGTATCTGAGAGATACCAGGGCTGATTCAAGGTCTTTTGCTTCCAAGACGGCGTCGGCACTAGCCCGGCGGTTTGATCGGGTAGATCTATACCCGGCTTTTTACCAAGGCCGTAATAGCCATAGTATTTGGTCAGGCGCTCAGCTCCGAGTCCAACCAGATTGCCATAGCCACCACCCATGGTATAGAAAAAAACGTTTGAAGATAGTCTTATTGCATCGGTTATATCCAAAAACCCAAAACCGCCCGGCTCATAACTTCTCTGAATGAACGGACTCGACGGATCGTACGGGTTGGGAATCGTCAGCTGACCGGTATCATCAACCATAGTAGTCGGAGTCACAATATGTTCCTGGAGTGCCGCCGATGCAATTAAGGGCTTAATAATTGACCCAGTTGGATAGGCTCCATCGACGGGTTTATTAAATAACGGTTGGGCAGAATTTCCAACTAACTTCGAGTAATCGGCCTGAGATATGCCTTTCGCAAATAAGTTATCGTCATAACCTGGGAGACTCACGAGCGCCAGAATATCGCCCGTCGAGGGATCAAGCGCTACCCCGGCAGCCTGTTGGGCATTAATGCCTTTAGCCTGAGCCGCGGCCAGTTCTCCCTTGATCGCATCAGTCATATGCTGCTCAAGTCCCATATCAATCGATAAGACCAGGTTGTCTCCGGGCGTTGCCGGTTGACTGGCTAAGACCTTGACTGGCTTGCCGGTGACATCAACCTCGGTTTGTTGGCTGCCATCGATACCCCGAAGCAAACTTTCATACTCACTCTCAATACCAAGTTTGCCGATGTAATCGGTCGGTAAATAAGTTGGATCGTTCGCCAACTCATCGGGTGAGATTCGTCCGGTATAACCAAGCGTTTGGGCAAGCGTTGAGTTATCCAGATACTGGCGAATCGGATTTACATCCAGACTGAACATAGGAAAACTCCCGAGACGCTGATCAAATAATAAAGCCTGATCGCGCGTAATATTACTCGCCACCAGTTCCGGTTCCGAACTTCCTAAACACTCGGCTAAAGCTTCCGCTGCGGTATTGCCGCCACCTGAATTGGTGGCGATGCAATCAGTTTCTAAAGTTTTTTGAATACTAGTTGGACTTACGCCAATAATTGAACCAACCTCTGCGTACAAATTGAATCTGGAGCTTCTATCCGGAGGCAGCTCATCCGGAGTAACGGTAATGTCATAATTAGACTCGTTCTGAACTAAGACCTGATGATTAGTATCATAGATAATTCCTCTGGGGGCGCGAATTACGGTTTCACGGATGCGCTGGTTATCCGCATAGCTTAAGTTTTCTTTACCTTGAACGACTTCTAATATGAACATCCGGCCAACGAGGACAAGAAACGAGATGAAAATCACCGATGCCATGATCAAAAGCGGTTTTCGGTTGGTCTCGATTTCAACTTTACCAACACTTGTTTCCGCGGGTAAAACGGCTTCCACCCACTGTTCGTGACCGGCTAACTTTCTTTTGATCTTCCACCGTCCCTGCGATGTCTCGGGATTATCATATGAAAATTTCGTTTTACGAGCCATGGTTATTCCACTCTTGGAATTACGGGAATATTCGGATGTTGATTCTCAATCAGTTTCCGAATTGGATAATGCAGCACTACTGCTAGAATGATATTTTCGACGATTTCAATAATGATCTTTTCGGCAACTAGCCCAACCGGAATCGTGCTGTGAGACAAAGCCAATGTACTTAGCACCGCCAAATTATAAAGAATGGTCCCACTCATGACAGCTGTTAGTCGCATCGATATTCTTGAAAAATCGGCGCCGGTCCGACGCATCAGTGTAACTAGTAACGTTAGAAAGGTAAAAAAACCGGTTCGCAGACCGAAATCAACACCGCTTGAAAGATCAAGTAAAAACCCCCCTCCGACCGCCATAGCTAGTGCATCACTCGAGCGGGGCAAGATGGCAGCCGCCTCTAATATAATGACTAAAAATACGTTCGGTATAATCCCAAAAGGTCGCAAGGCACCGAAAAAGCTGACCTCCAGCCAGACCGCCACCAATGTGATAAGAATTAGTTTAATACCGTTCATATTATGAATGTGTCACTACAAACACTAGATCAAGTTGATCGAGGTTGACGTTGGCGACGACCTGAGCGGTTTGAAAAATTGCGTTATCCTGATGATTAATAGTTTCAATCTGACCAATCACGAGTCCTTTCGGCTCGTCTCCCCCTAGTCCACTTGTTACCAGGGTATCTCCGGGTTTTATGGTTTGGTCCTGGGGAACTTCTTCGAGACTCATACCTTGACCTATTTCACCGTGCACGAGACCGGTGGCTTGAGTATTCTGGTCCATTACCGCAACCCGAAAATCTGGATCTATGGTTAAAAATACCTTGGCGCTATCATCACTTACTTCGGTTAAAGTCCCAATAAAATATCCACCCGATAACACCGCCATGCCATCTGTGAGACCATCCCGTTTACCCCGATTTATAGTAATAAAAGCTCTAAAATTATCCGGTTGAAAGGCTATAACTTGAGCAGGTATGGTGACTTGAGTGGAAGCTTGCGTGAAACCGAGTTGTTGCTTTAGGATTTCGTCCTCTGCCCTCATCTGCGCATCTGCCGCAAGTTGTAGTTTGAGTTGGTTTACTTCATTCGAGAGCGAAATATTTTCTTGATTTAAGTTCTTAATCTGAGAAAAGAAACTAAAAAAACTACCCGTTCCCGTACCACTTATACGAAATACGCGAGCGACCGGAGTCGTAACCACCCCGATAACTCGTTCAACCGGCCGAAGCAGGCCGACTAAACCGGCTAGCACCAAAACAAACCCTACGACGAGTACGATTAAGACTCGGTTGGATAGTCGATTTCTCATCGCTTAAACCACTCCGAAATGTCTAACAAAACGATCAAACATTCTCTTTTCGCATCATAATTAACGAGGTATTTTTCCAAACTGCGTAGAAACTAAAACATCTTTTAAACTATCAATATCTTCGAGTACCAGTCCCGTTCCGCGAGCCACCGCGGTCAGTGGGTCGTCAGTTACATAAACCGGCATCTTCGTCTCTCGATGAAGCAGCAGGTCGAGTCCGCGCAAAAGTGCGCCTCCCCCGGCTAAAATAATCCCGCGGTCCATAATATCAGCAACGAGCTCCGGTGGGGTTTCTTCAATCGTAATTTTAATAGCATCAACGATCGTGCGAATGCTTTTTGAAAGGGCCGCTCGAATTTGATCAGAGTTAACAATTATCTCTTTCGGCAGACCGGTCACAAGGTCTCGCCCGCGCATCGGTGCTTCGGAGACTTTCTGCATGGGATAAGCAGAACCGATGGCGATTTTGATATTTTCCGCCGTCCGCTCACCAATTTGAAGATTAAACTCGTCGCGGGCAAACTGAATAATATCTTCAGACAATTCGTCTCCGGCGATGCGCAAACTGCGCGACGCTACGATACCACCGAGCGAAATAACGGCAACTTCTGTGGTACCACCCCCAATATCGACGATCATACTCCCAGCCGCATCTTGAATAGGCAGACGACTGCCAATGGCGGCGGCCATTGGTTCTTCGACCAAAAATGTTTGCCTTGCTCCGGCATTGGTGGCCGCATCTTCAACCGCCCGTTTCTCAACTTCGGTCACCCCACTCGGAATACCGATAACTACCCGCGGTCTTGGAAAAATACTGAAGCTTTCTTTATGTACCTTATCGATAAAGTACTTGAGCATCTGCTCAGTGACTTCAAAATCGCTGACAACTCCGTCAACCAAGGGCCGGGTAGCCACGATATTGGCTGGTGTTCGCCCGACCATTTTTTTAGCCTCGTCACCAATGGCTAAGACTTGGTTGGTTTTAGTGTTAACCGCAACAACACTTGGTTCGTTGATCGATATGCCCTTGCCCCTGACATACACCAAAGTATTTGCAGTACCCAAATCAATACCAATATCATGAGAAAACAGCCCTAGAAAGCGGTTTATCATCTTTTTTTGGCACCCCAAGACACTCGGTAACCAGCCACCAGTCGTTCCACAGACAAAAGCAGTATCATATCTGTAAGTTTATCAATGCTCACTTCCACTCACAAGTGTAACTTTGTTATCCAACAATAAATTACGCGATTTTCTCGAACAAAAAGCATAACATTTTTATTCGAGACAGACACTTCGACTGCCTTTATGACTAAGTAAACGACTTTACAAGCTGACTTAAAGGAATGATTTCGGTAGCACTGGAGGTTCTTCGTTTGATTTCTGCTCCGTCTTGCGCGAGTGTTTTTTGACTAATGGTTACGCGATAGGGGCAACCAATAAGATCAAAATCAGCAAACTTTTCACCCGCGGTGACATTATCACGATCGTCAAAGATACATTCTATACCTTGCTTCGTCAGCTTTTCATAAACAATTCCCGCAGCGGCGGCGGATTTTTCGCCTCCGATCGAGATAATGTGCACTTTGGCAGGTGCAACTGATTCCGGCCAAATAATACCAGCCTCGTCGTGATATTTTTCAACGATCACACCCATTACTCTCGAAATCCCTATACCATAACACCCCATTATCGGATAATGTTTCTCATCTTTTTGGTCAACATAGCCCAGATCGAAATCTTTACCATATTTTTGACCGAGATCAAAGACATTGCCAACTTCGGCAGCTTTGGCACTTTTTAGTTTGGCTTTGGCGCATCTCGGACAAAGGTCTCCCGGCTTCACTTTGGCAACTTCATCTTCGACGCAGAAATCACAGTTTTCACAATAATAAATCACGTCTTCCCCGGCATCGGTCAGAACCTCAAACTCATAGGAGATTTTTTCGGAAAAATTACCCCCCGATGCTTCGGTTACTTTGGCCGTCAGACCGAGCTCCCCATAAATATCAATATATGCATCCTTGGCTCGCTTGTAAAAACTATCAAAATCTTCCTGCGAAGCATGAAAACTATACATATCTTTCATAAAAAATTCACGACCGCGCAGGATACCGGATTTCGCTCTCAGTTCATCGCGATATTTCCAGTGGATTTGGTAGACAATTCTTGGTAAATCTTTATAAGAGCTGACTATGCCCATAACGAGCGGAGTCACAATCTCTTCTTCACTCTGCCCAAGCGCATATTCTTGGCCGGTCCGACTCTTTAACTTATAGAGTACATCAATCGAATCCCATCCTCCGGTCGTCTTCCAGGGTGCGGCGGGATGAAGTACCGGCATGAGAATTTCTTCTGCCCCCAAATTATTCATTCCAATTCGGACAATTGCCTCAATATTACGCAGTACCCGCAACCCCAGCGGCAAATAACTGTAAATACCGGCCGCTTCCTGGCGCACAAAGCCGGCTTTGACCAGCAAACGATGATTGGCAGCTTCCCCCTCACCGGAATAATTCTTATCTGTACGAACAAAGGTTTGAGATAATTTCATTTCTTTATGATGGCTGAATAAGCAATATAGTTATTGATCATATGTAGTGCGACTCCTGGCCAAATACTGCGTAGTCTCCAGTACATATAACATAATATCAGACTTAAGATAAGCGTGTAGATACTAACGTTGTATTGCAGATGGGCAAAACCAAATAATATACTCGTCATAATCGCCCCCACCACTTCCCCTCGCCATTTTGAGAAGGCTGGAAAAATAAAGCCACGAAAGACGGTTTCTTCGACTACCGGAGGCAGTAAAACGAGCGCGATTAAGCTTAATTGCCTCCCGAGTGAAGTGGTCGGAGCCGTAAAGTCATTGGTTTGCGGCTGAGCCGGATTAAATGAGGGCACCAGCCAAACCAGGGCCATGAAAGTCAGTTGAATGATAACGAGAAACAATATAAATCCGATCACCAGATACATTATAGTTCTGGCAAAGTTAAATTTTCGCCATCCCAAATCTTGCCAACTGGCATGGTAGCGATGAAGATAAAATGCAATGACTCCAAGTGCCGCGACAGCATTGACTATTGCAAAGACAAAGCTCGCCACAATATCGCCGTTGCGAAAGCTCACTAGAAGCGTGCCAAAGATTGGCACGAGCGGAGACGCCAGGCGCATAAAAATTATCAAAACGACCGGCACTCCTATCCAGGCCAGACCGAATACTATCAGTCCGTCTACTGGCTTCCATGGAACACGAATCGGTTCGAGTTTCTTCAAGACATTAAAGTCTCCGGATATCAAAAATACTAATCATGATGATAAGTAAACCAAGCACGGCAAAGCTGGCGGTATAAATCCTGGCCTCGGTCCGAGGACTGAAGGTTCGATTCAGTAACTTTTGCAACCAAATCAGAAAGAGTTTTCCTCCATCAAGCACAGGAATTGGCAGAACATTAAAGACAGCGAGGGCCACTGATATCGTCATGACAAGGAACATTAAATAGTTCCACCCCAGAGCCGTAATACTCTGAATCAGAGTAAATATACCAATTGGTCCGGCCACTCCGGCGGCTGCTTGCGGAATCCCGGGTTGGAAGAGTCCCACAATAAGTGCTGGCAAATGAATAAATAAGAGTATTACCCCGGCAAGCGTCGCCCAGACGACTTGGGCACTCAGAGAGCCCGCCACCCAGAACGAGCTCAGTCCATAATAAAGACTGTAAACCTGCAAGGGAGTTACGCCGAGGTAACCGGAAGTCGCACCGGCTTTCTTGCTCCGCAGACTAATCTGGTCTTGAACTTTTTTGCCTCCATGCAGGACCGAAAAATCGACAGTCTCCCCGGCATGAGACTTGGTAAAAGCAATCAGCTGATTTTCGTCCGTAAATTCTTGGGAGCCGCCTGAGAGAATAATGTCGCCTCGAACAATTCCTGCTGTTGCCGCCGGAGTGCCACTCCCAACATCAACTACCATCACCTGCTTCGGCGTACTCGATACCGGTTTTGGAAGTACAAATCCACTCGTGAAAACGGCTGGAAGACCGGTAAAACAAAGCACCAGCACGATAAGGTATGCCAGAATTAAATTCATCACAACCCCGGCCAGCAAGATGGCCGTTTTGACCCCGATAGAAGCCGCACCAAATGTTTTTGGGCGAGTGTCTGAAGAATCTTCCCCGTAGAGCCGGACGAATCCACCCAATGGCAACCAGTTAAGACTGTAGACAGTTTTACCGACTTTGCGTCCCACAATCCGAGGTGGAAATCCAAATCCAAACTCTTCGACTTCAACTCCGCTTTTTTTTGCAACTAAAAAGTGGCCAAACTCATGAACGAATACTAAGCATCCAAATATCACTATGACCAAAATAAGCGTTAGTATCATGAGCAGATGTGCCTAATTCCTTGTTATCGTCCGAATCTTCTTTGCCGCCTGGCATATTCCGCTAGTGCAAGCTCAAACTCTACTGTATCAAATTCTGGCCAATATTTCGCTGAAAAATACAATTCACTATAAGTACTCTCCCATAGTAAAAAGTTAGATAACCGATATTCACCGGATGTACGAATAATTAAATCCGGATCCGGAATACCCGCCGTTGATAAATGTGCGGAAACTACCTCTTCATTTACCTGTTCGGGAGATACCCCTTCTCGCAAGATCTGGCGTAATGCCATTACAATATCTTCGCGAGCCCCATAATTAAAACAGAGGTTGATAGTGGCTTTAGTAAAATCCTTGGTCTTTTGAGCGAGTAGGTTTAGCTCACGGGCGAGTTTGGGATTTACTTTGTCCGACTGCCCAATCCAAAGCAACCGAAAATTATTTTTCTCAAACCAATCAAAATCTTTAGCAAGACCGGTAGTCAAAAGATCCATTAAGAAATCGACTTCGCGGGCTGGTCTTTGCCAATTCTGGGTTGAGAACACATAAGCCGAGAGGTAGCTTACACCACGCGAAGCCGCGTATTCGCAGATTCTTTTAAGATTATCATAGCCCGCCCTATGTCCCACAAAAACAGGCTTGCCTTGGGCTTTCGCCCATCTTCGATTACCGTCCGGAATAATAGCTATATGGAGCGGAACTACCACGTGATTTGACTCTACCATAATCCCTCATTTGCTTGTTTAGGCGCTAGCCTAATAGCAACCTCACAAAAGTTATAAGACTAAACCTGCATTATTTCGGCAGTCTTGGCTTTCTCGATCTCTTCAATCGTGATGCGGTAGTTATCAATCTTTCGATTCAGTTCCTGTTCGGCAAACTTCACATCGTCTTGAGTGGCTTGCTTGTCTTTCTCGAGTTTTTTCACTTCATTTAAGACTTCATGACGGATATTTCGCAGCGTCACGTGAGTATTTTCTATCTTTTCACCCAGAGACTTAACGACTTCTTTGCGACGCTCCTCGGTCATCGGCGGAATATTTAACCTGATCGTATGCCCGTCATTGTTAGGTGTTAGCCCTAGGCTCTGCGTATCTCGAATGGCTTTTTCGATCGGATCCATGGCATTGTGGTCCCATGGGGTAATAGCTAGAGTCCGCGCATCAGGTGTGCCAATCGTCGCCAGTTGCTTTAGCTGCATCGACTGACCGTAATAATCAACTACTATTCCATCGACCATCACGACGCTCGCCCGACCAGTACGCAAACTATTCAGTTCATCGCGCAAATGCTCGACGGCTTTGGCCATTTTTGGATCAGTCGAATTCACTAAATCTCTAGTTGTCATATACTCCTAATTCTAATCGGTTGTACCGTCGAATGACAATGTTTTCGCCGAGTTTAGCAATTAAAGTCTTAGTAAGTTGTTCGATAGTTTGGTCCGGATCTTTTACATAAACTTGTTTGGTGAGACAGGCTGATTCGTAGAATTTGTCGATTTTACCTTGAATTATTTTCTCTAACACGTCGGCTGGTTTGTTCTGAGCCGAGAGATCCGCCATAAATATTTCTTTCTCGGCTTTGATAACCGCTTCGGGCACGTCGGACGGATTTAGGTATCCGGGACTGGCTGCCGCAACCTGCATGGCAATATCATGGGCAAAGTTTTTAAACTCCTCGGTACGAGCAACAAAATCCGTTTCGCAATTTACCTCGACAATCACCCCAATGCGACCGCCATGAATATAACTTTCGACTATTCCACAGCTAGCGTCGCGATCGGCTTTTTTAGCGGCCGTCGCTTCTCCGGCTTTGCGCAAGATTTCTATGGCAAGCTCAAAATTTCCGTCGGCTTCTTCAAGAGCCCGTTTGGCACTCATCATTCCGGCGCCAGTCATATCCCGTAATTTTTTAATGTCTTCGAGACTTGCCATCCTTTATTCCTTTTTCTTAGTCTTCGGCGCTACTTCATCGGTTGATTCGCTCGATTGCTCATTCTCTTTGGCACGCTCACCGGCTTTTTGCCTGCCGGATTTGGCCGCATCCGCAATGGCGCCGGTAATAATCATGACTGAACGTAGTGCGTCATCATTTGCCGGAATTGGATAGTCAATTAAGTCCGGATTGGCATTCGAATCCGCAATTGCAATTACCGGAATCCCGAGTTTCACGGCTTCACTGATTGCAATATGCTCGCGCGGTGCATCAACCACAAACAATGCTGCCGGCAAACCATCCATGTCTTTAATACCACCAAATATTGAGCTTAACTTACCCATCTCCGCGCCTAGAACGCCTTGTTCTTTTTTGTTATAATTCGCCGCCAACTCTCCGGATTCGCTTTGAGCCTGCAGTTTTTTGAGTCGGTTGACTTGGGCACGAATTGTCCGAAAATTAGTCAGCATCCCACCTAACCAGCGTTCGGTTACGTATGGTTGTTCGGCACCGATAGCAGCATTTTTCACGATCGACTGAATTTGTTTTTTAGTACCAACAAATAGGATTGAACCGCCGCCGCCGGTAACTTTTTCGGCAAAACTGACAGCGACTTCCAAACATTCGCTGGTTTTTGTTAAGTCTATAATGTGATTTCCACCACGGGCACCAAAAATATAAGGCTTCATTTTTGGATTCCAGCGGCGAGTTTGATGACCGAAATGTGCTCCGGCCTCGAGTAAATCTTTGAGGCTAACCTCTGCCATAATAATATCTCCTTTTAGCTTGGCTCCGACGCCGCGAGTGCGGAGGATTAAGAGTCGAAGTTGATTCGTTTATTGATAGTTGCTAAGACCGATTGTAACAGATTAGGTGAGGCTAAGCAACCCTGCCGACGCCCAACTAATAAAAACTGTCAAAACCATGCGATCCGGGTTTAACGTGGACTCCTTGCGTGAACCGAGGGAATCTGGTATATTATTTCAATATGAAATCAGCAATTCATCCACAATATATGGAAACAACCGTGCACTGTAATGGTTGCAATACGACATTTAAAACGCACTCAACCGTGCCCGAAATTACGGTCGAGATCTGTTCGAATTGCCATCCCTTCTACACTGGTAAACAAAAACTAGTAGATACTGCCGGCCGAGTGGATAAGTTTAACGCCCGACGTACCCATGCTGAAAAGCTCCAAGCCGCAGCCAAACCCAAAGCTACTCGAAAATCGAACGCCAGCGAAGAAGCTGAGCTTGAAAACATTGAAACCAAACTTGAGCAAGAAACGACCGACAATTCAGCCGCAAATACTCCTGCCGAAGACTAAACGCGTACTAAAAAACACTGCCTGATACAATAAGGACAGTGTTTTTTAGTACGGAACAACTCCAAAGTATCAATGTAATCAAGAAAAAGCTTGCAGGAACCATCCAATGGACGACATAGAATCTAAATATCGAGACGAATACAGTAGCATAACGAGTCGCTTAAACGAACCGGATATTTTTTCATCTCCGGATTATGCCAAACTCAGCAAACGACAAGGCGAACTCCAAGAATTGATAGCATTATATGATAATAAAGCCAAGCTAGTGCAGGAACTTCGCGAAGCTAGAGAGCTTGCGAATGACCCCGAAATGGCAGATCTGGCAGCTGAGGAGATTGCTGAACTTCAGTCCAGGCTGAGCCGTCTCACTGATGAGCTCAAGATTGCCTTAATACCCAAAAATCCATACGTCGATAGTAATGCAATCGTCGAGATTCGCGCCGGCGCCGGTGGCGATGAAGCCTCCCTCTTCGCCGGAGAACTACTGCGCATGTATTCTCGCTACGCCGAAACAAAGGGCTGGAAAGTCGAATTAATCTCTGAGAGTCCTAATGATGTCGGCGGATACAAGGAAGTAATCTTTGGCGTCTATGGCACTTCAGTCTACGGCGAACTCCAATATGAATCCGGCGTACACCGAGTCCAGCGTATCCCTGTGACGGAATCGGGAGGCCGAATTCATACTTCAACCGTCACAGTTGCAGTACTGCCAGAGGTTGAAGAAACAGAGCTTGAAATAAGTCCGAATGATTTACGAATTGACGTCTATCGCTCCGGAGGTCACGGCGGACAATCGGTCAATACGACTGATTCGGCAGTCCGTATCACTCATCTGCCAACCGGTCTGGTTGTGACCTGCCAGGATGAGAAAAGCCAACTAAAAAATAAGCTTAAAGCCATGAGCGTTCTGCGATCGAGACTGCTGGCTTTGAAACTTGAGCAGGAACATGACGCGCTCGACAGTGCCCGCAGAAGTCAAATTGGTTCAGGTGATCGAAGCGAAAAAATCCGCACCTATAATTTCCCTCAAGATCGGGTAACTGATCATCGAATTGGCATGAGTCGGCATAACTTGCCCGGATTCATGGACGGGCAGATTAAAGAAATGATTGAAGCCTTGCACTCAGCTGAACTCGATCAAGCACTTGAGTTAAGTTCATAATGGGACGGACGATTGAGGAGCAATTAAAGCATGCCAAAAACCGTTTAGCCGGTAGCAGGATTCCCTCTGCCCGACTGGACAGCGAATTATTGCTTGCACATGCCTTAAAGACTAACCGTGAATATATTTTGGCGCATTCGGATCAAGTTCTCACTAAGAATCAACAAACAACTTTTGAGGGATTCATCGAAAAAAGGGCGCAAAGACTACCGCTAGTCCATTTGACAGGGAAAAAAGAGTTTTATGGGTTGGATGTTTCCATTACAGCGGATGTATTAACGCCTCGAGTCGAAACTGAGACCATGGTCGACTGGGCAATTAATAGCGCCCCGAAAGGCTCACGTGTTCTCGATATGGGAACAGGTTCGGGAGCCCTTGCAATCGCACTGGCAAAGCATCGGCCTGATCTGAAGTTAACTGCCAGCGACATATCCGAGCAGGCTCTGCAAGTTGCCCGGCAAAATGCTCTCTCGCACAAATTGAATATAAAATTTATACACTCAAATATGTGGCAAAATATAAATGGTACTTTTGATATAATTGTATGCAATCTACCTTATTTAAAAACTGACGCTGAGCTATTGCCGGAAGTTAAGAATGAGCCTGGCGTTGCATTGTTTGGCGGAAATGACGGATTAGAATTGTACCGGGAGTTTTTTTTACGGATTCAAACATTCTTAAATCCGACGGGGATCGTTTATACTGAATGTGACCCCTGGCAGCAAGAGAAGCTGGCAAATATTGCGACAACTTCCGGTCTGGTCAAGGTAAGAGAGGATTATTTCATCATGGAATTTAAAAACTAAATGGATATTGCCCAACTTCACGCAGAGCTCATATCGATCGTGAGCCGATTAATATATCAATCCCAGAACAAGAAACTCACGCATGGGAGAGATTTAATAGACTTTCCGCCGGACGAACTAATTCTCACTACTGCTTACTTTACACCAACTGATAATTCAAGCGTCGAAATCTCAACTACCGAGGAAATCGCCCGCCCTGAATTCGAATGGCTTGCCGAAATTACCGTTAAAGAGCCAGAAAATATTGAACATTATTTGCTTCGTCCAGATAGCTCAATCGTCGAAACCTACGGTAAGAATGTGTTTGACGTCTCGCTTGCTCAAGCCAAAGCTCTACGAACCAGACTTCTTGGATTGATCGAGCACTAGCTCCAGCTATTTCTCGGCTCGTTTAAAGCGAAACCTGAAGGATCAAAAACCCGGGAAACCTCTTAATTATTGTCCGCTGGGAGCTTGCTGGAGAGTGACGGTTGTTGTCAGAGTTTTTCCGCTACGTATGTAAGTAATAGTTAACTTATCACCGACATTGTATTTACTAATTAAGCCGGACAAATCATTGTTCTGGTCCAGTGTGTCGGAGTTGACCTTGGTAATAATGTCGCCTTCTTCAAGTCCCGCATTGGCAGCCGGACTTCCGGGCAGTACAGCCAAGTTATTGATGTCTCCCGTGATATACGCACCGTTTTGAGTAGTGATATTATTGTTGGCAGCAAAGTCCGGAGTAATCGTTATATAGCGAACTCCAAGATATGGGTGTGCGATCGTGCCCTTGGACTGCACACTCGAAAGAGCTGACTTCAGTTCATCTACCGGTATAGCAAAACCAATATTTTGGGCTTGCGATGAGATTGCAGTGTCCATGCCAATAACATTGCCACTAATATCAACCAACGGACCGCCGGAGTTTCCAGGGTTAATGGCAGCATCGGTTTGAATCAAATTGCTTAGTGACTCGGAGCTAGCAGTGCTCGATTGGTCTCCTGCTTGGATGTCTCGACCCAAACCGGAAATTATCCCTTCAGTCGCAGAATTCTGGAATTGACCCAGGGCATTACCAATCGCCACTACTCGCGTACCAACTTGTAAATTATTTGATTCCCCTAGTGTCGCCGTTTTGAGTCCGCTGGCCTTGACCCGAATAAACGCAATATCTCGGGTCGCATCCGTGGCGACGACCGTGGCATTCGAGTAAACTTTACCGTCAGAAGTGGTTACCGTGAGACTGGATTGACCGTCAACCACATGATTATTTGTCATGATTAGTCCGTCCGAGCTCACAATTATGCCCGTTCCGGCAGACTCTTGTGAAGTACTAAGACCAAATAAACCTGCCACCGTTGAGCTCGAACTTATACTTACGACACTGGGTGATACATTTTTTATAACACTGATCACAGCCGAGCTATCTTGCAGCACAACTTGTTGGTGGCTCACCACCGATGAACTAGAAATATTGCCATATTTCGCAATTAATAAACCGCCACCAACACCTCCGATTGCTCCGAATACTAACGCTACGACAACGAATTTCTTAAGCATAGAGTAGCTAAAACTAGCACCTTCCAGTTGGGACGCGCCGTGATGCGAGGACCTATGAAATGACGCTAATTCGCTGGCTTCTTCACTAGGGCTTTTTTCTGGCATAATGAACCTCACTCACTCCTTTTTGGCTATTATACTGAAATTATCAACCACAACTGAGAATTTGCTTAAGCTTTAATTAAATCACACCGTTCCATTTTGTACCTGCAATTACGATGATAAGCACAACCAGACCAACCATCAGATACTCTACCAGCCTAGCGCGAGACAATTGACCTCGACGATGTGACACATAGATACCAGCTAGACAATAGCCCATTGCAGTTAATACTAAGGAAGGCTGCGGAATGATGATAAGTCCGTTAAAAAGAATGTAATTTACGAGCCATAAAGAAAATATCCAGCTACATTCGGCGGCAATAAGAGCCCAAGTTAAAGATAAGATTCCGGCCGAACGATCAATTTTGTCATTTAAAGCTTGGTAGCTTATAAGCCAGGAGCTCGACCAGACTAAGATAAGTATGATGATTACGTTCCAATGCCAGACGGCAGCGGACAAAAAAATGGCCCAAAATACCAGGGCCTGGGTAACACCGGCAGCTCGCAGGCGAAAAAATTGTTTGCTTGCATCACCGCTCACAAGATAACTCCGCCAAAAGCCATACAAAGCACCAATTATTATTTGCGGGACTAAGACTGGGTTGAGTGTAATGATTCCGACCACAGCGAAGCCGGACAGCCAAATCCAACAATCACGCTGAATTTGTGGTAGTTCGAGTTCCCCCGCCCGCCACCATCGACCGAGCTCAAACAGACCAATAATGATTATCCCGATTACCGGTTGGTGATTAATTGCAAGTAAGCTCGCAAGCACTGCAATCCCGATGCTTGCGGCGAGAGTTCGGGAAAGTAAATAACTCCGAATTTTCATGGCTCCATGATTATACTACAGCCCGGCTTATCCTAGGATGATGGTTGATAATTGTCGCCTATTATGATCCGTATATCAGCGGCGTCTCCCGATGGTCGGGTAGCTTCCTGAGCGCCAACACCAAAGCGATTTTCTAAATAATTAAGAGTATAAGGCTTTGCTCCATTAGTGTAATCGTAAATTATCGTGGCGGGATAATTTCGATCTTTCGCAACACTCGTTGAAATTACACGATAGTTATATGACTTAAGCAGTGCACCAACGCTTTCTTCAAGGCCATCTTTGGTACTGCCATTTTCGAGCGCAATAGCCGCATTTTCACGCGTCAAATAGCTATCGGGAAAAATTGAATGAACAAAGGTTTGTAGCTCAAGTAAATTTCCGGTTTTCGGTAGTACCACACTTTGACCATCTATCCAGCCCGAAGTAGTGATGGCTTCTAGGCCCGAACTGACGACGTTTGAGGCCGTAACACTTGAAAGCATCGAGGAGAGCTTGGCGATGTCACTTAAATTTAAATCAGTTCGCAAGTGATTTCCAACTATTCCAATCAGGCTGGACAACTTCACCGGATTCGTAATCGTTCCTAGAGCCAAGGCGTTTTTTTGAAGCGCCAGCAAACTTTGCCGCTGCCTGTCTTCCCGCCCATAATTAGTGCCGCACGTTCCTTCCCGACAGCGGACGTATTTAAGAGCTTGGGTCCCGTCTAAATGATAACTTCCCGCCGCTAAATAATACGGGCAAATATTTCCACTTTCATCATCACAGGGGTAATTCGGATCACTTAAATTATTGCCGTTGACGACGTCTATACCTCCGACTTCGTCAACTGCTTGTCGAAAGCCCGCAAAATCAAGCTGAATGTAGTAATTAATTGGAACACCAAAGATGCTAGAAACGACACTTTTCGCCAGATCAGGACCACCATAAGCGTTGGCAGCATTAATTTTGGCGTAACCATGACCGGGAATTTGGACCCAGAGATCTCGAGGAATACTTAACATAGCGACTGATTTGCTCGATGGATCAATACTTACGATCATCATAGTATCACTCAAACTTCCCCCGGGATGACCGGCCCCGCCGATCCCAAGTAGTAAAATATTGATCCGACCATCACCCTCGGCTTTAAGTTTTTGCGGAGTAACCGTACCGACCAAAGCCGGAGCCTCCAGCGAAGTATTACGCGTAATAATCGCATTGGTCGCCACAAAAATTTTAATCACCAAATAAAGAACAAGTACAACTAAGCTAATCCCAAGGACTATCAGAATTCGAGCAATTGTTCTAGGCGAAGAAGTTGGTTTTGGCTGCAGATTATTTTTTGGCGGTAGAAGGACAGCGGTCTCGCGCTCGAGCGTTACCGCGGGTTGCACTGGACGTTTTCTTATCGGTCCGTCAAGTTGTCGCTTCCGAGAATTTTCAGGTTTGTTCATTGCGCTTAAGTATATCGATCTAAATTTCGACCGTAAAGCAATAACTCCACTAAGCTTGCTTAAGTGATTGACTGACGCGTATACTACGCAAGTATGGATACCAACGAAACGAAAAATTCGAACGATATTACTCCTGTCGGACCAAGCCAATCGGGTCCAGTAATACCAACCGATTTCACCCCAATTTTGAATCCTTCAGCGCCACCTAACGAAGTACCTCACGCCCAAAACGTTCCAACCCCAGTCTCGCCAGCCGAGTCAAATCAAGATTCACCAAGTTTTGGGTCGCGACTTTCCGGAGTATTCTTTGCTCTTCTGAACTGGATAGTAATACCACTTATCATTGTATTTATTCTACATAACTTCGTCTTTCAAGCTTTTCATGTCGTCGGATCAAGCATGAATCCAACCCTGCATGACGCCGATTACATTATCGTTTCAAAGCTGGGCAAAACCATCAGTTCTGCCGAACATAAAGACTATATTCCAACTCGCTATGATATTGTTGTTTTTCATTATCCGAAAGATCCGAGCTTAATTTTCGTTAAGCGTGTAATCGGACTGCCGGGCGAACACGTAGTGGTCAAAAATGGCCAAGTGACCGTTTACAATGCTGCCAATCCCAACGGTTTAAATCCCGATGTTGAAACCTACCAACGAGCCGCCAACACTACCCTAGGCAATTTCGACGATACGGTTCCTCAAGGTGACATTTTCGTGCTAGGTGATAACCGCACGCCCAACGGTTCTTTTGATTCAAGGGATTGGGGTTTCTTACCATCGAGTTATATTATCGGTAATGCTGTGGTCCGCCTGCTGCCACTTGATCAATTCAGGCTCTTTGCCGAAGCTGAAATGCCTATTCTCTACATCACCCACTTTATTTAGGGGCTAAATTATCTAGTCTTGTTTCCGTATAGCATTAAAGATGCGTTCGAGCTCTTCATCTGAATAAAATTCTATTTGGAGTCTCCCTCCCCTCGCAGTATAGACAACGTTCACTTTCGTACCTAGATATTGGCCCAGCGTCTGCGTCAAAGCATTCGTCCCAGCAATTCGGGCCATTCCCGTTTCTTTGGTTGCTTGCTTGACTCGGAAGACACGAGCAAATTCTTCGGTTTGGCGAACTGTCCAGCCGTGCTCGATAATGAGTTTGGCTAACTCTAGTTGTTTCTCAGGGTTTGAGACCGTCAGAACTACTCGAGCATGACCTTCCGTTATCTGACCATTCGCGACTGCTCGTTTCGCTTCAAGAGGCAGCGTCAACAAGCGCATTGTATTTAGAATAGTCGATTCGTCTTTGCCAATTTGGCGACCTATTTCCGGTGCGCTTAAATTAAACTGATCAACCAATTTTCGATAAGATGTAGCAGTTTCAATTGGATTGAGATCTTTGCGCTGCAAATTTTCAATTAAAGCCAGTTCGAGTTTCTGTTGATCGGTATAGCTGCGAACAATCACCGGTACGGTTCTAAGACCGGCCATTTTGGCGGCGCGTAGTCTTCTTTCGCCAGCGATTAACTCATATTCATTCGGAGCGGACTCGGTCACAATTAACGCTTGGATTATGCCATGCTGGCGAATAGATTCAGCCAGATCCTGTAAAGATGCTTCATCAAAATTTTGACGGGGTTGATGAGGATTCGGCTTGACCGAATTCGGGGGGACATTCCGAATCATATCGGAAGATACCGCTTTGCCAGATGCGACCGGCTTCACGGTAGGATCAAATTCCTCCTCAATGATCTGAGTCGGAATTAATGCATCAAATCCTCTTCCCAACCCACGACTGTTACTGCTCATGGTTTCATTATATCAGGTTGAATTTAACAAATCCATGCCCGCAAAAACACGTACCGAATGCGGACTTATCAAACTATTTGATCCGATCAAGCACTTCTTTTGCCAATAGTTTATAACCTTTGGCGCCTTTGCTCCAACGATCATAGTGACTAATCGGCTTGCCGTGACTCGGCGCTTCGGCCAGACGAACATTTCGGGGAATTATCGTTTCAAAGGTTTTATCAGGAAAATGTCGTTTCACCTCATCATACACTTGCGCCGATAAAGTCGTCCGGCCGTTATGCATCGTCACAACGATGCCCAAGAGATTGAGGCCAGGATTTAAGGCTTTCTTGACCCGCTGAATGGTTGAAATGAGTTGGCCAAGTCCTTCAAGTGCATAATATTCGGCCTGCACAGGGATTAAGACATACTGTGCCGCTACTAGCCCATTGATCGTCAGCAGCCCAAGTGAAGGCGGACAATCAATTAAAATGAAATCGTACTCAAGCTCTCGGAGCGCCCGTTGCAATTTAAACTCGCGCGCTACAGCTGAGACTAATTCGACTTCGGCCGCGGCCAAGATTGGTGCTGCCGGTAGAATTTCAAGCCCGTGAAAATCGGTTCGAATAATTACTTTTGCAGGTGCAAGTCCATCAATCAAAACAGAGTATAAATCCTGAGCTAGCGACTGCTTATCAATCCCAAGCCCACTTGAGGTATTTCCTTGAGGATCAAGATCAACCACTAAAACCCTTTTTCCGGCCTTAGCTAAGTAGGTGCCTAGGTTGATCGTGGTAGTAGTTTTACCAACACCACCTTTTTGATTTGTGATTGCAATTATTTTTGCCAATTGCCCCTCATTTCATTTCTATCTTACCAGATTAGAGCTTATGCTACTAGCTCGTATGTCTCGAGTATTTTCACGCGCGTTTTCGGTCCGCTCGCGTGGCTTAAACGGCTACTTCCCAAACGCCCCAGCGAACATAATATTAGCCGATAGAAACGATCTTTATCTTTGAATAATGTTGGCGATGTCCGGTCAATTTCTTAACCCGTTTTTTTGGCTTAAACTTAAGGACCTTTATTTTTTCGCCTTTGGTTTCTTCGAGAACTTCGGCTTTAACTTTCAAGTCTTTAACAAAGGGCTTGCCGACTTGAATCTTATCGCCGTCAATGCATAACAAAGCTTCAAACTCTAGTTTTTTCGCATCACCAAGCAACTCAACTTCTAGAGTCTGGTCCTTTTTAACAAGATATTGCTTGCCACCGGTTGTAATTACAGCTTGCATAACTTGAACTACATTACCAGATTTAACCCGAGCTGTAAACCCTTTAGAAGCGCGACTTTAATTTCCGAATTCGAGTTTTTTACGTCTGACGTTGATGGACTCTAACAACCCAACCCCAATAAGTCCGATAATTAAGCTAGTACCACCATAACTTATAAACGGCAAAGGTATGCCCGTGACCGGCATTATCCCCATATTCATCCCAACATTTATAAAGACATGAAAGAAAAACATGCTCACGAGCCCGATAGCCAGAAACATCCCAAATCGATCTTGTGCCCGATAAGCTATTAGTAAGCCTCGCGATAACATCAAGCCAAACAAGAACAGCAGTAAAATCCCGCCGATTAAGCCCAGTTTCTCGGCCAGGACTGCAAAGATAAAATCGGTATGTTGACTCGGGAGAAAATTAAGTTGGCTCTGGCTGCCGGCCGCTAGGCCTCGTCCAAAAATTTGGCCGCTGCCGACAGCAATTGTCGATTGCAAGACATTAAAACCACGACCTTGGGGATCAGCCGCCGGATGGAGAAATACTGCCAACCTGGCTTTTTGATAGGCTCCCAAAAATCGGTAACCGATAGGAAACATTACTACCGCCAGGGCCGCAGCGATTAAGAAGTAATACTTGGGAATCTTAGTCATTAATATCATAGCCAGCCAAACTACGCCCAGCACCATGGCGGTACCTAGATCAGGTTGCCCAAGCACCAGTCCTAGCGGAAGAATTAAATATAAGACCGAGGCTATCATATAGCGCGGTTGATCCATTTGTTCGTAGTGATCAGCAAAAAACCGCGCCAGCACAATGATTAGAACCAGTTTCGCTAGTTCTGAAGGCTGAAATTGGAAAAATCCCAAGTTTATCCAACGAGTTGCACCGAGGGCAGATTTGCCTGCCAGCATCACGATAATAAGTAGCATTAACATCAGGCCATATAACGGCGCCGTAAACTTGGCCCAAGTCCGGTAATCGATCCGGGCAGCAACGAACAGCCCAATTAAACCACCAAGCGTAAATATTATCTGATTACGAACATCAACCGATGAACCGACATCTGTCGCATGAAAACGAATGGAATATAGCACCAATATGCCAACGCTCGTGAGTAGCAATGTTACGACAAGTAAGATCAGATCAAAGTTTTTCCAAAACCGCTTTTGAAACATCCTTACCAGTATAGCGCTTTTTTAGAATGAGCCATTAACTCTTCGTTAGAGTAAGCGTTAAACTATCTTCCCCAATTCGGATAGGAACTTCTGCAAGAGAGAGTTTGGTATGGTGTATCTCTGTCGCCAGAGTCTCCTGAGCAATAAGGTCACTAAATTTTTTTGCGGCATTGGCTAGGTCGCCCGAATTAACCCCGATTTCCAGATTAATTCGATCGTCAACCTCAAGTCCAATTTGTTTGCGTTTGGCTTGGATTGAGCGAATGAGATCGCGCGCAAGACCTTCTAGTTTGAGTTCTTGAGTAATTTCCGTGTTCAACAAAACGGCTTTTTCACTTCCATTCTTCTGAACAAGTTTTTTAATGTTTAGCTCCTCTCTTGCAATAGTAGCAAGCCCTTCGGCAAGTTCCGAATAGCCAACAACGACACAATCTTGCAACGGTTGTCGCACTTTTATACCGGCTGCAGCTCGGGCGGACAAACCAACCGTGACAATTTCTCGGAGCTGTTTCATTTGGTCGAGAATTTGGTTATCAAATTTGTTGGGAGTTGGCCAATCGCTCAGATGTACTGAGCTCGGTAGACTGGTGCCTGCCGTTAAAGCTCGCCACAGTTTGTCACTGATAAACGGCGCCCAGGGGGCTAACAATTGCGTTATGCGAACCAGGGCGTAATAGAGCGTGGCGTAGGCTTGCTGTTTATCTTGATCGTCTTCGCTCTTCCAAAATCTCCGACGACTCCGACGAACATACCAATTACTTAGATCATCAATTAGATCACGCAGTGGTCGAACAGCTCGAGACACCTGATATGCATCAGCCTGCGAGGTCGTCTCGGTAATCGTCTCCTCGAGGCGAGCAATTAGCCACTGATCAAGGGGATTCTTGAGTCCTTCAATACTCAACTCTTTGGGCGCTTCCCATTTGTCGATTTCAGCGTAAGTCGAAAAGAAGCTATAGACATTCCAGAGTGTCATAAACACGTTCCTGGTCACTTCATCGACAGCGTCATAGCTAAATCTGACATCTTCCGCATTCTCGACTGGACTGCTCATTAAAAAGTAGCGCAGACTATCGGCCCCCGTACCTTCAAATATCTCTCTTGGCTCGGGATAGTTTCTCAGGCGTTTGGATAATTTTTTACCGTCAGCCGCTAGCACCATCCCATGGACGATGACATTTTTAAAAGCTGGTTTTTCAAACAATGCGGTGCCTAGTACATGTAAGGTATAGAACCACCCCCGGGTCTGATCAAGCCCTTCGGCAATAAATTCAGCCGGGAATGAACTAGGAAATGAGTCTTTATGTTCAAACGGGTAATGTAGCTGGGCATAAGGCATACTGCCCGATTCGAACCAACAATCAAAGACTTCTTCCACTCTCTTATAAGTCTTGCCGTCTCGAATAATTACGAGCTCGTCAATTCCCGGACGATGCAAATCAAACTCATCGCGACCGGAAAGTTGTTTGAGCATCTTGATTGAATCAATCACGAAAAAATCATTCTCGTCGCTCTCGTTGACCCAAATCGGTAGTGGTGCTCCCCAATATCGATTACGGCTAAAATTCCAATCCCGGGCTTCCGCCAACCAATTGCCGAATCGACCTTCACGAATATGCTCGGGAATCCAATTAATCTGATTATTATTTGCGACTAACCGCTCACGTAGATCTGAAACACGTACAAACCAGCTCGGCATGGAATAATACATGAGTGGCGTTTCACAGCGCCAACAAAAAGGATAAGTATGAGTAAAAGTTTCGGCGGCAAAAATATGCCCTTTTTTCGTAAGATCCTCAATAATCAAAGGATCGGCCGCTTTAAAAAACTTACCGGCAACAAACTCGAGCCAATCACTCATCTGGCCTGAGCCGTTCACGCTGTCAATTAGAGGTAGTCCTTCGGCTAAACATAGGGCTAAATCAGTTTCACCGTAGCGCGTGCCACTATGCACAACTCCCGTACCATCTTCGATACTGGCACTGTCATCGACATAGATTCGAAAGGCTTTTGAACGCTCGGATGCGGTTAAACTCGGGGCTTGGTAGAGCGGCAGATACTGCGTTCCAGCTAGCTCTTTCCCAACTACGGTTTTGACAACCTTATATTCAGTATTGCGTAGCTCAAGCGTATCGAGTCTGGCCTTAGCCAAAATTAACTTTTCACCTTTGGTCCAAGAATCTCCATCCGTTAATAGCTCAACTGTGACGTATTTGGCATCACCGACCACAGCCAGAGCAGAATTTGCAGGTAGGGTCCAGGGTGTGGTGGTCCAAGCCAAAAAAGCGGTGTTTTGATCATTTTTTAAGCTAAACTTCACGTATACACTAGGATCGGACACATTATCTTGATATCCCTGATTGAGCTCAAAATTAGATAATGGAGTCGCACAGCGCGGACAATACGGGTTACATCGAAATCCCCGATAAACCAAGCCTTTGCGATTCAGCTCGGACAATACCCACCAAACACTCTCGATATACTCATCATCCATGGTGGCATAGGCATCTTTATCGGCCCACCGACCAATGCGGGTCATAAAGTCTTCCCACTGAGCTTTATACTTAAACACACTCGCCCTGGCGACAGCATTAAATTTTTCAATGCCCATGGCTTCGATCTGCTTTTTACCAGAGATTCCGAGTTGTTTTTCAACTTCGAATTCCACCGGCAGTCCATGTGTATCCCAGCCGTTTCGTCTCGGGACATAATACCCCCGCATAGTTTTATAGCGAGTGACTGAGTCTTTCTCGGTTATTGCCACGACATGCCCATAATGAGGTAGGCCATTCGCAAATGGCGGACCGTCATAAAATCGAAATAAGGGTGCACCACGGCGAAGTTCAAGACTTTTTTCAAATGTTTTTTCGCGCTTCCATACCGCGAGCATTTCGTGCTCGAAGGCAGGAAAATCGGCAACTTGGGCTTTCTTCATGAGTTCTCCTTAACAAAAAACCACCTCTGCAGGGTCCGCTAAACCAGCGGAGGTACCACCCTGCTTGGTGGAACTTCATTGCTGCACTTACGAGGCAGTCCGTCAGGTTCTAGTCGAGAAGGTTCTCGATTTTTCCTGCTGCGCGCCGAGAACTTGTCCCACTCATTGCGGTTGATAGCCGCTCTTTCATCGATTATTGATGAAACGCTTTACATAATGTCGGGCTTATCATCGCTCTTTTTTAGCGAATAATCAAGTTAAAAACTACTTGCCGAACTAAATACAGCCCAAAAACAGCTACTAATGGTGCCCAATCAATCATTCCGCCCTGGGGAAGCAGTTTTCTGATCGGACCCAAGATCGGTTCGGTCAGCTCGATGGTAAGTCGACCAAACATATTGTTATGCAGATCAGGCACAATCCACGACAAGACGATTCGAATAATAATAATGACGTCAAAAACGTTTACGAACAAATCAAAAAACACCAACAATACAGAAATGATCATATATGCGCCAGGTAACTGACATCTTCAGGCTGCGGCAGATCATGCTCCCAACGTTCAACTACACTACCGTCACCGCGCACCAGTAAGACACTGGGTCGACTCATAAGATCATAAATTTCGGCTATCCTTGATCCTTCAGGCGAATCAGCATAGATCTCTTCGGCTTCAACCCCAAGTCGAATTAATTTCTCACAGAAACGAGCAACTTCTCGATGAATCGGCGAATCTTGGGTGTATAAAACGTAAGCCTTCACACGGGTAAGTATAACACGCGAGCCGGTGATAAGAGTTCGTTTGAACAAACTCCCATCACCGGCATATCTCGACATTTTTGAACTGGCTTGGATTTAGTCGTACAGATCCTCCGACGCGAGCCGGGCAGGCTTCGGTGAACGCTGGGCGAGGAATCCGACGACGTAAATTCGCTCGGCAACGGTGGCTCGAGATTGATCAGGTATTTCAACCTGACACAGAGTCCACAAGGAGTAAGTATAGGCCTTAACCTTTCCGATCGGCCATCTTGGCACTATTAAGCCCTCTAAAATGAGAGGCTCGACAACTTTCCAGGCCGCCGCACCTTGCTCAATAACTTGAGGGTTGGTGCATTCTCTGCGTCCCGCAGCTCGAAAAAAGAAGTGAATCCTGGTATTGCTCACAGCAGTCCCCCTCTTTCTGGGTGATTGCAACCGACCAGTGCCATTCTAAAGTGGTGGAGGCTGAGAGATTCGAACTCTCATACACTGCAAAACCGCTGCAGCAGCTGTCCATATATCAGCTTAAGCCCCCTGGAGCAGCCTGATGGGAGTCGAACCCATAACCTCACTCTGTACCGTCGCTAAAAAGTGCTACTAGGGATACGTAGGAGCACTTCCGGACTAACTTTGTGCGCTCTTCCATTGAGCTACAGGCTAGTATTGAAAAAGGCCTCTCTTGGAGGCCTTTTATGATGATCATTTAAAAGGCCGTTAGCAGCGGGGGGCAACAATAAAGAGATCAAGTGCAAACCCTCGGTAATATCTCTTCATAAGTTGTGGCGTTGTCTTCACGAAAGCTATAGTAATTCCAGATAAATGGAATGTCAACTTGGGCTAAGTGTTGTTACTCGACTTTGCGTCGGATAAAGGCCGGAATGTCGAGATCATCCTCTGATGGAAACTCCCGTTCGTTTGGCTTGGCTTCCGGCTCCGGCGGATTTTTTTCAATCATTGGCTTATCATTTAAGATACTCTTTCGCGGTGCTGGTTCTTCAAAAAAACTGGCTTCGGGTTCGAATTCTTCCGGGTCAGGTTCGATACTCATAACAGACGAGACAACGACTTCCGCAATCACCGGGTCCTCAAGGATGGTTTCAGGTTCAATAAATTGCGGACGTTCATCAATAAATGGCTTACGATTCTCAGTAATTACTGGGCTCGCGAACACCGGTTCGGGTTCTTCCTCAGGAACAAGCAAACGTTCTTGCAATCTTTCCGGTCGATTTTCTACATGAATATGTTCTCGAGGTCGGTTATCAAACCCAGTCGCGACCACCGTAATTTTAATATCATCATCCATCGTATCATCCAGCACTGCACCGAATATTATGTTGGCATCCTGATCGACAGCGCCCGTAATAGTTTTGGCCGCCTCATCAATTTCATGCATGCTCATGTTGCGTCCACCGGTAATATTAAAGAGTACTCCCTTAGCGCCATCAATTGATATCTCAAGTAATGGCGAATCAATCGCCTGACGGGCAGCTTCAATCGCTCGATTATCTCCGGCCGCTCGACCAATTCCCATCAGTGCCGATCCGGCATTGCTCATAATCGCCTTAACGTCAGCAAAATCGAGATTTATCAGGCCATGAATCGTAATGAGATCGGATATGCCCTGCACGCCTTGTTGCAAAACTTCGTCGACAACGCTAAAGGCATCAAGCAGTGAAGTTTTACGATCGATCATTTGGAGCAAGCGATCGTTCGGGATTGTAATTAAGGTATCAACATTGTCTTTTAGCTCGACTATCCCGGCCTCGGCCACTCGCCGACGTCGCTCACCTTCAAAAGTAAACGGTTTGGTGGCAATCCCTACGACTAATGCGCCAGTCTCCCGGGCGGTGGCAGCAACTAACGGCGCTGCTCCGGTACCGGTTCCACCTCCAGCACCAATTGTTATAAATACCATATCAGAGCCTTTGAGCATATCGGCAATATCCGATTCGCTTTCCTCAGCTGCTTTTCGACCTACTTCCGGGTCAGCACCCGCACCAAGTCCGCGAGTGGTCTGTTTTCCGATATGAAGCTTATGTTGGGCATGGGAGTAATGCAAAGCCTGCGCATCGGTATTAACCGCTACAAACTCTATTCCCTGCACCTTCGATACGATCATTCTTTCGATGGCAGCACCACCGCCACCACCAATACCGATAACTTTTATGCGGGCAAAAGTCTCAACTTCTGGAAGTATTTCAGCCATATGATAATTATTCCACTCCTTACCACTAGGTCACACATGCACTTCCAACTGGACAACCATTTTGGCAAATGGTTTGAAGTACAATTGCGAGTATATCTGCCCTCGTCAAATAATGCAAATAGTTTATTCGATATATTTAAGTAAGATAAATTGCGCAATATATTTGTTCTTTCTTAATATTATGGCTCTATCAAGCCCATAAATCTACAAGTAATTTTGAAACGATTATTTACGAGTATTTTCTAACTAAAAACTTTTAATAAATATTTGTGCAGTCTGAACACAAATGGACACCAGTTGGCTACATTGTTCGCAAAAAATACCACCGCTCAAATGGCGATGGACTCAGAAGACTGGGATAGTTACGGTTTTATGGTAGTAAGTTGCGCAAGGTATTTTTGATTTTTTCGACGGTCTGGCCAATTTTAGCATTTGCATGATCAACATTGCCGGCAAAGCTCATATTTTCAAGCATCAGTCCAACGGGAGCCGCAAAGGCAGGATCGCTAACCTTATCGATCATACCTGAGAGTCCTTCGGGTTTACCGATAATGACCGGGAGTTTTAGAGCTTCCTTAGCATATTCTTCAATACCCGGCATTTTTGCTCCCCCTCCGGTAAGGACAACCCCTCCCGGAAGCATTACGTCTTTTCCAACTTTTCGCAGTTCTTCGCGAACCATCTGAAATATCTCATCAAGACGAGCTCCGACTATTTTATTAAGCTCTTTTCGACTTACCAAAGCGTCATCGCCTTCAAGCTCCTCGATCCGTATTTTTTCATTTGAGACGTTTTTATGATGATCGGCTTTGGCATATTTTTGCTTAATCTTTTCTGCTGTATCAACATTCGTCCTCAGCCCAATTGCTAGGTCGTTGGTGATATGGGCAGCCCCAATTGGCAGTACACTGCTATAGAGCACGTCTCCTTCTTCATAAATTGCTATTCCTGTGGTTCCGCCTCCAATATCAATAACCGCAACCCCAAGCTCTTTCTGGCGTTTAGACAGTACAGCTCTGGCTGCGGCTAATGGCACCAAAACTTGCCCTTCGATGTCTATCCCGGCCTGATATATACTGCGATTTAAGTTTTTGATGGCCGGTGTAGCACCGGTGATAATATGCGTTTCAACTTCAAGACGAACCCCATTCATCCCAACCGGATCTTTGATATTCGTCTGACCATCTACGGTATAACTTCTTGGGAAAACCTGTAATATTTCTCGATTCGGCGGCATGTGCACAGCCGTGGCAGCCTCTTCCGCTCGACGTAAATCTTCGATTGATATTTCCTGATCAGCTCGTCCAACCGCAATCACCCCTTTTGAATTCATACTCTGGACATTGGCACCATCTATACTAACGGTCGCCCTATCAATGGGGACACCAGAAATACGTTCGGCCTCATCAACTGCAGCCGTGATCGAACTGACGGTTTCTTCAACGTCAACAACCACCCCCCGCCGCATCCCATTCGTTGGTGCAACACCCACCCCAATCACACTTGGTGTTGAGGAGCCTTCTTCAGTTAAGCCAACGACACAAGCTACTTTCGTACTGCCGATGTCGAGACCTATATATATTTCTTCTTGTGGTTTTGCAGCCATATATTTTGCCTATTGTATCATAGCCCGATTGCCTCAGATTGGGGTGGGACTACTATTGAGTATAGCAGTTTGCACAAAAAACAAAAAAACAAACGAAACTTCACAACAACGAGCAAGATCGCTAATATTCACAAATAATAAAAGTAACGTTTCAAATTTTTGTAAGTATTTCAAAACCATTTTCGCATACCAAGACGGTATGCTCAAAATGTGCCGATAAGCTCTGATCAAGGGTCGATATGGTCCATCCGTCTCGGTGCCACATGACTTCTTTTCGTCCGAGCGTTGCCATCGGCTCAATAGCAATTGTCATATTGGACTTTAAACGTGGCCCAAGGTGACCAGTATTAAAATTAGGGATCCATGGCTCTTCATGAAGAGCATGCCCAACCCCGTGGCCGGCCAGTTCTTCAACAATACCCAAGCGGTCTTTAACTAGGCGTTGTTCAATTGCAGATGAAATTTGCGCCACTCGTGCGTCAGCTTTGACCTCGGAAATCCCCGCGATCAGCGCTTGTTTGGTTGCTCTGATTAGCCGAGATGCTTCGGCCGAAATCTTACCAATACCAATCGTGATCGCACCGTCAGTAATCATCTTGTGATACGACACTCCAAAATCAAGTCCGACAATGTCTCCGTCTTTTAAAACATAATTTCCGGGAATTCCATGAACCACCTCGTCATTGACCGATATACAAATTACGTCCGGAAATGGAGGAATATTACGCCCACCGCCGAAATATAAAAAAGGCGCCTGACCCCCCAGCTTTGCCAGTTCGCTCGCGGCAATTTGGGCAATTTCTTTGGTCGAGATACCTGCACTCACGTTTCGCTTCAGATGATCAAGTACGGTTGCCAACATTTTTCCGCTGATGCGCATATCCGCTATTTCATTTTGCGTCTTTGGTTTCACTTGATTATCCGGTTTATTCTCTGAGTAACTTCATTGATACTTCCCAGGCCATCAACGACTCGAGTAACGCCCAGTGAATTCCAAAACTCAATTACCGGAAGCGTTTCTTTCTCAAAGTAATCAAGCCGGTTGTTTATGCCGATTTCATTGTCGTCGGCGCGATGCTCAGAACCTTCTCGTCGCAACAGGCGCGCCACGGACTCGCTGCGTGGAATCTCAAGAATTATCACATAGCTTAATTTTCGACCGAGTTGTCCTAACAGCGAAAATAACCACTGAGCTTCGGGTAGCTTGCGAGCGACCCCGTCGAGTACGATTATCTGATTAGGATCGCTGGCGCGAAGTGCGGCACTGACAACTTCTCGAAAATTTTCGCTTGGTGCCAGCTTTCCATTATCGATCTGATCAAGCACCACTTTATCTTTCCGCTCACGAAACATTTGACCTGTCGAAAGATGCAGCCCATGGAGTCGGTTCGCTAAAATCTCGGCTTGGGTACCTTTACCGGAGCCTTGGGGACCAACAATAATAATAACTTCGGCTGCCATTAGCGATGAAATAAGTTAAATTGGTAGATAATCTGCAACATATAGGGCCAAAATATCACAACCCCAATTATTGTCGCACCGGTAGCTGCAACTAAGACTGCCCCGGCGGACATGTCTTTAATAATCGCAACTTTACCATTCACCTCAGGCTCTATCAGGTCAAGTGTCCGTTCAATCGCCGTATTTAAGACTTCCGCTATAAACACGATAATAATCGCGAAAAAGACCGCCGCTAGCTCTTCGCTGGTTAAGCCAACAATGAATCCAATAACCAGCACCGTCACTGCTACTACCAGATGAATCCTGGCATTTTGCTCATTACGCAAAATATGCTCAAGTCCAACGAGCGCATATTTAAACCCTAAAATTAGTCTTCTAAGCTTCGACATATCCGTTTTTCCATCCGAAATCTCGGTAGATTATATGAGCAGATGAGAGAATTTGTTTTTGGAGGCCGTCCATTACTTTTTGCTCATCCTGCATTACGTGATCAAATCCAAATATATGTAATATCCCATGTAGGCAGAGTGTAGCAACTTCATCTTCTAATTTCGTTCCGGCCTGGGCGGCTTGTTTAATTGCAATCTCATAGCTTATTGCGATATCACCGAGTTCGTTAGCAAGTGGCTTTGCACCCTGCTCAATATAACTAAAACTCAGGACATCGGTCGGATAATCGTTGCCGCTGTATTCTTTATTTAATGCTTGAATTTCAGCATCGTCAACCAATTTAACGTTAACGTTTCCACTAATGAGCCAAATCGGTGAAAGACTATTAATGCTTGCGCATAAGCGCTTGAGATAATCCGGATCAAATCCAGAAGGAACATGTCCTAGAAGTTGTAACGACAGTACCTGATGTGCCGAAGTTTCGGCCGACACGTTTAGCTCAGCCGTTCTTTTACGAGCCGGGAAACAAGTCCGCCATCCGCCCGACCCGTTACGAGGCCCATTACTTTGCCAATCACGAGCCCGGCTTGAGACAGTTCAGTGGCGCCAAGATCGGCTATGACTTGATCAATAATATTGAACAATTCCGACTCATGCAGCTGTTTGGGTAAATACTCATTTATCAAAATGAGTTCAGCTTCTTCCTCCGCCGCTAAATCTCCCCTCCCGCCGGAGTTGTATGCATCAATCGAATCACGACGCTGTTTGGCTTCTTTTTGGAGCAACTTAAGCACGTCATCATCACTCAGCTCTTTTCCCAGTTTGATGCGTTCGTTAGTCATGCTGGTTTTTATAAGACGTAGAACCGCCGTTCGACCGGTATCTTGTGTCTTCATGGCGCTTGTCAAATCAGTGTTGATACGCTCGACCAGCGACATTAACGGACTCCTAAATACTGTTTGGCTTTAAGCTCTTTGCGGGCTCGTTTTCGAATTGCAATTTCACGTTGTTCACGCTTCGATAACGGTTTCTCAAAATATTTTTTACGTCTGGCCACACCTAAAACACCTGATTGCTGCACTTTCTTATTAAAGCGGCGGATCAGATTCTCGAGTGATTCTTTTTCATCCTTACGGACGACTTGAAGCAAAGTAAGTCACCTCCTTAGGTGGTATTGTCGATTAGAGGGTATCAGTCGGTTGAAACGAGGACTTTTTTCTAAAGAGCTCTCATCTGCAACCAATTAATACCAAAATTTATGAATGAACCTGTTTAGTCTACAACATATTCGGTTTTACTTCAAGGCTAAGCTAAAAATGTTTATATTCTTTGCAGATCTAAAATCCAGAACATTGCCTAACTTAGACTAGAGATTTCGGTAATTTTGCGCCCCCCAGAAGGTGAACATGCAGATGCTGTATTACTTGCCCCGCCGACTGGCCGTTATTTACCTGAATTCGGTATGCCCCAGAGACGCCTAATAATTTGGCAATTTCCGCAATTGAGCTAAACAATTCGGACGCTAAAGTTTTATCAGTTAAGTCATCAAGATTTGCAACATGACTTCTTGGCACTATCAAAACGTGCACCGACGCTTTAGGATGAATATCCTTAAATGCCGATACATATTCATTTTGCCAAACGAGTTCACTCGGATCGGAGTTTGCTATTTTACAAAATAAACAATCTTCCATACTGCAAGTGTAATAAAAAAAGGCGGCCCCGTCACTAAAATCCATTTCAGTAACGGGGCCAAAACATTCATCTCTTCCTTAAGACGAATAGGTAGCGCCAAACTCTTAGCGGATTTTTCCCTTCGAAAGGGGGGTCCGCTGTAGCCGCACGAAACGAGGTCGTCGGTTCGTCTGCGGTTTCCTGCGCGAGGTCGGGATTTCGTCTGTCGGCAGATCCCGCTGCTCACATGTCGTTGCGTCCACCGATGCAGCCGAGTTCATACCAGACTCATCGGTCGCGACACATACACCCTCGCCGAGATCGGCGGTAGCTCACCCAGACACTGCTGGGCATTTAGCCACTCGCCTCGGCGAACAGTCGTCACGCTGCCCTGGAGAACCCGGAGCATGCGTAAGAGTTGCTCTCGCTTCAGCTTTCGAACAGGGATTCGGGTGACCTTGGCCCCCGCCTGCTCAACCAACTGGGAGATTTGAGCTGCAATCTCTTCTTTCGTCGGTGATTTGATGCTCACCGGCGGAGTCACGAGATGCAGCCGTGCTGGATTTGGCACCAGCCCCCTCCTTCTAGACTCACGAGAAACCAGATGTATTTCACCCGGTTGGAAGGATTATAGTCAAGTGCTGATAATTCTGTCAAACATAAATATAAATATCCCACCATATTAGGCTCAAAGGAGGTTATTGGCGTGGGGCCGTTTTGGCGAGTTGGTTGATTAAAAAAAGCAAGAAATGATACAGATCAGTAAAAAAGTGCTGCACTATTGGTGCAATAAAAGGCAGCAACACGATGAGGATAATTGCAAACAAAAGATTATGTCTTAAGAGCGACACAAAAGCCGCAACCAGGCCAACAATGATCAATAGAGTTACTAACCACTGAAGTTGAGCAGGAAAAATGACCAAAAATTGGTTATATAAATTCACAAAAACCGTATACATACCCTAGGACTCTCCCTATATTTCAGACGTAGGCAGACACTTACTTAACCGGTTTTTCGCCTTCAATAAATTTACGGACATCATTGATACTGTCCATTATTTGAGCTGGAAAAATAATCGTGGAATTTTTTTCCGCAGCAATCTCGCTCAAAACCTGAAGATTCCGCAGCTGCATTGCAATTGGATGAGCTGAAATTACATCGGCTGCATCGCCAAGCGCCGCAGCACTCAGTTTTTCACCTTCGGCAGCAATAATTTTTGCCCTTTTTTCGCGCTCGGCTTCGGCTTCTTTTGCCATTGCCCGCTGCATTGAATCCGGTAGTTGGATATCTTTTAATTCGACCGTATTTATTACCACTCCCCACTTTTCTGTACTGACATCAAGAATCTTTTTTATGGCTTCATTAATCGCCTCAGTATTTGATAAAACCTGGTCAAGCGTCGATTGGCCGACAATATTACGGACGGTTGTTTGAGCCACCTGATAAATGGCCGATACAATATTTTCGATTTGAACAATCGATTTTATCGGATCGTTGATCTGGTAGTAGGCTACGGCGGCGACATCAATTGAAACGTTGTCACGCGTAATTATTTTCTGCGATTGCACGGGTAGTGTCACAATCCGGAGGCTAATTTTACGCAGATTATCGACCAGCGGGATAATAAGTGTAAGGCCCGGACCTTTGACATTTTTTCGGACTTTCCCGAGCCGAAATACTACCCCCCTCTCATATTCTTGGACAACTCGTACTCCCATCGAGACTGCTATAATCAGAATCAAAATGATAATGTAACCCATAAATCCTCCTAAGACTTAAATCTACGTTGCAGTTCACCCACAACCTTGTTAATTGGAATCATTTCCTGAGCACCGGAAGCCATATCACGTACGATCACTGTTTGGTCAAAAACTTCTTTTTGACCAATAATAATTGTTGACTTCACTCCCAATCGATCGGCTCGAGACAGTTGCGAAGCGATACCATTTTTATCGACCGCCCCAGCCGCACCAACCCCGGCATCGAGCAGTTGTTCGAGCAATTTAAAGGCGGCTAGTCTAGCCGGTTCACCTAGGCTAGCGACAAATACATCAACTGCTCGCGCTGGTTCGGGTTCAATGTTCTCGGCCACAATCTCGATTGCCATCCGTTCGACTCCTAAACCAAATCCGACCGCCGGGGTCGACTGCCCACCCAGGAGTTCCACCAGGCCGTCATATCGACCACCTCCACCCAAGCTACTTTGCGCGCCTTCTCGTTGACCATAAAATTCAAAAACAGTTCTGGTGTAATAATCGAGACCGCGCACAAGTAAGGGATTGAGCTCATAACTAATTTCGAGAGCGTCAAGATACTCGATTACCCCAGAGAAATGTTCCTGGCAATTTTTGCAGAGATTATTAAGCGTTTGAGGGGCATCCGCGATCACTGCTTGACATTGCGGCTCTTTACAATCGAGTACACGCAGAGGATTTTTTTCAATTCTGGCTTGATCCAGCTCACACAATTGATTCTTGTGGGCGTTTAGATAATCGACTAACAATTTTCTATACTTTGGCCTGCAAGTACCATCCCCGATACTGTTGATTTGGAGCGACAACTGGGTGAGACCAATCGACTTAAAAAGTCGGTTGGCGAGAAGTATTACTTGTGCATCAGCACTCGGTGAGACTTCGCCAAACATTTCGACACCGATTTGGTGGAACTGCCTCTGCCTGCCGGCTTGGGGTCGATCGTAGCGAAACATCGGCCCGCTAACTTGAAATTTTACCGGTTGAGGCCAGCTCCCCATACCATTTTGAATATAAGAACGAACAATACCGGCCGTTGGCTCCGGTCGAAGTGCCACCTGATTATCGGATCGGTCATTAAAGACATACATCTCTTTGTCGACTACGTCGGTGCCTTCTCCGACAGCGCGGACGAACACTAACCTGTCTTCCACAATCGGCGTCTCAATTTCCAAAAAACCCGCTTGCGAAGCAATTTTATTAAAGTTTGAGTAGATGTGACGGAGCACCGGTTGATCCTGCGGTAAAACATCAGGCATCCCACGAACATTCTGAAATTGCTGTTTCGCCACCAGTCTTTCCTCACAATCTATTAATCTCGAGATTACACCAATTTTATGCCTTCAGCAAGGAAACTCCTCAAGACAAGACTTATTCAATGTGAGCAAATTATTTATTCACTAAATTGCTCTATGATCAGCTGAAGGCTGGAATTTCCGTTAAATTCATTATTATCAAGCTGACATATTGCCCCGTAATCGCCTCCCTCTACAATATCCGGAAATTTTTCCTTGGCATTGAAAAAGATTGCCGAAAATGACTGGTTGACTGAGTCGCTCAGCGTCAGTTTGGCATGGTTTGCAGATTGACCAACCCATCTAAGAGTTGAGATTGTCAGTGAAGTAATTTTAAATAAAGGCTTTGGATTACCGCTGCCGAGCGGCTCAAGTAATACGAGAAGCTCATACAAGGCGTAATCAAGGTAAGTAAAATCTTCTAACTCGACGTCATAATGAACCTGTGCCTCAAACTCCGTTGTGATACCCTGTGCCCGAGCATTTGCGTTGAGTGTCCGCCGAAGAAGATCGATATCTTTCGTATTTAGTGTGTATCCGGCGGCAAAATGATGACCGCCATGTCTTATCAGTAAAGCCTCGGTCGCCCGCAGCGACTCGACCATATTATAATCCCCGATACTTCTGGCTGAGCCTTTGGCTGTCTCGCCTAGGACTTGCATCACGAGAGTCGGTTTATGATATTTCTCAACCAGTTTGGAGGCGACGATTCCAACTATGCCATGGCTCCAAGATTTATTGGCTAAGACTAAAATCACATCATCCGAAAAGTGTTTGGCCTGCTCGGTTGCCTCTTCGACGATGCGTTGTTGATCACTTTGGCGCTGGCGATTAAGTGCGTTAAGCTGCTCGGCAACTTGGCTTGCAACTTTTGGATCATCGGTCATTAGAAGCTCTAAACTTTTGGCCGCATGCTCAAGCCTCCCTGCAGCATTGAGCCGAGGTCCAAATACAAAACCCAAGTGATAGGCTCGAAGCTGCGCTAGCGAGACTTCCGCAACTCCTGCGAGGGCTATCAGACCAGGCCGACGCGTTTTTTGCATGACCATCAGTCCATAGTGGGCAAGCACCCGGTTCTCACCCGTTAAGCTGACAACATCGCAGACCGTGCCGAGAGCAACCAAATCGAGTAACCATTTTTCCTGACCGGATTGAAAGAGATCTCGGCCATGCGCTCGCCCTTCAATCTGAAGGGCGCAAATTAACTTAAAAGCAACTCCGACACCGGCCAAGTCCTTAAAAGGATACTTGTCGCCAACTCGCTTGGGGTTAACTACGGCTACCGCTTCCGGCAGCTCTGTTGGCACGGCGTGATGATCGGTCACAATGACATCAAGACCATGTCCCATTGCCCACGCAATTTCAGATTTGCTCGTAATGCCACAATCTACCGAAACAACTAATGAGCAACCCTGTTTTTTGAGCTTCTTTAACGCCGCGAGATTAATCCCATAGCCCTCTTCAAACCGATCGGGTATATATGATCTGGCCCGACCGCCCATGGCTCGCAGTGTTTCTAGCATGACAACGCTGGCGGTTAAGCCGTCGATATCATAGTCGCCATATATAACGATGTCTTCCCCAGCTTCGATGGCCACGGAAATGCGCGCAACGGCCAGATTCATATCTGTAAGTAAAAATGGATCGGCCTGGTCTCGCTCATACTTCGGATGCAAAAAGTGCTCTACCTGTTCGGAACTGGTTAAACCTCGGTTCGCTAGAATTTGCGCAAATATTGAATTCGGACTAATTAACTTACTCACTACCACCTAAGTATAGCAATTCGAGACAACTAACAACTGGCGAGTTCTAACAGTTAAAAAGCCGTAATAAAGTTAGAATTTTTTCTGTAAGAAATAAAAATTCGGATCAGTTCTTGAAACAAACCCGAGTGGTGGTTCCGGCCGGTAAATCCGATTATGAATAGTAATTTGGTGTTCTGCTGGCACGACATTAGCCAAAATCGCGATTTGTTTGAGTTTATTTAACATTTTTACCCTCGTATATGGTTTTTATGTGGTTTTGTGAACCGGATCAGCTGCGGCGGGCCTGTGATTTTAAGACCATCGCCTGCAGCTCCCGGTAAAGTAAGAACTTTTCATTTGCGAAGTAGACCTTGGTATTGGCCTCTCGCGTCGATTTAATAAACCCCACTTTTTCTAACTTTTGTAACTCACGCTGAACGTTCCCCGGGTCTTCTTTGATTCGTGTCGCCAAGCCACGTACATGAATCTTAAAATCCGGGTATTTTGTGAATACCGTAATTATTTTACGGCGCGTTTTAGAGGAAATGAACAAGTCCAGCATTTGTTTTTATCTTAAGTGATTGTTGTGATAAAAACAATTGTTATCATCACAACTAACTTAAAGTTTTTCAGTGTTGTTTTAACAAATATAGTATATAATAAACGTAAGAATAATTACAACACTTTTATGAAAAAACTTTCAAAACATTGTCAACACGACCCTCAACAACAGGTTATGACCCTACATGGAACTTTTTGTCTCGAATGTGGCGAATTGACCTCTTCGCGCAAAAAATTGATCCAAATCGGCTCGGTAGTCCAGCCTGTGAAAAACTCAAGACTACAAAAACCGGCAAAACTTGTCCCAACAAAACGGGCTGAAAGCAAACCCCCAAAAATTGCAAAATCAATAAGAATCCACGTCGCCCACATCAGTTCTCGATCTCGCCGAACCGTTACCGCTTAAATTACGAGATTAACTACACTAAAATAGCTAAGAGTAGAGTTGCAATACGGCACTTAAACATGGTTTTGTAGGCTTAGGCTTTTAATGCGCAGAACGCTATCGACAGTAGCTTTAAAGTCTGATTTAGGAGCGTTTAGGAGTAGCGAGCAGCTTCTTTTGCTTATAATTATGCCAGCTTACTAGGAGCGGTGAAGCATTGAAGATCGAGGAATAAGTTCCCGAAGCAATACCGGCGAGCAAAGCAAGAATAAACAACTTAGTTGATGAACCGCCGAATAAAAATAGAGCCAGTAAGGTTAGTAGTACGGTAATAGAAGTATTTAATGAGCGGGCAAAGGTTTCTAAAATACTGGCGTTGACGACTTCTTCGAAAGTTCCTTTGCGGCGGCGCAGGTTTTCTCGGATCCGATCAAATACCACTATGGTATCGTGCACGGAAAATCCAATAATTGTCAGGACTGCCGTCACAAAAAGAGAATCTATTTCTACCCCGGCAACTTTTCCCAGGATTGAAAATAATCCAATGACAAAAAAGGCGTCATGTAGCAGTGCTACTATAGCGGCAATGCCAAAAGCCCAAGGAGAGACCGGTGGTGGCATATTGCGAAAAGCATAAGCAATGTAGAGAACAATCGCAATTGAAGCCGCAATAATGCTTAGAATGGCATTTCTCGCTATATCACTACTGACGCTCCCGCTGACCGTATCGAAGCTGACTTCGCTCATACCGTCTTTGGCCAGTTTTGTGCGAAATAGCTGGTGATTTGACTCGGCTTGAGCACCCGTTGCGGTATCTCGGTACCGAATAGCGGTTTGGGATGATCCGGATCCCGCGATGGTCACATCTTTAAAGCCAAGCGCTTGAGCATCACTCAAAATAACATTGCTGTTAGCAGGGCCGGAAATAGTCAGAACCGAGCCTCCTTTAAAATCAATTCCCAGTTGAAGATGAAACATAATAAGTGAAATTAATCCCGGAACGATAAGTACCAGCGATATTGTGTACCAGATGCGTCGATGTCCGATTATATTCATGAGCTAACCTCTTTTTTGGCAAAACCGAACAGTTTCGGATTCTTTCCTAAGCGCGACCCCATCACCATACGTAGCAATGTTCGGCTAATTAGTACCGCCGTAAACATACTGATCAAAACTCCCAATCCCAAGGTTACGGCAAAACCTCGGATAAGGGGTGTGTTTGAGCTAAATTCATAAAGAATAACGCAGGTGATGAGAGTCGATAAATTGGAGTCGCGAATACTGGTCCAGGCCCGGTCAAACCCGGCTTCTACACCTGCCACTAAGCTTTTGCCGGCTCGTACTTCTTCCTTGGTTCTCTCAAATATCAAAATATTAGCATCAACTGCCATACCAATACTTAAGATAAATCCGGCTATTCCAGCCAGTGACAGAGTAATGGTGAGGGGCGTAAAAACGCTCAGTTTATAGAGCGCGATGGTCAGCACAGTATATATACCGAGAGCCACAACTGCCACAAGACCTGCCATGCGGTAGTAAATCAGCATAAACAGTGCCACGATGCTAAGACCAATAATTCCTGCGATTACGCTGTGCGCTAAAGAATCTTTGCCGAGCGTAGGACCAATAGTGTTTTGTGAAACCAGTAATACTGGTACCGGCAACGCCCCATCATTAATTTCTTGGGCAATGGTTTGAGCCTGATCTACCGTGAAGTTGCCTTGGAGCTGCGCTTTTCCGTCGGTAATCGGACTCGATACAGTTGCTGGGCCAAAAATGATTTGTTGATCAAGCATTGTCAGGAGCTCGGCTCCCGACTGATTTATTTGAGTCGTAATCTGGCCGAATTTTTGGGTAGAATTACCGGATTTTAGTTGCAGAGTTACGATCGGCTTTCCGGTCGATGGATCGAAATCAACGTTAGCGCTATCGACGTCTTTTCCTGAGATCCCCGTGTCAATTTCGCGTGGCGTTCCACCGGAATTAATAATTTCTAAGAAACTCAGCTGCGCCGGCTTTCCAATCCGATTAATGGCATCGGCTGCATTCGTTTCTCCGGGCAGCTGAACGATTACCCGATCACCATTGGCTTGCTCAACTGTGGCTTCGGAAGTTCCACCCGGATTTGCCCTCCGCTGCATCACATCAACTAAGCTTCCCATGGTACTCGGCCGCGCCGAAACCGCAGTCTTACTTAGATCAGCTTGAAATATTAACTGAATCCCACCTTGGAGATCGAGCCCTTCTCGAATTTTCAGATTAGCACTTTTCCAACCCAGTTTATGCATCACCGTATTAACTTTAGGATATGCAAAAAGACTGGCTATAACTGCAAGCAGAATTATTAAGATAAATTTTGTTCTCAAACTCATTGTTCTTCGCTTGACTATACCTGATTGCTTGCGTTTGCGTCAACCAAACTAAGGAGTAGCACGTTTGCAGTTTATCCGTTCAAAGTCAGGCGAAAGATGACTAGATGTTCCGCTCCCGACGCTACGACTTAGTAACCAATCCCCAGTGGATGCTCTTATCTTGATATAATTAGGATATGCCAGGAGCAACTCAGTATTATGTTATCTCTGCCCTTTCTCATGGTGGTGAGAAGGATTTTGGATTTACTTACCAATCGGAGGCTGAGTTAGAAATGGGCCGTCTCGTTAAGATCCCCCTGCGAAGGGATATGAGCGTCGGGGTTGTCCTAGCCGAAGTTTCGCAACCAAAATTTGCGACCAAGCCAGTCGCCGAGATGATTGATCTGATATTACCGCCGCATCTCATCGCTTTGGCCGAATGGCTGCACGATTATTATCAAGCCTCGCCAAAAGCAGTCTGGCAAACCATATTACCAACGGGAATATTAAAAAAACGTCGTCCACCCAAAACCGAAAAAACAATATTCTCCTTGCCCAAAACTAATCACGCCCTAACCCCAAAACAGGTTGAAGCACTCGCTCTAATGCGAAAGTTTGAGCATAAACCGATTCTGCTCTTTGGCATCACCGGATCAGGCAAAACCCAGCTCTATATCGAACGGACCAGAGAAGTTTTAGAATCGGGCCGGTCTGTCATATTACTAGTGCCTGAAATTACTCTGACGCCACAACTGGTCGCAATATTTATTGCCACCTTCGGTGATATTGTAATAACCAATCATTCGGCCATGAGCGAAAGTGATCGCCACCGGGCTTGGTTAAAAGCTTACGGCAGTGATACCCCGAGAATTGTGATTGGACCAAGATCAAGTTTGTTTCTGCCCTTCGCAAATCTCGGCCTGATTATTATCGATGAAGCGCATGAAACGAGCTATAAACAGGAACAATCACCCCGTTATCAGACAGATAGTGTAGCCGCCAAACTTGCACATCTGGCGAATGCTTCATTAATTCTTGGCAGTGCCACCCCATCGCTTAGCCAATACTACTTAGCCCGCGTCGGTAAACTCGAACAAATAGAGCTTCTAGAAAGAGCCAACAATCAGCTCTTACCAAAAACTACTATTGTCGATTTGCGTGACCCTCAAGTTCGTTTGTCAAACCAATTTATTTCAAAACCTTTACTTGCAGCCCTCGCAGACACCTTAGTGTCGGGTCGGCAAAGTTTATTATTTATCAATCGGCGCGGTAGCGCTTCTTCGCAAATTTGCAGTGACTGCGGTACAGTCAGCGATTGCCCGAATTGCCAACTTCCGATGACGTTTCATGCGGATTACGTTCGACTCATTTGTCATTACTGCGGAGCCCGACGGTTACCGCCGGCGGTATGTCCTAATTGTCACTCAACCAATTTACGCTATTTAGGTGGCGGTACGAAAAGAATTGAAGCCGAAGTTACGAAACTATTGCCAACCGCTCGGCTTGCCAGACTCGATCGCGATAGCGCAACCCCACAGCTTATCGACGATGTCTATAAAGGGCTCCATGATCGCTCGATCGATATTCTCATAGGCACCCAGATGGTAGCCAAAGGTCTGGATATAGCCAATCTGGATCTGGTCGGTATTGTTTCGGCCGATACTATGCTACATGTCCCCGATTACACGGCCAGTGAGCGCACTTTCAGTTTACTGACACAGGTCAGCGGACGGGCCGGTCGCGGTGATCGCCCCGGAAACGTTATAATCCAGTCATATACTCCAAATCACCCGGCAATTGTGAAGGCCGCCACCCAAGATTACCGGAATTTCGCTGATATTGAACTCGAAGATCGGGCACTTTTGGCTTACCCGCCGTATGTTTTCTTGTTAAAATTAACTTGCGCGGCGCCCAGTAGTGCCCAAGCTCAACAGACCGCCCAAAATAAAAAACTTCAATTAAGTCAAACACCTGGGATCATTGTTCTCGGTCCTGCACCGGCTTTCATTGAAAAAAACCGAAATCGCTACTACTGGCATCTCATCATTAAATCAAAGTCTCGCAGCCGATTAGTTGAGTTGGTCAAAGACACTACCCCGGACTGGACAATTGATCTCGATCCAATTAATCTTTTATAATCTATGACTAGAAACGATATCATAACGCTTCCAAATCCACTCTTACGCACCAAAAGTAAGAGAATTACTTTTATTGACGAGGACATACATAGACTTGCTCAAAATATGATTGATGCCACACTTGACTGGGAAGCTAGTCGCGATCACGAGTCGGGGGCAGCACTTGCAGCGGTACAAGTGGCAAAGGCCGTCCGGCTGGTTGTCGTTCGTCATGATTTCGAGAACAAGGAGGATAAATCCTTCGACGTCCTGATTAACCCTGAAATAGTAAAATCCGAGGGTCAACCGACCGAGTGGTTGGAAGGTTGTTTGAGTGTCGGCGACATTTATGGTCATGTCATGCGCTACCCTAAAGTTAAGGTAAAAGCCCTCAACCTCGATGGCAAAGCGATCAGAATTACTGCCACCGATTTTTTGGCGGAGGTGTTACAGCATGAAATCGATCATACCAACGGCATTGTATTTGTTGATCGTATCAGTGATCCAACCAAACTATTCCACCTTGAAGAAGACGGCAAATTAGTGCCGATCAAGCCATCGTGAATCCACCTATAATATTTTTTGGAAATGAACGCTTAGCCACCGGCCTAGGCAAAATAACTCCGGTCATTCTACCTGCCTTAATTAATAAGTCATATAACGTAGTAGCGGTAGTCGTAAATGATCGGCCCCAGTCGTCACGAACGGCCCGAGTACTTGAAGTTGAAGAAATTGCACTCGCCCATAACATTCCTATCTGGAGAGACAAGCCAATTGATCTGTTGAGCCGACTAAACGCAGCCGAACCTGCCTTAGGCGTTTTAGTGGCCTACGGTCGAATTATTCCTCAGTCAATTATTGAGTCTTTTAAGCTAGGAATAGTTAACCTTCATCCATCGCTGCTCCCAAAACTACGCGGCACTACCCCCATTGAAACCGCCATCCTTGAAGGCTCGAGTGAGTCCGGAGTTTCAATAATGTCTCTCGAACAGGCCATGGACGCCGGACCTTTGTACGCCCAAAAAACGATCGCCCTTTCAGGCGACGAATCAAAACAAGAGCTGTCGGAGCGGTTCCTACAAGTTGGCGGTGAGCTACTTCTTAAGAACCTATCAGGGATTCTCTGCGGAGAACTTACGCCGTCTGCGCAAACCGGTGAGCCTACCTATACCAATCCTTTGACAAAAGACCAATCTCTAATTAACTGGGATAAACCCGCCACTCAGATCGAAAAGGAAATAAGAGCTTATCTAAATTGGCCAACCAGCCGCAGCACCATTGCAACTAAAGACGTCATTATCACCTCAGTGACAGTGGTCCAGCAGTCCGGCAATCCTGGCCATTTTTTTAAGCAAGGAAAATCGCTTGGAGTCTACTGCAAAAAAGGCGCTCTTTTTATTAACACTTTAAAACCAGCCGGTAAAAACGACATGGGCGCAGCCGAGTTTTTAGCTGGAAATCCGCTTTAGCTAGTTCGGCCAAACAGACTCTCGAAAAAGCTTCGTCGCTTACGAGGTTTCGGCAGTTTTTTTGATGTTTCGAGCGAGTGAATCTGAGTTAAATTCTTATGAAGTTCTCGGGTTGCGATTGGGCCATAATCACCAGACGTGCTCCCGCTCTGCTCAAATGCATGGTCCAGAGCCTCTTTACTGGCAGGGTCAGCGTCGATTATTTTTGACAATTTTTTATCAAGATTAGCCGAGGCAACCTCAAGGATATGATCTTTACCACGTAACTTTCTAAAATCACCCCGCATCATTACTAAAGGTTTCGTCGACCTCGAATCAGCTTTTAATTTTGTCAGCTCCTGCCCCTCAATCACAATTGTGGCAATTAACTTCCCCGTTGAATTGTTCCAGCGCTCCACTACAATGCGATTATCTTGATCGGTATGATATAGCAATTCTTTGATCATTAATTTGTCCTGGCCACCCAAGTTTCGTTCAAGAAAAGGGGTTTGGGCCTGTTTGACCAGATTGGCTAAGGCACCGGTCACCGCCAGATCGACAATTTCTCCATTTTTTGCTGCATAGACGATCGGGTTTGTAGATAAGTGCTCCATGGCCGAAACAATAGCGCTAACCTTTTCGGTAACTTTTGCGCGTTCGACCAAAAATTGGTCACTGGCAGCACTGCCAATCTGACTTTCGGCAGAAGTTAAAGCTTCTAGGCGAGCTTGGGCATTCTTAATTTGATCACGTTTAACAGCTTCATAATCGATTAATTCCGAACTCTCGCCTCCGACCAGTTCTTGGGCTTTGGTGGTTTTAAGCTTATCTAAGGCTTCAGCCGCTCGGACTCTTTCGCCCAATGCCCCGCTGCGCTCCCTAGCCGCATCTTCACGTTCGGCGGCGGCCCGCATCACTTCATAATCACTTCCAACTGCTGTTTCGAGTTCAACTCGAGAATCACTGATTCGCTGCTCTTCTGCAGATAACACGGGCGTAAGCACTTCTTCGCTTTTGTCCTGAGCAGCAGGCGCATGCTTTAGGGCATGCAAAATCTCAAGTTTGTCTTGCTCAGGCGAAACATTTTGTCGAGTTTTGCGGGCGGCTTTGGCCTGCGTCGCGTTGGTAGATGAGGCTTCCGCATTGTAGGCCTCGTCTTCAATTGTGGCCATTTCTTGAGCCAAATCACTACTATCGACTTGGCCGGTACTCGCCCTGGTCGACGCTTGAGCTAGACTAACTACCTCGTCCTCGAAATTTTCCTCAGCCGGTCCCGGTGCAGTTCCCTTTTCGCCAGCCATTAGATACCCTCGATTATCAACCAAACTATAGCATATTGTGCTAAAGCTTTTTAGAGACTACCCAGGAGTCTATTAATATGCTCCGCATAACGGCCTCCAGTATCAAGGCGAAATGTTAGACGAGGCACAAATTTGGTGGTAATAACTCGGGCTAATTGTTGCTGCAACACGCCTGCCATACCCACCACCCGATCAAATAAGGCTTGCTGAGCCGGCTCATCATCGGCTAAAACTCCAACCCAGACGGTGGCACTGCGGATATCGGGTGAGACATCTACCCCGGTTATGGTAAGGCGCGCTGACTCACCCGGTAAAACTTCGATCAGTGACTTCGCAACAACTTGCTGGACCAAGGATTCAACTTTTGCTATCCGCTGGCTCATGACTTAAAGAGTTCGGGCTCTAGTTTCTGTAGTATAAAACTCGACTTGGTCGCCAATTTCAACATTTGACGTGGTGGCTAAACTCATACCACAAACTTCGCCTTCAAAGACTTCTTTGGCATCCTGCTTGTCGCGTTGTAAATTCGTGATTGTACCCACACCAACTTGGTCTTTTTTATGGAAAATTTTGACGGCCAGTTTTGGCTCGATACGACCAAAGGTGACTTTTCCGCCGCAGATGACATGAGTTTTGGTAATTTTAAATACTCCCAGGATCTCAAGTTTGGCGACAGTGGTTTCAATTATTTCGGGTTTTAACATTTGCGATAACACGCTGTGCAAATCATCGAGCAGTTCATAAATAACTTTGTAAATTTGAACTTTCACGTTTTCACGGTTAGCTAGTTGTTTTACGGCTGAGCTGATACCAACATTAAAGCCTATCAAAAGAGCCGCTGACGTTTTCGCATTCGAAACATCAGTCTCACTAATATCACCGACCCCCGAGCTGACAATCTTTATACCAACTTCTTCATTGCGCAGATTCGCTAAACTCTCAAGCAGTGATTCAAGCGATCCTTGCACATCAGCTTTTACGACTACATTCAGCTCATTGACCTGACCGGCGGTGATTGCATCTTTAAGCTCGTCTAAGCCAATTTTCTTGACTTTCAGCATGCTTTTAGCCTGTTCGGCGCGTTTACTACCGACCGCTGCTTCGCGAGCTTCTTTCTCTGATTCAACGGCATAAAAAGTATTTCCGAAAGCCGGTACAGCTTTAAATCCGGTTACCACTGCCGGCATTCCCGGAGCGGCAGATTTGATGCGTTTACCGCGAAAATCTTCAAGACTGCGTAACTTAGCATGGGTGTCGCCGGACACCAAATAGTCTCCCAACTTTAAAATACCCTGCTGAACGAGCACGGTCGCCACCGGTCCCCGACCACTTTCGAGATGTGATTCAATAATCAGACCTTCGGCCGGACCATCGGGACGAGCACGTAAATCTTCGAGATCAGCCACCAATAACACTAAATCGAGCAGTTGGTCGATATTTTGACCGGTGCGAGCAGATATCTCGACCATGACAGTGGAGCCGCCCCAGTCTTCCGGCACGAGCCCCAAGCCATTGAGTTCTTGTTTAACTCGGTTTGAATCCGCCCCTTCCTTATCAACCTTATTTATCGCAATGACAATTTGGTTACCCGCTTCCTGGGCATAGCGTATGGCTTCTTTGGTTTGCGGTTTCACACCATCATCTGCGGCCACCACGATCACCGCTACGTCCGTCATACGTGCTCCATGCGCGCGAATGGCCGAAAATGCTTCATGACCGGGGGTATCGAGAAAAGTTATCCAACGATCATTTCGTTTGATTTGGTAAGCTCCAATATGCTGAGTTATTCCACCGGCCTCACCTTTGGCCACGCTGGTTTCCCGAATAGCGTCGAGCAAGGTCGTTTTACCATGATCAACATGGCCCATAATCGCAACGATCGGGGGTCGGTTCTCACCGGTTCCGGCCGGCAGAATTTGTTTAAGCGTGGAATTGTCTTTTTCAACTTCGGCTTGGGCTACAATTACAAATCCAAGATCCGACCCGATAATGGCAGCAGTGTCGAAATCAATCTGCTCGTTAATGGTCGCGAGTACTCCGTTGCGCATCAGCTCGCCAATCACTTTCGTCACTGGTACGCCCAAACGTTCGGCAAAATCGCCGACGGTTACGACACTTGGTAGTTCAATTTGGGTGGTTACTAGTTCGCTCATGGTTTAATCCGAATCGGTTTGCTTAAGATCTTATTGCTACATTCCCCTTGGCAGCTGTAATAGCCACGCCCGGGTAATTTTTTGTGCTCGTCGAGAACGAGTACTGCTCCGCTCAAAACCCAGCGATTGAGACTCGACTTGGGAGCACGTTTCCGGCATACCCGGCATTGTCGCTCGAGCATGGGCACGGGCTTACTCCGATTTTTTGGTTTTAGGACTCTTCTTTTCTTCCGTTAGGCCTTTTAAGCTTAATGAAAGTTTATGAGCATCCGGTTCAATGGCAATTATCTTAAAAGTTTTGGTTTCGCCGAGATTGACCAGTTTGCTGGGGTCGTCAACATGCTCGTCGGATAATTCAGAAATATGAACAAGCGCTTCGATCACAGAAGTAACTTGGACGAAGGCGCCGAAAGGCGTAATTCTGGTAATCTTGCCTTTCACACTGTCTCCAACCTTATACCCTGATATCTCTTCGATCCATGGATCAGGTTTAAGTTGCTTCATCGAAAGAGATAACTTATCCCGGTCGATTGAAATAATTTTCGCCTCGATCGTATCGCCGACTTTGACATATTTTGCCGGGCTCTCGACCCGGTCCCATGCGATTTCAGATATATGAACCAGTCCTTCAACTCCGTCGACGTTGACGAAAATTCCGAAGTCTACAACTCCGGTTACGGCTCCTTTGACTACATCTCCAACTGCCATCTTGGCAACCTTGCCTTCGGTATCCTCTCGGCGGGCCGCTTTCTCGCTAAAGATAAGCTTATTTTCTCGCCGATCAAGATCAAGAATTCTAACCTGTAACGGCTTGCCCACCAGACGGGTTAAGCGATGCAAAATTTCATCTTTATCGGCTCCGGAGACCCTGGGATAATTTTCGGCCGAGAGTTGAGAAACCGGAAGAAATCCGCGAATTCCATCTACTTCGACAAGCAGTCCACCCTTATTGGCATCAAACGGTGATACGGCAAATACTTCGGCATTGGTTAAACGCTCCTCGAGCGATTCCCAGCCTTTTTCTTTGGCAACTTTTTTCAGACTCAAGACCGCGTAGCCTTCTTCTGTTTCCGGTTCTAGTACGCTCGCGCTAATGGTATCACCGGGACTTATTTCCTCGGATTGTTCAATTTCTCGTCCTATAACGAGTCCTGTACCACGCGGACCGAGATCCAACCAAATCTCATGTTTCTCGGCTGCGATCACCTTACCTTCAACAACGTCGCCGACTGCCATAGCTCCAATACTGGAGGTTGCCAGCAGCTCTTCCATTGTCATTGCACTAGTCTTACTTGGCATTATCTTCAATGCCTCCTTGAAAATATATTTTTCCAACACTTTTTCGTGATAATAACTACGGCTTAAACGTAGAAAATCGCCAGGACAGATCGACTACCATCTCTGGCTAAAAGTGCAAGAATTGATTTCACTCTCATTAATTTTTAAGAGTGATTAACATTTATTTTACTGGTTTTAGCCGCATAAGTAAAGCCGCTAGATAGATTAGCTAAACACTCCGGTGCTCTGACTCTTTTTTTGCCCGCATTAAGCGGCTGATCCCCATGCCATAGCCAAATCCGGATATTAAGAGAATCGCACCGGCCAAATTTATATTAAAGATTTTTTTATCGAGACCAACGTAGCCAATCACAGTCCAAATTGTGCTAATAACAATGCTAAAAATACCGCGTTGAACGAGTGAAATGTGCGGAAATTTTTTCGTTTTTCGATAAACCAGATACAATGCGCCAAAGATTATGACGAGCGGCATAATATCGACAAACAGCACAAAAATAAAAACATTCATTACGCTATTGTAACAAACTTGTTTTGTTTATGAACTAAGCAGCGAGCGCTTAAGCGAGCGCTTTGAGCCGCGCTGCAGATAAACTACCCCGACAAGTGCACCAAGCGGGATAAGCAAGTCACTCTCTGCACCGGTTTTTGGAATACTTGTAGAAGTAGCTACCACCGGTGCTGGCGTTGGTTTAGGGGTTGGATTCTGCTTTGGAGTAGGAGCTGGATTTGGCTTGGCAGTTTGCGAAGACAGGGTTTGATCTTTTTTAATTTGAGCTTGGCGCTGCCGATTGCCATACCAAAAAGTTGTGGCGACAATTCCCACAATCAAAATAATTGCTCCGATAGATTGCATTGTATCTCGTTTCATCTTCTGAGCATCTCCTTAAACGATCTACTTAGGTTATACTCTGGATTTTGGAGCTTTGCAAGGGAGTATTTGGAATATTGCCCAATTACGATTTGTTGACTTCTCAAATCTCCGGACACGAGATGGGGCTTTTAAAGGAACGTAGTATACAAGGAGGTGAGCACTCATACACTAATTTTTAAAGCCCCAACTGGCGACCAGCACCCTCCGACCGACCCCGTTTGGCAAAAAGTCTACCACATTTGTACCTGATTGTCAAAATCAAATCATCAAATTCTTGCCTCATTTTCAGATAGAATAACAAAAATGCTTATGCTAGACATTCGTTTTTCGCAAGCTTATACTTCGTCTAGATTAATCCGAGCAAGCTAAACCAAAAAGGAGGGTATTCTGGAACTAGCCAAGGATTTTCCGGAGTTCGCGTTCCGACCCGGACGCTATAACATGTGGTCGCCTTATACCAAGACCATTTATTATAATTCTCGCCGTATGAATAATAATTTGGGTAAGCTAGGCCTGCTGCACGAGATCGGCCACGGCATACTCTCGCATCGGGTTTATAAATACGATATGGAGCTTCTGCGTATGGAAATGGAAGCCTGGGATATTGCGCGTGAGCTCGCCCCCAAATATCAGATCCTGGTTGATGAAGAGCACATCTCACGGGCTATTGCGAGCTATGATCATTGGCTCTCCAAGCGAGCTACATGTCCGGACTGCGAAAATTTTAGTCTGCAAAAAGACCGCACTACCTTTGCCTGCTTTGCCTGCGGTTCAGAATGGAAAGTTAATGATCGAAAGGACCGTCGCGTAATGCGTACAATTACGCACCGCTTTGAACCGATCCATATCTTTTAACAACCAACAATTATCTGGTATTAAAAAAGACCCTGCAAAAGGGTCTTTTTTAATTATGCCTGAGATTCAGGTTTGCGACGTCGGCTTGCGCGTCCGCCACGTTGGCCTGCAATTTTGGCGAGTTCGCGATTTTTCGCGAATCCCCCAGTATTGCTAGCTCGTCCACCAGCAGCTCCGATGACTTCATAAAAGTTCATTCCGTAGCGTTGTTTGTTGGTTTGAGCCGCTTTTTGTCCACCTTTGCGTGTTCCTGCCATAGCGTTAAACTCCTATTACATTTCTTAATAAATTGTGCCATTTAGACACCCATTCCGCTTTAGTTAATTTGCCAAAAAGTTTGGAAACGAATCCTCTGTTGTTGGGAAATCGAACACAAGCAGTAAGGTAACAACGATATTAGCATAATTTGGTTATGCTGTCAACAACTTTCATCGTTATTGTCTACAAAGATATTAATCAAGTTGTCTGAGAAAGTGCTTAAGCTTTAAAAAGTACTATTATTTTTACTGGCTTATTAACGCAAAAAACTCCACTTTCGCAGAGTTTTTTGATAATCCGGCACCGTGCTACTTTCCCGCTATTGCAGTATCATCGCCGCTGAGGAGCTTAACTTCGGTGTTCGGGATGGGAACCGGTGTGACCTCCTCGCCAAAAGCACCGGTCAAACGGCACGAAACTATCTTGCCGATTTGACCGAGGCTTTCGCCTGGTAAGAATTATTGTAAAAGTAAATGACAATGAGAAGTGTTTGATCACACAAATTGCTAGTCAAACCAATACTTTTAGCGCCATTTTGCCCAAAAAATCGACAATATGACAAAAAAAGTTTTGTAAAAAAGTCATTCGACCTATTAGTACACCTCGGCTGAACACATTACTGTGCTTACACCTAGTGCCTATCAACCACGTAGTCTACATGGGGTCTGATTGGGAAATCTAATCTTGAGGTAAGTTTCGCGCTTATATGCTTTCAGCGCTTATCTCGTCCGAACATAGCTACTCGGCGAAGCCCTTGGCAGAACAACCGATACACCAGAGGTTCGTTCACTCCGGTCCTCTCGTACTAGGAGTCACTCCTCTCAAATTTCCTTACGCCCACACCAGATAGGGACCGAACTGTCTCACGACGTTCTGAACCCAGCTCGCGTACCCTTTTCATTGGCGAACAGCCAAACCCTTGGGAGGTGCTTCCCCCCCAGGATAGGACGAGCCGACATCGAGGTGCCAAACAGCGCCGTCGCTGTGGACGCTTGGGCGCTATAAGCCTGTTATCCCCGGGGTAACTTTTGTCCGTTGAGCGCTGCAGATTCCACTTTCGCATCCCGACACAAAAGCATCGGGACTAATTTGCAGCGGATCACTAACTCCTACTTTCGTACCTGATCGGCTTGTAGGCCTCACAGTCAAGCTGGCTTCTGCGTTTGCACTATCGGTTCGATTTCCATCCGAACCTAGCCAACCTTTGAACGCCTCCGTTACTCTTTGGGAGGCAACCGCCCCAGTTAAACTACCCACCAGACACTGTTCCAGTGCCGGAAATTGAGCATAATTTAACAAAAGGTATGTAAAAACCATTTGAAAGTAATATTTAGTCGGACCATTTGGATGCTCTCTACTCTGATCCAACTTTTATGCGCAATTTGCGGCACTGGTTAGGACACAAGTTACAGCAAGGGTGGTATTTCATATTGCGGCTCCACATCGGCTAGCGCCGACGCTTCAAAGCCTCCCACCTATTCTACACATGTCGCAACTCGGCCCAATGCCAAGTTGTAGTAAAGCTCCACGGGGTCTTTCCGTCTTGGTGCGGGTAAACGGTATCTTTACCGCTAATACAATTTCACCGAGTCCCTCGTTGAGACAGTGCCCATATCGTTACGCCATTCGTGCAGGTCGGAACTTCGATTCCGTGTCTACGATTACTCGTAGGACCAGACTATATCTTCCCAAATCTATACTTGCGTTTTCCGCCGTTAATCATTTCTGCTCTTTGTAAAATCGAGTTTAAATGTTTCGGTGACAAATGTTTGCCATCTTGCATTTCTAAACAGATCTTTTTAAAAGCCTGAAATGAATTTTGTTTACTAGAAAGCAAAGGATATTCCTCAAAATGAGGAATAATGTTATCTGTAAGCTTCGTAAGCGATCTAACTTCATATTTCAAAGTATTATCGGATCGATCCGGACGGATTGAACCACATTGAAAATAATCCATCATCAGATACAGCACATTTGCTCTATCTTTATTCTGACTTACTGAAAAACTTGGTCTAACTTCCCAGCCCATATTCATCTTTGCTCTTCGACTAACTGAAACTGTAAAACAGCCTTCGCCATCGATAAAACCTGAGAAATATGGGGCAATATAGGTCTGAGGCCGGCGTATTATAGTAGCCATAAATTTACTCCATCAGGAGTAGTAGCCACTATCGCGTCTTTCGACTTAGTCGTTACGGGGTCAATCCAACATGTTGGACGACTTCCCACGGTATTACCCTTGATTGAAATCATATGTTCAATTTACCGAACATAATACGAACAAGCAATAGGGTTTCACCGTTATTAGCCAGCATGGGCAAGTTCACTTCCCGTATTTAACACGGGTTGCCTTGTCTTACCCGACAAGGAATTTCGCTTAATTTGTTACACGATATTTCGTGCTACGTGACTTTAGCTATCTCGTAGTCTGTTTGTCGCCAAACAGTTCGGACTATATCTTTCTGCCTATTAAAGCAGATCCGGCGTGTAGTCTCTGAGGATATTTGATTTATAATCAAATCTTTCCTGCTGATCATCCGCACCTATAACATTGTCAGTCAGTATGCAGTGAAGCATTCTGACTAGTCCAGGATTCACGGGTTTTCCAGCATATAGCCAGATTTTCTCTTAAAACCTCTGCACAGAGGTAAAACTAGAGGAGGGCTCTCACCTCACTAAAGCAGCTTTATCCTACCTTAGGACGATTATAGTTATCGCCGCCGTTTACTGGGGCTTCATTTCAAAGCTTGCACCTCTCCACTTAACCTTCCAGCACCGGGCAGGCGTCAGTCCGTATACATCAGCTTTCGCTTTAGCACAGACCTGTGTTTTTGCTAAACAGTCGCATGGGCTCTTTTGCTGCGGCCGAGACGCTCATCACTGTGTAATGAGCTTAACAATGTCTTCTTTCTTTACACGTAGTATTCTTTTGATTCAAGAAAAAAATACTTTCAATTTAGGGAATTGCACTTCACAAAGTGAAGAGCGCCCCGGCAGACCTTATCCCGAAGTTACGGTCGCTGTATTGCCGAGTTCCTTAACGAGGGTTCTCTCGTACACCTTGGTCTACTCGACCTGAGCACCTGAGTCGGTTTGCGGTACGGGCGGCTACGATTTCATACATCTATGATCTTTTCTGGTCAGCTTGGCTTGCTCGAATTCAGCCTTTTACGGCCGTTTCATTTGCGTCTCACCTGCCTTACGGCAGACTACCTGCTTGGACGGATATAGCCAAAAATCCGCTCGAGCTACCACGCCGCGCAATCATAGACAACATCGTCGCCGGTACGGAAATATTAATCCGTTGTCCATCGCCTACGCTACTCGCCTCGGCTTAGGCCCGACTAACCCTGGGACGATAATCGTTGCCCAGGAAACCTTGCTCTTTCGGTGGTCGGGATTCTCACCCGACTTATGGTTACTTATTCCAGCATTCTCACTTCCCCGCATTCCACCTGGCCTTCCGGCTCGGCTTCACAACACGAGGAACGCTCGTCTACCAATCCGTACTTGCGTACGAAGTCCGCGTCTTCGGCATCTAGCTTGAGCCCCGTTATATTTTCCGCGCAGAGTCACAATTGACCAGTGAGCTGTTACGCACTCTTTAAATGCATGGCTGCTTCTAAGCCCACATCCTGGTTGTTTATGCATCTCCACATCGTTTCCCACTTAGCTAGAATTTAGGGGCCTTAGACGGCGGTCTGGACTGTTTTCCTTTTGAAAATGGAGCTTAGCCCCCACTTTCTGACTGCCATAATAGTCTCTCCCGGTATTCGCAGTTTGCCAGGGCGTGGTACCATTGCTGGCCCTAACCCAAACAGAGCTCTACCCCCAGGAGGTAGTTTATGACGCTAGCCCTAAAGCTATTTCGACGAGAACCAGCTATCTCCGAGTTCGATTGGAATTTCTCCGCTAACCACAGGTCATCCAAGACATTTGTAACTGTCCCTGGTTCGGCCCTCCACGTAGTGTTACCTACGCTTCAGCCTGCCCATGGTTAGGTCACCCGGTTTCGGGTCTAATCCACAGTACTAATTCGGGTTATTAACCCTCGCTTTCACTACGGCTCCGCCATATGGCTTAACCTAACGCACTGTAAATTAACTCGCTGGATCGTTCTACAAAAAGCACGCCATCACAGAATAAATCTGCTCTGACTCATTGTAGGCACATGATTTCAGGTTCTATTTCACTCCCCTTCCGGGGTTCTTTTCGCCTTTCCCTCACGGTACTTGTTCGCTATCGATCGTAAAGTATATTTAGCCTTGGGAGGTGGTCCTCCCAGATTCAGTCAGGGTTTCACGTGTCCCGACCTACTCGAGAAAACAAACATAAGGACTAGAGGTTTTCATGTACGAGGCTTTCACTCTCTTTGGCGGAACTTTCCAGATCCTTCCATTAATCTCTAATTTTCTTACCTTACCGGTCCGTGACAGCGGTTCCGTCACATTAAAGACCACTTTTGCCAGATTAACTGTAACAGTGCTCTTTAATGGTCGTTTGTAGTCTCACAACCCTTTTTAATTATTCGCCTGTCAGCTTATTCGCAAGTAAACTTGCGAAAAATTAAAAAGTTTTGGCTCTTCCCTGTTCGCTCGCCGCTACTTGGGGAATTGAGGTTTCTCTCTCTTCCTGTTGCTACTAAGATGTTTCAGTTCACAACGTGCCCTCCGATCATCCTATATATTCAGATGATGGTAATACGGTATTACCCGTACTGGGTTGCCCCATTCGGAAATCCCCGGGTCAAAGCTTGATTGGCAGCTCACCGAGGCTTATCGCAGCCTTCTACGCCCTTCGTCGGTACTTTACGTCAAGGCATCCTTCATGCGCCCTTAAGTAACTTTCTTACAAGAGTTTGACTAGCAATTTGTATAAACAAATTACCAGTACACAATTTGAATCTTTTTAATGATTCGTTGAAATTGTCATTTACCCAGATTAACTTTCGTTAATCTAAATTCTATGAACGATTTAACGTAATAGATTTTCTAAAAAATAGAAAATCTAAAAAGTATCGTTGTTTGTTAAAGTAACTTAAAACTCCGCTTCGGTGGTGTACCTGGGCGGAGCTCACATAAGAAAAGGCAACTACTCGCTAATCGATGCGGCTCCGTGGCTGGTTTGTTGTCTACTCATACATGGCTCCGTTATGACCGCTCTCAACTTTACCACGGATTAAAACGGTCGGTCAAGAGTATATTTACCCAAATTATAAGACAAATTACGGTGTCTAAAAGTCCAATAAATTAACAAATATAACTAAGTAATAACCATAAAAATCAGTATTTCTTTTGATCTACGTAATTACTAAAGAAAAACCACTCCTTTCCAATGAGTGGTTTGGGCGTGGGGGGGGGGGGGGGGGGGGGGCGCCCCCCCCCCCCCGGCAAACGGGGGGGTACCAATGGGGGGTTGGGGGGGGTTGGGGGTTTTTGAGGGCGGTGTGGGGGGGTGGGCCCCGGGGGGGGGGCCCCCCGGGGGGTGTGGGG
>JBIOIQ010000004.1:0-71547 GCA_044449985.1 Candidatus Saccharimonadia bacterium | reverse complement strand
GCCTCGGCACCGGAGGTGGGGGAGTCGGTGTTTCTACTACTGGGGGTACGAATATTTCGGCTTCAACCGCAGGGACTAATACTGAGCCTCCCACAAAACTGCCAATAGATAAGCTAAAAATCTGTCAGTATCGGGCGGCTTCCATAACCCTGCATATGCAAAACATCATCAAACACGCCAATACTCATTTGTCGAACTTTACCTCGATCGCGACCCGTGTCGAAGCTTTTGCCACCAAGAACTCGCAGGAGCCTTCAGACTACGTCACGCTGGTTGCGGCAGTTACGTCCGCGCAAGGCTTGGTCACTGCCGATATTGCGACGCTTTCGACGGACGCCAGTAATTTCTCCTGTGCAAGCTCTGACCCGAAGGGCGAAGTCACCCAGTTTAGATCAGATCTCTCGACTCTCATTACCGACTTTGGCACCTTTCGCACTGACTTAAAAAACTTAATCGCTGGAGTTAAATCAGCCGCTCCAGCTAGTACTGGAGGGTCAAATTAATGAAACAGCAGTCTGGCGCCGCCGTCTTTGAGCTTGTTGCCCTAGTCGCCGTCCTAGCTATATTCGCCTTCGTTGGCAACAAGGTTTGGCAAGACCGCTCCCAAATTAGTCTAACCACCCATCCGATCGCCATTGACGGACCTAATGGTAATCCGGCTAGTGCCACTGCTCTGCCGGTACCGGTGGTTGCTAAGCAAGCCGATCTAACGACGGCCCTCTCAACGGTTGATCAAACCAGTTTGTCTGACGTTAATTCTCAAACTGATTTAAACGATCTATCAACTGATCTCTCAACCTTCTAAACTACCTGCTTAAGCTGTAAAAATAGGCAAACTCATGGTACTATTAGCCTCGCTATGTTAAAATCGTTTCTGCTGCGCTGGTTGGTAAATTTCTTAGGTCTTTGGATGGCGGCTACGCTCTTAACCGGGATTACTTACGAGCAACGCTTCGGCGTGCTCATTATCGCAGCCTTGATTTTTTCCATCGTCAATGCGCTGATCCGACCGTTGGTCGTACTTTTGACGCTGCCGGCGATTTTGCTAACGCTCGGACTTTTTACGCTCGTCATCAATACTTTCATGCTCTATCTGGTCAGTTTCTTCTATCCGAAATTCCAGATTAACTCGGTGCGCGCTGGGATTCTAGCGGTCATCATTGTCTGGATCGTAAACTACCTCATGACGGATCTGATCGAGCACAAACCAGCTACTTAAACGGGATTAATACGCTTGCAGAATTTATTTCACATTTTGACCGTTGCGTCGGTCGTCGTGATGACGATCTCAATACTGATGCAAACCCAAGGCGTGGGTCTGGGTACGGCTTTTGGTGGCGAAGGCGGCTCTTATCGCACGAAGCGCGGCGCCGAAAAGATTATCTTTAACCTGACCATCGTTATGGCCATAGTCTTTGTACTCTCGGTAGTGTTTGGCATATTGTCTAAACCTTAGGTGGTTCGATAAAGGTTGGCGCTATTTGGTTTCAGGGAGAATTAGTACGAATTTTGCGCGAAGTGGCTTTATCATGATGAAGCCAGGAATCTAGCATGTTTGCCTATCTCAAGTTTCGCTTTGCTCGTCAAATTCGGCGTTTTCGCCGTGAACTGCGGGTCGTCCGGCTTTATGTGCAGCGCTATTTTGATCGCCATATTTGGGGGAAATGGCATCAAATTAGAATAATTCGGCGGTTTTTGTTTATTTGGATGGCCGTGTTCGCGCTAGCTTTTATCGGCATGAGCGCGCAAATTGCCAATCTTAGAAAAGCCTATCTGGTGGCCGGGCCTGAGGTGGGGGGAGTCTATAGTGAGGGCTTAGTCGGATCAGTGAAATCGATTAACCCCATCCTTTTAACTGACGATGCCACGAGTGATGTCTCGCGCCTCATATTTAGTGGTCTGACGCGCCTTAACCCGTCCGGGCAAATTGAAGGGGATCTGGCGAGCTCTTGGGAAGTTTCAGGGGACGGCAAAACCTATACCTTCCATATTCGTTCGAGCGCCAAATGGCAAGACGGCCAACCCGTCACAGCCACCGATGTGGTTTTTACGATGCTCCTCATCCAAAACCCTGATACCCGCTCGCCGCTGTCTTCCAGCTGGCAAGGCGTCCAGGTATCAGCGCTTGATTCGAAAACCGTCAGTTTTGTGCTGCCCAATGCTTTTTCGCCCTTTATTTATGCAACGACCTTTGGCATTCTACCTGAACATCTGTTAAATGGCGTTGATCCGCAGGCTTTGCGTGTCTCAACCTTTAATCAGAGTCCCGTCGGAAGCGGGCCCTTTAGTTTTGTGGCGGAATCGCCGAACGGCTCAAATATTGAACTGGCTCCAAATCAGTATTATTACTTTGGTAAACCACTGCTCGATAGTTTTGAGTTTAATCTCTACCCTGATACCGCCTCGATGCTGGCGGCCTATTCCAAGCATCAGATTAATGCCATTTCCCGCATTGACGCGGGACAAGAGACGCAAGTTGGGCAAGGGACAATCCATACCATGAGCAGGCTCGATGAGGTGGGTTTATTTATGCGCACCACCTCGCTGGTTCTCACTGATACGACCGTCCGTACGGCCATATCGGCGGCGATTAACCGAGCCAAAATTGTCAGCTTGGTTGGTGATGATGCGGCCGACGGCGTCACTTTACCGATACTTCCTGGACAGCTCGGCTATTCAGCGCTCTATCAGCCCCCGAGCTACAGTGTGGACGAGGCAGATTCAACCTTAACGGCTGATGGCTGGCTGATGGGTCCGGGCAGTATCAGGGTGAAAAATGGCCAAATGTTAAAACTTACTCTCGCCACCGCCAACACCGGAGATTTTCCGAAAATTGCCGATCTGGTCAGGGGAGAGCTCGCCGAGGTCGGAATTGCAACCAATATTATTTTGACTGATACCAACTCGCTTGAGCAGAGCTATATTCGGCCGCGTAATTATGATTTACTCCTATATGGGATTGAGATTGGCCCCGATCCCGACGTCTATGCCTACTGGCAATCGTCTCAAGCTAGTGATCCGGGACTGAATTTAAGTCAGTACGCTAGTACCGTCGCCGACAAGGAGCTCGAAGCCGCTCGCCTCACCAGCGACCCGGCCATTCGGGAGGCGCGTTATGAGAAGTTTCTGGCGACCTGGACGGCCGACGCACCTGCGGTCATGCTCTATATGCCAAGCTACCTCTATGTCACTGATGCCAGCGATTTAGGAATCGTCTCTTCGCGGATTGGCGACCCAACTGATCGGTTCTACGGGGTGCAAAAGTGGACCGTCAACACCCGGCCAACTCTTCGAACTTTGTCGCATTAACGCGTCGGTGATAATTCAATCGAGTTATGACATAATAACTTAAATAGGAGTAGTAGCATGCCGTATATTGTTAACTTTAGTGAAGTATCGACGATTGGACTCGAATCTTCCCCGTTCGCAACCGCCCTGGCCGGTCTGCGAGCCAATGAAGCTCGCTATTTCATGAATAAATACAATCATCCCTTTACCGTAGTTTCCGCGAGTGAGTCGCAAGCAACTCTCGAATATGTCGCTAATATACTTAAGTCCGAACGAGACATCGAGATTGCTTCGAAACCTTTAGAAACTTCCGAGTTCAAAGTTGAGAATATCCGATGGATCTATGTATTTTATGAGTCAGGACTAGCTCTAAACGTCTTATACACGCTCGATGATGCAGGAAAGCGGGCAGTTGGGTTTAAGCTCTGCGACGGCATGCCAATTCCAGAGGAGCTGGCGCAGAAGTTTAAGTTTGCCCGTCAGAAATCGCGCTTAGCCGGTACCATCCGCGGTTCGTTTTTTGTGATACGTGGACAGTACTAACGCTTCTTAAGCTTGGAAACAGACTGATCATGTGTTCAAGCAAACAGTTAAACCGGTTATTTTTTATAAACATCGCGCCGATGTTGCACGTATAATATAACCAGATTATCTTTTTCGACATCAAATAATATCCGATAGTCTCCAACCCTAAAACGATACTCGGCATCCGTCGGTTTTGTTAATGGTTCACAAAATTCGAGCGGATCAGCTTGAGCGATAAACCACTCAAGCTTTGACTTGAGACGTTTTCTAATTTGGGGTGAAAGTTTTTGAATTTGTTTTAAAGCTGGTTTCTTGTACTTGAGCTGATATTTTGCCATTAAAGGTCTCCAAATACCTCGTCGTGGCTAAAATATTCCGTACTTTCTCTGGCTGCTTGAATGATTTTAAGATAATCGGGATCACTTGCGGCCAATAGGTCTTCTAACCTATCGAGATCAATTATTGCGCGCTCTTTTTTACCCCGGCGAGTCACGATTAGAATTTCATCTTTATTTACGGATTCGAGCGCGTCCGCCAGATTGCTACGAAGATTTGACGCTGAAACAGTCTTGGTTCCCATCACATTTAACCTCATTAGTACAATTCAATATTACTTTCAAATCGTACATTTATGAAGTACTAAAGTCAAATAGGACAAGATACAATTAAGCCCGTAATTCTAATCAAAAAAGTCCGCATGGTAGTTCTTTATCTATCGCTCGAGTATGTTTTGTTCTCGGCTCTAATTACTTAAGCTTAACGTGTACAATGTAACTATAATGGGCACGACTATTTTGGTCTTAGACAGGGTAGAAGAATGAATTTTGTCTTAATTGCTTTTTTGGCCGGATGGTTAACAGTGCTGGCTCCCTGTGTGCTACCGCTACTGCCGATTATTCTTGGTGGTTCGCTAGTGGGGAGAGACCCGAAACGCCCATATATTATAGTGGCGGCGCTAGCTGTTTCCCTCTTTGTTTTTACGGTGCTCTTAAAGGTGCTCTCGGTGTTCTTAAACGTCCCTCCCACTATCTGGTCTGATCTTTCCGGGGGGATAATTATCGCGGTTGGGATTGTCACCCTTTGGCCAAGACTGTATGACGAGGTGATTGGAGCTAGAGTTTCACGTAGGGCTAATAGTTGGCTCGGGCGAGCCGTCAAGACTAAAAATGGCTTGCTGGCACCTATTCTTACGGGATTTGCCTTAGGTCCAGTATTCTCGAGCTGTTCACCGACTTATGCCCTGCTTGTAGCGACAATCCTACCCAGCAATGTATGGCGGGGCTTGGGGTATCTGACCGCTTATGAGCTAGGCCTTTGTTTATTTCTTCTTTCCATTGCCATTGCGGGTAGAAGGCTAATTGGACGAATAGATTGGGCGATTAACCCAGATGGCTGGTTCCGGCGGGTTCTAGGAGTGCTCTTTATTATTGTCGGTGTAATGGTGCTGTTTGGCCTTGATACTAAGCTTGAAGTTTGGCTCTCCAATCACCAAATCTTTAACGAAGCAGTCATTGAACAAGAGCTCTTGTCGCGCGGTACTAACACCCGGACCACTGAAACTAATGCCCAAGGGATATCAGCTAACTTTAATGTTGCGACACCTACGCCGGCACCCGAAATTACCGGAATTACCAGCTGGATCAACACCAAGGGTGAATCCCTAGCGGCTTTGCGTGGTAAGGTTGTGCTGATAGATTTTTGGACTTACTCTTGCATTAACTGCATCCACACTATTCCGCATGTTGAAGGTTGGTACCAGAAATATGCGGGGGATGGTTTGGTGGTTTTAGGCATCCATGCGCCGGAGTTTAGTTTTGAGCATGTCTTATCGAACGTCCAGGCGGCCGTCAAATCGGCTGGCATTACCTACCCGGTGGGTCTAGATAACAACTACGGTACTTGGAACGCCTATAATAACGCTTATTGGCCGGCCGAATACTTTATTGATCGGGCGGGGAATCTTCGTGCTACCAACTTTGGGGAGGGTGGATATGAAAATGACGAGCGTATCATCCAGGTCTTGCTCTCAGAAAACGGCATGAAACTTACCTCCGGGGTAACAAACGCACCGGATCCCAATTATTCACCGTCACAGTCGCCTGAAACTTATCTTGGCTATAATAAGGCTCAAAATAACGATAACGGCCTTTCCAGTGACACACTATATAGTTACACTTTCTCGGGATCACTTGAGCCAAACCATTGGGCGCTCTCCGGGCAGTGGAATGTGGGCGCCGAAACGACCGTGGCGGGGAGTAACGCGGTGCTACGCTATAACTTCTCAGCCACTCAAGCTTATCTAGTGATGGGGGCGAGTCCGCCCGGGACAGTTAAGGTCCTAGTTAATGGCATTCCGGTAGCGCAGGAAAATTTGGCGGGGAGCGATGTGGGGGCGGGGAGCATTGTGCAAGTTGGGATGCCCAGACTATATCGACTAGTGAAATCTCCGACTTTTCTCCAAAATGCTACGCTTGAGCTCCAGTTTTCACCGGGTGTGTCAATAAATGCCTTTACCTTTGATTCGTAAGGGCTAGTCATTAACCTAAAAAAATAATGACCCCCAACGATTCTCTCAAAATTCGTTAGGGGTCAACTAGGGTTGCTGGGCAGTATTACTGCAATCGGCAGGAAGTCATGCTCGGTCAGCCAAGCGATGACGTCGCTACGCGTAGCCAGACTTAAGAATTCAGCTTGCCGAAGGGTGACATCGAAAACGCCTTGAGTGATCGGATCGACGTACAGTATTTGGCTAACCACGTTTTCGTGCTTTGGGCCGTGAGCGTGAATTACCCCAAAATCTGCTCTTTCGTAGGCCTGGCACTTTTCGTGTTCGCAGGCGATCGGGCAGCTCACGATGCTCGCCGACTTTTGCGTGGCTTACGCAAATACCTCGGCGCACTAAGTGTGCTTTCATCGGCATATTCGTCCCAGGGTAGAGCGTCTTCGGGATGTGCGCGTGCCCAATCGTCGATGGCTGCAGTAATCATTTCCGATAGGTGCAATTGTCCACCGTAAGCCGTTGCCATGGGTGCACCGCAAGCGCAGGACTTAGGCTCACCCAGCAAGATTTCGCGGCTCAGCCGATGTTGCGCCAAACAGTATGACACCGTCGACCTTAGACCATCCATCAACTCGTCGGACATATTCTTCCTTTGTTGGTTCGACTGGACTTACCGCCAGTAAGGGTATCCGCTTGTAAAGCCGGAATTTACTTATCATGAAGTGGCAGAGTCCACTTTACAAGCATAAGCCTGCCATCATATCAATAAATCAGCTTTATAAAAAGCCTTTAATAAGTTGCTAAAATTTCGAGGTATAATGACTTTATGGCAAGTCTAAAGCTTCTGTCTTGGAACGTTAACGGCATTCGAGCAGTTATTCGTAAAGGTAATTTTGCCGAGCTTATCGAACAGGAAAATCCGGATATATTATGCCTTCAAGAAACTAAGGCTCGCCCTGAGCAAGTTGAGCTCGTGCTCCCAGGTTATCATATGTACTGGAACTCGGCGGATAAGCCGGGCTATTCCGGCACGGCTATTTTCTCAAAAACCATCCCCCTTGGAGTTACACACGGTTTCCCCCGGTCTCTAGCTAAAACCTATAACTTTATTGATGACGAAACCCGAGATGTGGCTAGTGAGGGGCGAGTTCTTACTGCTGAGTATCCGGATTTTTATTTAGTGACGGTTTATACGCCTAATGCCAAAGATGATCTCTCGCGAGTTGGGATGAGGCACTTACACTGGGATCCGGCATTTCTCGCCTACGTCAAAGAGCTTGAGGAGTCCAAACCAGTAGTTTTTTGTGGGGATCTAAATGTTGCGCATACGTCGGATGATCTGGCGCGTCCGAAAGAAAATGAAGGTAAAAAAGGCTTTACAAAAGAAGAGCGTGAAGGATTTACCAAGTTCGTTGAGGCGGGATTCATTGACAGTTTCCGTCTCTTTAACAAAGGGAATGGTCATTACAGCTGGTGGGCGGCCTGGGGCGGGGCAAGAGCTTCTAACACCGGTTGGCGGATCGATTATTTCCTAATCTCGAAATCACTTAAGAGCAAGGTAAAATCTGCGGGAATTTTGGGCGAAGTTATGGGCTCAGATCACGCTCCGGTGTCACTGTACTTAGATATCTAGCCCTTAAGTTCAGTCGCCCATGTGCTCGAGTTGCGATTTCGATTTGCGAGCAATAAAGATACTGATGGTAATAAAGACTGCGGCAAAGATAATGCCATAGATGGCGGAGTACAAATTAAATTTGTTATACACTGCACCCAAGTAATAGCCGAATTCAAAGATTGCGAAAGTTTTCGGAACTTCGACTACAAAGTTAGTCAGGATAAATTTCCATTGTGAGTATTTGGCCATGCCCGCCGCCATTAAGGGCACACTACCGAGCGCAACCGAGAGTTTACCTAAGACTAAGGTTTTTCCGCCGTGCCTGGCGAAATGATGCTCGAGCAGTGCTATTTGGGCTGGAGTGACGTGTATGTAGTGTCCCCATTTCTCGATGATGGCTATGCCGCCATAGCGTCCAAATATGTAATGTAAATAGTCTCCGATGACGTTACAGATGATGGCGACAATTATTATGTCACTTGATTCAAAGTAGCCTTGGGCACACAGTATTGCCACGATAAAGGTCAGCGCTGGACCTTCGATAATAAAGAGAGGTACCAGAATGAGGTAGCGAAAGTGCAGGATGAGTCCTAGATGTATCACTGGAGCCCTCATAAGTTATCACTACTTATGTTAACGGTATATTGGAGCAAATGCATTATCATATGACGCAATTCTAACTATTCGAATTTGGTTCTTGGTTAAATTAGCAGAACTTCTAAAATAGTGTGAAAGTGCGCGCCGTGGGCTTTATGAGAATAACTAGATTAACTTTCTTTATGCTCGCTTATGCTTAGCTAAATATCCACTACGTGGGAACAACTTAATAGGAGGTGAGCATGAAAAGACACACGATTGCAACTGTTCGTGCGGTAGGGGTTGTGGCTGTCACTGCCGCTGTAGTGACTGGTGTAACTCTCGCGACATATCAATCAAATACTGTCAATTTGACAAGCGCACAACTGACGAGTGCAAATGCACAGCTTGTCATAAAAAGTACTGGGGCTGATTATGGTACCACTGATACTGGTTTTGACTTTACTGGTCTTGCTCCAGGAACTCCAAGTGCTCCATTTACATTTTATCTGGATAATACCGGAGGTGTTGATTTAACAATCAGTGCGTCTTCAGGACCTCTAACCCCAATCTCTAACTTTGATCCTACGCAGGTTACACTTCATTTTGTAAATGTCACTGCATCAGGAGCTTCCCAAGACTATCCATTATCTCAGTTAGCAACTGGACTAGTGTTACCAGGAGGGCCAATCATAGCTAACTCAGTTGATCAGTATACTGTATCCGCTACAATTTCTTCTGCAGCTGTTACGGGCTCGGGAGGTGGTGTATCCCCATTTACGATCACACTCACAGGAACTAACTAGTTTAAGCGTAGTTAGTATAAAATCCAACAAATTCTAAAATCTCACGGGAAACGCTTTAGCATTATGCACAATTAGATTTTGTTTCCCTGGGGTTATGCTTAATGCAACTGTCGTCCAGCCGACAGATAATACTATTAAGAACTGCTCGAGGTGTGAGAGATTTGTTCTTTTGATCTTCGGCAGGGAAATTTTGGAGGAAAATATGAATAGACGAACAATGGCCCTTGTGCGAGCTGGGACAATCATCACTGCAACGATCGGATTGGTGACAGGAGTGACATTTGCTGCTTTAACAAGTCCGGCAGTTACACTATCAGATAATTCTGTAAATACAGCACTTGCAGGACTAAACATATGGAATGGTTCAGCATACGCCCTCACAGCAACAGGTTTTAATATTACCGGGTTGATCCCAGGTACGGGCGTCAACGAGAATGTATACTTTCAAAATAGCGGTGGGGTTCCAGAAGCTTTAACTGCAAATATTCCGACCCTGCCTACAAGTTCTGGTTTCTCTGGCTGGAACAATGCGACAGTCTCTATAACTGCAGAAAATACATCTTGCACTGACCCAGCAGGGTTTCTCGAAAACACAGCTACAGCTGGCAATAGCAACTCTAGTCCGTATACCGTTAATACCAATCTGGCCGACTTAGCTTCCGGCCAAGTTATCTTGCCTTGTACAATGCAATCTGGTGATACAGGGAATAGTGGTGTAACAGGAACGTCGGGGAACTATGATGTCCATTTCGATATTGCAGAGTCTGCCGTAACAGGTCCTTCAGCAAGTATTGGTAGCTTCAGCTTGAACTTCATAGGCACACAAACGCCATAGAATAAATGAGAGTTAACTATGATACTCAAAACGCTCAAAATTTTAGCAATTAGTATCTATGTGGTTTGCGGGGGTCTCCTCCTAATATTTGCCATTCCAAGGGTAGGCTGGAAAGCCCTTGATGTGGCGACTGGGAGCATGACCCCTGCTATTCCGCAGGGTTCACTTGTTTTTATTCATGCTGTTCGACCCTCAAATATTAAAGTTGGGAACGTAGTTACATATATTAACCCTGCTGATACTAAACAAACTATTACACATAGAGTAGTAAAAGTTACGACTAAACTTAATTTACCTGCATTTATTACGAAAGGCGATGCAAACTCAGTTAGTGATCCCGAGATCCTTGGAGGGAATATAGTGGGAAAGGTCGAGTGGCATTTACCTTATCTAGGCACACTTATTGGTTATGCGCGGAAGCCTCTTGGACTTATTATTCTGGTAATAATACCTGGTGTCTTAATAGTTATTGATGAGCTACGTCGTCTAGCTGATGTGTTCAGTGAAACAGAGAACCAAATTCACACGGCTCATGGAGGCAAAACAGTGACAGCGATCGAGCAAGATATACCTGAGCATGCTCTTATAGAGGACGATGACGTTGGAAATAAGTCAACTGGTCGAATAATCGATTTGAGGGAAAAAGGATCTAAATCAACCAGACCAATTAAACCACTAATGTTAATTGGATTTGTCTTGGTGATTGGCTTTAAATCGACTTTTGCCTTATTAAATACTAGCGTGACTCTCACTGGTAATACGATCTCAACCGTTATTCTTTCAAATCATATCGATATTTCACTAGTTGCGATTGGCGGTGAGTCTGCGCCCGAGTGTCCGGAGTTGGGTACTGTAAATGTGACCATTATTGATTCCGGTGCTGGATCTAAAACTTCTGTGATAGATAGCTCAGAATGTCATGAAACTATAACCGAACATGATGGGGTTACGGTTGTAAATAATGTCTCGAATTCTTCAAAGTCAGGTCCTATCAATGTTAATGGCAATACTTCGACCGGTGACTTTTCTACAGGGAATGCTTCGAGCACAAGTTCGACAACAACGACAGTCGACTTCAAACCCGATTCAAGTACTACCCAATGGTTTGAATTGTATAATCCTACAAGTGCTCCTGTGCCAATTTCTGGGTGGAGCATTGAAGATAATTCTGGGACGCCGCAATTACTACCGGCTTTATCTATTCCTCCAAAAGGTTTCGTCATTATTCCAGCTGGCGTGTTATCGGGAGGTAAAATTGGCAACGGACTGAGCGGGGCCAACGATCAACTGACACTACTTAATTTAAAGAAGCAGGTGATTGATTCTATTAGTTGGGGGGCGGACACACTTATTTTAAATCCTGCAATTCCTGCAATTCCCTCCGGTGATGCGATTCAAAGAATCAATCCCAACTATGATTCAAATACCGCTTCGGACTGGGAAGTTATTGGCTTGTAGCGATTTTGTAACTATCCATAAGGGCTTTCGTAGACTTGCTAAATAGGATAAAATATCCATATGGCGAACGCTTGGGAAGTACATAATCTAGTCAAACATTTTGGCGATGTTAAGGCTCTTGACGGGGTGACATTATCTGCCGAAGAAGGTACTATCTTTGGTCTGTTAGGGCCAAATGGTGCGGGCAAAACTACGCTTGTACGTATGCTCGCGACTTTGCGAGTGCCGGCCAGTGGTAGCATATCAGTGTTAGGGGTTGATGCCATTCGCTATCCATCTCGAGTGCGCGAGCTGATTGGTCTGGCTGGCCAATACGCGGCGGTTGATGAATTCTTAACTGGATATGAAAACATTTATTTTACGGGGCTCTTGTATCACTTAACGCGGGCAGAAGCCCATAAGCGCACGGTTGAACTACTTGATCGATTGGATCTGACTGATGCGGCTGGGCGCCAAGTGCGGACTTATTCCGGAGGTATGCGGAGGCGGCTTGATCTCGGAGCCAGTTTGGTTGGACACCCAAAAATACTTTATTTGGATGAGCCGAGTACTGGGCTGGACCCGCAGACGAGACTAGGTTTGTGGGACATTATGCGCGAGCTGGTGGCTGAGGGTACCTCGATTCTACTTACTACCCAGTATCTTGAGGAAGCTGATGAGCTGGCGGATCAGATAGCGGTGGTTAATATCGGTAAGATAATAGCTGAAGGAACGTCGGACGAGCTCAAAGCGCAGCTCGGGGGTGACGTGGTTGAGTTTGAAGTTAGTGCCGAGCGTTATATTAAGCCAGCTGTCGCAGCGGTTGCTAAACATGGACATCAGCCGCCTTCAGTTGACGAGGAGAAATTCATTATTCGGGTGCCGGTTGCAGATGGCTCAAAGTCACTTATGAACGTCGTCAGTGAGCTTAATAACGCCAACATTTCGGTAGAAAGCTTGTCTCTGCATCGTCCGTCACTTGACGACGTCTTTCTAGCGCTGACTGCGGACGGGGCCAAACCAATGCCAAAACCGCCAGTTGTTCATCCTGAGGAGCCGGACGAGCAGCAGCAAGCACCTCCCAGACCGAAACCGCCAACTCAAAGGCCGAAACCGAGGGGGATTGTACATTTATGAACCCATTTAAAAAAATCTACTTTGGCGTACATGACACGCTAGTTCTGGTTAGACGTAATTTAGTGCGCTATATCCGGCTTCCGAGACTGCTGTTTTTCTCTTCCGTGCAACCCATTATGTTTCTCTTGCTCTTTAACTACGTATTTGGTGGAGCGCTCAGTAACGGATTAAATGTGCCGGGTGGGAAATATATTAATTATTTGCTTCCTGGAATACTCGTTCAAATGGTTATGTTTGGTGGTGTGCAAACTGGAATAAGTCTCGCCGATGATATGACGCGGGGGATCGTTGATCGCTACCGCTCACTGCCCATGTCGAGACTGGCGGTCATTGCCGGACGCACCATTGCTGATGCAGTCCGAAACGTGGTAGTGGTAGGCATCATGGTCTCGGTTGGATATTTAATTGGGTTTCGTTTTAGCAACGGGTTCTGGAACGCTCTTGGCATGGTCGGGCTAGTCGTATTGTTTGCCTACGGTTTGTCCTGGGTGTTTGCCTATATCGGGATGCTAGTTAAAGACGCCGAAACTGCCCAGCTCGCCAGCTTTGTCTTCATCTTTCCCCTAGTGTTTGCCAGTGCCGCTTTTGTTCAGATCCAGTCAATGCCGAAGTGGTTGCAAGCCTTTGTTCGTAATCAGCCGGTAACGTTTACGGTGAACGCTGCTCGTCAACTGGCTCTTGGCGTCCCTTCGGACGGGGCGATTTGGAAAACTCTGGCTTGGGTCTTAGGAATTCTGGTAGTTTTTATTCCTATTTCTATCTGGCAGTATCAACGGCAACCAAGTTAGTCCAAAGGTGCATGAAAAAGCCCTCTCGGAAGAGGGCTGTGAGTTATTTTCCGGCTCGGGTGGATATTTGTCTTGCCCAAGTCGGTTTATATTGAGCTGTTGCACTACTGCGCGATAGCGCTTGAAGGAGAACTAATCCCAGAGAGGTTATTCTCGATTAGCGTGGCGAGCCCCTGTTGCTTGAGATTACCCAGAATCTGAGGATCGATGTTGGGCATCTTCGCGACACTACAGCGTACACGGCTGGGATGGAAAAACGGGCTGGTGCAGCTCACCGTGTCCTGTGCATACGATTCGATCGGATTTGCAAGTGTGATGTGAGTGGTGCTGGTGTCCGCTCTGGTTGTTACCATCACGGATGAGACTAAAAAGTGATATCCCGTTCCCCCGATAATCATGGTTACCGGGAAGTACTCCTGGGCGCTTAAGTGGGTTGAGCTGGACTGCGATCCGGTGCCCAAGATTAGCAGCCCCGAATTTTTCACGTCACCCGAAGTACCGACCATCGGTTTTCCGAACGTGATGTTAACCGGCTGGGTGGTAGAAAAGCCCATGACGGCCAAGTAATCGGCTAGGTACTGGGTTCGTTGGGGGTACTTCTCTTGGAGGGAACTTTCGCGGTCGGAGGCCTGGCTGTCCTTCGAAACAAGGAACAAAAATGCTCCAAAAAGTGTCAGGACTACTAAGACGACACCCCCAATTCCAAACCTCTGTCGCTTAGTTTTCGGTTCGTTTGCATGTTCCCGGATATTGCTCTTGGGGATGTATTCGGACATGGCGAGCTCTTTTCTCGGTTGGTCTCTACGGTAGCGCGATACTTTTTTCGGAAGGTAACTCGAAAAACTAGCCTAGTATACGAATATTATCCGAATCCGTCAAGAATTTCTCAATCCACTGGCTTTGATTTGGCAGATTATTCACCGGTTACCAACTTAAGCTATAATCTATGTTAATGAAGCATGTGATTATGTCGCCCGGATGGACTGAGTCGAATACTTGGCCAAGCTATATTGCGGTAGCTGAAACTTTTCGAGCGCGGGGGTTTAATGTGACGGCGCTTGAGCTCGATTGGGATAAGCGAAACATAACGAGTTGGGCTAGTCAAATTGTTGAGGCGGCAGGCAAACTGAATGGAGAAACTTCGCTCTGGGGTTTTTCACTGGGTGCGATGTCGAGTTTGATTGCGGCCTCTTTTGTCCCGGTTAATAACTTAATCTTGTGCTCGCCCAGCGGGTTTTTTAGAGAGTATTTTGAGGTAATCCCGGACAAAAGTTGGGAGTGGCTGGGCAGTAAACATAAAGAGCGACGTGAGCTCTTGTCGTGGCGAGATTTGCTGGGCAGTCTTAAAGTTGATCACGGCTTTACCATAGCCGGTGAGAAGGAACTTAGCTTATGGCCAGAATTTAAGCTTTGGACCGCTGAGCTTGTGGGTGCCACCGGCTGGGACTTTATAAAGGTTGCGGGGGCTGGGCACGACATTGGGAATAAGCATTACGAACGAGCTATTAAAGAACTGATCAATTCACTTAACTAGGGGAAACACTATGGACATAAGCGTCGAAAACATCATTCGGGAAAATATTGGTAAGACATATCACATGTCTTTTGCGACCGTGCGGGAGAATAAGCCGTGGGTGTGTGAGCTGCACTTTGTCTATGATGAGAATTTAAATCTCTATTTCCGTTCCCAAGCCTCTCGGCGTCATTCCATGGAGCTTAGTGATAATCCGTATGTATCGGGTAATATAGTTGAGCAGCACGCCGTTGATGAGTATCCCCACGGTATTTACTTTGAGGGGACAGCAAGGGTGTTAGATGATCTTGCCGAGCAGCACCGTATTTATCCGTTATTTGAGCAGCGCCTAGGACTAGACCGGCGAATTCTTGATGACGCCCAAAAGTCGGAAGGCCATAAGTTTTATATGATAACGATTAGCGATTGGTATGCTTTTGGCAAATTTGGGCAGGAACGTGGTCAAAAGTACCACCTAGTTTGGAATGGGGGAAACAAGTAAAAACCCACCCGCAACTTTTTTAGAAGTTTTTGGGTGGGCGGGATGTCCGGTAGCGGTTCCGCTTTCGCGAGGATCTTTACCACTACCGGGCTAAGTTTTAGCTGTGAGTTTGTCAGTTTTCCGGAATATGGGCTTCACACACTCCGACGTCGTGATAGAAGATCGCATCACTGACTAGGCGAATCCTAATTCCTTTGTCATGATGCGCGGATATTGAAATCCGCAAGCGGTTTGAGTTTTTTTCGAAAGTTCTGCCGCCGAACTCCAACATGAGCCACTCTTTGGTTGCCATATAATGAATGACGATAGCGTAGATCACGATGTTAGGTGTCGGAGTGACAAGGTTATGTCGCTCGAGGAGTGATCGTTGCAGATCCCAGGATTGTGAAGTGCTTCCAGGATAGATTTCTTTTCGGACCAAATACCATTCCGGTTCGATTGGATCCGTAGCATAGGCTTCCCTTAGAAGGCTGATGCCAGAGTTTTCCTCGAAAAGTTCACGGAATGCTAGAAACAATTCGGATATAGATACCGGTGGGCATTCAATCAGCACGTGAGTTTGGCGACACTTTCTGAGAGTCTCGGGGGAGTAGGGCACAAACTCTGGGGGCCGAGTCTGATAAAAAGCACTCCCGATCAGCCCGAGCAGTTTACTGGCCCCAAAAATACTATGGAAATTTGGGCCCATGATCGCTGCCGCTTCTGAGAAAGAGGTAGTTGGTTGCGACTCCGGAACTGAAGCATCGACGCTTGCGTGTTCAATAATCCCTTGCAGCTGCCTGGCCACGAAATCTGGGCTAAGTGGTGAGCCCCCGTCTTGGTTGAGTTGGCGTTTGATCTCAATCATGCGGCGGTCGATGATTCGGTATTGATCGCCGGTGACATCGTAAGGCGCCATGACAATCTCCTTTTGGATTTTTGACTCGCATCCACCGAGCCGTGGGCCACCTCAGGTTAAGGTAAGCTCCCTAACTACGAAAAGTCTTAATTAAGAAGCTAATCTTAAACCATTCAACAAACTTCAAAGAACTTTTCATGTTATACCACGAAATATGGCAATATTCAAATGTTTGCTGGCTGATTGAACGCTAAGCCTAGTTCGTTTGCTATAATTATAGTAATGAAAGTGATTTCGAACATAAGTATTGCCGAACTCGGCGAAATGGCTGAAAAAATGTATGGTAACCTCGTGAAAGCCGATGTCGATATTATTAGGAAGATTATGATTGTAGATATGGGCATGCATGCGGACGGCGAAGCATATCTTTTGGAAAATGGCTCAAAGCAAAATGATCTTTGGGGGATAAACTTGCACCCGAAAGATTATGGCACGGACGACTTTATCGAGTATGACTCGATGATAAACATTCGTCCGAGAGAAGGTAATGCTTCAAAGGACGTTTTAGATCCCAGCAAGAAACAACAAATAATCGACATTGTCATGGGTGTCGTTCATGACTGAGCATGTTATTGATAGAGCTGCTTGGGCGAAGATGGATGAGTTTAACCAAATGGGAAATATTGGCTCTGAGGTGGGCCGCGCTCTTAATGCCAAGCGGGCGGGCAAGTTAGAGAGATCACAGGCCGCTTTTTATCGGGGTCTAGATTTGATTGATCTTACGGCGAGCTTATGGGCAGTAAGTAATAAAGCTGGCCTTAAAGAGTTATTGTACGCTCGTGAACTTTTTGCCGAGTCAATTATGACCGATATAGTCGACCCAACCCTAGAAGAATATTTTTTGCAGTTCGCAGTCGCTGCGAGACTTCGTGTAAAGTAACTTCTTGGTTGTTTTTAATTACCGCGAATAAAAGTAATTTATTTCTTTTGCAGCGCGAACAAACTTTTACAATTAAATGGAGTAGTGAAATAGGTATTTTATATAGCGTATTTATATGGAGTGCGCTTATTTATTATGTGTATGGTTGTTTGATATAGATTATCAATTTTGTCTTAGCTTCTTTTACTTTGATTTCTTTATAGCTTTTTGGAATTACTTTTTGTGATTTAGGCGTCTATATTCATATAGTATAAAGGCGCCACAAAATTTCTGATTGTCAGATAAGAAAATAAATTATAGACTACCTATCGATAGGTAGTCTATAAAAACTAATTTGATCCAATATTTACTTGCTAAAGAGTGAAAAAAAGAGGGCTTTAGAGTTTGGATTACTTTCAATGGCGGTAGCTCCGCCGGTGTTGGCGTCAAAATAATCATTATAGCCGAGTGAACCGGCGCCAGTTGCTGGTAGCGCATCAAACCAGTCATGCATGGCTTGAATGAAATATGGTTCGTCCATACTGCCTAGCCCCCATTCCGGGTAGCTAAGTTGTTTTCCATGGGTATTTGCAAAATTTTCCTGGAATAGTAAGTCAGGTGTTATATTGGTTTGGAATTGAGCTAGAGAAGTATAGTTTGGAATATTATAAGTGTCCATGCCAATATAATCTACGTAACTGTCACCTGGGTAAGCTGAACTCCATTGTGTTGTGTAAGTACTGTTACCAGCTGTACCGCACCAATCAAACTTTGCATTGGGCATTGCAGCTTTTACAATGTCATGAACATGCTTATAGGCCGCAACAAATTCATTTGGGTTGTTTTGGCTGCTCCATGGCATCCAGTTACCGTCAAATTCCCAACCTAAACGCCAAATAACATTTGTATAGCCAGCATTCATGGCGTAGTTAACGAGTTGCTGATAGTCGCTATCATAGGTGCCGTTGGCTACCGCAGTAAGTTCAGCTGAACCAGTAGCTTGACTAGGGGTAAAACCTCCAAAGGCCAACGGAACTGAGATAGTTAGATCAACGTGCGGGTTAACGTTTTGCCATTGATACGGATAAGCCTGTCCATCACCAACAAACATGCCCCAACCATTACCCGCCATATTACTGGATGAACTTGAGTCAGTCATTAGGGTTACGTGCAAGGACTGAATTGTTCGATTCATTAAGCCTGCCAATGTTTTTAGACAACTTACTTTATCTATGGCGTCACACGGATAAAATCCAGCCGTGGTCGCTGCCGGGTTTGCGGCAACGGCAGTTTTGCCCCAGTTTGAAGCGAGAATCGAGAGATCCGTGATATTAACAAGACCGTCGCTGTTAAAATCACCCTGTGCCCAATTCATGCCACTATTACCGTAGTTACTGGCAAGGATTGAAAGGTCGAGAATATTGACGACACCGTCACAATTCGCGTCACCTGAGAGGGTACAGGATGCGGCGTGGCTATGAAACACAACATAGATTCCTAATGAAATCAGTATGCCAATGAGCACAATTACGGATATCGGCTGCAAAGTCTTAGCGGAGCGGAGTAATTTCGAGTGGCTAGTCATTAAGATAAAGCTGGTTATGCTTATTACCTTAGCAAACTAGGACACACTCGTCTAACTGCCTTCAGAACACAAGCTAATTTGATGTGGGCGTGGTCGCTTGGGCAGGAGTGGTGGTAGTGGCGGCTTGGTCGGATCCAAGTATCAGGATAAAATTGGCACTGTTATATATACTCGAAAGCGTTGCATCAGTGCCAGGACTGGTGTGGTAGAGCTTCCCGAGCAGGACTTTGGTGTCGGGCATGGCGCCGCCGGAATTATCAATAAGAGTCGTTGTAGTAAAGCCTGTCGGGGCATTGTCATACGTTGTGACATTTATGCTTTGAGCACCCAGGGCGGTAGCAGTTTTTTTGGCGAGTCCTGCGACACCACTGCCGTTTAACACTACTACGCTAGCTCCTTCTTTGACGATTGGGTTCTCCGAAGTGATTTTGGCAAGATAGGCCTGGATTTGCGAGAAGTTAGTAATGCCCGCCTTGGGAATGAGCGCGTCTTGGCCATCGGGTGATACGTAATTTGCGAGTAGCGTTACTCCATGCGTTGGATCCTGCAGGGATAGCGATTGAATGCTACTAGAATTAATATTTTTACCGATGTCATAAAGGCGGCGTAAGTCATTGGTTTTAAAATCTGTGATGACATTATTACCGAGCGCGTCTAAGAGTTGTCCGATTTTAAGGGGATTAGCCAGGAAATTGCCTGAGACAATTTTATTCTTTATCGCAATCAGCATAAGCCTTTGATCAGCAGCGCGGTCGAAATCGCCGTTGGGTAGGCCGTAGCCCACTAGACCAGTCGGAGTTGGATCGTTGCGAGCGCGGGCTAGATTAAGGGCAATTTGGCCGGAGAGGTGATTGAGGCCGTTTTTTAGAATCAAAGGGCCTTGGTCGGATTTAGCAATATTGGGGTCATATATTCCGCGCGGATCCGGGCTTTTTATAACCACATCAATCCCGCCAACAGCGTTGACTCCGTCCCGAAACGCAGTGTAATTCACGAGCGCGTAGTAGTTAATAGGGATATTAAAGTATTTTGAAACTGTATCTTCGAGCAGTCCCATGCCTCCGGCCGGATAACCCGGGGCGCTAAACTTTTCGTTGACCCCATATTCATAGGCCGCATTAATTTTGGAGTAGCCATTGCCAGGGATATTGACCCAGAGGTCGCGTGGAATTGAGATCATGAAGGCCGTGTTGTTTTTAGTGTCAACCGAGACCAGCATGATTGAGTCGGTGAGAAGTGCTCCGCCGTGACCGGGATCATCGGCCGAGTTGCCAGCGAGTAGTATGTTTACCCGACCTACATCTTCGCCTTTTAATTTATCGGTAGATAAGAGTCCGAGAACGCTGCCGCCGTTGACCCCGAATATTTTGTAGGAGTTGCGGATAAACTTCCAGCCCACCCAGCCGACGCTGACTATAATAACAATCGCTAGTAAACCGGCAATTAAAAGTATTACGCGTTTGGGCGTAACAAATCCCAAACGACCAGAACGAAATTTGCGCCTGGGAAGTTTAGTGGCCGGTGAGTTAGGGGAGGAAACTTGAACCGATCTGGTCGTAAATGATGGATTTTGGGTAACTCTAACCGCCCTAGGGCGCACTGGTTGTCTTGCACCCATGCCATCGAGTCTTGGTTTCGGTGTTTCGCTGTCGTTCATTTATGATTCTAGTTCTCGTAAGTCTAGATTAGAATGACTGAGATTTCGCTGTAGGAGAAGGTAGAACATAAGCATGATTATACACCGCTCAATTTGAGACCTCCACCCTAATATTGGGGTGCTTTGGAGGTGATTTTCGAACTACATTTCTATCGGCAATAACTCATATACTTCGACGCTAAAATTTCCTGTCTTCGCTGAGAGAAATGGATGTCCCATAACTAGCTCTAATGCCTTATCCATCGATTCGGCGCTTAGAATGCTATAACCATTTACGTCTCCCGCTTCGCGCATCGAGTCGTTATCGACCACGGCTTTGCCAGGACCCATCGGAGCACCCAAATCAACTATCGACGAACCAACTTTGGTCATCCAGGCCTTCCAGGCTTCGTTGTTTTTGGCTCTATCTTCTTCACTCATTTCTTCCATCGGGGTAGCCGGTCCGACGTAGAGGCAAATAAATTTCTTCATAACTAATAGTCCTTATTAAATGTAGGCATTATTATACACCTGCGCTCGTCGCCCCGGCTTTAAATTTTGTTATAATTTAAGAGGTAATGATGTGGGAAAAATAAGTGAAATTTAAACTTATCGAAAATCTCGAGGTCGCACCCGGCGTCTGGTCATTTCGATTCGATCCACCACACAAGCTCGATTGGACGCCCGGGCAATATATTGAATATAACCTTCCGCACGAACATCCAGATGATCGGGGCATTACCCGTTGGTTTACTATTTCTTCAACTCCAGATGAAGCTTATCTACAGATTACGACACGCATTGATGCTAAACGCTCAAGTTCCTTTAAGTTAGCGCTCCTTGCGCTGAAACCGGGAGACACGATTGAGGCTGGTAGTCCCGAAGGTGATTTTACATATCTTAGCCATGATCCGGCCGTATTTTTAGCAGGTGGAATCGGGATTACACCTTACCGCGCCATTATTGCAGCTCGGCATAAACTCGGGGCTTCGTTACCTATAACCCTCTGTTACGGTGCTCGAGATAATAACTTTGTATTTTATGACGAACTTGAAAACATTCGTGCTCACCACCCGGAAATGAAAATTAACTATATCGTTGCGGACATTAGCTTTACTAGAGAGTTCTTATCAACCAACTTAGCCTCGTGGAAGGATAAGATGATTTACGTGTCCGGCCCCGAGGTCATGGTTGAAGCTCTCGACGATGAGCTTAAAACCCTCAAAGTTCCCGAGCGTTTGCGTAAAAGTGATTATTTTCCGAATTATCTTAGCGTATAGCGTGGCCACCTAAAAATCCGGTGCGTAGGCAGGTCCAAGTACTGTTCAAATGTGTAAGGGTTGATATTGGGTTTTGTACTACACAAAAAGCATCGTCGTGAAAAAAGAGTGCCAGAATAACAAATAATGCTAGGGCTCCGGTGAGTGTGATAGGCCAGTTTTGTCTAACATCAAAGAATAGTTTAACTAAACTCGTTTGCTGTTTCGATCGTTCTTGAGCGAGATAAGTCACAAAACTAATGCCCGTGATAATTAGCGCCAGAGTTGGGAAGTAGACTACCCATAAACGCAAATATGGAAAGCTCCAAAGCCAACTGTGATAAAGTGTGTGGTTATAGAGTACTTTATCGACGGAGTTTGCGAGTAGTGCTGCTACAAATGGCAGCAGCAAAAGTCCGGCTATTAGGCCGTTTCTTTTAATATATAAGGGTGTTTTATGCATTAAGATATTCTCCATTACTTTAAAGTGTTCGCTTGCAATACTGATTGGTAAATCAAGATATGACGCCCGCAATAATTTTTTTGCCTGCTTAGAGCTTTTAGCACCCTCGATCATGTCCTCGGTAGTTGCAATTAGAGGCTGTTGGTAAGATTCTTTAAACTCTTTTGGGTAAAGTTCAGTCAGCTTCGAATAAGTTTTAAGTTTCTTTACTGCCACAAGAACTCTCCCCGGGCTTCTAAGACTTGTCGTTCGCGACCCAGAGCAACACTAGCCGAAAAGTAAGACAGCTCGGCTGCCAGGCGTTTTTTGCCGAGCTCGGAGAGTTGGTAGTAGCGCCTTCGATCGCTCGCGTTAGCGTCTGTTTCTTCGATTAGACCTTCAGCGACGAGGGTTTTAATACTGCCGTAGAGCGCGCCGGGACCAAGTTTTATTTTGCCGTTTGAGTCAATTTCAACTTGCTGCATGATTTCATAGCCGTGTCTCGGTTTTAATGACAGGGCGAGCAGGATACTAAAGCCAACTTGGGGTAAGAATCCGGGTTTTTCCATAACTTCACTATATCACGCTACGATATAACGTCAAGCGTTATATTTAGTAAAACTTTAGTTCATGAAACAACTGGTTTTAGGGTATTATGGAAACTAACATGCATAACGAAGCACTCTTTATTCCAATTCTTGTTGGCACGACCAGATCGGAACGTCAAACTATTCATGTCGCTCGAGTCGTCGAAGAAGTCGGTCGGGAGATCCCCGAAATTGAAGTTGAGCTGGTTGATCCCATAAATTATATTTTTCCGGAAGATGGCAATGATCCATCTGGGAAAGACCCCCGCTATAGCGCGCTGAGCGCCCGGGCTGACGGATTCATGATAGTTACCCCTGAGTACAACCACTCTTTTCCGGGGAGCTTAAAACGAATGCTTGATAGTGAGCTTGAGAACTATATTCACAAACCGGCCGGTTTTATTTCGTTATCCTCCGGGCAGTGGGGCGGAGTAAGAGCGATTGAAGCTCTAGTGCCTAGCGTGCGGGAGATGGGTATGGTAACGAGTTTTTCCGATGTTAATTTTCCTAAAGTGGCGAGCCTTTTTGATGCCAATGCTAGACTAACAAATGATCACTACCGAGATTATGTCCGCGGAGCTTTTACTGAGCTCATCTGGCTCGCAAGTGTGATGAAATGGGGTCGCGATCATATTTCGAGTAAATATCATACGACTCACCGGGCGAGCGAAGGTTGTTGGGGCAAAACCGGGGCTTAAAAAATATCGTCTCGTCAGTGAATACGCTCGCCAATATCATAGGGGTAGATGGCTATTTGGAGAGCGTAGTGTGGTAGTGTAATCACTTTTGTCGGCGGGCCAAACTGGCCCGCCGTACGCGCTAGCGCACAGTCGGGGTAACTGCTGGCGGATGTAATATAGAAACTGGTTCGAGCGGGGACGTCCACTTCGGCCGAATTATTTATATGCTTATATAACGTTACTTGTCCGTTCGCCTGGTTGCAGGAAAGTGAGACAGCATTGACTTCGTGTGCGCTGAAGTAGCTAATGAGGGCGGATGATTGATAATTGCCATAACCCTTTGTTACTCCCAGTTGCGCTAGCTCCTTAATGATCGCAGTCGTCTCTGGGTTAACAGGCGTACTGGTTGCGATAGGGAGACTCACAAGACTAGATATTATCAGCCCAACGACTCCAATGCCAAGGAGAACTATTAGGACTTTTTCGCGATGTTTATATTTTGACTTAAGCGCCCCGAGCAACCCGAACAGACTTATAGGGAGGAGCATTATCAGGTATCTCGATTCAAGCTGATCCGGGTAAGGCGGGAGACTTCGGCCGAAGATAAAGCTTGCGAACGAGAACAGCCCAAGTATTACGAGAATGGCTCCGGCGATCCGGTCGATTTTGGACAAATTGAAGAGACCCCAGATGATAAAGCCGAAGATTATGAGATAGATGGTATTAAGCGCCAGCGACAGCAAAAGCCCCTGTCCCAAAGGTTGATGAAGCCCGAATATGTTGGTGCCAGAGCTGGCCAGACGACGGAGGTTTGCCAGAATTAGGGTATAATTTGCGAGCCCGATCGATTGAGACGAGAAATGAACCTGCCAGTAGCGTTCGGTAGCGAGAACGAAAGCTTGGCTTAGTGCAAGCGAACCAACAATGGCTGCCAGCAGTGGTATGGCTCTATCTCTCAGTTTAGGTTGGAAAATCGTCATATAAAGAGTGATTAGCCCTAAAGGTACGGCCAGGTTTACGATAAAGAGGGGATCATCAAACCAGAGCAGGGTCGCAATCACGAAGTAGAACATGTAGTAAATTAGACCCCTTTCTTGCCCAAATTTTAAGATTCGCAAAGTTAGGACAACCAGGAGCGCTGCCAGACCAATTTCAATATTTCTTGAATTTGGGACTTTTAAAATATAGAAAAGCGTCTGTGGCAGCATCGCTAAATAAAGACCGATGACAATTACTCCGAGTTTTTTTTCGCGAACGCTAAAATTAAAGTAGTTCATTGCCTGGGCTATCGAGTACAACAGTAGGGCGCAGGTAAGTGTTAGAATGAGCGCACTTTCTAGATAAAGTTTTGCAAAAGGCGCCAGGTGGCTAGGGATGATTAACCAGTAGAGGGTATACTTGATCGACCAATTATCACTTGGTAGTTGCAGTACTCCCCGCAGTCCATGCGTTACGTCCCAGATAATATTTTGCATTGAGACTTCATCACTAATAATTTGGTTCGCACCCGTCACGCCCGGAAGCCCGGTCTTGCTGATGAGATAAAGTCGCAGTCCCCAGCTCATAATCACGCACACAAAAACACCGATAGCATAGATCCGGAACTGTTTACGGGGCGCGATTTTTTGCATAAAACTAGTATGAAGCTTTGCGGGCCGATTTGCCAAAAACCTTCGTGCTTGGACAGTTTAGATTACTCAGAAGATTCGCAATCTTAAGCTATCCGTCTTACAATATAAGTCGTCGTTTTAAAAGGAAAACCCGTTTGAATTCCGATGAACTGGCAAAAAAACTTCATAAAGAACTTAAAGGCAAAATTACTATTTCGCTCCGTGATTCGGGCGAACTGACTCCGGAAAAGTTAGCGGCCTATTATACTCCGGGCGTTGGCGCGATTAGCCGTCTTATTGCCGAAGATCCGGCTAAGTTACCCATTTATACCTGGACCAATAATCTGGTGGCCGTCATATCGGATGGTTCTTCAGTGTTAGGACTTGGTGATATCGGACCAAAAGCCGCCATGCCGGTCATGGAAGGTAAAGCCATGCTTTTTAAACATTTTGCGGGTATCGATAGTGTGCCGATCATCTTAAATGCGCATACGGCAGACGAGATTATCTCAGCCGTTGAGGCGATAGCTCCTAGTTTTGGAGCAATCAACTTAGAAGATATTGCGGCTCCGGTTTGTTTTGAAGTTGAAGCTTGGCTCAAGCAAAGTTTGGAAATTCCAGTAATGCATGATGATCAACATGGCACAGCTACGGTAGTTCTCGCTGGGCTCATAAATGCCATGAAGCTCACTAAACGCAAGTTTGAGAGCTCAAAAATAGTTATTCTTGGTGCCGGTGCTGCTGGAGTCGCCATTGCCAAACTCCTCGAGCTCTACGCCCGTCCACATGTGCTGGCGGTTGACAGTAAAGGCATAATATCTGCCTCCCGCACTGATCTAAATGAATCGAAAAAATTACTGCTTGCTCATACCAATCCAGATAATCTCGGAGGATCTCTAGCTGACGGTGTGGCCGGGGCTGACGTCATCATTGGCGTCTCGCGTGCCGGTCTCATCACCCCCGAGATGGTGCGCTCGATGCACAAATACCCGATAATTTTTGCGCTCGCCAATCCGACCCCTGAAATAATGCCCGATCTCGCGATCTCAGCGGGGGCGGCAGTAGTGGCAACCGGAAGAAGTGACTTTCCCAATCAAGTCAATAATGCCTTGGCGTTTCCGGGGATTTTTCGGGGAGCACTCGATCACAAGGTTCGCCAAATTACGGATAAGCATAAATTGGATGCTGCCATTGCCATTGCTGACTTAATTGCAAAACCCGATGCGACCCACATCATTCCATCAGTGTTTGACGAGCGCTTAGTGCCGGCGGTTTCGGCGGTAATTACTTAAATTACGCCACTGTCTCGAAAATTTGGTTTATTTAGTATGTATAAAATTGTGCCGAGACTTCCGAGCAGCAAGACTACAAACGCTGGAACACTAGGGACAAGCGCAATCACTCCTAGTAGAAACGCTGTTGATAGTAGCTCTTTATCGCCCCGCAGCGAGGTATTTCTGGCGTTATAGCTGTGGAAGTTTAAAAAGGCCCATCCCCCTATGAGCACACCCAAAAGAGCGGCAAAAGGAGCCAGTGCGAAAGTATGGGCAAGCGTCATTAGACCAAAAGAACTTGTGCGAATAAATAGGAGAACATAGATTACAAATGCAATAATTGGCCCTCGAAGAGAAGTATATGATGGCTGGCTTTTCGGCATGATGCGGGCCAGCAAGAGGTAGCTAAAAATGGGGAAGACGGCCGACTGGAGGTGTATAAGGGTTGTCATAAGATCATTCTGGGGCAGTCTGACGTAGTCTCCCAGCTCGCCGTGCAACAGTCCGGTAATAAGGATACTATAGAGTGCAAAATTTATGAGAATTATCCCAATCACACTTACGTTGTATTTTGCGATGATTGCGTCAAGTACTGGAAAATAGACGAGATAGAGAATATAGAGCCCGATCATACCGAAAAATCCGTCTACTACTACTGTGTGGACGGTAAACTCGCCGACCAGGAGCATAAATAAAAGTGCCCCTAAGAAATTTCGGCGCGTAAATAAAAACATTAGCCTAATTATACACGCAACATCTGATTGGTCGTGTCAAAAAGTGGCGGTCTAGTCCTTAAGCACTTCGGGCAATGTTTCCCGGGCCCGTGACAAAGGTCAGAGCTTTGCCGCTGGCCCCGGCCCTGCCGGTTCGTCCGATCCGGTGAACGTAATCATCATAGGTGGTGGGAATATCGAAATTGATAACGTGTGAGACATTAGGAATATCTAGGCCGCGAGCAGCTACGTCAGTCGCGACCAGGATTGCAACCTGGCCGTTTTTAAATGATGCTAAGGCTCTGGCGCGTTGTGACTGCGATTTATTGCCGTGGATGGCTTCAGTCCGAAAGCCCTCTTTATTTAAAGTTTCTGAAAGTCTTTGTACGCTCCATTTGGTTTGTCCAAACACCAGCACCTTATCAAAATCATCCTGTCGCAGTAGCTCAATTAATTTTGCCAATTTTTGTTCTTTAGATCCTGCTTCTATTACATCTTGCTCAATATGCTCACTGGTTTCGCCGCGGCGCACTGAGATAGTGGTTGGATTTTTCATGACACTGCTTAAGATCTGTGTAATATCCGGCGTGACAGTCGCGCTAAAACAAAGGGTTTGACGAGCCTCGGGAATTTGATCGAGTAGAAATCGAATATCGCGGATAAAGCCCATGTCAAGCATCCGATCAAATTCATCGAGTACTAAAATTGAGGTTTTGGATAACGGGAGATAGCCTTGGTTAAAGAGATCTTTCAGTCGTCCCGGAGTACCAATTACCACCTGGGGCCTCCGTGAGAGTAACTTAATCTGGTTACCAATGTTTGCTCCGCCTACGCACAGGGCCGAATACAGCCCAAGTCCTTTGGCAAAAGATTTAAATTCGGCATCAATTTGAGCTGCCAGTTCATGGGTAGGCGCGAGAATTAAGCTCATACCTTCGGCTTGGCCGGTTTTAAAACGTTGAATAATAGGCAGTACAAAGGCTGCAGTTTTTCCGGTCCCGGTGTTAGCAAGTCCTATAACGTCACCACCTGCGAGGGCAGGCTTGAGTGCCCCATCCTGGATCGGAGTAGGTGTAAGGTAAGAGCGCTCACGTAAAGTATTTTGCAGCGTAACGAGCAGCCCAAAATCCGAAAAATTATGCTGCGGGATAAAAACTTCTTCCGTTTCTATTGTACCGCTGGCGCGGTTAACGAACTTCGATGGATCAATATATTGACCATTCCGTTTCGGGCGATTGTTTGAGTTATTAAACCGAGAATTGCGAAATACCTTACCGCTTCTTGAGCTAGTAGGGGTTTGAAATGAGTTTTGTCTCAAGGAGGACCTTTCTTTAAAAAACTAATCTATGGCGATGAACAGACGAGATTAGTTAAAGGTGTACCCGGCATTCATCATGAGAAGTTAATTTATATTATATCATCGCTGTTATGTTTTGTCTATTATCTTCAAATTCAACTATCTTCTCTACCTCGTCTTTACTGACGAGGATCGTCACGCCATTGGCTCCGGTTTTAGTCTTCGTAAATACAACGTATGAGTTCGATTGAAAAATCGCTATCACCTCATAAGTATTTTCCAGAGGCTCGAGCTTGCCTACTTCCATATGGATATGTTTTTTATCGTGGGTATAGTCAAGACTATAGATGCGTTGAGCCGACACTTTCCATCCCAGCTGGTCTTCTATAAAAGCAATGATCTCATTGTAGCGATCAAGTGTTTGCGCTTTTTTCGATTGCGGAAGGAAAAAATGTAAGGGCTTAGTACTAATAGCGGCTACCTCGGTTAAAGTTCGAAGCCGGCCGAGCGGGTCGATCAGTCATGGGTTTTGCGATTGTGACAGCTATTGAGCGTCCACCGACTTCTTTTCCGTTGAGTGAGCTGATTGCGTTTTGGGCTTCAGCATCAGTCGACATTTCAACAAAGGCAAAACCTTTGGATCTACCACTGTCACGATCCATAATGATTTTAGCGCTCTCGACTGTGCCGACTTCGGCAAAAAGCGTCTTTAATTCGTCTTCCGTCACGGTATATGAAAGTGACCCGATAAATAATTTAGCTGCCATAGCTTGATCTCCTTTGAGCCTCGGTCAAACTTAACCGAAAAGCTCCAATTAATTGCTCCAAAATGAGATAAAGTTATGGCTATGTTAGGCACATAGTGTGACAAAATCGACCCGGGTATGCCGGGCTTCTAGATTGAACCAACTATAGCATAGGAAACCAAAAAAATCCAGTTCCAATCTGATGGGTTGGATGGACTACTCGAGGAAAAATTGACATTGCAAGCGAAAAGTGCCAATGTCAGTAACTAGTTCTTTTGAAAACTTGAGCAAGAAGTTTGTCCGTTTAAAGGCAATACGTGTACCCAGATGATACGTCCACAGGGGGTAGAGCTCATGCCTAAAGTCGATCTGTTATCCGGTTTAGATGCTCGACTGGAATTCACGCTAAGAGGGCACTTGCCCAGTTTCGCCCTGCTACATGAGTTACTGGTCGAAGGCATTAGAGACAGTCGTTATCGAGGTCGGGTCACTTTGTCTCCAAGGTCATTCCCTTACGGCTCTGGCGCAGCCATGCCCGAGATCTTGGAGCTAGAAGTTTCAATTAAGGCTACGGAGAGCGAAATCATGAGTCTCTTTGCGACCTACGCTTACGCCGAACAGAGCTGCAACGTCCTTGTGCCCTGGGAAAGTGTTCCCGACTACTCTTCAGTCGATTTGCGTGATTTGTTTCGCAGCTCACGTGGTCGCCATACTCGGTACTTGAATTACGTTGTTCAGCGCTATGCAAAGGTCGGTTTTCGCAATTTGGGCGATTTCGTCGGTTGCAACGGCCGTGAACTGCGCAAAATTTACCACATCCCCCGTTGGTGCACGCGATCTTTTAATGAACGGCTTTTTAGAGCCGGATTTGCAGAAATGCTGGAACTTACTCGCTATGGAGAAGTTTCTTCAGCCAAGCCCTCATAAGGGCATACCCGGTCAGTCTGGTACTGATCGGGAAATACCAAAGCTTGTTTTGATAAGCGAAAAAATAGGTTTTGGTGTTTACCCGAAATTGCTTTTGTTGCAGAGGTATTAAATAGTATTTGCGGTTTCTAGAGCGCTCATCTACTATATAAGCATAATTATTATGTTTGGTGTGATGGGTAATAAATTGCTGGCAATCCGGATTAGTGTCCTAGCCTGGATACTTTTTATCTTTTTTATGTTTGTCGTCGTATATATCCATCGCATGAGTTTAACTAGTGGACAGCTTGCTCTGTTTTCGGTCAATACGTTCTTATTTGGTTATTATTTTACGCCTCTCTTATCTGCTCAAAAAGCCAGAATTGCTGAATTAATATCGACGGCTCGCGATGAAGAAATGACGATTCTCGATATTCTGACCCAGTCGCATTTACTTGCACCGGGGCTGCGGCATGATCTAAAAGTCAAACTTAAAGTATATCTTGAAAGTATTGTTGGTAACCGCTATGTCCGAGCTGATAACCCTTATTATGATGAGCTTCTAGCCTATTCAAAATCTGCCAAAGGGGCAGACAAGGAGGTGATGAACGAGATATATTCTAGAATCTCAAAAACGCAAACAAATCGTGATCATTTAAACAATCTGTTTGAAACTAGAATCTATGCCCATGAATGGTTAGTCGTAATTGTGCTTTTTGGGATCACATTGTTTTTTGCCCTCCAAACCAATTTTGGAAATTCACCAATTTTTGCCATTATGCTGGCGGTGTTATGTACCGGTTTGTCACTACTGATGGTAATATTGCTAAAATTCGCTACTCTTACGCATAAAGAAGCCAAAAGAATGTGGCAACCCCTTGAGGAGCTCCTGAGCACGCATTTTGATGATATTTCAACGCAAGAAGTTTCAAAAGAGCGTGACAAGATTGATCTAAGTACCATTGGTAATGAATAATTATATGAAACGATGAGGTTAAAACGTTATGCATCAGCTTAATTTTAAAATTGATTTCCGAATATTGTGCATACTTTTAGTGCTCGTAATACTTGCGATGCTGTACTTTTGGCGGCCGTGGATCGTAAAAAGTACCAAGACAATTACTGTCACCGGTTCGGCCACCATTACCGCAACCCCGGATAGTTATGTATTTTCTCCAACTTATAATGCGACCGGCACAACTTCAGCCGACGCACTATCTAAAGTCAGTACGACAGGAAACACCGTCGTAAATGGACTTAAAGCTCTCGGGGTCTCGTCCAGTGAAATTTCGACCAATGTTTATTCAGACTCAGGTGCCGTGCCACTTGGTGTAAGTCAAAGCAGCTCCGCAGCTCCGAACATGCCAGTCTATTATGGGGCTTTATCCGCGACGTACGGTATAACTGTCACATTATCTAGCGACAAACTTGTCCAAAAAGTCAGTGATTATCTAGCAACGACCAGCGCAAACGGTACTGTCACACCCCAAGCTGAGTTTAGTAGTGCTAAAAGCTCAAGTCTAGAGATGCAAGCGAGAGCAGAAGCGGTTGCGAATGCTAAACTCAATGCGTCGTCTGAAGCTTCGCAGTTATCCACCAAGCTCGGCAAAGTGGAGACGATCTCTGATAGTAGTGGCGGGGGAGTTGTTGTTCCATTAAGTGAGAGCTCTAGCGGAACTTTGAATACTCCGGCAGCATCGGCTCCGATTGTACTCTCTGGTACTCAGCAGGTATCCGCTCAAGTAAGTGTCGTATTTGAACTCCAGTAGTAAGTAAGATTAGTTTTAAGTGTTATACGTATTTCTCGTCGACATAACACCCCCACATATCGTCTAAGCCCCGACATGTCTCCATAATTTTTCCTTAATTTAGGGGTAAATATAAGCTTTATTATGAAATTATTGCATATTCTTAAAAAAAGTTCTTGACATAGTTCTTATGCTCTGTGAATATAGAACCAATAGTAACTAAAAAAATTAAATCAACACAATATGCGTAAAAAATTAGAACAAATGTCCAAACGAATTCGATTAGTATTAATTCTTGCGTTATTGGCGCAAACAATATTGCCGTTTTTAATTGGGGCGGCTGAAGCCACTCCGACTTTTGCCTATACTCAAGTAATCTTTAACCGTATGCAGATTTCTACTGCTACTACGGGTACAGTTTGTTCAAAGTTTTCGTCGTCCCCAGGTACCACCGCGACTACGCTATCGGTGGTTTTTCCGACTGGTTATACGGTCAGTTCGACCGTGGGTAACTGGACTGTCAATACGACTTCATCTCCCGAATGGCCCACTGGCTCAGCTGCCTGGACCGGCGTGACTGCCCCTTCTGGAGGTTCCGGCGTAGTCGGTCAACAGGTAAACTTTAATGTAGCTGGTGCGTCGCAACCTGGTAGTACCGGTCCTTACTGCTTTAACTGGACTAACACTGCTGCAATCTCAAATCCAAGCTCAGCCAACCCGAACCTGCAAGGTTCAACGACGCTTGCGCATGGTGCTTATCCTGGTGCAACGGCTGAATTTACGAGTAACTGGTCCTCAGCGGCTATTACAAGTGATCAGATTGCAGTTTCAGCCATCGTCCCTCCAACATTTACCTTCACGCTCTCAGGTACAACGCAAGCCTTTACCGGCAATCTTTCACCGGCAGCTACTACGAGTACAGCTACGCTGACGGCAACAGTTCAAACGAATGCTGCTTCCGGCTACGCCTGCTTCGTTGAAGATGCTAATAGTAAGACCGTGACTGATGCAGGCTCAAACCCGGCCAATGAGCACGGGGCACTGCACTCGACGATTGCCAACTACAATATCTCTAACAACACTACCAGCTCACTTGGAACGGCTGCTCATACGGTAACAACTGGCTCTGAAGATTACGGCTTTGCCGTTACCGCGGTGACTCAAGGTGGTGGTGGACAAATTGGAACTGGTGCTGCCAATGCCGCTTACGATGGAACTTCGGGAACCAAAGCCGGAGTACTTGATCCTACGCAACTTCGACCATTCGGCTCATCAACCGGTGACTCCAACGGGGACGTCTATACCTTCCTAGAAAGAGCTGAAATTGCCGGTATCACACCCGCTGCTACGGATTATGCTGATACTCTGACCGTGGTTGCAGCCGGCTATTTCTAAAAACTGTAACAAAAGCTAACAAAGCGGCCCGAATGGGTCGCTTTTTAAATACTAAACAACAAATTTTTTGACTTCACATCGAGAAAAAACTGCTTGACCAGATTGTTCTTAACGGTTATGCTTCTAACAAGATATAAAAAGGTGAGGAATTCTTGTGAGGAGAGATTCTACGTTTGTGAAAAGATATAATAGTGCGATTAATGTAATTATTGCTATTTGCGTAGCGATGATGTCCTTATTTAATATGATCAGTCCTGTTTTTGCAGCTGGTGGACTAACTATTGCCAGCGTAACACTGAGCGACCCACGTCCAAATGCCCCTAGTGGTGCAGTGACTTACAGCGTTTCTTGGCAAGCAGCAACGACTGCGACCCTAAAATGTTTCACCTACACTGTCAGTACATCTCCGGATTCTGGCCAGGGTTCAACTCCAACTGGGTTTTCGAATGCATCAGGTGCTAATGGTACATTTACGGGTCTTACTGCTGCCAACTGGACCATTGATAATTCTACCAACGGGATCATTAAAGAAACCTATGTGACGGGTCAATCAGTTTCATCCGGTTCACAAATTACCACTCCGATTACTTCTCTGACCAACCCCACAACTTCAGGCGGAGGCGGATGGTTTATCGAAATAAAAACTTTTAGCGATGCCTGTACCACTTTGGTTGATACAACCATCATCGGCTTTTTTACGGTTCCGAGCGTTTTAGTCAGCGCGACGATCGACCCCACGCTAACTTTTAATGTGGCCGGTGTTGCAGCCAGCACCACCTATAAAGGGGCATTATCGACGTCGAGTATTTGCGCTGACAGCGCAACTGCGGTGACGTATGGTAGTCAAACTAATCCACTTTCGGCTGATACTAACTATGACTGCGCCCAAACGTTAACGACAACCACAAATTCGAACAATGGCTATCAGGTTACCATTCAAGGTAAACAAGCTTCAGGGGACTTCATGAAGCTTCTCAGCGATAATACAAAATCGATTACCAACTGGACCGGCACCAATGCGACTCCGACAGCGTCGCCGACTTCAGGTAGCTTCTCGGTCTTCGGATACACCACCAGTGATGCAGGTTTATCGGGAACTGCCACGCGCTTTACTGCCTCGGATAACTTATTCGCTGGGCTCACGACGACGGCGGACCAAGTATCGTATAACGCTGGTCCAATTGCTGCAAAAGCTATAAATGTGGGACTCAGACTCCGCTACCCTGGTACGCAACAGGCGGGAACTTACCAAGGTACTCTCGTTTATACTTGTACCCCAGTGTTCTAGAAATATAAGTTTAACTCTTTCAAAAAGCCCCAGAAAATTTGGGGCTTTTTGAAATATCGAATAATGAGTATTAACATAAGCGACTTGACCTGCATTATGTATGCTGGTAATCTTATATACAACGGTACGTAAAAACCAACACCGTAAAATAAAAAAATTGCTATGACAGATCGAAATCCGAAAAAACCTCTGCGTTGGCACGGCATTGTTGTGATTTTATGCACGCTTTTGGCCAGTCGCGTGTTATGGGTATCGGCGATAGCTTACGCCGGAAGTCTCTCGGGGGCCAGCGTAACTTTATCTAACCCTGAACCCTCACAAACCAATGTCAATTATAGTTTTGACTTTTCAGTCTCAAGCCTAAATGTCTTACAAGCCTTTCGAGCCGCTATCTGTACGTCACCGGACGGTACTTGCGTGACACCTACGGGATTTTCAGCCGCTTCGGCAACACTGGTTGCTCAACCGGTTGGTTATGGGGCAGCCTCAGGTTGGGTTGATGATTCAGTTACGGGATCGTTGCAATTTAAAGATGCCGCAAATTCGATCGCGCCATCTGGTACTCAGACATTTAGCTTAAGTGGGGTGACTAATCCGACTTCAGCCGGGACATATTATGCCAGACTCTCAACGTACTCGGATGCAACTTATACGACCCAAGTCGATAGCGCAGCAATCGCTTTCGTGGTGGTTAATGCGGTCAGCGTTTCACTGACCATAGATCCAACCCTGACCTTTAACGTCGCCGGTGTAGCCGCGAGCACTATTTACAAAGGGGGGCTGTCAACATCCGATCGTTGCGTAGATAGTTCCTCAGCGGTGACTTTTGGGACGCTATTACTACCCCTCTCAGCCGATACTAATTATGACTGTGCGCAAACTCTTACTACTAGTACGAATGCCGATTCAGGTTACGAAGTTTCCATTAGAAACCTAAATAGCGGCAATGCCCTTAAAAACATTGCCAGTCCCGCCTCGATCGCAGATTGGACAGGAAGCAATTCGACCCCAACTGCTACACCGACAACCGGCAGCGCAGAATTGTTTGGTTATACGACCAGTGACACCACATTATCTGGCACTGCCAACCGCTTTACCACGAGTGATAATCTATTTGCTGGACTCTCGACAACCGACAGTGAAGTAGCTCATTCAGCTACGTCAATATCTAATGATAGCGTAAATGTTGGCTTTCGGTTACGTTTCACGGTATTGTCTTCATCAGGTACGTATACCGGTACAGTAGTTTACACATGCACGCCGACATTCTAGAATAAGGAGCATAACCAATATGAAACATTTCTTTCGCATTTTTTCACTGAGCAGCTTTGTTTTGATAGCCACCTTAGGGTGGCAAACAACTTTGGCTGATAGCCCCAATACTCTAGGCATAACAGTCTCTCCTCCGACCTACGATATGTCAGCTAACCCCGGAGATAGCCTGCAAAATACTATTCGTGTCACTAACGACTCAGACGGCAGCGTTACGCTTGCGGTTAGCGCCCAAGACTTTGTGGTTGAAGGTACTGAAGGTTCAGTGACAGTTACAGACACTACTGGTCCCACAACCTTTTCGAGTTGGTTTAGTTTTTCCCAAAAACAAGTAACTTTGGCGGCGAAATCTTCGGCTTTGGTACCATTTACGATTAACGTACCTGCGAATGCCGAACCGGGTGGGCATTTTGCCACGGTTCTCTTTAATCCAATCGTCTCGACCTCTACAACTTCTACCGGTGCCAGTATTATTCAGCGGGTCGGATCTTTAGTTTTAATGAAAGTCAGTGGTGATATTGTCGAATCTGGTTCTATCGAAAAATTTAATGCCAAATCGTTTGTTGGCAGCTGGGAAACGGTGACTGGAACCGACGGGAAAACTCAAATATACATTGCCAATGCCGAAGATCTAACCAAAGAACATCCCCAGAGTTATTTTGATCATGGTCCAGTAGCGTTTGATGTCTTGTTTAAAAATACTGGAAATGTACACTTTAAACCGACCGGCACTTTGACAATCTACAATATATTCGGTTCCAAGGTTGATCAAATAGCTCTGGATCCTCTTAATGTCTTTCCTGGAGGAGAACGTCGAGTCACAGTAATCTGGACGAAAAAAAGCTTGTGGGGCGGATATTACCGAGCCCAAATTGATGCCGTCTATGGTTCCCAGAATAAAATACTAACAGCAGAAACTGTATTTTGGGTTTTCCCATGGCTAGTTCTTCTCATCATCCTATTGCTAGTTATTTTGATCGTAGTTCTGCATCGAAGATTCTACGAAGCTGCCAAGGTTCTTATCAAAGGGCGGTAGTGACTAAGCGGAGGGTCGCAGCAGGCTTAATCTTGGTAGGGTTTTTATTAACTCAGCCAACCCAGCCACTTGAAGCCCTAACTTCGGATTCAACGATCGGAGCCCAGTTGCCCGTGCAGACGGGCGGAATTGAATTTGTCGGTGAAGCTTCCCCTGGTGCTCTCGTGACGTTTACTCGGAACGGTGATGTTATTGGTACTCAAGTGGCAGATGGCTCTAGCGTATTTGACGATACTTTCACGAATCAGTCACAGGGATCAGCTACCTTTGGAATATTTGCAACTGATGTTAGTGGACGTAATACTGACCTTCTTACAACGACGGCGACAATTCTTCCGGCGTTTACAACGATTTTGTCAGGGTTCTTGCTACCGACGACTCTTAGAATCGTGACAAATCCCATTAAACGACCTCAAACTGAACATATTATCGGCACAACTAGGCAAAACTCGACGGTAACGGTATTTTTTAGTGGAACCAAATATAGTGATAGTTTTTCAGTCCAAACCTCATCTGATGCACTCGGTAATTGGGATACAACTCCCGGAGTGTTTCTTCACTTGGGTAATTATAGCGTTAGTGCGGTTGTGACTGAACCCGGAGGGAATCAAAGCCCTCAAACCACTATGCAAAATATTACCGTTACTTTGTCAGCCGATCTAAATAACGACGGTCGAATTAATCTCACTGATTTTTCGATTCTAATGTTTTACTTTAACCAGTCCAACGTCACAAAACCGGCCGATATAAACGACGATGGAAAGGTTAATCTGACTGATTTTTCTATCATGCTCTATTACTGGACAGGATAAGACTCAACCTTAACGGGAGTTGAGGAATGGAGCACTTTAGATTAGAATAGACATAAGCATTTTATGGATAATGTCACTCCAATAATTAAAGCAAAAAAAGCTCAAACAAAACTACTGATTATTGTTGTAGTTTTAATTATTCTGCTCGTTATTGGGGTAATTACATTTTGGCATAAAGCAAGTGTGCCAAAAACTGCGGTTCTTGGCGCAGGTCAAATTAGGCTGACCGGCAATCACACTATAACCGTGCCAATTTCTATTAATACTGACGGTTACACGATTAATGCCGCGCAAGTTAAACTAGCATATGATCCCGGTTTCTTGACAAATGTCACTGTCTCGAAAGCTGGTTCAATCTTTAATCTCTGGATTCCCGGACAACCTTCTGTAGATGCCTCAAATCATCAAATGGTATTTGAAGGTGGTGTGATCCGACCAGGATTTAAGGGGACGGCCAGTATTGGCAGTGTCAGCTTAAGCGCCAAACATGCGGGTCATACGACGTTAATATTTTCTTCAGATACCGAGGTGCTCTTAGCGGACGGTAAAGGTACGATAATTCCCTTAGCGGCAAGTCCGATAACGGTGAGCATTCCATGAAGCGTTTAACACTATTCTTATTGTTTCTGATTGTACCGATCATTTCGGTACTTAACTTTGATGTGCCAGCTGCATCCGGCTCGGGGGGAGCGACTTTTTACGCCAGTCCTTCTTCCGGCAGCTATAACGTTGGTGACGTTATTAGAGTCGGAATTTACATTAATTCGGCCTCTCAGGCCATTAACGCCGGCGAAGGTACGATTACTTGGTCATCAGGGCTACAGTATTCCTTTGTATCGACTTCCGGGTCAATCTTTACCACCTGGACCAGTGGGGGAGGATCTGGACCGGTCGGTTCATCATCGTCGGTCTACTTCTCGGGCGGTCTTGGTAATCCCGGCTATAACGGGACAGCCGGTCGGGTCCTGACGGTGATCTTTAATGCGACAACTCCCGGGACGTTTAGTGTTAACGTTTCGGGAAGTCAAATTCTAGCCAATGACGGCCAAGGCACAAATGTTTTATGTTGCTCAACCGGAGCAACCTTTACGGTGGCAGCAGCCAAACCTCCGGTACCTCTCTTAACGATAGTTTCAAAAACGCATCCCAACCAAAACACTTGGTATAGTGCCCACAGCGTTGAGTTGAATTGGTATGCTACAACTGCCGTCGGAAACTATTCCTACTCTGTCGACAACAACCCAAATACCATTCCGACCGGTCCCAATAACGCCACGATCACGACAAATTATACCTTGGCTGATGGTATTTGGTACTTTCACTTGAAAGGCTCAAATTCGACCGGTGGTTCGACGGTCAACTTCGTCATTCATATAGATTCGACCCCGCCCAATAACTTTAATGTTTCAATTGATAATGGAGGAAATCCTTCTAACCCAACCCCGACTGCCAATTTTTCCGCCACTGACGCCACTTCTGGAATTGACCATTATCTGGCTAGCATTGATGGAGGAGCCCAGTTTGGGGTAAATAGTGGCGACGCGTTGCCGAAACAACATCCGGGAACTCACAGTATTGTAGTGACGGCAATTGATAAAGCCGGTAATCATACGGATAGCTCTAAAGCGACATTTACGATAAATGGGATTACTCCTCCTAAAATTTTATCTTTTCCAACCAGTCTTGTGATTTTGCAGCCCATGGACTATATTGGGCAATCCGAATCTACTGATATCATTACGGTCTACTTAAATGGGCAGCCGATAGACAGTTTTACTGCCAAAGATAAACTGGCTCCAAAAGGTAAAGATAAGGGCAGCGGTGGCTTTGCTAATGGTGTGACTTGGGAATACACCTATTCTCCTAAACTGTTTCCAGGTATCTACAAAATTTATTTTAGCCGTATTAACTCCGTCGGAGCAGAGAGTTCTCCTTCACCGACCTATCCTTTAAATATTCTGGCGACCGCTCCACCACAACCTAAACCTTGGTATATAGTTGATTTTCCATGGTTCTTAATATTTATAATTGTTGCTCAAACAATCCTGGTGCTTTGGTTATTACTTAAGCTTCATTTATCACAAGCGGTTGTAAGAGACGGGGTACTGGTAGCGAAGCCATCGAAAGTCCGATCAAAAATGCGTCATCTGGCCGGTTGGAAACCTTTTTCCTGGCTAATTGTTGGCTCTCAAGGCGCTCAAAGAGGGTTCTTGTGGATTGGCTCGTTCGGGAAAAAGCGTTCTAGCTCATCGAAGAAAACACATAGTACTGACAATGTGGCACTACCCATAGTAAGTCATGAAAATTCCGACGATCCTGACAAAGAAAGTCCAACTTGATTTTATCTGATTTAATGCTTATGCTTTAAATATAAAAATGAAAAGTTCGATTCGAAATTATTGGCGCAGTTTATTAAGTCAACGAACAGCATGGTTGCGGGTCGTTTTAATCGGACTGTTAGTATTAGTTTTGCCTCTAACTAGTGCCGAAGGCGCAAACTGGACAACTGCATCAGTCAGTTTAAGTAATCCTCAACCCTCGGCAACTGGGGTTACCTATGACATGCTAGCGAGTGGCATAACTCTTAGCGCAATCCAATGCATCAAAATAGTATTTGCCACCACGGCCACCGGTTCAACCGAACCAACTGGCATGGTCACTACCTCGGCTGCTCTCGATAGTGGTACTACCCTGATACCGACCCCGGGAAGTTTTTCTAGAGGAGGGAGTGATCCGGCAGGGACAGTTACATTTACTGGATCGGGACAAACTCCTAGTGGCTCAAGCGGAAAACACCTCATTATTAATACCATGACCAATAGCTCAGTAGCCGATACTAGCTTTTTTATGCAAGTCTCAACTTTCAATAATACTGATTGTGTCTCTAGTCCTGTCGATAATGTTACAGTGGCTTTTATTAATACTGCCGGTAGTAGTCTCAGTTTATCAGTTAGTCCGACATTGTCTTTTTCGGTCGCCGCAGTTGCATCGGGTCAAACCTGTAACGGCGCTACCGCTACGCAAACTTCAACTTCAACGACAATTCCTTTTGGGGCTGTGACTACGGCTACCAATTCAGTAGTTTGCCAAGATTTAGCAGTTACAACCAATGCCATAACCGGGTACACAGTCTACATCCGATATACTGCTAAACCGACATCGGGCTCAAACACTATAGCTGACGCGCCGGGTTCAAATGCCAGTCCAAGTCCGTTTCCAGCTGCCGGTACAGAAGCATATGGCTATACCACAGAAGCAACAGCGCTTCAAAATTCGCCGGCAAATCGATTTACGGGTGGAAATTGGGCCGCTGCTACCACTACCAATGCTGAGGTAGCATATTCTAATGTCGCTGCCAGTCATACTACTCGAGTCGGCCATCAAGCTGGTGTTTCTGGAACAACTCAACCAGGTACTTATACGACTACGATAATCTACACTTGTACGCCAATTTACTAACATTTAATCCTAGAACTTTAACGTTGACAGTCGTCTTTCAGATTGGTATTCTAAACGTAAGCGTTTTTTGATCAAGTTATTAATTGAGGTGAATGAGTGAAATACAAAGATTCAAACGATTTGAGTCGACGGGCTAGACTAACTCGTATTTGGGTTGCTTGGATTAGCCTAGTTGGTCTCTTAACTCTGAATATCTCAGTTGCTAACGCTGTTACTCTTACAACTGCTTCAGTCGCGTTATCCAACCCTATACCTTCAACCGCGTCGGTTAACTATACCGTTACTGCAAGTAGTGTTACGAACGGCACAATTAAATGTATACAGGCGACCTTTTCAACTTCGCCGACGACACTGACTACTCCAACCGGCTTTACCGCCGCTTCCGCAACCATTACCGCTGCAACTTCGACGTACGTTAACGACTCGGGCACTGGCTGGAGCGTAACGGATACGGCTAATACAATTCAATATACAAACGCTTCCGGGATTACTCCATCGACCCTGACCGGCGCGACCTTTATTATGGCAGGTATCACTAATAGCTCAGTTGCTGACACCGCCTATTATCTAAGTTTTAGCACTTACAATAATACGAACTGTAGCTCAAGCCCGGTTGATAGTGTGGTAGTGACTTATATCAACACCAACGGCTCAAATCTCTCTTTAACTGTTAACCCAACGATGAGTTTTACAGTTAACGGAGTTGCTTCTGGAGGCACCTGTAATTCTGGTGCGTCAACTTCAACCGGTACCTCTACCTCAACCACCATACCCTTCGGCAGTGTTACCACGGCGTCAAACGGTTTGGTCTGTCAGTCACTTTCGATTGCTACCAATGCCGCCAATGGCTATACCGTTTACGTCCGCTACACCGGTAAACCAACTTCCGGATCTAATACAATCGCCGACTGGACCGGTACTAATAACTCTCCGACAGCTTTTTCGGCTGCCGGTACCGAAGCTTATGGTTATACAACTTCGGATTTTGCTTTAAACGTTGCCAACGGGGCCGTCAATCGTTTCCAGAGTGATCTCTGGGCCGCCATGACTACGACCAATGCCGAAGTTTCCTATAGCTCAACTGGTCTCACGACAAAAACCGTGTCAATTGGTCATCAAGTTGGGATCTCCGGCACCACTAAACCCGGCACTTACACTACCACTATTATTTACACCTGTACTCCGGTTTACTAAATCTGTTACGATAGGTAAAAGTAAACGGAGTCCGGAAAATTGAGCGTTCGAGTTAGGCCCCTCTTTATCCTATGCGCAAGTTTTATTGTTGCTATTGGCTTCCTTGCAAAGTCTGCAAATGCTGCGACATCACTTGGTTTTGCCGTTTCACCACCGGCATTTGATTTAGCTGCAAATCCCGGTCAAACAGTCGCAAGTTCAGTGAAGCTGATCAATCTAACTGATCAACCTCTTAGTTTAACGGTTGATCGGAATAATTTTGTCGCTCGAGGTGAAGAAGGTCAAATTGACTTGACCACACAAGACAACCTTTATTCTTTAGCTCCTTGGTTCATTGTTACGACTGGCGATATTGTGGTGCCGGCTAAGGGCACTACTGATGTGAGTTTCTCCATTGCAGTTCCTCTCAATGCCGAACCTGGTGGCCGATATGGATCCTTGGTTTTTCATACTAATCCCGGAGTATTACCGAGCGGTCAATCTGGCGCTGCAGTTAAGCAACAACTTGCGACGTTGATATTTCTACGAATTAACGGACCGGCCTACGAGAAGTTGTCAGTAGCAAGTTTTTCGTCGGACAAAACCTTTTACCAATACGGACCAATAGTCTTTTCGACTCGCATCGCCGATCTTGGTAATGTTCATGAAAAACCAACCGGGATAATTACCGTAAAAAATATGATTGGTGGTACGGCGGCTACCATCTCAATAGTGCCTGAAAATGTTATTCCTACAGCAATTCGTAAAATTGATACACCTTGGTCTAAACATCTATTATTTGGTCGCTATACGGCTACCATAGTTCTGAAAAATGGTGCCACCCAAACCTTAACTGCCTCGACTTCGTTTACCGTAATTCCTTATAAATTACTCGGCATTATCCTGGTAGTGTTGATCGCCCTGTATATAATTATTTGGAAGGGTCGTAAGCGCTTAAAGCGAGCGTTTAAAGCGCTATTCGGCTCAGGCTAACAAAGTACTTAGTCTAGAGAGACTAGTCGAACAGTAATTGATCTGGCATAATGGTGCTAATGCTTAATGTGGAGCGCGGAATCCGTTTGATAGCGATTGCTGTCATCGTCTGCTTGTTGCCAGCTGGAACGCTCGCGACTGTTCTTACCAGTACCCATTATCGGCTTGATCCGAACGTTGCCAACAGTTTTGGTGGGGTTGGAAGCTCGACAGATTATAAAATGGTCGATGCCGGGGGCGAAGCTGCCGTTGGCTCAGGTTCATCTCAAAGTTATAAACTTTCGCAAGGCTATGTTTCAGAGCTTTTTCATTCCATTCAACTAACTGTTTTGCCGTCGGGAATAAATGAATATTATCCCCTAGATACTGGGATTGGAAAACTGGCTTACGACATGAGTGCAAGTCTTAATAATGCTTTATTTGAGGGCTCGCCAAGTTGGGTCAGCGGTAAAATCGGTGACGGTGTGTCATTAAACGGCACGACCGATTACCTGGGTGCGACCAATTCCGAGTCGGGTTTAACGAGTTATTCATTTTCAATGTGGTTTAAAACTTCTACCATTACGGGGGGACAACTAATCGGATTCGGAAGTGCGCAGACTGGTAATTCAACCACTCATGATCGACAAGTTTATATGTCTAATGATGGAAAGCTTCATTTTGAAGCCGGTGCGAGCGGTGCAGTAGTAAATTCGACACTTGCATATAACGATGGTGTATTTCATCAGGTAATCGCTTCTATGGGAAGCACCGGCATGAATCTATATGTTGATGGAAAGTCGGACGGGACGCCCAATGCTAACACTACTAGTATTTCGGGTTCTGGTTACTGGAGAATTGGAGACGACCAGCTTTCAGGTTGGACCAGCGCCCCAACAAGTAACTTCTTTTCTGGCACAATCGATGAAATTAAGGTATTTAACCGGACATTGAGTTCTGCCGAAGCAGCGGCGTTTTTCAGTGCGGAAAACACCGGCGCGCGGTCCGCTGCTGTTCTGCCTAATATAACACCCGGGACCTCACAAAATAATTCTCTCGATGCCATTGTTCGGACTGATGCTGGTGGCTATAATCTGGCCATTCAAGAGAATAAAGACTTAACGAATTCTGATAATATCACGACGATTCCAGCGATTTCCGGAACCATTACTTCACCGGCTGCTTGGAGTGAGGGCGTGACAACCGGTCTGGGGATGACTGTCACTGGTGGAGTTGGCGTTGAGGGTAAATGGGGCACCAGCCCCAACTATGACTATGCGGCCATACCAACCGTTCCAACAGTGTTCCACACAAGGACTGGTCTTTCCGGCGGTGCCGCCGAAAAGACCACGATCCAGTTTAGAGCTGATGTTGGCCCGGCTCAAAAACAAGGCAGCTATTCAAATACGGTCTTCTTTACTGCCACCCTAAAACCATGAGAAAACTATTATATTTCTTACCAATCGCTCTAGGGTTGGGTATATTAGCTGCTCTGCCGGCACATGCTGAGGTACCGGCCTTAAAGATTGATCCCCTCAAGTATGAACAAGGTTTTAGCGATAATAATCCAAAACTTGGGTTTGTTGATGTCTCAAATCCCACTGATTCGATGGTTACCGTTGCATCGTCGATAAAAGCTTTTCGTCAATACAACCTTGATGGGGATCTGCAGTTTTATGATGATCCAACACTCACAAAAGGCATCCAGATTTCTTTAGGAACGTTTGAGCTTGGACCGCGTGAAGCAATTCGAGTAGCTTTTACGGTTGACCCGCAAGTACTTCCGAAAGGGGGAATTTATGCTGTGCTTTTTTTTGAGACAGTTCCGGACAATGCCACAGCCCAAGGTACAGTTATTTCCGAAAGCGCCAGGGTCGGGACTTTACTGCTATTAAATAACGGGCCCAGTACCACTAAAACCGGTAGTATTAGTAATCTAAGCGTTCCTGTATGGCAATTTGGCAATGCTCTTAATGGAAAATTTGAGTATTCGAATACTGCATCGAGCTCCTCCGGCGGGGTGGCCTATGATCCAAATATTAATTTGAGAGTGCTACCATTGGGAGCTGCCACCCAATTGCAATTTGGCTTAGTTATGCCCGGAAGCTCAAGAGTTTTTTCTTTTTCAAAGTCGGGAAGTTATTTAGGGATTATTCCGCTTCAGTTTCAAGATTTATACACGCATAAAACGAAAGTTATCTGGATCTTTGCAATTACCGGTTATTTTCGAGAAGTCTTGTATGGAATTGGGTTTTTAATACTTCTACGCTTATTCTTTTGGACTCGTCTAAAAAGCAAAAGTTAAACCTTACTAATTAATATATATTATCAGTCACGAATCTTGCTCAAACCATAAGAGTAATGATATAATTCTTACGTTTAAGGTGTTGTGGATGAACGACCGATTGAAGCGGAGTTTCGTTTGGATTTTCTGGACGACTCTTAGCACACTCGTTTTAGCAACATCTCTTTTGGGTGGACAAATTCGACTAAATAACGCCGCAATTGCGTCGCAAACTGTTCCCTATAAAATAAACTTTCAAGGGCGTCTGACTGACAATAATGGCAATATACTTCCAGATGGTTCGTATAACATTAAGTTTAGACTCTGGAACGCCCTGACTGGTGGCTCAAATGTCTGGGAAGGTGATCGAGTCTATGGTACTTCAGATTATCGGGTTGCAGTGGCCAATGGACTTTTTAATATCCAATTTGGCGATACGACGCAGGGGGATCCAGCCCTGAGCCCAAGTCTTTTTAGTGGGACATTTCCACTTTATCTCGAAGTTGAGCTGCCAACTCCTGCAACGGCGACTTGTAATACGAATGCTTGTGCCAGTTTTACTGAAGGGGCAATGACGCCTAGACAGTCATTGGCAAGCTCTCCGTATGCCATAAATGCCGATACACTTGATGGAATCGATTCTGTTTCTTTTGGCCAACTTTCTAGCTCACAAACTTGGACTGGTACAAATGCAATTGATACAACTTCTGCAAATGCCTTCCAGGTCAAAAACGCCGGCGGAACTGAATCAATTTTGAATGTAGATACCTCCGGTAATCAAGTATTACTCGGCACTACTGGTAGTTCTGGGTTAGATGGACAACTTTTATTCAATACGGCGACATCCGGAAATTATGCGGTGACTCTAAATTCATCGGGTTCTCTTACAGGCAACTACACCCTGACACTGCCAATTGCTGGTCCTTCTACCAGTCAGTGTTTGCAGTCCGGAGCATCGACAGCCAGTCAGCTGATCTTCGTAAGCTGTAGCGAAACTCTACAACAAGCTTATAATAACGGCTCAACCATCAATACAACTGCGGGAGGAACAATCAGCATTAGTGCGGCTGCTCCTCCAACTGCAGACATTGTCAGCATTTCAAACGCGGGGCAAGCTGTAACCACGAACAATGCGAATGGGCTTGAAATTAACTTTGTAGGTGGAAGTGCAGCCGTAAATGCCAGCGGAATAGATGTAGATTATACTCCAGGAACAACTAGCGGGGGCACCTGGAACGGAGTAAGTATTGTTGCTAATACTAGTGGCGCTGCGACCGGCGTTACCAGTTATGGCATAGTCCTCACTGGTCCGACCTCTTTAAATGGAGGTACAAATACTGCTGTTGAAGTTGGCACTGGTTGGAATATTGGTGTCGATATTCAATCAGGTGCGATTCAGATAGCGACTCAGAGTAGCGATCCTGCCTCACCTGCCGCGAATAATTTACGAATTTATGCCAAAACAGTTGCAGGCAGAATTCTTCCAGAATGGTTAGGGCCTAGTGATCAGAACACGGCATTTCAACCTGGACTTGGATTTAATCGAATTTCATTTAGTGAACCAAACGGCACTGCTAACTGCAGCACAGGAGCGACTGGTTTTGGCTCGACCTCTACTGGAGCGGGAACCTGTACTGCTCCTGCTCCTGCAAGCACAAATATATTTACTTCAGTGAGACTACTCGAGTTTAGTTCCGGCACAACTGCCGGTACCGTCGCTTACCAGCGTCAAGGCGTTTTGCAAGTTTGGCGAGGCAATGCTGCTGGGTTAGGTGGATTTTTTTACGTGACTCGATTCGGCCTAAATACCCTTCAATCTGGCAATCGAGCGTTTGTTGGACTAGCAGACTCAGTTGCAAACCCAACCAATGTTGACCCGACTACTAATGCAACGCCAGGCAAAATTGGCATGGCCATAAATGCAAATACCGGAAATTGGAATTTCGTAAATAACATAACGGGTACCGCCCCGACCGTCACCGGTCTTGGTGCAAATTTTCCCGTAAATACAACTGATCTTTTCGAGATGGTAATGTATTGTCCTGTAAACGGTTCTACTATCTCATATCGAATTACTGATGAAAGTACGGGCAATCAAACTACCGGCTCAGTATCTGCCAACATACCTGGTACCACGACATTTCTAGCACCTCTCACTTGGATCACAAATAATGCTACCGCTGCAGCTGCAATTCTTGGATTTAACTTCTGGTACCTTGAGAGTGATAATTAACATGTCTGAGCCCACTACTAAACATCAAGTTATTAGTGATATAAGGATAAAAAATCCTGCTTTAGTTTCAAGTAAGAAAAAAAATCAAATATTTATAGCTTTAAAACAAAATTATAAATTTCTTATCCTTGGAGTTATTGGAATCACCTTGGTTATTGGAGCGCTCTATTACGCAAAATATCGTCATCCAGCTAATTCAGGTTTGGGAAAACTAGAGCTTGTGGAAGCTAAAGTTGCTCGTCACTATTTACTGCCTACTAACGAAGTACCAGCACTCGCAACTATTACGGACGTAAATAAGTTAAACACCCCGTTTTTTAAAGAGGCTAAAAACGGGGACGAGATTTTGATCTATGAGAAAAATCAATTAGCGATCATTTATAGACCAGGAATAGACAGGATAGTCGCGGTCGGTCCAGTCAGTTTTGCTTCAACACAACCTGCCATCCCTGGATTATAGGAAATCATTGGTGGCATAGCAGAAAAAGTTTACTCTGTTTGTGCAAAAAAAGTCTTGACATTTTAAAACATAAGAATTATTATCCTGCGTATAAGAATAAAAATAATTCTTAAACAAAAATGTTTGCAAAAAATCAAAAAATTTTCCGAAAAGTTAAATTAGTCTTTATCTTCGCATTATTGGCTCAAACAATATTGCCGTTTTTAATTGGGACTGCCGATGCAACGCCAACATTTGCATACACCCAAGTTATCTTTAACCGCATGCAGACATCGACTGCTACAACAGGAACCATCTGTTCAGAGTTTTCAACAAATCCGGGCACGACCGCAACCACACTTTCAGTCGTATTCCCTGCTGGTTATACGGTCAGTACTACAAATGGTAATTGGACAATCAACACTACCTCACAGCCGGATTGGCCGACTGGCGCTTCAGCATGGACTGGTGTCGCAGCGCCTTCTGGTGGTACCGGGGTAGTTGGTCAGCAAGTAAACTTTAATGTTACTGGCGCGTCACAGCCTGGAAGTACTGGTCCGTATTGCTTTAACTGGACAAATTCAGCCGCGGTTTCAAATCCGAGTGCAGCAAATCCTAGCCTTCAGGGTTCGACCACTCTCGCTCATGGTGCATATCCAGGATCTACAGCCGAATATACTTCAAACTGGGCATCGGCCGCAATAACTAGCGATCAGATTACGGTGTCAGCCATTGTTCCGCCCACGTTTACTTTCACTTTGTCTGGAAATTCCCAAGCTTTTAGCTCGAACCTCTCTCCTTCAGCTACAGTCAGCTCTGTTACACTAACTGCAACTGTGCAAACCAATGCTGCCTCCGGCTATGCCTGCTTTGTTGAAGATGCGAATAATAAAGGAGTAACTGATTCAGGTTCAAGTCCAGCTAATGAACATGGTGCTCTCCATTCAACCATTGCTAACTACACAGTTGCAAATAACACCACAAATTCCCTTGGAACTGCAGCGCATACTTTAACAACCGGATCAGAAGACTATGGATTTGCAGTGGGTTCGGTTTCTCAGGGTGGTGGGGGCCAAATAGGCACCGGAACTGCTGATCCAGCTTATGACTCAACAACTGGTACAAAAGCGGGTGTACTTGATCCAACACAACTCCGCCCCTTCGGCTCCTCAACTGGGGACTCAAACGGCGACGGATATGTCTTCTTAGAGAGAGCGGATATTGCAGGAATCACACCTGCCGCAACTGATTATGCTGATACCTTAACTATAGTTGCAGCGGGATACTTTTAAACATTAATATTTGAATTTGGGTTGCGAAGTTTTATGGGTGATCGCGTGAGTTAATTTAACTCACGCGAACCTAAGTTGGTGGAGCACGTAGGTGGGGTTAGGGATTTGGTACAAACTCAATTTTGCTTGATAAAAAAAACAACCCCGGAGGGGCACTATCGCTCGAATGAACGACAGTGCCCCTCGCAGGGTCATCAGGCCGACATGGTTAGTCGTGCAACTTGCAGTCCGCTAGGAACATAGCATCGATGACGATCTTGCGATTCGTATCGATTACTAGTAACGTGACCTTCAACGTTTGCTCCCCGATTCGGTCGATCTCGCAGAGTCCATACTTTGGATGCTCTACCAGATAGTATTTCGTCGGATCGAGAGCACGAAGGGTCTCGCGACCCCTCCTTCGTACCTCACGCTTGATGAGTCGGGTGACTTCCCACATAGCGGCTCCGTGAGGGAGCTCTAAGCCCAGGTACTGAGTAGCAAACCTGACCTGAGCTTTGCTAGGGGGGCGAACCTCCCGATTGGACGTTACGGTGTCGTTGCTCAATGCTCAATTCTCCATTCTCTAGTTGCTGGATGCTGGATTGCTCATCTTCTGGTCGGAAATAACGAGCTGAAAGCGCCCGCCATCCCGCTTGCTTACGGCGCAAGTCACTTAAGACCACCATCGCGCCCCGTTCAGGTGTGTCAGTTTCGAGCCAGACTGGTTCGCTCAATGCAAAAGTGATTGAACCAAACAGGCCCACTGCTGTGGCAACTACGTACGGACCATGGGGCCCGGGTAAAACAGCCTGAACCGTTGCGTTTAGATGTTCCGTTGCCTCCACCTCCTCTGAAAAATAGGTTGTTAACGTACTCGCTTACCGCACCTACTAGGTTAGCACGTTGGCTCCCTTAGTAGAACTAACCCATAGCTGGTATGGGGAAAAACTTAGTGAGAATCTCGGCCCAAACAGGGTGTTCGGGTTGTTCTGCATTTGCTCCAATCAGCTCACGTGCCTGCATATGAAGGGCGATTGCTAAATGGTCGTGACCCCCTCCTCGCGCAGACAGTAATGCAGCCTGGCCAGCGAGGACCATCAGAAGTTGCTGTTCTTTCTCTGCAACTATCTGACCTTGAACCCACAGCATGCCTTCAAGGATTTCCGTGAGGTCGTGAAGCATCTTTAGTCGTTCGTGAGCTTCCGCGAGGAAAGATGGGCGCCTCGATTCGAACGCCTCTATGTTGGCCAGGGTCAGCTCTGGACCAGGGAATTCAGCCTCCACGAGGGCTATAAGTGGCTCTCGCCATTGATGCTCGACCCAAAGCTCTTCAATTACCCTCATACGAGTTTGGGCTCGCATGGTTGAGAGCAGATGACTGTCGTTTGAAAGGGTCTCGCACGCATGGTCGAGCATGCATCGATGGGTGGCAAAGGCTGCAAGCCTAATTCTTACGACGACTGCATTGCCTATACGATACTCTCGAGAGTAGACCGCTAGGGTCCATGCCTCGATGGCTGCTTCGATTCGCACCTCCTCTGTTGCTGTCGCCAAATGGCTTGGTGGATCTGACAAGTATCGATAGACATATTCATCGTAGTCCGGTTCGGGCTCTGATGGATAGAGGTCAACTCCGTGTTCCAGAACAAAGTGAACGTAGCGTCCATGTTTTTCTTTGAACTGGTTGGTTGCTTCGATTTCTTCAATCAAAGCTAAATCCGGTTGGTCGTCAGACACACAGCTCCTTTTTTAGAGTGCTCACGAGTTTGAGCCGCACAATAATACAATATTTCACGAATACTGTAAATAGTAGAACTTATAATTCTATATTGTGCAGAGAGAGTGTTATACGAGTAAATACAAAAACGAGGCCCTGCAAAGCCTCAATAATCACTTGGTGGGCGAGAGAGGACTTGAACCTCCACGACCTTGCGGCCACTAGTATCTGAAACTAGCGTGTATACCATTTCACCACTCGCCCAATTTGTAGCGTAAACGAAGCGATTTTAGCATATTTGACTGATCTTGTCAGTGCAGTGGCCCTGCCAATATAAGCATCCGACGTGTTAAACTAGTAATGGTTAAAATCATGATGGATGTCGAGCAATAATCCTTTAATATCACCATCTCGCAATTGGGCGGGCGGTATTATTATGATTGCTTTCGTTATAGCGATCGGTGTTTATGTGCGTTTTGGCACGCACGCTGCCAATATTGCAGGAGATGCCAATGGTGATGGAGTTGTAAACATAACTGATCTTTCAATACTTGCTAGCAATTGGGGGGCCACTGGAGCAACCTGGGCGCAAGGGGATTTTAACGGCGACGGCGTCGTTAATATTCTTGATTTATCAATACTTGCGACAAATTGGGGGAGTGTCACGAGTTCAGGTGTTGGTCCTTATCCAACTAGCTTTTGGGATAATCCTCTTGCAAGTACCGGCACGGTTGCGGCCAATTCGGCGACATTGGTAGCTAATTTGGTTCACCAATATCAAACAAATTATGGCACCTTTACCGTCCAAGATTCCGCTTTTAGCATTCCCATATTTACCGTTTCATCAGGGCAATCGACAGTTAAAGTAACATCTGGGACAGGATCTGATTGTTCCGGTGGCGTCTACGCTGGTTTGCAAGCACAAATCAATGCGGTTCCAATTCCAGCGGGAGCCTACTCGGCTACTGGTACCGATCACGGAATGATTATTTATCAACCATCATCGCAATCAGAGTGGGAATTTTGGGATGCTGAAAATAATGGGGGAAATTGGACGGCTTGCTGGGGTGGTGAAATCACAAACATGAGTACTGCAAACGGAGTTTTTCCAAATCCATATGGTGAAAATGCCACTGGTTTATCCTATCTGGCAAGTACTGTTACGGAAGCTGATATACAATCGGGATCAATTAATCATGCTATGGCAGTACAACTTGTTGATACCTCTCTGACGCCATGTTTTGTGGCGCCAGCTGATCGATGCGACGGCTGGACTAACGCCGCTGACGCGGTACCTGAAGGGACCTGGTATCGATTAGATCCAAGTGTCAACGTCAATTCACTTACTCTCACGCCCTATGGAAAAATGGTGGCTATCGCTTTACAAAAATACGGCATGTTTGTCTCGGATACTTCTGGTGCGGTGGCCTTGGTTGGCGAAGATATCAGGGATTGGGCCTATACAGGGCATACCGGCACAGATCCAATTACGGCGGCTTTTAATGGTCAGCCGGATTACAGTGCTCTCAATGGCATCCCTTGGAACCAACTTCAGGTGTTAAACCCCCCAAACTAAGCATAGCCATTATGCTCTAAAATTGGTACGATTGATCTTGATGAAGAATTTTCTGGAGGAGTTACAGCGCGATCTGGCTGGCAGCGTCACGGACGAGTCGTCAGTTTTGAAGTACTATGCTAACGATGCTGGTATATTCTCGGTTGAACCAACAGGAGTAGTTTACCCTTTTAATACACAAGATATTATTACGACCGTGAAATTTGTCGCTGAACGGGCTGCGAGCGGAAAACAGCTCAGTATAACTCCTCGGGGAAAAGGCACTGACTTAGGAGGGGGCGCCATCGGAAGTGGCCTGATTCTTTCGTTTCCGAGTCACATGAATCGAATGTTAAAACTGGAAAAACACTCTGTGACGGTTCAGCCCGGCATCAATTACACAACGCTTCAGAGAATCCTCCAAAGCCATGGACGATATCTACCCCCGTATCCAAGTAGTCAAGATGTCTCAACTATTGGTGGAGCAGTGGCAAACAACGCTGCAGGTGAAAAATCGCTAAAATATGGGAGCACCAGAAACTTCGTTCGAGCATTATCAATTGTGCTTTCAGACGGTTCAATCATTGAGACACGGCGCTTAAACGGGCGAGAGCTATCTCGAAAAAAAGGACTCTCGACCTTCGAAGGTGAAATTTATCGCAAAATTGATGCCCTAATTGATCAAAAGCGGGAAATAATACGCTCTGCTAGGCCCAAAGTAACAAAAAATACTTCGGGTTATGCCATTTGGGATGTTAAAACTAAAGATGGCTCCTTTGATCTCGGTCAACTTATTATAGGTTCGCAAGGTTCCCTCGGGTTACTTAGCTCAATAAGCTTAAAAACTGAGCAGTATAATGCTAAAACTACCCTCGTGCTCGGCTATTTTGACAGTATAAGAAATGCCACTGAAGCTATTATTAAGCTAAAGAGGTTAAATCCAAGTGTTATGGAGTCAATTAATGACGATTTGCTTAAATTCGTTAGCTCGGAATATCCAGGAATATATGACAATGTAATCTCGGCACCCTTTCCAAAAATTGTCTTAATTGTGGAATTTGATGATTTCTCGCAGATTCGACAGGTTGTGAAGGCAAGGCAAACTTTGAAGATAATGAAATCACATGGTAGCGATGCAAAGATCAGCACGAAGGTTCGAGAGCAACAAGCGATCTGGAGAATGAGACGCAATTCCGCCTCGATTATTTGGCAGGCTAAATCTAAGCATCTGGCCATTCCAATTATTGAGGATGCTATTGTCCCGTTGCCTATGATCCCAGAGTTTTTAGATTGCTTATCGAAATTACTCCATAAATATAACATTGAGTCTGGGATATGGGGACATGCCGGAGATGGTCATTTCCATCTGTTACCACTAATCGATGTTGGCGTTCAGAAAAATCGAGAAGCAGCTCTTAAGCTTGCCAATGACTTCTATGCTCTAGTTGCCAAATTAGGCGGGAGCTTCGCTGGCGAACATAATGACGGTATACTCCGAACTCCTTATTTAGATAAATTATATAGTCCAGCTATGATCAATATATTTAGAGAAATAAAAACGATTTTTGATCCCCATAACATTTTTAATCCGGGCAAAAAAGTCGATACAACGGTGGCGCAGATGCATGAATTGTTCGTCAAAGATTATCGGAGCGCAAACCTAAGTCATATTTATGATCATTTACCTATTAACTAATTATTTAAAGGAGAAGCCATGTTATTTAGAAAAAGCACCCCCCAAGCCAAGTTTGCCGGTTGGGCATTTGTCGATTTAGTTATAATTTTTTGTGTAATGAGTGCCTATCGTCCGGCCGCAGGATTAGCCGGGATTGGTGCTGTCCTCATTTTGGGCTCCATTCTTGTTGAAGCAAATCATGAAGCCGTTTGGGAAGGCTATAAGAGCAGCTATAAAAAACCTAAGAATAAAACGAAAGATTTTTGGCAAAAACCGACGAAACTTTATTACGATTTAAATGTTTATGTGGTTTGGCCGATAATGTTTATTTTGGGATGTTTATCGGTTTATGCCGCGTATCTTGTGGGCAAGTAAACTAGCAATTCAGAGCTAAACCAGTTATGCTAAAACAATGAATTTAGCAGATGATCTTAAATCCATCATCAAGGGCGAAGTAGACACTTCAAATGATTCACTTGAGAAATATAGTCATGATGCTAGTCTGTTTGAAGTCAAACCACAGGTTATAGTATTTCCATCTTCAACTGAAGATGTAAAAAACTTAGTAAAATTTGTCACAAAGCACAAAAAAAATGATCAAAATTTATCGATCACAGCGAGAAGTGCCGGCACGGACATGTCCGGAGGTGCAATCAACGATTCAATCATCGCTGATTTTAATCGTCATTTTACCCAAATAATCTCTGTAAATTCCCAAATTGGTCATGCCCAGCCTGGCGTTTTTTACCGAGATTTCGAAAGAGAGACATTAAAGTTTAAAGCCCTCATGCCGAGTTATCCGGCGTCCCGAGATTTATGTACGATCGGTGGAATGGTAAACAATAATTCCGGCGGTGAAAAATCGTTAGAATTTGGTAAAACTGAAAACTTTGTCGAAGAACTTAAAATGGTACTGGCTGACGGCAATGAATATACTCTGGGACCACTTGATAAAAAAGAACTTGATGCAAAAATGAAACTCACATCGTTCGAGGGGGAGATTTATCGTAAAACTTTTGCACTCCTGGACGAGCACTATGACGAAATAAAAGCTGCTAAACCCAATGTCACGAAAAATTCGACTGGCTACAATATTTGGGACGTTTGGGACAGAAAAAGCGGGGTGTTTGATCTTACAAAAGTTATAGTCGGTGCTCAGGGGACATTAGGGTTTGTGACGGACATACAATTTCGATTAGTGCCAGCTAAGCCCCACTCAGGACTGTTGGTTTTGTTTCTAAAAGACATCGATAAACTTGGGGAAGTTATTAATGTTGTACTTGAGCATAAACCTGCGACATTTGAGTCATTTGATGATGTGACATTGTGGCTGTCAATAAGATTTATGCCATATTTTCTAAAAATGCTTGGACTAAAAGCTTTTATTAAGTTATTGATTGGGTTAATCCCGGACGGATTCATGTTATTAAAAGGTATCCCGAAACTTATTCTTATGGTTGAGTTTAACGGAGAAACCGAGGCAGAAGTCCTAGAGAAAATAAAAGCTCTTCATAAAGAGTTGGGCATAAAGAGAGCCTATTATGAGATTACCGCCGAAGAGGAAGATCCAACCGAAGCGAAATCACAAAAATATTGGATTATGCGCCGACAGAGCTTTAATTTACTTAGAAATAAAGTCAAAGATAAACACACCGCGCCATTTATCGACGATTTAGTAGTACCGCCCAAGTATCTCCCAGAATTCTTACCCAAAATGCGCAAAATCATTAAGAAATATAATCTTTTTGCTACCATCGCCGGACACATGGGTGATGGAAATTTCCATATTATCCCTCTTATGAAGCTGGAAGAAAAAGATGAACGAGCAAAACTTCAGCCTGCTATGAAAGAAACCAATGAGCTGGTCTTAAGCTACCATGGGGTGTTGTCCGGGGAACATAATGATGGCATGATTCGAGGGCCATGGCTTGAGGCTGCATATGGCAGCTCAGTCTATAAATTATTTCAAGAAACGAAAGATATATTTGATCCCGACCATATTTTTAATCCCCACAAAAAAGCCAATGCCGATTGGGATTGGTCAATGGAGCACGTCAGACGCTCATTTTAAATGTTTCGGGCATTATCTGTTCGAAAAAAATATGTAATTGTATGCCTCAAAAATTAAGCATAATTAATGGTGCCCGGGGTGGGATTCGAACCCACAAGCCTTGCGGCAACGGATTTTAAGTCCGTCGTGTATACCGTTCCACCACCCGGGCAGAATATTAAGATTATACCAATATTAGACAAGCAAGCGTATAAGCTCTTTTGGGCTTGTGGCAGTTTTATCAATTAAACTATCTCGGCATGGATCTCCTGTTCTTGGAGACAGGGCAAATATCGGTTTACCCAAGGCTTGGGCAAAAGCCATTTCCATGGATGTACTTATGCCGACGTAATCATTTTTGTTAAAGATAAAGCAAGCATCCGCTTTTCGAATCCACTCAAAGTGCTCAAGTGTAAGGCCTTTAAATACTTTTGCGGTGATATATTCTGAATGGATAAATTCACTTTCAGAAATAGGAGTTATGATACTTGGTTCATAAACAGTAACGCCTAGGCGATGTAATTCATCGCAAAAAATTTTGACATTGTCTTTAAAACGTTTAGAGCTACATACTACTACACTTCTCAAAGCCGTAAGTCCTGTCTTTATCAAGTCTATGGAGGCACCTACCGGATTCGAACCGGTGTAAAAGGTTTTGCAGACCTCTGCGTAGCCACTCCGCCAAGGTGCCGTAATTGTAATTCCATTCAAATTGATTCTATAGATAGCAAATTTAGTTTTTCAGCAACGCTAATGATTATAGCTTAAATTCCTGACTGAGTAACCTGATGGACAAAAGTCATCCTTTAAAGGTACAATATCTCAGTTTCGACCGTGCAAAGGGGGGAATGGCTTTGTATAACGACGAAATAAAAGCCGAAAGAATTAATTTGGCACTCAAAGCGCTTCGAGCCTTGGTCGATAAAAAAACTGGCTTAGGTTTGATTGCACCGGCGACTATCCTGGCACAAACTCCTGGAGTCGGAAGTAGTTGGACGACCACTCTCATCGACCTGCGCAGAATTGGCCTCGCCCAATGTGTTGTTCATCATGGTGGTAAACCTGGACTTTGGCGAATCGATCTAAAGACACTGATACGTCCGGCTGATATTGCAGCTCTGCGAGATGCTAAAAAACTGCCGGAGGCCACAGAAATAGTCGCGCTACAATCTGAGCTCAATGATGCTTTAATGCGCGTAAGAGTTCTATCAGGCAAGCTTGTTCGATTAAGGCTCAAATCAACTTTGCGGCCCAATTAAATTGGGCCGCAAATAATTTTTTCTAACATCTTAGAACCCGAATGTGGAATAACCATCCTTGGCTAACCAATAAACTAGCATTGAATTAGATTCGATTGTTATACTGTTAGAGTTCGGGCGATTAGCTCAGTTGGCTAGAGCGCTTCGTTTACACCGAAGAAGTCGGGGGTTCGAGTCCCTCATCGCCCACCAGTTACAAACGATTCTTGCGGGTTAACCTAATTGAATAAGTTCCTCAAAACCGCTATCATTTCCTGAGTACCTCGAGCCAAGATAAACACTCATATTTTAAAGTGAGCAAGTGGTTACGAGGCGAGATAGCTCAGTTGGTAGAGCAGTGGCCTGAAGAGCCTCGTGTCCTCGGTTCGAGTCCGAGTCTCGCCACCATTTGTCCTATTTGCTCATTCCATTATTTGTTTCCCCCTAAGCTTAATATATGCGGGTGTAGCTCAGTTGATAGAGCGCTTCCTTGCCAAGGAAGAGGCCCAGGGTTTGAGTCCCTGTACCCGCACCATTACAATTTTGTTATTTTTCTAAAGAAAGCTCTTTTATGACCGTAGATAGTGGAATGGCGGAAAGCTGATTCTGTCAAGTCTGACAGAATTGCTGAAGAGATCGCAACCCGTCCAGTAGAAATACAAAATAAATTTATCGAATATACACCATGAAATTATATTTATCATCATATCGAATTCCCAACCTCTCAGTTCTTGAAATACTGCTAGGTCGAAAAGCAAATGAAACTAGAGTCGCATTGATACCGAACGCGAAAGATTATCACCCGATAAAGTTACGCGAGGAAAAAATTCGCAAGACGAGCGACTATTTTCGAGCACTTGGATTTTCAATAAACATAATTGATCTGAAGCTCTATCATAATCCTACCAAGCTTCAAGACGAACTTAACAATTATGATCTTATTTGGGTTTTAGGCGGGAATTCATTCGTAATCAGATGTGAGATCGAAAAAAGTGGATTTGATATAGTTATTAGAAATTTGCTTTCTAACGGTAAAACTTATGGTGGCGAGAGTGCCGGCGCGATTATTGCAGGGAATAGTCTAGTCGGCATCGAAGCTGCCGATGACCCGAGATTTGCGGATAAAGTAATTTTGAGTGGCATGAATTTAACAAATCATTTCATTCTGCCTCATGTCGGAAATCCGCTCTATAACGATTCTATAAATATCGCAAAACTTACACATCAAGATGACAGTTCCATGATAGAGCTATCTGACAGTCAGGTTTACGTCGTCGATGGCAGCTCGTCCCAAGTCTTGTCTGCAGAAGTTTAGTCTCATAAGATAAAGTACCCGTTATTATTCTTCTTATGCTTATTGACTTTTTCTTGGTTTTTTAGCATTCTTAGACCAAGTGAAACTACATAAGCATTTCTTCGTAATTGTGTTAAGCGCCGCAGTAGTCTTGTTTGCTGGTGTTAGTCAGCTTAAACATTGGACGCAGCCAGCATATGCGACTTGTGGAGCTGGTGTCGGGATTGGTATTTCGTCACCGGGGACGAATTCTGCCGTTTCGGGGTCAGTCAACTTGTCGGCGATTGTAAGTGCAAGCTCACCGACCCAACCAAGCTCTGTAACATTTTCTATCACTGCACCGACAAGTATTGTGCTTGGTAATGCAACACTGCAGACGATTGGCACTCAAGTTAGTTGGGTATTGCCCTGGAACTCAACTGCGGTACCCGATGGAAGCTACCAATTAGTTGCTTTAGCTCACTTCGGCGTAAACCCGGCAAACGATTGTAGTAGCACGGCAGTTCCGCTACTTGTTCAAAACACTTCGGGGAATCCGACGTTTGCAATTTCCCCAACCATATCTCCAATTTCGCTCGTAACGACTCCTGGGGCAAAACTAGTCTTCACGGTTGGTGGCAATTACACCAAAAACGGGGTAACTTACCCTATATTACCTTCTTCGGGAGCAACTTTTCTTTGGGATACCAATGCTGGTAGTCTTAGTAGTTCGTCAGCTCCATCGACGACCTTGGTTGTGGGTCGGCCGGGGGGTATGTTTGCCATCGGCGTCACAGTAACGCTTAATGGCATATCTCAAGTTGCAGTTACCAGCGTTAAGGTAGTCCTTCCTCCTCAGCCAACAGGCGGGACTTCGCCATCGGCTCCTCCAAATTCGAATTCTCCTCAGCCAACTCAAAACCCTAGCGGCTCATCGACTTCAACAAATTTGATACCTCAACAGGTGGCATTACTTGCCACCCAAGCAACGATATTTCGACCCACGACGCCAACCAATTCAGATCCTGTAGTCCCGGTGAGCATATTAGCCTGTTTAGAAGAGAAAATGGGTTCGGATTATGCTTTAGTTTCGAGCGGTGCCATGCAGCCAACGGATTATGATAGAACTGTCAGTGCAGCGTGCTTTTCCGGTAACAATCCAATTCCATCCAGTCTTGCTCCGGTAATACCAACTCATATTACTGAAGTACCACAGGATAACTCGATAGTTTCAGTGTCACTAGTTCAAAATACTACGGTCAAAAACTCTTCCGGGACAAAAACTGTTGCGATTGCACTTTCTGGAACAGGTAAGCCAAGCAGTGATATTTATCTGTATGTCTTTTCAGATCCCCTGGTATTGCGAGCTCAAACAGACAATCAAGGCAAATGGTCTTATATACTTGAGAATCCACTCAAACCGGGACATCACGAAATTTACGCAGTTTCGTCAAAAGACGCCTCAACATTTGTCAGGAGTTCAGCTATACCGGTTTCTATTGCCGCTGCCGCGCCTGGGAGCCAGGACGGTAGCCTAGTTATCGAATCTGGCTTGCAAGCGTCCCAAGTAGCTTATATCGGTATTGGGTTGCTCTTTATAGTTCTAGCTTTCTTTATAGTGTTGAGGCTTCGAGGAAGCGGAACTCCGACTCCTTCACTGGTGTCGGGGAGCGCAGTAACCGCTGTTAATGTCCCGAATGTCGTGCAACCGGTACCCGACAGTAGTCCTCTTGCTCCCACGATTAGCCAAGAAAATCCACCAGATCATGACCCTCAAGTTTGATAAGCAACGTCTCGAACTCGCTTATTCAATACTAGTAATTACCCTAATACCACTTATGGTAATTGGTTCGACCCTTTGGTTGACTTCACAACTTAAGCAAAACTTTGATCTTGAGTTGCAACGAAAAGCAAATTTAGCTAATGAAGTATTTGGTATTTCGGTCGCGAATATTATATCTTCCAATTCGCCTACGCAAAGTGCAAGCTCAATCCAGAGTCTAATTGATCAGACTCTTCCGGAGGCTCCTGAGATTGATCAACTTAGCGTTTCAATTCTGTCAAATAATACTCTCACTACCATCGCCAGCTCAGATCCCAGCAAAAATGGACTCCCCGATACAACTATTCAATCAAAATTTGCTTGGTCTAAACAACAATCTATCGCCAGCTTAATTGTCGCCGGGGAAGGGGGAACTAGAGATTGGTTAGTTGCCACGCCCATATTTAATGCGACCGGACAAGAAGTCGCAATCTCTTCTCTGCGTGTGTCGTTGGCGAATTCGGACTCCATAATGGCATCGACACTTCGCGATTCCTACATTATCCTGGGCCTTATTTTAATAGTTATCATAGCCTTGCTTCTGGATCACTTTAAATTTATTCAATATTCAGAATTATTCCGAAAGCAAAAAGAACTTGACCAAATGAAAGACGATTTTATTAACATAGCGACCCATGAGCTGAGAGCTCCCATGGGAATTATTAAAGGCTATATCTCGCTTGCTCTAGAAGAACCTGTAGGTGAAGTGGTCAAAACTCAGCTCAATGTTGCATTTGATCAAACCGATCGACTTGGTCATCTGATCGGTGATTTACTCGATGTTTCAAGGTTAGAACAAAATAAAACCAGTTTTGACTTAAAACTAGTAAGTTTAGCTCCCATTATCGGGCCACTCGTGACTACGTTTGGCGTGAAAGCGAGCGAGAAGGGACTTAAACTTGTGCATCAAGAGAACTTAAGCTTACCGATGGTCCTAGGAGATGCTGATCGAATTACTGAGGTCTTTACAAATTTAATTGATAACGCGATCAAGTATTCGAGACAAGGTAGCATCATAATAAGTTATGAGATAAACTCTCAATCCGTCATCGCCAAAGTTTCAGATACCGGGATTGGCATGACCCTCGAAGAACAGGGCAGATTATTCCAAAGATTTTACCGTGCAAAAAATCAAGATACTGCCGGTATATCTGGAACTGGATTAGGTCTTTGGATAATCAAGCAATATGTTGAAAGAATGGGCGGGACGATAAAAGTTAACAGCGAAAAGGGCAAAGGTTCAACTTTTGAGGTTATCCTACCAGTTGCTAGCCCGAAAATTGAAACTTCAAAAATTCTTGCTAAAAATAGCTAAAGCACAATAGTTTTGCCGCAATATACAATAATAAAAGAACCGGAAATTACATTGATTCAGTTTGAAAATAAATTTAGAACTTGGAAAGCTTGGCTGCCAGCGGGGCAAACTTCTTGATCGCAGATATTTCTCCGTCACCGATGCCATAGATTATATGATCAGTACCAACATCGCTGAGATCCTTGGCAAGCCTGACGGCTGTTCCAGGATTTTCTGTGGCGGCACCGACTTCAACTGATAATACGGTTTTTTCAATTGCGGAGAAGTCACGACCCAATTTGTCGCAGTGATTTTTTAATACACTAAACTTGTGCTGAGCATCTTCCGCCGACCCGCGGGCAAAAACGTTACAAGCGTCCCCATACTGGGCAACAAGTTTAAGCGTTCTTTGCTCGCCACCTCCGCCAATTAGAATTGGAGGATGGGGTTTTGAGAGCGGGGTAGGGTGGTTTATCGGACGTTTGAGGTGGTAATAACTGCCTTCGAAAGGGGATTGATCATCGCCAAACATTTTTTTGGCAATTTGCAGAGTTTCTTCCAGCCGCTCGAAACGATTGGCGGTCAAAGGAGTGTTAGGAAAGCCTAAACCTTCAGCCTCTTCCTCGTTCCACCCCGCACCGATTCCTAAGTAGGCCCTACCTCTTGATATAATATCCAAACTCGTAACCGCCTTGATAAGTAGGGCTGGTTCTCGATAAATCACTCCGGTAACTAAAGTTCCAAGTTTAACTTTCTTGGTAGCAGCCGCCAAGTAGCCCAAAACTGTATAGGCTTCGAGCATTGGATCTTCCGATGGGCCTAAATATCCAATTTGAAAAAAATGATCCATTACCCAAATGCTGTCAAATCCTGATTCTTCAGCTGCCCTCGCAACATCAATTAAATGTCTGCCAATATTGTCTGGGGATCCTGGCCAATTAAAGCGGTTTATCTGTAAGCCTAGCTTCATCGTTCCTCCTTTAGCGCAACTAATTGTTTAAGTTTGGGTACCACATCTTTCCCTAACATCTTGATCAGTTCAAGTTGATTTAGTGAAGTAGCTTGAATTCCGACGATATCCGCTCCCAACTTAGTAACTAGTGGTGAGTAGGTCGAAAGAAAATCCTCTGCATTTGCGAGTACATGATATTTTGCCAGGACTTCGTCATGGTTTAAGAGATCTGCTTCTTCTTGAAGCACTTTTGGTATATGTGTTAATGCTCGACTCGGTGCCCTCAGCCCTCGTTGAGGCAATAAAGCTTCCCAAGCACTATCTTCAGAGTCTGCATAGACAGACCACCTGGTAGTAATAACTTTAAAGTCTTTGCCATTGGCCAAAGTCTTTGCCGGTTTTATGACGCGTTCAAGGGCATCATCGATATCTTTAACGCTCGTGATTAATCCTTGGGCTGATCGAGCTGCGAGCGTTGCGGATTTAGGGCCACCGGCTGCAACGTAAATTGGTAAATCTTTAAGCGGTGGGCTATATAATTTAGCGTCTTTAGTTTGGTAGTAAATTCCGCTAAAACTCAACGTTTCGCCAGAAAGGAGACGATTCATAATTTCGAGAGCTTCCTCGAGTCTAGCCGAACGCTCCTTATAGGCAGGTAATTCAAATCCGAGTGGACCTTCATTGATGTTTTCACCTGTTCCAACACCTAACGTAAACCGACCCTGACTGAGTCGATCGATGGTTGCCGCTGCCTGTGCCACGACAGCTGGATGGAATCTATATAAGGGTGTTGTTACTGCGGTAGCCAATTTAATTTTTTGGGTTGCTTGTGCAATTGCTCCGAGTATTGCGAAGGCAAATCCGCTCGTACCTAAATCTTCAACCCAAGGATGAAAATGTTCACTTAGAAGTACACCATCAAAGTCAGCTTTTTCAGCGGCTATGGCATGTTTCACGATTACTTCCGGTTGAAATTGTTCGTCAGCTAGGAACCAATATATTTGAGCCATTATTTCCCTCATCCCTAGTATTGTGGCAAATCGATGTAAAAATGGGAATATTAATATTCCTTTGGCTTTTAACAAAACCAAAGATTTAAGCCTGTTATAAATAACTTCAACGATGGATAATGGGCTTTTCTTAAAGTTTGACCTAATTAGGTTGGAAAACTATGCTATTGCGAGAGGATCACACCGATTACTTCAGTGAAGTTGCGTTACATATTACCTTTAACAGTAAAATCGATTTGGATTATTGGGCTTTGCATTGGCTTGTTTTTAGGTAACAAAACAACGAATAATTACCAAATTTTCTCAAGTGAGAATCTTGCGCCACTTCCAACGACCGGAATGGTTCGAAGCGCATCGAAATCCAGCGTGACTGTCCAACCCATACTTCCTACGAAAGCTGTATCCCAAAAAATTATGACAAATTCAAATACCAATGCGCCAACCCGCTATATAGGAGTGTTTATATCGACCTCCCCAAGTGATCCGAATTTTCAAACGGCACTTGATGAGTATCAACAACTTGGGGTCAATATTGTCTACAACTACAGTGCATTTGATGGCACCATTGCCCAAGTGAATGCTTTCTTAGATTATGCAAACTCAAAAAAGATCAAGGTTATTGTGAATCTCGCCCAACTTTACGACAATTTAGCGGGCAGCAGTGCCAACCTGTCCGATTTTGCACAGTATGGCAGTTCCAATGAAGCCATCGCGCTTTCAGTTGTTAAAAACTTTCAATCTAATCCCGGTGTCTGGGGATTTTCGATTGCAGACGAGACTCCCGAGACCTCAAATGATCTTAGTGTGTGGCAGCCTATTCTGGCGGATCGTTACGCGAAAGTTAAGGAACTTACTGCTAAACCGATTATGGCAGTCATGGTTGGGTGGAACGATAGCAACCAAAATAACCGCATTGAATTATTTTCGTCGGTCAAGAAAGTTAGCGACACACTGGCGCTAGACTATTATCCCGTGCCTTATTTACCGACCAATAACATCTCGACATTCCTTCGAGATGCCGGTCCTAATAATTGGTTTGTCGAACAAGCTTTTAGTTGGGCCTCTTACCCTGATACAGCGAGCATGCTTGGCTTTGATCCCAATATTGCAAGATTTCCAACCTATGATGAAATGCTTCAGATGGCGCAAATGGGTATATCCAGTGCGACTCAAAATATATTATTTTTCTCATATTTTGATATTGCGAACAATCCTGCCCAGGTTCAAGCCCTCAGTCATGTGATTCACGCTTTGAGGTAAAGTTATTGACATAATTACCAAAAACGTGTATGGTTTGCTATTAATAAATCAATGGAGGGTCAAATGAGGTATTCATGTCCCTTCGGCGACGCAAACTCGGCTTAATTATTCCTGCCCATAATGAAGAGCTTGCTATTGAAGCAACTATTCGTTCCGCAATTCGTTCTGGCCAGCCCAAGCCAGATATTTTCATAGTTGATGACGATTCAAATGATCGAACGACCAAAATTGCATCCGATTTGCTAGGGAGCGATCATGTTTTAACGGTTAAAAGAAGTGGCAAAGCCGGGGCTGTTAAAAAAGCTATACAACATTTTGATATTGAAAATAAATATAGCTGGCTCCATATCTCGGATGGAGACAGCATTTTTGGACCAACCTATTTCTCGACATTTAGATCCGCCCTCGATGAGAATAAATATGTTGCGGCTACCGGATTTGTCCAAAGTTTACGAGGAGATTGGATCTCTAAATTTAGAGTCTTTGAATATACTTTAGGTTTTGCAGTGATTCGCCGCATTCAGTCAGCGTTAGGCATGATTTCAGTAATTCCAGGGCCAACTTCGGCACTGCGAACCGATGTTATCAAATATCTAAACTTCGAAACTGGTTCACTAACTGAGGATTTTGATATCACGATGCAAATACACCGCAAAAAACTCGGAAAAATTCAATACATTCCTCGGGCGGTGACATATACGCAAGATCCCCTAAATTTTTCTGATTATGTTGCGCAAGTTTCTCGGTGGTACCGGGGATTCTTTCAGGGGGTTGTCAGCCATAAGTTAGGGCTAAAGCTTAAACGAATAGACTTGTTTATTTGGTACGCTATCGGTCAATCAGTTCTGTATGGTGCCGACCTGTTAATACTTCTTCCTTATGCCCTCGGCAGAACTTACAACATTAATATCTTGGCGCGGTTTTTTCTAGCTGAAATCTTTGTTTATTTCGTGGTTGCGCTGGGCTGTGCTATTTATGCCAAAAGGCTTGATTCAATGGCGGCTTTTCCATTCTTTTACTTCCTGCGCCTAGTTAATCTCTTTCTATTTTATCAAGCTTTCGTGGAAGTAGTTATTTTTAGAAAATTTCAGGAAAAAACTGTTGGCTGGTCTACCGAAGGTCGTCGGTATGAGTTCAGTTCAGCAGACGTAAATTAATAATAAATGGGAGCATAAACATGAATTACAAACCAGGTTTAGGAGCGGCCGGTATCGGTGGAATTATCGGTGCAACAGTTCTTCCTCAAACAGGCGTTGGTTTTACTAATGATCTGGCTATTGCGGTCTTTGCTGCTTTAGTAGTGTGGGGAATCATGTACTTGAAGTTTCGAAAAAACTAATTAATTGTATGTAAGTTCAACAGGACTAAAAAGGATAGAAGTTACGACAGTGAAAATATTTGGAAAATGCCATGTTTAAAAAAATTGCTGCTTATAGCGTAATAACCGCTATGCTGTTTGCGGGAGCGTTTCAGTATGTCCAAATCGCGAGAGCTCAAAATCCAAATTTAGTAGCAAATCCTTCGGTTGAAACTCCTTCAAGCATCTCGACAATTCCCCAGGGTTGGCAAACTGGAAATTGGGGGACGAACTCTGCAACATTTTCATATTTATCGACCGGCGAAGATGGTAGTCGTTCGCTACAAGTTTCGCTCGCAAACTATTCGAGCGGGGACGCAAAATGGTTCTTTAATCCCGTAACTATTACGCCTTCAGCCAGCTATGATTTTACCGACTATTACCAGTCAAACGTCACGAGTTATCTGGTGGCCGAAGAAATAGACTCTATTGGAAATATTACCTACGTTAATCTCAAAGCCTTGCCAGCTTCGTCAACTTGGACCCAAAGTGCGGCTACTTTAATTACTTTACCAACAACTGCGTCGTTGACGATCTTTCACCTCATTAGCAGTGCCGGAGTCTTAACAACTGATAATTATTCGTTCGCTCTTTCGCCACCCGTTTTGCCTAACCCTCCACCTTCTCCGGGTACGAACTTGATTGCAAACCCTTCCTTTGAAACCCAGAGTATGCCAAATATCCCGGATAACTGGACAACTTCAAGTTGGGGTTCTAATACCTCAAGTTTTACTTATGCCAATTACGGTCACACCGGTTCTCGGAGTGGGAGCGTCGTTATTTCGAAGTATGTCAGTGGCGATGCCAAATGGGTCTTTAGCCCCGTGACAGCCGTACCGGGATCAACGTATGTATTTTCAGATTATTACGAGTCAACCATATCAAGTGGGGTTGTTGCAGCTTTTGTCGACACGTCTGGAGTAACAAGTTATCAAGATCTTGGTAGCGTTGCTGCTAGTCCGTCATATTGGAGCCAGGTAGTAGATAATTTCGTTGCTCCTGCAAATGCAGCCACCGTTACGGTGTATCACCTGATTAACAGTGTCGGTAGTCTGAGCACTGACGATTATGCGCTTTCACAACAGTTTAGTCCTGTTGTTCCAAGCGTAGTCATTAATTCTCCCTCTAATGGGGCTACGTTAAGTGGGATAACTTCGCTCGGAGCAGTCGCTAATGATGCTGCTGGGGTTTCCAATGTAGCTTTTTATCTTAATGGTTCACAAATTGGTTCCCCAGTTTCAACATCGCCTTATCTACTGAGTTGGGATACTCAAACTGTAGCAAACGGTAGTTATACTCTAACTGCAATTAGCACTAATTCTCTCGGTGTAAAATCTGTTTCTGCGCCCATTACTATAAATGTAAATAATCCGATTCCCTTTGGGGCTAATTTAATTACGAATCCGCTCGTTAGCACAGTAAGTCCAACTAACAATCTGCTGCCTCTTGGTTGGACCACTTCAAGCTGGGGTACTAATAGCCCAACATATAAATATGCAACCAGCGGATTTAATGACACTCGCAGCTTAAAAGTCACGCTTTCGAGCTTCACTTCAGGTGATGCAAAATGGATGTTCACCCCTGTAAATATCATTAGTGGTAATAGTTATACCTATAGTGATTACTACCAATCGGGTGTGTCGACTGATGTAGTGGCTATGTTTAGTGACCCAAGTGGCAATATTACTTATGCAGACCTTGGAGCTGCTCCTGCGTCAACGACATGGAAAAACTACACTGGTAATTTTACGGCTCCACTAAACGTAAAAACCGTTTCAATTTTACATATCCTTGCGCAGACTGGAAGTTTGACGACAGATGATTTTAACTTAATGCAGTCAGTAACCGTAAATTTACCTAACTCGAATGCACCTTTAACCGGATTGGTATCATTTTCTGTAAATTCATCTGGAATACCAATCGGCTCGACCGTTAAGTATCTGGTTGATAGTTTAGCGGTAGGCGCAAGTAGTGTTGCCCCTTTTTCGTACTCATGGGACTCGAGCACAGTCACAAACGGAACTCATAATTTAAGCGCTATGGTTACAGACCCATCGGGTAATTCGCTAACGACCCATGGTGTTGCAATAATGGTAAGCAATCCTAACCCAGTAAGTGGCAATCTAATTCCCAATCCTAATCTCCTGAGCGTGAGTTCAACAAGCGCAACTCAACCTCTAGATTGGACCTCGAGCACTTGGGGTACTAACACCACAAAGTTCAGCTATCTTACGACCGGCTATAATGGAGCGAAATCGGTCAAGGTCCAAATTACGAAATATACTTCCGGAGATTCAAAATGGTATTTCACTGCCCAAAACGTAACTAAAGATACTCAATACAAATTTAGTGATTATTATCAGTCAACTACACCAACAGAAGTTGACGCAGTTTTCACGATGAGTGACGGCTCCACAATTTATCAGATTATCGGCCTGCCCGGCGTTTCGGGTTCTTGGCAACAATTCCAGACTACCTTCGCACTACCGTTAGGAACTGTAAATGTTACAATCTTTCATCTGATTCATAGCGTGGGAACCCTAACTACAAGTGACTTTAGCCTGGCGCCGTATATCCCGGTCGGTTTTTCTCGACCACTTCTCACACTCACTTTCGACGACGGCTATGATAATATGTTTACCCAAGCATTGCCGTTGTTGCAAAATTACGGATTTAACTCAACCCAATTCATAATTACGAGCGACATAAACACGACCGGGTATATGACTACCGCACAAGTGCAAGCCATGTCTAAGGCGGGCACCGAAATGGCCTCGCATACCGTTACGCATAACGATTTGACCCAGGAAACCAGTGCTCAAGTCCTAACAGAGCTAGCACAATCACAAAGTGTGTTGGCGGCCTGGATAGGTTTACCGGTAACTGATCTTGCTTATCCATTAGGTCTTTATACTTCGTCTATTGAGGGTCAAGTAAAAACTTACTATACGGCAGCCCGAGGTGTTGAGGACGGTCTAAATAGTAAAGACAATTTCAACATCTATGATATCAAGGCCCAAAACGTCTACGATACAACTACCACAGCCCAGATAAGTGATTGGGTCGCGCAAGCTCAAGCGACAAACACATGGCTAGTACTTGTCTATCACTCGGTTGATCCAAACACTGCCTCCCCGATCGACGGTGGAATTTATAATATCACTCCATCTCAACTTGATTCGCAGCTAGCGGCCATTAAAACATCCGGAATTCAGGTCGAAACTATGCAACAAGCGATCCAAGAGATCGCGCCGCAGCTCTAAAAAACTTTAACCATTTTTAAACCCTTTTTCAATTGGTCGTTCGGATTCAACTAGTTTCATTTCATTCTTTACGTATGATACTCATGAGATGATAAAATTATTTCATGCCATTTCGTACTCGAAAGCAAAAACCTTACTTAAAATACCAGAAATTCATCAAAGTATTCTTTGGGATAATTGTCGCCTTAGGCGTCGGAATCATTGGTATTATCGTATTGATCTGGTTTAAGCCGGCATTTTCAGCTAATTTTGCCGACAATATTCTCCGGCCAACCATTGGAAATCAAGCCACTATCGTTGTCGAAAATTTTTTCTTTGGCCTTAGTGATTCGGTTAAGCAGCTAGAGTACCACACCATTGCCAAACCAAGCGGAAACATTTATACGGTTGAAAAAATTTCAAAAGCTCCCAATTATGCGACTTTAGGACCAGAATCATGGTCGCTTTCAACGCTTGAATCACTAGACCTAACAACTGTCGGACTCCATCAGTTGACGTTTCCAAGTTTGACCGGGGAAGGTGCTTGGAGCTTAATTGATCTACCTCAATTCAGATCGCAACCAGTCATGGCCAGGACCTTTGTTCGCCCGGACCCCAACCGCTCATATGCAATTGTTGCACTAGTGCAGATGAATTCACGCTTCTTACAACTTCACGCTGTCGCCGGTACGCAACAACCGGGTGGGCCAATTGGTCATTATGGGCCCGGAAAGATTGCCGAGTCTGACCAAAATAGTTCACAACTGGTTGCAGCCTTTAATGGGGGTTTTCAATACAAAGACGGAAAATATGGGATGATAGTCGGACAAAACACTTATGTTCCCCTTCAGGAAAATCTTGCAACCTTAAGTATTTATGACAATGCCAATCCGACTATTTCTCGATATATCCCTGGATCCTCCGCAAGCGCAGACATACTTGCTCTGCGCCAAAACGGTCCACTGATTGTCGATAAAGGCCAAGTCACTCAAGATACTTTAACGGGGGGATATAGTGTTTGGGGGCTGACTACCACGAGTTCGAGTTTTACCTGGCGTTCCGGGATTGGTATTACTTCATCCGGTAATTTAGTCTATGCTGTTGGACCTTCTCTCAGCGCCGAGACACTGGCTGTCTCACTAAAAGCCGCTGGTGCAATCGAAGCCATGCAGCTTGATATCAATTCGTTTTGGGTGAGATTTGTTATGTACCAACCAAAATCTACCGGTGGCTACGACTATCAGAGCTTACTTACTGCCATGCAAAATGGCGGTTACAATTACCTCCATGGCTATAATAAAGACTTCTTTTATCTGACCATGAAAAATTAATCGAGAAACCTTTTAGGTTGCTAGATTTGGCTAATTGTAGTGAAGATCTATGATTTTTCATCTACACTAATGAAGTATGGATAAGTATCAACAACTGATCGATGAGTGGGCACAAACCCTTGAACTTCCATATTGGAAACCGTTATCACAACTCGCCAGAGTCAGTGAAGAAGTAGGTGAGCTCGCAAGAATCCTAAATCATATATACGGCGACAAACCAAAGAAAGTTACAGAAGCAACCCAAGAACTTGGCGAAGAAATAGCTGATGTCATGTTTGCTTTGATCTGTATCGCGAATGCACATAGTATTGATCTCGACCATGAGGTAGCTTTAGTCATCGAAAAAGCCAAGACGAGAGATAATCTTAGATT
>JBIOIQ010000003.1:0-87905 GCA_044449985.1 Candidatus Saccharimonadia bacterium | reverse complement strand
CGAATATTCCCGGTTGACCCATGGAATGTTGCATCTCCGAAGGTGAAGATGCCGCCGTCAGCCGCAAGCAACCAGTATCCGTTTCCGGACGGGGTTGCCGCCATTCCGACAATCGGAGCATGCAAGGCTATTCCCCGCAGACCGCCTAAAGCGGCTGCCGAGCCGAAGCTGCCTACATCCCCTTGGTTTGTGCTCACCCAGTAGCCCGGGCAGCTGTTCCGTGGCACTATCGCGATGGCTCGAATTTGTCCAGACAATTGTTGGTTATTGATTCCCGAGCAGGTGCTGGGCGGTGGGTTTCCCGTGCCGACAACAAGATCAAATTCGATAACTGATTGACTAACACCATCGGCTGCCGATAGCGTCGCCCCACCTGTGTATTCGCCCGGTGGGAGGGGATCAAAGTATGTCGAACTTGATCCTTGAAAGTGCACGAATTGTTGCGAGACAGCCCGGCTCGCAGTAATCACGGTGGCGAGTTCTTCGTCACCCGGGTAGTAAGTCCCCCACCAATAGAACTGAATGCCCGTAGCAAAGGCCGTGATTTTGACATTCAGGTTTTCGTGGTTGACAGACAAATTCCCCACGGTTGGATTGGGGGTCACGCTTGCCACATGGGCAATCGGGACTGTTGGAGTAGTTGCCCCGGCTGAGCCGGTATTCAGAAGACCGCCCAGAATGACAATGGCAGCCAGTACCGGGAGAAACCGGCGAATAGCGGACCTTGTTTTCAAGGTTCACCCTCTCTCGTGTAAAGCTGCCTACGCAGCAAGTCGGTGACCACCGACGTAGGGATATTAATAACATATTTTGTAAGATTAGTAAACCGTAACCAGATTAAATTTTGAGATTTTCTTGCCGCTATCGTCCAAAAATTGCTAACATTACACTATTAATCTGGAATTATATGCTCTCTATAGGAATCGTAGGTTTGCCAAATGTCGGTAAATCAACCCTCTTTAATGCCCTGACGAAAAACAATGTTTTAGCAGCTAATTATCCCTTTGCCACCATTGAGCCCAATGTTGGTATCGTCCCGGTGCCCGATGAAAGACTGAAGCAACTGGCAGAAGTTTACAAACCGGAAAAAGTAATTCCGGCAACTGTCAGTTTTACAGATATTGCCGGTCTTGTCCGAGGGGCAAGTACCGGTCAGGGGCTTGGGAATAAGTTTTTAGCAAACATTCGTGAATGCGACGCAATCTGCCAAGTTGTACGAGTATTTAACGATCCAAATGTTGCCCATGTCGAAGAAAAGCTAAATCCAACTTCGGACATTGAGCTAATCAGCACCGAGTTAACACTCGCCGATCTCGAAACATTGGATAAACGCATACTTAAACTTCGAGGCGACTTAAAAGGCAACAATTCACTTGCGCAAGTACTAAATACCGCCGAGGCTGCTAAGCATCAACTCGAAACCGGTGAATTACTCGGACCGGATCCCAAATGGGCCAGCTTAAGAGACCTCCAGCTCTTGAGCATGAAACCGATTATCTATGTATTTAACCTGGACGAGCAAGATCTAGCGGACGAACAGAAAAAAGCCGAATTATCAAAAATCGTTATGCCCAACAAGAGTGTGTTTCTGTGTGCAAAAACCGAGGCGGACTTAAGCGAGCTGAGTGAGAAGGATGCATTAGAACTCCTCCATGAGCTAGGCCAACAATCTTCAGGACTGGCAACACTTGCGAAAGTTGGGTTTGAAACACTTAACCTACAAACGTTTTTGACCGCCGGCCCAAAAGAAGTTCGAGCCTGGACTATTCCGATCGGTGCAAGCGCACCGCAAGCTGCCGGTGTTATTCATACCGATTTTGAAAAAGGCTTTATCAAAGCCCAAATCGTGAGTTTTTCAGATTTGGTAGAGTGTGGATCCGAGGCTGCAGCCAAATCCGCCGGAAAACTACGTCTCGAAGGCAAAGACTACATAATGCGCGATGGTGATGTCGTAGAATTTCGATTCAACGTTTAGGTCGGAGCACAAAGAATCGTTCTCTATTGCCATGCAGACCTTTAACTTCGGAATCTGCTTCGGAAAGTATTTGAAATTCTTTGCTTACCGCACCGCGAAACTCTGATATCAATTCCTGCCGAATGTTTTCATCGAGAATTAGTCCTTTGTAGGTATCAGCAAGAGCTTTACCGGCTTCAAATTGCGGTTTCATCATGGCAATTATCACTCCGGACGGCATTAAAAGATCAGTTACAGTACTCAGTACTTTGTGCAAAGATATAAATGACACATCGATCATAGCAATATTAGCTTGAGGTATAAGAAGTAATTTTCCCTGATCCATCGATTCCGAATTCGGACTATTCAGAGCCCGTACATTCCTAATATCGGTTCGTTCATGAACCGTAACGCGCGGATCTTGTCTAAGTTTATAAGCGAGTTGAGCGTTTCCCACATCGACGCATATTACTCGGCTTGCACCATTTTGGAGGGCAACATCTGTAAAACCTCCCGTTGAAGAACCAACATCGAGCACAACTTTATCATTAAAATGGATAGACAAGGGTACAACTACTGAAGCCAGTTTGTCTCCCGCCCTTGAAACATAACGAGGTTTTTCTTTAATCATAATTTCCGCGTTCTGGGGCACCATCTGACTCGGTTTATCCGCGCGAATCTGCCCAACCGTGACTTCGCCGGCCATTATCATCGCAGCTGCAATATTGCGGCTATGAGCTAAACCCCGCTCTACCAGTACCACGTCGATTCTTTGCTTCATTGGATATTGCTGATCTATATTAATTCGATTTTTTTATAGTCTATTTTTGGCGCTCTAAATATTGACCTGTTCGAGTATCGACCTTAATTACATCCCCCTCATTAATAAATAATGGCACCATTACTCGCTGGCCGGTCTCAACTTCAGATTCCTTTAGAGCAGTGGTAGCTGTATCGCCTTTCGCCCCGGGTTCTGTAGCAACGACTTTTAACAGCACATTATTGGCCATTTCGATACCAATAATTTTGTTATTAAATTCGAGCAGATTCACCACACTGCCCTCAGACATAAATTTGGCTTGATCACCAAGCACATCATAACTGACTGTTTCTTGATCAAATGTTTGCTGGTTCATAAATATGGCGTTGGCTGCTTCTTTATATAAAAACTGCATACTGACCCGATCAATGGCAGCTGGCGTTATTTTATCCGAAGGCCGGAACGTTTTCTCAAGCACACTACCATTTATGAGATTTTTAATTTTAATTCGAACAACTCCACCGCCTCGTCCCATGGCGTGGTGAGCCGACTCGACAATTCTATAAGGCATACCATCAAGTTCGATGATGACGTCTTTTTTTAAGTCATTTCCAGAGTACATTTACTTTTTTTATTCCTACTTTGATTAGCAACAGATAGTACTGTTAAATCTGTTAGAGCCGCTCATCTTTGCCTATGCAACTACAAAAGGAAGCAGAGCAATGTGACGTGCTCGCTTAAGCGCAATGGCCAAGCGGCGTTGGTGTTTTAAACAATTACCGGTTCGCTTGCGTGATTCAATTTTGCCGTAGCTTGATAAGTAGCGCTGCAAAAGCTTCACATCCTTATAATCGATCACATCGGTTTTCTCGGCACAGAACCGACAAACCTTTTTACTGTAAAAATTCGCCATTATTTCTCCTTAATATCTTTTTAGAACGGAATGTCGTCCAGATTTACTTCATCATCACCGAGATCTTGAATAACGACATCTTTCGCAGGTTTCTCGGTCTGCGTCGGTTTATCTTCAGTAGCGGACGTTTCGCTACCTTCTCCTCTGCTATCAAGAAAGCTAATATCATTGGCCACGATTTCCGTGCGTTGGCGCTTAATACCATCTTTTTCCCAGGACTGGGTTTGAAGTCTGCCGACTACCATTACTTTTCGGCCTTTGGCCAGGTACTGCGCTGCCAGTTCACCAAGTTTGCCCCAGGCTACGATTTCATGAAATTCAACTGCCTCCTGCTTTTGACCGCTTTGATCTTGCCATTGCCGATTGGTCGCAACCGCAAAAGATGCTACTTGTTGACCAGTGGTAGTTGTCCGAAGCTCGGGATCCCTAGTCAAATTCCCCATGATAATTGCTTGGTTAAAGCTCCTCGCCATCACTTTCCTCCTTATCCATATCAACCTCATCATTGCTTTTCGTAACTGATTTTGAAGGTTTTTGATTTTCGGTTAAGTTTTTTGAGATTTCTTTCGACACTAGCAAGTGCCGTAGCACTTCTTCGCTCAACAATAAATTTCGTTCAAAACCCGGAACTTTGGCTGGATCCATCTGGATTTCAAAATATACATAAACTGCAAAATCTTGGTTTTTGAATCGATATGCTAATCGTTTCTTACCCCAATTATCGCGCTTCACAATCTTACCACCGGCATTTTCGGCTAGTTTTTCAAGTTTTGAAATCGGTGCATCAGCATCGATCTCGAGATCCGGGTGCAATAGCACCACGAGTTCGTATGGTCTCATCAGGTCCTTTCTTTGGCACTTCACGAAAGGGAAACTTTCGTGAATAATCCCATCACTATTCCAGATGGAATAAAAAGGTTAATTACTTAGTTGGCTTATTGTACCTATTTTTTCGACTTCCGTCAATCTATCAAGCTGGTACAATAGGTCTATGTATATCCTTGGCAGTAGCCTTATTAATCTCCCCATACTAAGTTTACAAAGCGGACAACCGATTGCCTTTGTTTCAAGCCCTATAATCAAACCGGAAACCCTCGAAATAGTTGCCATATTTTTACAAAGCGGAACCTGGCGCAAGAATACGGCGGTAGTACTTGCACGCGACATCCGAGAAATCACTCGCGAAGGGCTTATCATCGATTCGCTTGACGATATTGAGGACGCATCTGAAATTGTCCGCCTGCAGGCCGTAATCACCCAAAAGTTTAATCCCATGGGTCTCCTAGTGGTTGATCAATCCGGCAACAATCTGGGAAAAGTTGAAGACTACACCGTTGATGCAGTCTCATATAAAATTCAAAAACTTTATTTAAAACAATCTCTCTTAAAAAATATGCTTTTAAATAACGTGATTGTTGATCGTTCTCAAATTATCGACATTCAGCCAACCAAAATTGTTGTTCGTGATGCCACTGTGAAAGAAAGCCACGGTTCGCTCTCCGCCCGTCCCATTCCACAAGAATAATCTAAATTAACAAAACCCTTGTTTCATTATTATGCTTACGCTATTGTTATATCTTAGAAGGAGGGTGTTTGTGGTAGTTGTGCTCGTTTGGTCTCTGGCATTTTTGTTGGCATATCGATTGGTTCGAACGGGAGATTCCCGTAGTTAAGCACCGACTGCTTCTAACGCCTTCTTAGCGGTTTCGTAAGCAAATCCCTGGCCACATAAATATTGCAAAAGTTTGCGCTGATCCGGATATCGGTTCAGCTTTTTTTGGGCTATCGCAATTGCAGCATCTAGCTCACCATTACCGGCTATTTCTGCGAGTGCCTGCTCAATTATCTCGCTTTGAACCCCTTTTGTTCGAAGTTCAGCCGAGAGACGGCGCTTACTGCTGGGTTTTAAATTAGCCCGGTCGGAAATCCATAACCGGCAAAACTGCAGATCATCGAGCAGCGACACTTCCGAGAGCTTTAATATCACGGCTTCAGTCACTTCGACACTCTCGTGGTGTCTATATTCAAGGTAACTACGAAGCTCAGAAACACTCCGTGCTCGAAGCGAAATGAAACTTAGCGCTTTTTCATATGCTGCTGCCTCACTAGCAAGTCGTTCGACTCGGGCAAGCTCATGCGCGCTAAGTGTTTGTCCAGTATGCAACCCAGCTGTGATTAATTCATTGCCCGTAAGCGAAAAAGCATATACCCCATCGAGAAATATGCTAAATCGGTCTTTTTGATGTTGTTGGGTAGCGATCTTTGAAATCGTCGACATTAGCGCCTTTAAGCAACTTTACGTATTTCAATATCCAAAAGTTTTATTTCTTCGGGATGATCCTTGAGGTACTGTTTAGCCGCCTCCCTGCCTTGGCCGATTTTCTCGCCCTTATACTCGTACCAAGCCCCACTTTTGGCAATCAAGTTATATTTGACAGCCAGATCGAGTACATCACCGGATGTCGATATGCCTTCGTTATACATAATATCGAATTCTGCGACTTTAAACGGCGCGGCAATCTTATTTTTTACGACTTTAACCTTCACATGATTACCGATAATTTGTTCACCGTCTTTGATTTGTTCACTGCGACGAATATCAAGTCGCACTGAAGCGTAATATTTTAGCGCCTGACCACCGGCTGTAGTCTCGGGATTACCGAACATTACACCGATTTTCATGCGGAGCTGATTAACAAATATGACGGAAGTATTACTTTTATTAATTGCACCGGTCAACTTTCTCAGAGCCTGACTCATCAGACGAGCTTGGAGCCCCATATGTGAGTCCCCCATTTCACCTTCGATTTCAGCTCGTGGGACTAGGGCCGCTACCGAGTCGACCACCACTAAATCAACAGCACTTGAGCGTACTAAAGTTTCCGTTATCTCAAGAGCCTGCTCACCGGTATCGGGTTGCGATATAAGCAAGTCATCCAGTTTCACGCCGAGTCTCGCAGCATATTCCGGATCAAGTGCGTGTTCGGCGTCAACAAATGCCGCCAGTCCACCCCGGCGTTGAATTTCAGCGACCGCATGCAAAGCCAGTGTTGTCTTACCGCTCGATTCAGGTCCATAAATTTCGATGATCCGACCCTTGGGTAGCCCACCACCCAAAGCCAAATCAAGTGACAAGCTACCGGTTGGGAAAGTTTCCACATCAATTTTATGCCCCTCGCCCAATTTCATAATCGAACCTTTACCGAATTGACGCTCAATCTGAGCTACGGCTAGATCGACCGCTTTTAGCCGTTCGACTTTCTCTTCGTCGCTTCGATTTGTCGGCACTTTTCTCTCCTCCACCGCTACTGCTTGTTTTGTTCCCACTTATTTTACCTTTCTTATACTTAAACATCCATGTAACAATGACCCGTTGTGATTTCCCCCTTGTAAAACCCAGTGCTGTCGCACTGGGTCAATCACAACGATACTTTTTTAGCCTACCGAACAAATACCGAACTGTCAATATAGTTTTTATGTTTAATCTGGCGACTCTTTTTCGTACAATAGTGCCATGCAATGCTTTATCGGTATCGATGTTGGTCAGCCATTGTCCGAATCGATTTTAAATTTAAAAAATGACTGGGATAAACTCCAGCTTCCGCCGGCTAATTTTCATAAACATACGCACCCGCATATCACCATCATTCCCCCGTTTTGGACCAAAGACGTCCTAAAAATGGCCGATGATCTGACCGAAATCACCCAAGTTTTTGGGCAGTTTGATGCTGACTACGCCAAAGTTGGCGCCTTTAATCACCGCATTCTTCACATCAGTGTCAGCTCAAATGGAATCGTCGATCTCGCCGCTAAACTTTTTTACTACGGCCGCGGGATATATGATTTTCTCGATCAACATCCGGTCTATCATGCCCATACTACGGTTGGTTATACAAAAGCCCCCATGACGCAAAAAGAGTACCTCATCGTCGCCAAGAAATTATCAGATTATCTCGCTATTCCAATGCACCAAGAAATTTCGTCAATATCAATCTACGGGCGTGAAACAGAGAATATGGATTACCGCACCCTAGGATTTCTGCCCCTATATACCTAAGTAATGTGAGCCAATTAGCGGTAGTTCTCAAACTCTATCGCAAAATCAAAATCTTGGGTCTTAAGCAGACTCATAACCCCCTGCAAATCATCTTTGCTGGTGGATGAAACCCTGACGCTCTCGCCCTGAATTTGAGTTTTTGATTTGGGAAAGACGTCCCGAATTATTTTGGTAATCTTTTTGGCCTTCTCTGCGTCAAGCCCTTTGCGAAAGTTGATGGTCTTATGAATGCTCTTGCCCCCTGGTACCGCCTCTTGTGATAAATCTAAAATCTTTAGTGATTGGGAACGCCTTACAAGCTTCGATTCAAAAACATCAACGATGGCGTCAAGTTGGTAATTGCTATCGCCTGTGACAAGCACGCCTTTTTTGCCATCGATAAAATCAATTTCGGCTGAGGTGCCCTTAAAGTCATACCGATTTGCCAGTTCACGTTGCGCCTGATCGAGCGCATTGCCGACTTCGGCAATATCATACTCACTCACTACATCAAATGAAAAATCTTTTGCCATATGTCACCATTGTACGCTTAGGACTTAAAAGCTTAAAGAAAGCTCACGCTGCTTTTAGGAATACTTAAGGAAATGCGGTATCGGCGGAAAAATCGAGCTGCATTTTTGTATCGGTTTTGCCCACATTCCCCAGATCTTTGCCGGCCACTTGAGTATTAGTGATTACCACATCGGTTGAGGCGGCATTACTAGTCGTTAGGCTAATAGTTGAGCTAGCACTAAAGCCCAGTGAGGCCCCAGGCAGAATAGTAATTGAGCTTGGCGCACCGTTATCGATTTTTGTGGTGATATTAATGGCAGAATTTTTGGCGCTGACGGCAATATCCACACCCGTTATAACACTAGTTGGCACGAGCGGTTGACCGTTAACCGAGGGCAAATGCGCCAGGATGTTTCGGGTAATGGTCGTAGTTTTACTAAGCTTATTTTCGGCCGTAATCGTAATAACATTTAAACCGTTTGAAAGCGCCAAGGTGTTACTAAATGCTCCGTTCGCATCACTTAAAATTGGTGAGTTGTTAATAAACACATCAGCTCCCCCGGCAACATGACCGGCAACATTGATGGTGGAGCCTTCCACTACCAGGTCGCTCGCGGGCGAGTCAACACTTAGACGCGGTGCCGCCGCCAAAGCCGAAAATTGCCAAACCAGATATGCTACTACCGCTGCAACGACGACCAGAAACGAACCGGCTACGACAATTCTCGGGGTGACGACCAGAGTGCGCCCACGCACCGGTTTCGGAGCTCCCACCAAGGCATCACTATCAAAGCCCCCTCGCTGCTGACTATAGTTATCGGTTAGCTCGTTTGCATCAAGTCCCAGATAATCGGCATATTTAGTGATAAATCCCCGCGAATATATATCGTTCGGTAGAGCCGAATAATCATCCGCCTCGATTGCAACCAGATATTTCCCTCGAATTTTGGTAGCCAGCTCAACTGAAGTCAGACTCAACTTTAAAGTCTGTCGGCGCTTTTTTAGGGTCGCACCAACTCCACTAGGCTGATTTTGAGATTTTTCAACCATGGTTATTGCCTTGTAAATAACAATTATCGGATAACGTTGTTCGTGGCGGCTAACGCCTGGGTCGTACTACGCAATCTAGCTAATCAATGAATTCGTCTGAGCCGCTGCCAACCTCATCGAGACTTGCGACCAACACGTCACGCGGTCTGGCGCCATCGGCAGGACCAACAATTCCGCGCTCTTCGAGCAAATCAAGTAAGCGAGCTGCTCGGGCATAACCAACTCGAAGTCGTCTTTGGAGGAGCGACGCTGAAGCTTTTCCGCTCCTGATCACGGTCTCAGCAGCTTCGGTAAACATCTCATCATCAGGCTCGCCGAGCTCTCCACCACTAGATCTTCCGCCAAGCTTGACCGGCTGAGCCAGAATTTCATCGTTATACTGCGGAACCCTAGCAGACCGAAGATAGTCAGTTACCCCTTTGACTTCCTTTTCATCGATGTACACACCTTGAATTCGTTTTGGTTTAATAAATTCAGGGCTTGCAAATAGCATATCACCTTTACCTAGTAATTTTTCAGCACCTGATTGATCGAGGATGGTCCGGGAATCGACTTGGCTGGCAACACTAAAAGCCAGTCTTGCCGGGATATTGGCTTTTATTAGGCCGGTAATAACATCGACACTTGGGCGCTGCGTAGCAAGTACCAGATGGATTCCGACCGCCCGGGCCATTTGGGCCAGCCGCACGATTAATGCTTCCACGTCTTGCGCCGCTAAGGCCATAAGATCCGCCAGCTCATCAATTACGATAATAATATATGGCATGGCCTCTTCGCGGTAGGCAGCATTATATTCTGCAATATTTCGCTTTCCAACCTCTGCGCATAACTTGTATCTTCGCTCCATCTCGGCCACCGCCCACTTAAGTGCAGAGATGCATTTCTCCGGCTCGACAATCACGGGAGTTAAGAGATGCGGAATATCATTATACAGACTGAGCTCAACTCGTTTCGGATCGACTAAGATCATTTTTAAATCACTTGGAGAATTCCGGTATAAAAGGGAGATCAGAATTGTATTTATCATGACGCTTTTACCGGATCCGGTGGCACCGGCTATTAGCATGTGAGGCATTTTCGCAAGATCGGCAAACGCTGGTTGCCCCGAGACATCTCGGCCGAATACAAATTCAAGAGGACCGGTTAAGCCTTCGTATTCATGAGTCAGCATGATGTCACGCAACCTGACTGTCATAACCGAACGATTCGGAATTTCAATGCCAACCGCACTTTTGCCCGGAATAGGAGCTTCAATGCGAATGGGATGTGCTGCTAAAGATAAGGCTAGATTGTGATCAAGCCCGGTAATTTTCGTCAGCCTCACACCTGACGGGGGTTTAAAGGTGTATTGCGTAACAGTTGGCCCAACATTAACTTCACCCATGACCACATCAATCCCGAAACTCGACATGGTTTGCTCAATAATTGCGGCATTCTCTTTGACGTTTCCGGCATCTGGTTTTGAGGTAGTCTCTTCGAGTAGTTCGAAGCTGGGAGCTTGCCACTCCGAATCCACGCTCATTGTCAGCGCTTCACCGGCGGCGATTGGTGCATTTTGGGCGTGCGCTTCCCCGCCAATAGTGCCTTTGATCGGTAGGCGGGTATTCACGGTCGGCTCATTAATCTGAATTTCTGCGGGAGTAATAGCTTCTGGTCGTCTTAAGAGACCGAAAATTTTGCGTAACATCTCCATCATCGAAACGTTTGAGGCAGTCACAAGACAAATTAAGAGTACGATAAGCAGAATTACAAAGGCTGCTGGAGCATTCAAAACATTTAACATGGAGCTTGTGAGCCAGTAGCCAACATACCCCCCAAGTTGACCGGCCTGGGCAGTTTGTAATGAATTAGCCGGACTCGATAAAAGCTGAAATAAACCCGCTAAGCTTACCAGCACTCCGATAAAGCCCAAATAATTATTCAACTTAACTTGATACTGGCTCGGGAGGAACAACATAAACGCCAGCAGAGCCAAAATAATCGGCAAAAGGAAACTAGCATAACCCAAGCCCAAACTTAGCTCTTTGAGGAGCAAACTTGGCAGTGATCCACCGACTCCGAATACCGCCAAGATTAACAAAATTACAAAAGCGGAAAGCACAAAAGCCAATATTTCTCGTGAGACTTCTGGGGAAACTTCAGGTTTCCAACTGAAACTAGTCCCTTGAGTTTTTTTGGTCCGCCTGGTGGTCTTTTTGCGGGTTTTTCGCTTCGCCATATGCGACATTATACTGCTAACGCTCAGGTTTGGATAGCTTCGGTTTCTAAAACCAGACTCGCTTGCTTCTAGTTATCGAAAATTTGTGGAATTTCGTCCCAACTTGATACTTTCTGATAAGCTTTTGAACTTGGGAGTAAATGGTAAGGATCAAACAAGTACTTGTGAGGTATAAAACCAAGCGGTCGCACCAGGGTTGAGATATGATCATCGAGAAAATGAGTAATACCAAATTCGTGGGCATATGGTGCTTTATCCGGCATCGTTTCAACAAAAGCCGTATTGGAAGGGCCAAAAAACTTAGGCCACAGTCCGAAATGCTCGAGTAAGGCTACCGCTATTTCACTTTGTCGGCGCGATAGCAAGAAATACGGCAGTTTTTGCTCGTCTAGGCGCGAAAGAGCGTTTGTTACTCCAGGCATTAATTGCGACTTCATGCCATCACTGATATTTCCATATAGCCGGTCTGAAACCTTTCGCATGTCAGAAGGAGCCAGAAACCTACCCATTATTCCGGAAGGTGTCTGCTGCGCAATAAGGGAATAACCATATAACTCAGCCAGTCTTAACTTATTGTTAGTATGATCAAGAATTGTACCGTCGAGATCAAACCCAATTATTTTGTCTTGCATCTTTTAGCTTACCCTGATGCGTGCGTTTGGCGTTCGCCACTAGACTTCATTGATGACCGTAATAATCATGGGGTTACGCTTAGTAGCGTTATAGAGAAAGTCCCCGATTTCATCGCGCATTTTTAGTTTAAACTTCGTCCAATCCGTTGGCTCTTTAACGCTGCGTCGTTCGAACATTTTTCGGACTTCGCCACGCGCTCGATTTACGAGTTCTTCATTTTCTTTCATATATATAAAGCCCCTCGAAATAATATCGGGGCTCGTGATGAGCTTACCGCTACTGCGCCCAACCGTTGCAACGATCACGAAAATACCGTCACTGGCCATGGCCAAACGGTCGCGCAAGACCACCCCCTCAACGTCACCAACACCGGTGCCATCAATCATGATTTTACCCGCGGGGACTCGTTCGGCGCGTTTAGCAACGCTCCCATCAAATTCAACGACGTCACCATTGTCCATGACAAAGACATGATCGCGCGGAATTCCGTTAGTGACCGCCAGTTCGGCATGGCGAACCAGATGATGAAACTCTCCATGCTCCGGAATGAAATAGGCCGGGCGAATTAGTGCCAACATTTCAACCAGCTCATCTCTCGAAGCATGACCTGAGACATGCATAATCCCACAATCATCAATCGCCCTCAGGCGATTCTGATAGACCTTCGCACCCTCCCGCATGAGAGCATCAACGCTTACTACGACCGACTTCTCGTTTCCCGGAATAACACTTGAGCTTAAGATGACCGCGTCATTAGGTTTAATTTTGATCTGAGGATGGTCTCCTGTGCTCATTCTTGTTAAAGCCGAATTTAGCTCCCCTTGGGAACCGGTTGAAAGTACCACGACCTCTTCATCAGGTAAGCGGATGATATCTTGAATCCGCACAATCAGACCCCCAGGTATTTTTAGATATCCAAGTTTTACTGCCAGCTCAACATTTGCCAGCATACTTCTGCCAGTAAAGGCTAATTTGCGACCCGTTTTCTGGGTAGCATCAACCACTAATTGAACCCGGTTTATTTGGCTGGCAAACGACGAAATGATGATGCGGCCTTTTTGACGTCGAAAAATATCTTCAAAAGTAGGTTCAATTTCAAGCTCACTGAGTGTCCGCCCCATGTCTTCACACCCCGTTGAATCACTCAGTAGTAGCAGCACCCCTTCATCGCCAATTTCTCGCAAGCGTTCAAGGTCGGCCGGCTTATTATCGATCGGGGTCGGGTCAAATCTCCAGTCACCGGTATGAACAATGGTCCCGATTGGGGTACGGACCACCACCGCACAAGCATCAGGGATGGAATGTGTTACCCGGACTAATTCAACATTAAAAACTCCCAATTGAACTCGTTCATGTTTGTCGGGATCCATAACTCGAAACTGGGGTTGGGTAGCCAGCTTATATTCGACTAATTTCTTTTCCAGCATACCGAGACTAAAGCGAGCTCCAAAAAACGGTGCCGGTAATTTGGGCAGAATATATGGCACGCCTCCCATATGATCCTCATGGGCATGTGTGAGGATATGGCCTCGGATTTTATGTTTGTTACGTTCTAAATAAGTAGTATCCGGGATAATATAGTCAATCCCCGGCTGATCATCGGTCGGGAACATAAATCCCATATCGATTACGATAATGTCTTCACCGTATTCGATGGCCATCATGTTCTTGCCGATTTCTCCAAATCCACCCAGAGGAATCACACGCAGGTTTGGACCTACCTTTATGGCTTGATTGGCAACCCTGGGAGCCGGTGAACCTTGCGTCTTTACCTGGGTAATTTGTTTGCCAGCCAGTCCATTAAAGAGACTCTTATTCACCGGGATCGAGTCATAAGAGTTGCCCGCCGATTTTAGCATTGGTGCCGGTTCGGAAGATTTGCGGTTATCATCACGATGTCTCGGTTTCTGCATCGGCTGGCGCGGTGATGCTAGCGACTTATTGCTTGGCTGATTTTGAGCCGGCTGTCCTGAAGCAGACGCATTTTTAGGACCGTTCCATGACGTTTTTGGTTGGCTTTGGCCCTGGGGCTGTGTGGGGCGCGTAGGAGCACCACTCGGTTGATTTGCCGAACTTTGATTTGGTTTTTGATTATTCTGATTTGGTTCCATATTTCCTTTCATCATGCCACGAGTTATGGCTTTTAGTAATTGTTCGAGGAAAGATTGAGCTTCAAACGTCTAAAAAGTTCATTCTTTTCTCGAACCATTTTTATGATTCGATTAATTTCAAAATTGCCGGAATGGATGCAAAGTCGTCCATTAAAGTTTGGCGCATGCCTCCGTTATAGAGAGCGGCAGCCGGATGAAATAACGGTAAATATACTAAGCCGTTTTTTCGCATTGGCTGGCCGTGAACTTCACTAATCTTCAAATCTGGGAAGAATACATTCATGGCATGTCTACCCAAGAAAACGACCAATTTCGGTTTGATCACAGCAATCTGTTTTTTCAGGTACGGCATAAAACTTTGGATCTCTTCCGGATATGGATCACGATTACCCGGAGGTCGATATTTGACGATGTTCGTGATATAGATATCGGACCTGACCAGGCTTATCTGGCTTAACATTTCGTCAAAAAACTTTCCCGCAGCCCCGACGAAAGGAATTCCAATCTTATCTTCGTTGGCGCCGGGAGCTTCACCGATAAAGACGATCTCAGCATCTGCACTGCCATCTGCAAAAACCAACTGAGTGGCTCCTTGAGCAAGTTCCGGACAAACATGTTCGGAAATTATGGAGTCTTTGATTTCATCAAGTAACTTAGCTTTATGGTTCGAACCGACTTCTGCTGTTTCCATAACCCTCTATTTTACTTAACTCAATCACTTCCCATCGCCAAGAGGCCTAACTTGTTCTGACTTTCGGGACTAGATCCCTCATCAAACCCGACTACTCGTAAGCCGGGGATTATGAGCCATCTAATCGCGTTTATCGGCGGCCTTTTTACTCAGGTTCAACCGTCCCTGCGCGTCAATCTCCATAAGTTTCACTTTTATCTTATCACCAAGTTTGACGACATCCTCAACTTTTGCAACCCTGCCGTCGCCGAGCTGTGAAATGTGCACGAGGCCGTCACGACCTGGCATAATATTCACAAACGCTCCAAAATCCATGATTTTGACAACTTCACCGTCGTAAATTTTTCCTACTTCTGGTTCCGCTACGATACTTTCAATCCATTTTACGGCACTTTCGGCAGCCGCGCCGTCGCTTGAAGCGATCATGACCAGACCTGAATCTTCGATATCTATTTCAACACCGGTTTCGGCAATAATCTTATTAATCACCTCGCCACCTTTCCCGATGACTTCCCGAATTTTATCCGGGTTAATCATGAGTTTGGTAATACGCGGGGCAAATGGCTTGAGTTCGGCTCGAGGTGCGCTTAAGACTTCCATCATTTTAGCCATGATATGAGTACGCCCAACTTTTGCTTGGGCCAGAGCCTGCTTCATGATTTTGGGCGTAATGCCCTTGACCTTGATATCCATCTGTAGGGCCGTAATACCGTCGTCGGTTCCGGCAACTTTAAAATCCATATCTCCGGCAAAATCTTCAGCACCTTGAATATCGGAGAGGATGATGAAATTATCTCCGTCGGTCACGAGCCCCATAGCAATTCCTGCCACTGGTTTAATTAGAGGCACACCAGCATCCATCAGTGATAAGGTCGATCCGCAGACACTAGCCATGGAAGTTGAACCGTTTGAGCTGATGACTTCGGATACCGTCCTAATGGTATAGGGGAAATCCTCTACCGTTGGAATCATCGGCAAAAGTGCTCGCTCAGCAAGAGCACCATGTCCAATTTCTCGGCGACCGGGGGATCTCATTGGTCGAACTTCTCCCGTTGAATAACCCGGAAAGTTATAGTGATGCATATATCGCTTGGTGGTATCTTCTTCCATCGTATCTATCAGTTGGGCGTAGCTGGTTGAAGCCAACGTAGTGACATTAAGTACTTGGGTGGTACCTCGAGTAAATACGGCTGAACCGTGGGTTCTCGGCAGTAATCCAACTTGCCCGCTGATGGGACGAATTTCGGTTGTCTTTCGACCATCCGGCCTCGCCCCTTCTTCGAGAATGGCCCGGCGAATTTCATAGTCAATGACTTTGGCAAAGGCAACTTTGATTTGATCGAGAGCATGCTCCCCTTCAAATTTGGCGATAACTTCTTTTTCCAGATTCGCGATAGCATCGTGACGCTGATACTGATCATGATGGCGCACCGCTTCACCTAATTTACCGGCTAAATACTTGTCGAGGATTTTAAAGAGATCTTCATCGGCTTTGTAGAGCTCATAATCTTTTGGCTTCACCCCGACGGCCGCCACCATTTCCTCTTGAAGCTTAATAAGTGGCTGAATCGACTTATGGGCAAGTTCGATCGCTTCAATCATCGTCGCTTCATCAACTTCGCTCGCACCAGCTTCAACCATCATGATGGCGTCTTTGGTTCCTGCGACCGTCAGATCAAGAGAACTTTTCTCCATCTCTTCTATGGTGGGAAAAGCCATCAGTTTGCCGTCAACTAACCCGATCCGAACACCTGCTACCGGGCCTTCAAAAGGTGCCCCGGATAACATGAGAGCGGCGGATGCGGCGCAAATTGCAATGATGTCGGGTGAATATACTAAATCGGCCGAGACGACGGTAGTAACCGCTTGAACGTCGTTGCGATATCCTTTTGGAAAGAGTGGCCTGATTGGACGATCGATTAAGCGCGACGACAGCGTGGCTCGATCACTGGCTCTGCCTTCTCTTTTGATAAACCGGGATCCGCTAATTTTACCGGTGGCATACATTCTTTCCTCGTAATCGATTAAGAGGGGAAAGAAATCAATCCCATCTCGCGGCTGATTACTCACGACTGCCGTACCCAGTACCATGGTATCGCCGTAGCGCACAGTCACTGCACCGTCAGCTAAGAAAGCTAGCTTGCCAGTTTCAATGGTTAGAGTGCGACCACAAAATTCAGTTTTAAACTGTTGTGTTTTCCCACCAAAGGGATGAATGATTTCGGATACTAACATGTTCTCCATTTCCGACAAAAACGGTTCAGGGGCAAGAGATTAAATAGTTAATCCCAAAACTCTAAATCGTCTCCGTCACTTGATTTAATTTTCAAATTTTGCACTTTAACCTAGGGCCTAAAGTTCAAGCGCGCGAACTTAAAAATTAACGTCTTAAATCGAGCTTCTTGATTAGTTCTTGGTAGGTTTCGCTGTTTTTTTTGCTTAAATAAGTCAATAAACTGCGTCGTTTACCGACCATTTGCAATAACCCTCGACGGGAGTGATTATCTTTTTTGTGAGTTTTTAAATGCTCAGTTAAAGCTTTAATTTGTTCGGTAAAAATACCAATCTGAACTTCAGCCGAACCGGTGTCGGTTTTGTGATTCTGAAGGTCTTTAATAATCTTTGATTTGCTTGCGGTTGTTATCATTACCTGCGGATTTTAGCAGATATAAGGTTAATTATCAAGGGTATATTAGTAGTGTGAAAGCTTCGAAATAATATTGCCGAATAAATATTCCGTTTTTGTTTTTTTTCATCATCTTATTTTCAAATATCATCAACACCTAAAAGCGCCGTAATTAGCGCTTGAGTCTGACTTAGTACTTTAAGCTTGGCTTTATCTGCAAAAGACACTCCCCGTTTCTGCCAATCAATAGTTTTTATTTGATCAGCTAATATTACTCCCTGAATTTTACTTGACTCAAGTTCAACCTCGAAAGGATAGCCCTTAATCTTGGACGTAATAGGACAGACTACCATCAGTCCGGACTTTGCGTTATAAGAAACCGGCGAAAGAACAATGGCTGGCCGGACTCCTGATTGTTCATGCCCGACTGGTGTCGAAAAATCAATCCAAACAATATCTCCTCTTCCGGGATTATAGTCTTCTACCATATTTCATTGCCGGTTTCTTCACCCCAATCAACTATCAAATGATTATTTTCAGGTGTGATCGATTGAAGAAGTGCTTCCAAATTTAAAGTCTGGGGATTTTTTGGTTTTAGAATCAATTTCTTGCCATCGCTATTTAGCTGAAGTTGAGAATCATCGCTTAATCCAAGTTCGATAGCTACGCTCAAGGGTATCCTAATTGCCAGACTATTTCCCCATTTTTTTACTGTCACACTTGTTTTCATAAAGTCTCCTTGATTCGTAGTATATACAATAGTATCTACAATGATCAAGCAAATATTTTCAGGGGAAGTAGCCCCCCAGAATGCCAGGTAAGCTATCGGGAGTCGCTTTATCCAGATCAACCGCGCCGTTAATTGTCATCTTACCAATTCGCGTCCGAACCAATTTGAGTAAATATCCTCCAGTACCAAGTTGTTCGCCTATGTCCTGCGCGAGCGTCCTGATATAGGTTCCGCTTGAGCAATCAATTTCAATGTGCAAATCCGGATAATTATAGCTTTTCAGCCGCACCCCATAAATTGTGACCTGGCGCTTCGGCATCTCAAAATCTTCACCTCTTCTGGCCCTTTTATAGGCTTCTTGCCCGGAAATTTTAATGGCGGAGTATTTAGGGGGAATCTGCGTAATTTCACCAAGAAATGAGTTTAACACTTGCATGACGGTACTTTGAGTTGGAACGACTGATTCGGTGGCCGACTCAGTTAGCTGGCCCTCACGATCTCCCGTATCACTGCGTACGCCCAAGCGCACTACAGCGTCGTAGGTTTTATCGAGCTTAGAATACTGATCGGCACTTTTGCAAGCTTTTCCAAGCAGCATAATCATAAGGCCACTGGCCGATGGATCGAGGGTACCGGCATGTCCGATTTTTTTGAAAGTGAGGTTTTTTCTTAAGATTCGGATGCAATCAAAAGACGAAATACCTTCCGGCTTATTTATGAGCAGGATTCCGTCCATTTACTCTTAATTCCTTAACTTTAAGCGCGGTTAGGATTGAAATGGGGGTCGGGTTGCATTTGTTCGGCAGTTTCCGTAACGCGACTTATCTCGTCTTCTGACGGAGCCGCATCAAAACTGGAAAGTTTCGGCATGACGGAATTCCAGTCAAGTGCCGACAAATCTATTTCGGGAGCACTACCGCTATCTGCGTGGTCATCTGCAAACGAAATTGGTTCGATGGTTTCGACGGGTTCCGGAGCTTGTTCTTCAATTTTTTCAGCTGGGCGCGGACTATAAGTTGGCTGTGACTGAGGTAGGGAATTAGGTTGAGGACGATTATCTCTTCGATCACGATTATCTCGGTCTCGGGTTGAGTTATCTCGATCGCGGCCGTCTCGGCTCCCAAAGAGGGCTTTAATTATCGTCTGTTGTTTGGCACCGGCCGCCATAAGTTGGGCAGCCACAGTCATCGATTTAGCGGTCGTATGAGGAGCACTAAAGCGGTCGGTCGAAGCAATAATACCCGCGAGCATGGCGGTCGCTATTTCATCGTCAAGTAGACCTGCCTGGAGACTTTCCGCCACTGAAATTAACATTTCCGACAAAGTAGCCGCATTAGTATCAACTAAGTTTATAGCCCCGTAACTCTCGTTAATCCGATGGTAGTCAATGTTAACGAGCGGGGTTGAGTTAAGCAGTCCGGGATTTTGCTCGAGCACTCGGTCAAGCTTAATTCGAGACGGAACACCCATAGCGATTATCAGATCATAGTGATAATCCCCATGTTCGTAACTGACATCTGCTTGGCTAAAACCACCCTTAAACGGCACGACATGGACATTTAATTTGCCTTCATCAATCGTATATTTAAGCTTATCTACTTCTGCTCGAGATAAATCAACTTTAATAATAAAGTCCCTGAGTCCATGTAAATTCTTCTCAACATGTCCGGCCGTAAAAAAAGCGGCGCTGGCAGGAACCTGATCAGTCACAACGCTCGAGACTTTTTTGCCGAATTTACGCAAAATAAGCGCTAGTGCTACCACACTGGCGATCTGATCAATATTGGGACGTTGCCCGGTAATGATTAAAATAGACTCGGCCTGTCGAATGGCCTCGGAAACTTGTTGCTTCGGTGTTAAATCCATAAGGCATCTGATTTAGACAATGCTTAAGTTTACACCAATTTGAGCGTTTTGTCAACTTTGTCAATTGATTGTTACGCTTAAATATGAGTTACATTACATCGAGAAATACGTTCGAAAAAGACGCTGCCTCGGGAGGTTGTCCCCCAAGGCAGTTAAACTATCCGCTGGGTTTTTGCGACCATTCGACGACAACCTGCTCAAGCGCATCACTATGGGGACCGAGCAGTTCCCTGGCGATCATCAAATCGGTGTAGGTTATGCCAGATAGTCGCGCTCCATTAGTAAAGGCCCCTTCGAGCGTCCAATGCAAAGTTGGCACTCCCGCAGCCACTAACAATTCAATCACACCCGGCCACACCAGCTTTTCGACCCGATATCGACAAAGCGGGCAGGAGTACTGATAGGAAGCGATCACGGCGTCGCTGCATATACGGATCTGCATCTCAGCCGACCGAAGATCAATATCGTAGCGACAGTTTGGACAATTCGTACCAATTATCGTCATGCTCTGGTTACCTCCTGGGATCTGGGGCGATACTTCAGCTATTTCGGAACTAGATACCGTACTAAATAAAGCACGGCAAATTAGATTCATTATCACGGGATAACCCTAATCAGTCAAAAAATAGCTCGGGTCGCTCTATTTACAAACTAACAGGTTTACGGTATATTTAACTCTTGTTATTACTTAACTAAAAGATATCAATGCCAATAATCAAATCAGCCATCAAGCGTGCCCGACAGACCACCAAGCGCAGAAGTCACAACCTCAAGGTTCGTGCTGCCATCAAAGCAGACATGCATGTGGCCATGAGTGCAATCGCTACCGGCGAAAGCACAACTATTACCGAAGCCTTAAAAGCTGCTCAATCTGAAATAGATCGAGCGGTAAAAAAAGGTACACTGCATCGTAATACTGCTTCAAGAAAATTATCAAGGCTAGTGCTAGCCGGCAATAAAGTTGTTGCCGTAAAACCGGTCAAAGAACCAAAAGTTAAAGCTGAAAAAGTGCTCGCCCCCAAATCAAAGAAACCTGTTGCGAAAAAAGCCAGTTCGAAAAAATCAGCCAAATAACTCCTAAAACTCCATAAACCTCGTCAACATGCCTAGTTTGCCCGAGGTTTTTTGTTCTTAATATTTACGTTTACCCGGAATTTCTGAAATACTAACATCATGACTAATCTCACCGAAAGTGAACGCTTACGCGAAAATTATCTTGAGCTATGCGAACAACTAATATCCGGGGCTAAGGATATGCGCAACTTCGCCATGAAACCCGGAAATGCCTGGTTAGCTAAAGGCGAGCTGGCTAAAATAATTGGCCTCTCATCAGAACTCGAAACTTTACTCGACCAAATTAAACGGGCGGACTCTAGCTCTTCTTAAATCGTCGCAATGCGATAAATAAGTCGTTCAATCAGTTGCTGGGGATTTCCGCGACCGGTTTTTATATCAAAATCGGTATCAACCGCCCAGAGATAGGCGTCTTTTAGGGTTTGAAACGAAAACTTTCGTTGCTTAGCCATCACCTTCTCAGCGACAAACGGGGATAGTTTGGCTCTTTTCGAAAGTTCGAGGGAGCTGGAAGAATTCAACGTTTGGGCTAGAAGTAAATTCTTGAGTTGCCAAATGATCATGCTCAAGATATAGATTTCATTGGTTTTCTCATCTAGCAGAGCTCGAAAAATCGTAATGGCCTCCCTACCCTGACCGGAGGACATAGCATCAACCAGGGTGAAAATTGTCTGATAAGTATTCGCGCTCACCAAAGTTTCCACGGAGTCAGCGGTAACCTCAAGGTTATAAGCAAGTAACTTATCGATTTCATTGGCCAGCCGCCACTGATCATCTCCGGTTGCTTCGAGTAACTTAAGCAGCACTGGCTGCGTGATCTTACCCCCACCCGCAATAATTCGATTACTTGCCCACAAACCTAGCTTTTTCTGGTTCAAATTTTCATATTTTACAGTCCGAGCCATTTTTTGCATGGTTTTAAAATAGGTTGTCCTTTGGTCGACATGGGGATCATAAAATACGACGACTGTGGTATCGGCCACTTCACCTGCCAGACCGCCAACGCCGTCCGCTAAGGATTTGTTGCTTCCAAGATCTTCGACGATTACGAGCCTTGAGTTCGCAAGGAACGGTACCGCGCGGAGCGCTCCCAAGAGGGTGTCCTTCGTCAGACTACTGCCATCAAAACGCTCCAGGCCAAAATCACTGCCGGATTTTTCGAGATACGTTTCGATCATGGCATTTATTTTCTTCCTGGCAGCAAAAGTGTTTGGACCGTAAAAAAAGAAGATCATGGTTATTTCGGCGCTTTCTGGCAAGTTGGACAATAGTGCGTCCCTCGACCGGCAACCCTAATTTTTTTAATTACTGCCCCGCACACCGGACAGGCTTGAGAGTCTCTTCGGAATACTCTGGCATACTGTAAATAGTCACCTTTTTCTCCTTCGGCAGTAACATAACTGGTAAAGCTCGTTCCGCCATGCGCGATTCCTAATGACAGTATCTCAACTATAGCCCTGTGCAGTCTGGAAATTTCCGATCTTGAAAGTGTCCCCGCCAGTCTGGCTGGATGTATTTTTGCTAAGTGGAGCGACTCGTCGGCGTAGATATTGCCGATGCCTGCTACAGTGGTTTGGTCCAGTAGCACCGCTTTCACGGGTGCACGCCCGTGACGGGCTAAACTATCGCTTAAGCTTAAGGTAGTAAAATCCGAACCGAGCGGCTCCGGGCCAAGCTTCGCCAAGAATGGATCGTCGTTAAGGTGTGCGGTGGCAAGAACTTTAATCCAGCCGAATTTTCTCTGATCGTTAAAAAAAACTTTATCGCCAGTTTCGAAGCTAAATATCGCTCTGGTTGAATTAACAGGTAAGCTTCTCTGCATTGACTCGCTAGGATGGCCGCCGACAAAGCGATTCCCATCACGACCAACAAATACTATCTGGCCGGTCATTTTAAGATGAAACAACAAGCTTTGGCCACCGGAAAGTTGCCAAACCAGTACCTTGGCAAACCGCGTCACATCAATAACTGTCTTGGCTTCGAGAAAGGGCCAAATTAGCCCAAAATCCTGCGGAAAGCTGGATTTATTCAAGACTTCAACACTTAAGATTGTCTGACCGATAATTCGGACCGCCAACCCTCGCTTAATAGTCTCAACTTCAGGCAGTTCGGGCATTATTGTTCTTTCGTGGGCAGATTGTCAGCTTTATCATCTCCCGGATCTTCTGGGACTTCAGCTGCCAGAGTCTTCTTAAAGTCATCTTTTGCCTCTTTAAGATGTGCATCTGCTTCATTGGGAGTTTCCCCGATGTTACCAGAAATAGTGCTGAGTACCCCTTCGAAGTAGCGGTGACCGTAACTTAAAACGGCGCGCTCTAGGAACATTTTTCCGCGCGGTTCATTTGTCTCGGGATCGCTACTTACTACAACGAGAAATTCATCCCCACCAAGTCGAAAAAGATTTCGGAATGGAAGTCCCATTTCATCGGCAACTCCCCGTAGCGTACCGGCCATCTCAGCAAGAGCTATATCGCCGGTTGCATGACGCCCCTGGGTTAGTTCGTTTAAATTTTTAAAATCATTGGCATCAAACATGACAAACTCATGTCCGGGAATCCTCCGAGCAGTATCCGTAAGTTCAGATTCGCTTTCAACTCCAAGACGTTCGATCATTCGTTTTAAAGCCGCTCGATTTGGTAGATCCGTCAACTGATCACGAAATGCGTGTTTTCGAACTTCCAAATATTTCTCGACCCCCTGCGGAAAGATTCGTTGCACCGCCACTAAGCGCTCCTCTTCCGTCAGATCGGCGGTGAGTTCTTCGAGTTTAGTTAAAATGCTTTCAAACCGAGTTTTTTCAAGTTTTTCAGCTTCGGGCGCATCAGGATTAATTGTCTCAAACAATTGCGCGGGAATTTCAGGCGTAACTTCTGGGAGCGAGACCTTGGTTTCGAGCGACTCATCAGAACCCTTGGTCTCCTGAGATGGTTGAGGCACTTCACTCATAGCTCGCCCCAGTTATGGCCGATGGCTGTATCAACCGCCAGTGGTACTCCAAGATCGTAGACATTTTCCATAACCTCCTTCATTACGCTCGCCACCTTGTCTGCTTCGTTGCTATCCGTTTCAGATATTAGTTCATCATGAATTTGCAGCAAAAGCTGCGTCTTATCGTCGAGCTTTGGCACCAGTGCAATCATGGCCAGCTTATATATATCGGCAGCAGTGCCTTGAATTGGCACATTGACTGCCATGCGCTCCGTTGCTTGCGCCACTACGTAATTATTAGAGTTGATCTCGGGACAAGGGCGGCGGCGTCCAAACAGGGTTTCAGTATACTCATTCTCATGGGCAAATTTTTTTGTATCCTCAATATAAGCGGCTAGCTTTGGTCGCACTTCGAAATAGCGGGCAATAAATGAGCTGGCTTCTTCCCGGGTCATGCCGGTTGCAACCGAAAGACCGTGTGCGCTCATCCCATATAAGACTCCGAAATTAATAGTTTTGGCAGCACTGCGCATATCCTTCGTAACATCTTCGAGGGAAACATTATAGAGCTCGGCGGCCGTTTGAACATGCAAATCAATACCACGGCGAAATGTCTCTATCATCGCCTCGTCATGGCTAAGCGCCGCTGCCACCCGAAGTTCAATTTGTGAATAATCGGCCGACACAAAGATTCGACTTTTGGGCGCTACGAAAGCTTTACGAATCTCGCGGCCCAGTTCAGTGCGCACTGGGATATTCTGCAGATTAGGGTTGGTCGAGCTTAATCTACCGGTTTGGGCAATCGTCTGGTTAAAACTGGTGTGGATCCGATGATCAACCGGACTGACCAGTTCGGGCAGGGCATCAACATAAGTATTTTTCAGCTTTACCAACTCACGATACTGAAATATGAGCTCAACAATGGGATGAAGATTTCTCATTTTCTCAAGCTCCGAAGCAGCCGTTGAAAATCCGGTTTTACCTTTTTTTATACCCATCGGACTGACCCCTAATTTTTCAAAAAGTATTTGGGCGAGCTGGGCGGGAGAACTTATATTAAAGTGCTCTCCGGCGATCTTCCAAATTTCTTCTTCAAGCTTGAGTATTTGCGCACTGATAACTTTATTGAATTTCTTTAAGAAATCACTGTCGAGCTCAATGCCGGCGAGTTCCATATCTCCTAAAATTGGTATAAGGGGCCACTCGGTTTGAGCGGCTAAGGAATCAAGGCCGGTGGCCTTAAGTTGCGGGGCCATTAACTGATATAGTCTCCAACTCATATCGGCATCCTCGGCGGCATACTCGGTAGCTTCATCTATAGGGACGGTATTAAAGCTCTTCTGAGCATTCCCTTTTTCGCCGATTAATTCTGTTATCGGAATCATTTCAATACCAAGTTCACTGTAAGCCAGATCATCCAGAGTTTGCGAACGACCTAGGGGATTTATCAGAAACGAGGCCACCATCGTATCAAATATGATTCCGGACATCGAGAGCCCATGTCGTTTAAGTATCTGGTAATCAAACTTAATGTTATGCCCGATCTTCCCAATTACGGGATTTTCGAGAATCGGACGCAAGACTTTCACCACCTCATCAAGCGGGAGCTGAGCTCCCGTATCGTGACCAACCGGAATATAGAAAGCTTCCTCGGCTTTCGCTGAAACGGATATACCGACTAAACTAGCAGCGACCATGTCAACTGAAGTCGTTTCCGTATCAATCGCAAATACCGCGGCACTTGCAAGCATTTTGGCAAGTTTTCGAAGCTCATCACTACTGGTAATACTTGAGTATTTCACCGAGGCCAGATGACTTCTTATTTTTTTTGCCGGACCTTCGGTATTAAATAAATCGATTTGCCCAATGGCTTCTTGCGGCAGTTTAGTAAGGAGCGACTTAAAGCCGAATTTTCGAAAGAATTCCGCTAAAGCAGCTTTATCGTAATGACCCACTTCGGCTTCCGAAAGTTTTAGTTTCACCGGTGCATCACAAACGATCTCAGACAATTGTCGGCTTAAATAGGCAGTTTCTTTGTCAGAAACTAAACGCTCCTTGAGCTTACCCGTAATCTCATCAATATGTGTATATACTCCATCAAGAGAGTGATACTGCGAAATTAAACTCATAGCAGTTTTTTCGCCGATACCGGCTACGCCCGGAATATTGTCACTGGCATCACCTTTTAAAGCCTTCAGGTCAATAAATTGAGCGGGCGTTAGTCCGTATCGCTCGATCATCTTTGCGACGTCGTAGGTTTCACTTTGACCGGTTGAAGGGTTATACAAGTCGACCTCAGTGCTATCGCTCACGAGCTGGAGTTCGTCACGATCACCAGTCACGATAATCGTTTGAACGCCTTTGGCTTGAGCGGCCAAGGTACCAATTATGTCATCCGCTTCATAATTCTCTAGTTCAATCAAAGGCAAGCCCAATACACTAACCAATTCTTTAACGATCGGGATTTGGGCATACAAATCATCCGGTGCTTTCACGCGAGTCGCTTTATATTCCGGATAAAGCTCATTGCGAAAAGTCTGTCCTGAATGATCCCAAGCAATCACTACATATTCGGGCTTCAAATCCCCCATCATTTTAAGCAAGATGTTGGTAAAGCCATAGACCGCATTGGTCGGCGTGCCTTCGGCATTGGTCAAATAGGGGATCGCATGATAAGCGCGGTGAAACAAGGCATTACCATCAACTAAGACTAATTTAGGAGTTTTACTCATACCTATTTAGTATAGCTTATAAATAGATCCGACCCCGAAGGGCCGAACCTTTCGAGGTCGATAAAGCTTGGGGGCTGTTAGGCCAAGGCGAGCACAAGTTGCTCGTGTTGTACCGGAGCACAGAGGTAGGAAATTGTCTTGGCCGGAAGTAGCAATCTGGCGCCGGCCCATTCAAACAAACTGTGCTGATGGGATTTCGGCTCTGCCGGGGTGGATACTGCAACCAGCCCAAGTCGCTCAGCCAGCTCGGCGCCGGCATCCGTCACCCAGTACAGGTTGTCATTGCCCGTGACTAGGCCGTTAGCGATGAACAAGTTCATGGCGTCGATCATGTCCTCGGACGTTGCTTCGGGCCGCAAGGGTGATTTGGCGATTGTCAAACCACGAACTACGGCCGAAATCAGGCAGCGCGCACGACCATGACTGGCCATGAAGCGTAGGACTTCCCTATCAACTGGTCTTAAGGACGCAATTAACGCGCCCTCACAACTGTCTAGGTCAGGCTGCAAAGGAACTCCCTCAGGTAGGCAACTACTCAATCATAAGCGGTTTACATTAGTTTTACTAGATTGAATTCATAAATTTCACTACTGCTATCTCTGCCGGCGGGGAGTCTCCCCGCCGGCAGAGCCAACAAGATCTAGGAACGTTTCCTTACGTTCCGTATCCGCATCCGTCTCCTCTCCAATTACTCGCACCCTTCCCGTCTGCAAAGACCTGGAAGAAACGGACCCACTGGATAATGGGTGGAGCTTGTCTGGCATGAACGTATCCACCGAAGTGATTCCAAGTGGAGTCGAGAAATCCAAACAAGCCGGAAGCCGACGAGATCGGATTTTGAGCAGTCGGATTCCCATTTGACTCACCCCAATGTGAGTACACCTGGTTGCCGAAGATTATGCAGTTCCCGGTCGTTTGCCACCGGGAGGCTTCTTCGGTATACCAGCTCACAAAAGCAAGCGGAGGAGTTTCCGGACTACTCACCGAAGGCACTGTCGCGTTGGGAACGGACGGCAACGGAACTTCGGCTGCAGCGAGGTGTATGGGAAAAGTCCCGCTGCTTGCGGTCATGGCTCCAACTCCGACAACCCCACTTAAAACCGTGGTAGTCAGGATTGTTGCCAGTCCCACAATAATTCTGTTTACGGCGTTAGGCCGCATCTGTTCCTCCTTGATAACACGCTGCGGACCTGGTTGGTCCTCGTGGTCTTTCAGGTTGGTCTTGGATGCAGGCGCTATCGACAAAGGCAATCCGGTACGTCGAACCGGTCGCTACGCTCGCGAGAACAACTGGTATCAAATCGATACCTCTCTGGACACCTGTCCGGACGAGAGCGCCGATAGCTTTAACTCAGAAAAATCATTTTTCCGAGAAACCTTTTTACAGCTGCGCCTATTTTGAAAAAACTTCCAAGGCGCAAGTTTTGTTTGTGTCGTTCTCCCTTCGTTAGGCTAGTAGCGACATTTAAATTATACTTTGAGATTATGGCTTGGTCAAGCCGTTAAGTGCTAACTAGGCTAAGTGACTAGCTCGATAGTGTGTCTGCAAGTTCCCATTTTTCAAATCGGTCCAGAGCATCTGACAGGTTTTTTCTAAAGAATTTAGCGAATCGTCATTATAAATAACTACATCCGGATGCAGCTCTTGCATGACAGTTTCGGTGATGTTGTTACTTCTCTCGGTGTCGGGACGAACAACCCGCACGACAAACCCAAAATTACTCGCGATCATGCGAGCGTCTTGCGGGTAACGAATACCTCCGACCGTCACTAAACTATAGCCCCGATCTCCGAGTTGTTTTATTCTCCGGTCAAGCAAATCGCACCAGATTGTGGGTGCAACCAATTCAATCATGCCACCACCTAACCACATGAGTAGCGGGCGATGCATTACTTTGTTTTCGGCAGTAATAGGTAAAGGCAGCTGTGCGTCCCGCTCCTGAGCTGTTAAACCGGTCCATAGCTCGAGATACTTAATGAGCTGCTTGTGTTCCTCGTGCGAGGCGGGACTATCGCCAATTTTGAGCTTGGCCGGATCTGCCAGCTTCCCCGTTACCAGCTCTAAACTTTTCGGCAGACTTTCAATTAACCCGTTCGCAAGACTAATAAGTTCTTCGCGATTGGTGGTGGTAGGTAACACTGGCCAAGAAGAAATCCAATTATTGGCAACTTCACTGATCGGGTATGATGTCTCCAGATCAGCCTTATAATCGACTCCGGCAAGTCCTCGCAAAAGTTCACCGACCGTACTTTTCCCTTGTCGCATGCCCCCGGTGAGCCCAAGAACTATCATCTTAATTCACTTTCCGTAGTCTTACCTACACTATTAAGTATAATTCGATCAAAGACTTCATCAACTTTTTGACGCAATGCTAAAAGCGTATCATCATTTGCAATTCTGTAGTGCGCCATTTCCATGACCGCAAAGATCTGCTGATGGTTAGGATCGAGGTGGGCTAGTTCCGCTTCTTCCTGGAGGCGAAATTGCTCCGCCGTAACGGCATCATCAATGCGACCCCGATGCTTCGCCCAGTCGTAACGTTTCATGACTGGTGCGTCGATGGCTATCAAAATTCCGCCCGCCTCAAGTATGGCGTGCACTTCAAGGGGACTACGCATGGCACTTAAGATAATCGGGCGCTTCTTGTGCGCCAGGGCAAGCCGGACAAGAAAATCCCCGCCCTGCTCAGCTCTGAGCTGATTTGCAACTATCCGGAGATTATCTCGATCAAGTCCACCTAAATGATGCTCGGTAACATAGTCACGCAGTTCCTCAGCGGTTGAGACATGCTCGCCATCAATTTTTTTGGCTAAATAATCTGCAACTTCATCCTTACCAGCTGCAAGAGTTCCTACGACGCCTATTATCAGATTACTTTTCTGCATAGGGCAAGTATATCAAAGGCTGTTCTAGTGTTGATTTCAAGAATTCACCAGACTCTTCGTCACCTTAACGCAAGTAGTCTTTGAGTTTTTTGCTTTCCCTATGCTTGCGCAGTTTGGCTAGAGCCTTGGCTTCTATCTGCCTGATACGTTCTCGAGTTACGCCGAACTCTTGTCCAACTTCCTCTAAAGTATGCCCTCGGCCATCTTCTAGGCCAAAGCGCATGCGCAGGATCTTTTGCTCGCGGGGAGTTAAAAGAGCCAAAACATTATTTACATGCTCTTTTAAAAGTTGGTAGGTCGCCAACTCTTCCGGTCGTGGATTGTCTTCGTCTTCAATAAAGTCGCCTAGTTTAGAGTCTTCTTCTTCACCAACGGGAGCTTCGAGACTGACGATATCTTGCTTAATTTTAATGATGTGGTTAACTTTCTCTACATCCATTTCCATTTCCGCTGCAATTTCTTCCGGCAACGGCTCTCTACCCAGTTCTTGAACGAGTCGTCGTTGGGTCCGGATGAGCTTGTTAATGGTTTCAACCATATGCACTGGTATCCGAATCGTCCGAGCTTGGTCGGCAATGGCTCGGGTAATGGCTTGTCTGATCCACCACGTCGCGTAGGTGCTGAATTTATAACCTTTGGTGTAGTCGAATTTTTCCACGGCTCTAAGCAGTCCACTTGATCCCTCTTGAATTAAATCAAGCAAATCAAGCCCTCGCCCAATGTATTTTTTTGCAATTGATACGACCAGACGTAAGTTCGCCTCGACCATCTTGTCTTTGGCAACTTTGTCGCCTTGCTCGATCCTTTTCGCTAGCTCAACTTCTTCTGCGGCACTGAGCAGTGGAACCCGACCGATCTCACGTAAATACAGTCTGACCGAATCATCGGCAATATCTTTCACATAATCATCATTTTCAACGATGACCGCTTCGGGCTCAGCTTCAATTGCCTCATCCCAATCTTCCATACCTTCTCGATGATCGGCAATTTCAATGCTATTCTCGAGCAGGGCAGCATAAACATCATCTAGTTCTTCAACATTGTCTTCAGCATCGCCGACAGCTGTCAATATTTCTTGTTGCGTTAAGAAACCTTGTTCACGACCTTTCGCTATTAAGGCTTCGATATCGACTGTTTGCGGAGCAGTTTTTTCTTCTTCATTTTCAGGAGTGGCTTTTTTGGGCATGCATACCTCATTTCTTAATTCGCTGGTTCATAATCGTTAGGCAATTGACTTGGCTTTATGAATCAATTAGTTCTTGATACTTGTGCTTGAGTGATAACGCTAAGACCGAATCCCCGATCTTTTCGGCCTCGCGGAGTTTGTTTCCAATTTCTTCTCGTCGATGTTTGTTCGCCAGTGTTTGCAGACGTCTATTCAGCGTGAGTGCTTCCAGGCTGCGGTCTGCGGGAGCAAGCGACCCAAATTGTTCCTCGCCCCGTAATGTCAGAATTTTGACATAATCTCCCTCGTTCGGCAAGTCTTTCGCAATATCGCCTGCCAGTGCAGCTTCATGTTTCCCAAGGTATAGGATAATCTCCCGACACCTCGCCGAATTAAAGTCATCCGGTCTGAGTTCGTCTAAATTGAGCCGGGCATCGACAAAACCCAGTAGCAGCGAGACCAATGACTCCTCAATCATCTGAGGACCATTTTTAGGTTCGATAGTAGTGGGAACCGGCCGAAATTGATCTCTAGGCAGTGCCGGCGTCACCAGCTCATCGACTTTCTGTTTGACCGCTTCGGGAGTTGCGGATATCAGATTTGCCAGCAGTTGGATATAATGATCTTTCTCGACCGGATCAGCCAAACGATGCAAATTGGCTGCCAAACGATCACTGTATTGGCGTTTACCCATGGCACTGGTTAGGTCAATTTCACTTTTGAAGCGCTCAAACAAATAGTCAATAACATAAGGTGCTTTCGTAATTGCTTCCGCCCATAGCACAGGGTCACGACTTATCAGCTCATCGGGATCTTTCGCATTATGAAGCACTACCACTTTTAAGGTCAGGCCCAATTTTTGAGCCAACTCAATTGCCCGTTCCGTCGCCTTTAGTCCAGCCGCATCCTGATCAAAAGCTAGTTTTATGTTTTTGGTCATATGTCCGAGCGTTTTTAACTGTTCAAGGGTAAGCGCAGTGCCACTGGCTGCAACTACCTGCCTGACTCCAGCCTGATGAGAAGCTACAACATCCATATTACCTTCTACCAGCACGACTTCATCAGCCTTACGGATGGCATCTTTTGCCAAATGAAGCCCATAGATCGCACGACTTTTATCATAAAGCACAGTCTGGGGGGTGTTTAAATATTTCGGTAAAGACTCATCAAGCACGCGCCCCGTAAATCCAACTGGTCTGCCCTGAGAGTCTGAAATACTAAACATAAGTCGTCCGCGAAACATGTCATAGATCCCTTGACCACTGGCTCTTCTGGCAGCCAGTCCGGCTGCGACCAGCTCGTCATCACTAAAACCTTGCATGCGCAGTGCACTGACAAGACCTTCCCAACTTTCCGGGGCAAAACCGATTTGAAACTCTGCCACAGTTTGGCGTTTCAACCTTCGCACTTTTGTGACGTATTCAAGCGCCCGCTTATTTTCAATAAGGTTGCGCTGAAAATACTTTACCGCCCAAGTATTAGCGCTCAAAAGTCGATCTTTTAGTTTGTTATCACTGCCATGACCGCGAGATTTGAGTTCAACTCCGGCCCGGCGAGCCAATATTTCGAGAGCCGGTCGGAATTCAACCCCTTCCATCCTCATCACGAATTTAAATATGTCTCCACCTTCACCGCATCCGAAACAATGCCATATCCCTTTCTCGGGGCTGACCATAAAACTGGCCGATTTTTCATTATGGAAAGGGCAAGACGCTTTTAAGTTGCGGCCGGACTGCTTAAGAGCTATATAACTTCCAACAACTTCCGCCACATCAAGGCGCTGCTTAATTTCCTCAATCTCGTCCATACATTAATTATACTCTTGATGTGAAGACTGGCGAACAAAAAGCGAACATCGTTTGCTTAGATTCGATCCCTGCTTCGTCTAACGAATTTAAGTCCTGACCATTCTTCATCAATCGCCGCAACTTTTACGTCAACAAGTCCTGTTGCCAAACCGAGTGCCCTGACCTCTGTTTCGCCGAACGAGCTATCCCGCGCAGCACTCTTTTTCTTCCAAGATATCCATAAGCTCCCATCGCGTAAAAGATGTTCAACCAGCTTGCCCAGATCATGTTCGAGTTCGCTGGCACCGCGAGCAAAATAATGAATAAAGCTAAACATTTCATCGTAGACGTCTCGGCTGACACTAACGCCGACCGGCCAGTTTCCAATTAGATCATCATAGTTTTCTGGGGCGTGAAAAATAGAGATATTTTCACCCATCTTTATTCCCAGTTTATCCGCGAGTGATCTATTTGAGGATCCGCTACTTTGCATATCCATCAGGACAATAACGCCACATAAGCTTTTGCAGCCCGAGCGAAATCCGGCCAGGAGGCTTGATGGGTGGCATCGATAACAATCCATTCTTTCATGGCTCGCCCCGGCATCGGCATAAAAGGTTTTGAGCCAGACATTGCCAAGGCCGCAACCCTAGCATCTCCGGTAAGCTTAAATACCATGCCCGCTTCTAATAGTCCCGCAAATGCTTTTGTCCCGTACATAAGAGTGGGCATACCAAACATTTGCGAAACGCTAACGTTTTTGTCTTCGCTCATCATAGCCATCCCCAGTTCCGCAAACGCGCTCTCAAGTTTTGCCATCTTTACCATATAGTCTTAATTATTTAGGACTTCGGCTCAAATTTAAGCGAAACCGAGTTGATACAGTAGCGTTGCCCGCCTTTTTCAACCGGACCGTCATCAAAAACGTGACCCAAGTGTGCGCCGCACCGCTTACAACTAACTTCGACTCGTTTCATCCCTAGAGTATTGTCATCACGAAGTTCAACTTGCTCGCGATTCACCGGGTCGGTAAAACTTGGCCATCCAGATCCGGATTCGAATTTAGTAGCGCTTGAAAAAAGTTCGTTTCCACATGCGACACAACGATACATCCCTTCATCATGATTATCTAGATATATCCCCGTGCCAGGAGCTTCTGTTCCCTTTTCTCGCACCACTCGGTATTGTTCGGGCGTCAATTTTTGTTTCCAAAAATCTTCTGACTTCGTCTTTAAATCATCCACCCTGATAATCTCCTCTCGATACATTATCTTATGTTTACCATATTATTCTTCGGATTTAGGAAATGTAAAAGCTGCTTAGGAAAGGGTCTTGTCGCCTTTTTCCCACTCTATAGGACAAAGCTCACCGGTTTTTAAAGCCATCAACACTCGCAAAGTTTCTTTAACAGATCTACCGACAGAATTGTCACTCACTATGATATAGCGAACTACACCGTCGGGATCAATAATAAACGTTCCGCGTTGCGCAGTTCCATCAGTTTCCAGCACTTCGTAAGAGCGTGTGACATCTTGGGTCCGATCTGCGAGAATTGGGTATTTTACCTGGGGAAGATCGCGTCCGAACCAAGCAGCGTGGGCATGCTCTCCATCAGTTGATGCTGCCAGGATTTGTGCTCCTTCATCGGAAAAATCATCAGCATGCTTGGCAAACTCCCGGAGTTCGGTTGGGCACACAAACGTGAAATCTGCTGGATAAAAGAAGAAGACGAGCCATTTTCCTCGGTAATCTTCCAAACTTATACGCATAAAATCTTCTTTGCCCGCCTGATAAGCAATAATATTGCTGAAATTCGGTGCTGGTTGACCAATCTTTATCATGAAAAACTCCTATCTCAGAAGTAAACGTCAATTTAAACTTCTATGTATTACCAAGTATTATTATCTAAAATCGAAAGGTGTTCGCGCTGTGAGTGATATCACGACAACTCCACCTGAGGTAATTCTGTCGGATGATTTTCTCGCATAAGTTATTAAGCTGGCGGAGGGAGTGGGATTCGAACCCACGAGAGACTTGCGCCTCAACCTGCTTTCCAAGCAAGCGCCATAGGCCGCTAGGCGACCCCTCCATGTCGAAAAATTGTAGCACAGATCTTTTTCTTGGCTAAGAACAATCATTGTAAGCGAGCTCTAAACTTTTTCGAGTAGAGCTATTTCAGATTCAGATCTCGCAAGATCGATGATTTTGTCGAACCCTTCGGATAAAACCGGCGGACTTGCGATCATCGCATGATAAAGCCGAGTTATATCAGATTCCGGAACGGGCTCACGGTGGATTCTGGATAAATTACGGCGCAGAATTTCTTCAAGCGAAAAGTTAAACCAGATCCCAACAATCTCACTACAGTACCCTCGGTATCGTTTGTTATCTATAATCCGGTAATTTGGTATTAAGTTCATGGCGTCAATCACCACACTCCGACTCTTCATTAGTGACTCATCAGCGAGACGGTAAAGTTCCGCCCAGACCCTTTGATTTTGAGAATGATCAAGCATATCGCCGAGGAGCTCGAGTCTGATCTCATCCGTTGAAAGATACTTTGCATCAATCCGTTCGGCAAAAGGTTTGAGGTAAGTAGTTTTGCCCGATCCAGGAACACCAATTGCCATAAAAGTTGTAACTTTTTTCACGAACCGATGCTTTCTGATTTATCTTTTTCAAAACTACCAAACGCCCATACGCCAAGAAGTATTAGATTAAACGGCGTGATAACCGCCATTAAACCATAAAGGAGCGGATTTTTCCCATGCTTTGCGGCTATTAAGCCGGCGCACATACCTAGATAAACTATGAATCCGGCCACAACATAGGTATTAATTGTTTCTGTCATGAGTCCTCCTTCGCGAGTTCTTTTTTTAAACTTTCCACTAAATTGACCGGCGTTGGGTCGATACCATTTAAGAATGCGAGATATGCACTTACAAAATCTCCTAGTAAAACGGTCCAGAGCATTTGCTGGAGTTTGGTTTCCCCTTCGGCGCTCACTATAAATGGTTTTGGCATTTTACCGGATAATAATCGATTGGAAATGCGAAACCTACGGCTAATATGGGGAACATCGAGGTTCGACATGAGCTCGATCACACCAATATTTTTGGTATTTGGAAACAGCCAACCGGTATATTCATTGTGACTAAATTCGGGCAAATGATAGAACGAAGCCACATTTTTTGAATTTTCGTTAAAATCGATTTTCCATTTCATGGTGGGGAGCCAAAGCGTTGGGCCACCATATACCACGATTGTTTTACCAACCAAATGCTCAGCCAATTGTTTGGCCGGGTTGTCAGATTCTGGTGACTCAAGCACCCATTTGCCGATTTTACCTTCGACCCAGTTCGCCGCCATTTCAAGCTCTTCCAAAATCCCACTGACCAGACCAGCCGACTCGAATATAACAGCCAGAGCTCGAACCTGAAATAATACTGCCAGTCTTGGCTGAAAACCACCTGGGAACAAGATATGCGGATACCCTTCGGCTTGAGCTATTTCAGCCAATTTTCCTCCGGAGCTCTGGACGACTATTTTAGCTTTTACCTGCTTGGCTTGCGCCAGTGCCGTAATAGTTTCTTCGGTGTTTCCGGAGTAACTTGATGCGATTAGCAGCGTTTTTGGACCCACAAAAGCCGGTAACGTGTAATCCCGAACAATGCTCAATGGCACCGGCAATCGATCGCTCAGGTACGAGCGGATAAACTCTGCTCCCAGAGCTGAGCCACCCATACCGGTTACCACGATATTATCGATATCTAGCTCAAATGACGAAAAAGTTAGCTTAAGCCTTAACTGTGCCGGTTGAGCTGCGATGATTCCCAGCGCATTGGAAGGATCCAAATTAGTAACGTACCCTTGATCGTCTAGCATTTGCAGCCTCCTTTTGTCCCAATTATGCCATACTTTAGCCCTTTACAGGTTGCAAAAAAACGCTTATATTAGGCGTCACGCCCACCTCGAGAAGGGATTATGGTGGTGACAACAACGCGTACGCACGCAAGAAAAACTCGGGTAGTCTCGCATCAGATAGACGCCGGGAATTACGCGGACTGCGAAGCCTGTGGTGAGCCAGTCAAGTTCATCGCCAGACAGCATCCGCGCCGCATAATCGTCAACCTCTACAAAAAGGGAGTTTGGCAAGCAGTTTTGAATTACCACCCGGAATGTTACGAAGGTGCCGGTAATCCCCACGGTGAAATATCCGAAGAAGCCCCGCCGACTTACGAAAAGAGGAGCAATGAACACATCTCTTCCGCAAAAGCTCATGGCCGATCTGGAGGTAAAAGAGCTCGAAGGTGAGCCGGCGACACCCGAAATCTGCGCATCTTCCCACTGCGGATACGACCCGGCAACGATCACCGGCAAGAATGGTCAAACCGTACACTACGTCTTCGTCACGATCTGGACCAACGTCTTGCCCCCGGGTATTGAGCCCCAGCGGCGCGAGTTTGTTCGGCACGAATGTTGGCATTTGAACTGCTACCAAGCCGCCGAGGCCCCCTACGGTGAAATTCAACTGCCAAAACGCGAGCGCTGGTTCCCTCCTGCGGACGGATTCCCGTTCCTCTAAATCCTTCTGGCAGGGTGGACGCCAACTTGGTGTCCACCCTGCCTGCAGATGCAATTATTCAATACCCAAAAAAGAGACACTTATTGTCTCTTTTTTGTACCTTCTAACTTGTGAGTCTTTACTTGTATTTAACTTAGTAGTCCATTCCCATTCCACCGCCCATACCACCCGGCATGGCCGGCGCTTTATCCTCCGGAATATCGACTACTAATGCTCCCATCGTCATAGCCGTTCCAGCGATTGAAACTGCGTTGACAATTGCTTCCCTGGTAACTTTGGCAGGATCAACTATTCCGACAGTTTTGAGATTAATCAAATCTTGCGGGTGGTTGACGTCAAAACCCATACCAAGTGCATTACTTGCCAGCACCTTCGAAAGTTTTTCTTCCTGATTTAGCCCCGCATTTTGCATGAGTTGGCGGAACGGATGTAGTAGCGCTTCCTTTAAGATCATTCTTCCGGCAGCGATCGCATCTGTAACTTTAGCGTCGTCTAGGTTGATGGTTTTCGACAAGTCGACTAAAGTCACTCCGCCTCCCGGCACAATCCCTTCAGCCACGGCCGCCTTGGTCGCAGCAACCGCGTCATCGACTCGGAATTTCTTCTCTTCGATTTCGGTTTCAGTTGCTCCACCGACTTTAATAACCGCAACTTTTCCCGATAAAGCAGCCAGTCGCTCTTCCAGCTTTTCTTTCTCAAACTCACTCGTTGCATTCTCAATTTGAGCTTTTAATTGAGCGACTCGACCCTTGACTTCCCCCTCGTCCCCATAACCCTCAATAATGGTGGTATTGTCTTTATCGGCAATTACTTTGCGAGCGCTGCCTAGAACTTCAAGGCCGGCGTTTTCAAAGGTAATTCCTTGCTCGTCCGAAATAACACTGGCACCGGTTAAGACTGCAATGTCTTCGAGTATTGCTTTGCGGCGATCGCCGAAGCTGGGAGCTTTAATCGCCAGGGTATTAAAGACCCCTTTCAAACGATTTAGGACCAGATTTGCAAGAGCATCACCTTCAACGTCTTCAGCAATCATGACCAACTCTTTCTTGCCACTCTGAGCAATTTTCTCAAGTAAGGGCAAAATATCTTGGATTGAGCTGATTTTCTTATCGGTAATCATGATCAGCGGCTTCTCGTAAGAAGCTTCCATGCGAGCAGTATCCGTCACCATATAGGTGCTGACGTAGCCGCGATCAAGCTTAAAACCTTCAACGATTTCTTTTTCTAGGCCTAATGTTTGAGATTGCTCGACCGTTACTGAGCCCTCTTCGCCGACAGCTTCAATCACGTCCGCTATCAACTTGCCAATTTCCGGATCCCCAGCTGAGACCGTCGCTACCTGAGCAGTTTTCTCCTTGTTACCAGAGATCTTTTCGGCCATTCCGTCGACTTTGCCCAGTACTTCTTCGGCAGCCGAATCAAGGCCTTTACGCAGATCCATCGGATTATGACCGGCCGCGATTAAGCGATTGGCTTCTTTTAAGATCAGGTAAGTCAGGATGGTGGCAGTGGTAGTGCCATCACCGACGGTATCATTGGTTTTGCTGGCCGCTTGTTTGACCAGTTCGGCGCCAACCCCTTTTCCGAGGGTTGATTCTTCTTTGCGATTCTCGTCAATTTCAATCGCTTTCGCAACCGTTACGCCATCATGAGTGACCGTGGGTCCACCATAACTTTTACTAATTACCACATTGCGACCTTTCGGCCCCATCGTGACCTTGACCGCGTCATAAAGTTCTTTCGCACCGGCTAAAACTCGCGCTCTAGCTTCATCGTCATAGAAAATCTTTTTTGCCATACTATCTCCTTAGTCTTTGACAACAGCTAGGATATCTTCTTCCTTCAAAAGTAGCATATCCTGGTTATCCACTTTAATTTCATTGGGACCATATTTGGTATAGACGATCTTATCGCCGACACTCACCTCTTTGACGTCTTTACCAACCGCTAAAACTTCACCAATTTGCGGTTTCTCCTTGGCAGTTTCAGTTAAATAAAACCCCGATGCTGTTTTCGTCTCTGCTTCAATTGGTTTTGCTACCACTCGATCAGCTAATGGCTGTAATTTCATCGAACCTCCTCTGTGTTTGAGCTCTTGTGACGCAACACGTCACGGTAAGATCATTAAAATATTTAATTTTCTTATGCTTTTCAGCTATGATTTAGCACTCCCATGTGGCGAGTGCTAACTACCATAATCCTAATTATCTACTCCCCAACTGTCAAGCGCTGAGGGTGAAAAAACTGTGAGGGGCGGAACAAATGCTCCACCCCTCGTTATTCGCTCGAATGGAAGCGGTGGGATAACCACATGGCACCGGCTAAGGCCACGGCAACTTCCACGATTCTTAGTCCTCGGACGAGATTGATATCAAGATTACCCATATCTTGATAATCGAGCGGATGGGACCGGGTAACGCTACGTCTGGCAATTTTGAACGTACGCACGAGTAGGGCATGAAATTCGGGGTCGCTGACCATAATTTCCTCTATCTCGTCCGCATCATCGGCCCTCGAGAGCTTCGTGAGATCGGGATCATCCCCGGTTTTACTCGCTAGCCTGGCAAGCAGTGCGTAGCTAATCTTCGCCACGGTTTCACTACTCCTTTCTAAAAAGAGTTTAGAAAAAAAGGTGCATTCGCGTGCAATCAGATTAAGCGAAATCAGAAGTTCGATCAACCCTTAATTAAAGCCAGCAGTTGGGCTTGTTTTTCAGCTAATACTGCGTCTCGGTCAGCTTCGATGTTGAGACGAAGCAACGGTTCGGTATTACTGCCGCGGATATTAAACCACCAATTCGGGTAACTAATTGTAAGTCCGTCCAGATTATCCTGCTCACCATCCGGAAATGCTTGAGTAACTTTCTCAAGGACCTCGGTTTTATCGGTCACGGTTAAGTTAATTTCCCCGGAGTTAGAGTATTTATGATATTTTGCGGCCAGCTGGGATAACGGCAGTCCGGAGTTATTTAAGACTTCAATTGCAACGAGCGCCGCAATTAGGCCTGAATCAGCATTAAAATTATCTCGAAAGTAAAAATGACCCGAAGCTTCGGCGGCAAAAGGAGCCGAGTATTTCCGCATATCCGGCTTGATATAGCTATGGCCGACTTTGGTTCGCTGCGGCACACCTCCGAGTAATTTGATAGTATCGGGCAGGATATGACTACAAACCGCGTTATATAAAATGGTCGCTCCCGGATTCTCTTTTAGAAAATGCTCGACTAAGATAGCACCTAGAATACTGGCGCTAATCTCTTGACCGTTTTCATCGAGTAAAAAAGCGCGGTCTCCATCACCATCAAAGGCGATTCCAAAATCGAACTTATTTCGGACAATTTCGGCGGATTCAGCAGCAACATTGGCCGGCAACATGGGATTTGCCGGATGATTAGGAAATGTCCCGTCTAGTTTAAAGTACATGCCGTAAACCGAGAGTGGTATTTTTGACTCGATACGAGGAAAAATCTTGCCGGCCATACCATCGCCGGCGTCAACTGCTATTCGAAACGGTTTCCAGGCTTTGGCATTGACGAAGGAGAGAGCATGATCCACCCAGTCTTCAGTGATGTCTTGCTTGGTTATCGTCCCAACGCTCACGTTCTTTTTAAAAGTTTCGCTCTTGATCGTGTCGCGAATCTGCCCTAACCCGGTATCAATACTGATTCCGGACGCTAATCGCCCGCATAATTTCATGCCGTTATATTGCCCGGGATTATGACTCGCAGTGACCATCGCTCCTCCGGCCGCTTCCAGAAATCCCGTCGCGAAATAGATCATATCCGAGGAAACTTCACCGATATCAATAACATCTCGACCTTGAGCAACGATGCCCTTTCTGAGCTGTTCGGCTAACGCTTTCGAATCAGGGCGCATATCGTATCCGACTGCCACTGGACCCTCATCTGGCAAAAAATCCGCGAAACCTCGGCCAACAGCGAGAGCTAAATCATTCGTAAGTTCGCTGCCAACGAGCCCACGGATATCGTAGGCTTTAAAGACTGTTTCTATAAAATTCATACTTACCTAGTCTAGCGGATAAAATGTCTCGGATCCAAACCTTTTTCGACTGCCCCTCTAACCGGGAAGATCAACCCGTACGAAGGCCTCGGCATACTTTACGCCCACGAGCTTACCGGCATCTTTTGCCCAAGCCTTAAGCATTTGTTCAGTCGCCAATAGATCTGGGATCTGACTCTCATGCGCTGCCAAAGCTTTAATTTTGGTTGGAAACTCGGAAGTTATATCAATGGCAAAATTACTTTTTTCGAAGTTACTGAGCAGTAGAGTTCTCACTTTATGAGGTTCATACCCCAAATCGAGTAATTCGGGAAACATTAGGTGATCGCGCGCCATCGGATAAACCGCATCGACGGTCGCCTGTCCAACCGCCCGATGATCGGGATGATTTATAAACCAGCGATCAGGTATATACAAAAGAGTTGGGTCCATACAAAACACCACATCCGGGTTAAACCGGCGAATTTCTCGAGTGATATCTTTTTTGAGCTTCATGGTGACTTCGACCGAACCGTCTTCGTAATCAAAGAAAACCACCTCTTTTACTCCAAGAATTTTGGCGGCCATGCGCTGCTCGTTTTGCCTAGTTTCAACTAATTTTTGTTGACTTAGGGTACGGTCAGTTGAGCCGTTGGCGCCATTGGTACAAATCAGGTAGTTTACTTCGGCCCCCTCGCTGCACCAACAAGCTACACTGCCAGCCACACTAAATTCCAGATCATCCGGGTGTGCTGCCACACATAAGACACTTCTAGGCTTAAATGTCGGGTCAAGTTTCATAAGCACATACTACCATTTACCCGGTGATTGTCATTTGCTAAGATAAATACCCATGAGCACCCCTACTATTGCTATTTCCGGAATTGCCGGTAGTTTCTCTGAGGAAGCAGCAAAGAAGTACCTCGAGCAAGCAAAGATTGCGTATAACCCAATCTACTGCACAACTGCACTTGATACTTTCAAACAAGTAATTAATGGTAAGTCTCTTTACGGTGTTGTCCCTATCGAAAATTCAGTGGGGGGAATGGTTTACGAAACGCTCTATGCCATGGCGGATTTCACCTTCGAGATAATTGATATTATCCAAGTCGACGTTCAACAGAACTTACTGGCAATACCGGGTCAAACGCTAAAAAATATTACCCAAGTTGTTTCTCACCCTCAGGCACTGGCCCAATGTCGTCATTATCTTAAACGGCATTGGACTGACACCGCCATCGGTGAGTATGCCGATACGGCTCTGGCCGCGAGAGATCTTCGAGCAGGCAAGCTTAGTGACGACACTGCAGTCATTGCTTCGGCTGGAGCAGCAAAACTGTATGATCTCGACATCTTAGAGCCTCACATTCAAGATCTGAAATTTAATACCACCGCTTTTTTAGTCTTTTGTGCAAAACCAAGCGAGAAGCCTAGCTCCTCCGCTATAATAATTCCATGAACCTTTTGCAAGCTCCGGTTGCTCTCGTTGGGGTTCCACTCGATTTGGGGGCGAAGAACTTGGGTGTCGACATCGGCCCCGAAGCTTTCAGGTACCGAGAAATAATTTCAAAGTTATCAAACAGTGGCATAGATCTGCGCGATCACGGGAATATCGTTTGCGCCGCTCGAGAGAATTTAAACCCCGGCGACAAACAGCAACGTTATTTGAGTGAAATAGTCCGCGTTTCAGAAGAAACCGCTAAGTTTTGTGCTACCGAAATTCGTTCTGGTAACCGCATCGTTGCTTTAGGCGGTGATCACTCGATTACCTTGGGATTATTTTCTGGAGCGGAAATAGCTCATCCTAACTTAGGAATGATCTATTTTGACGCTCACGGCGACCTTAATACCTTTGAAACGAGTTTAACGGGCAATATTCATGGCATGCATCTGGCAGCTCTATTGGGACACGGTAACCGACAACTCGTTGATATCGGGGACCCAGGGGCAAAACTCAAGCCAAAGAATTTACTCCATATCGGGGGAAATGATTTTGATCCAGCTGAGCTTCTGCTCATGCAACAACTTGATATACCCAGCTATACGCTGTTTGATTTGCTGGCAAGCGGGCTGGCACCTTTAATTCAAAAAATTGATTTGCTCGCGAAGTCAGTTGACGCGTTATGGGTAAGTCTTGATCTTGATAGCATCGACAGCACTTATGCGCCGGGCGCCGGCATGCCCAGTATGGCGGGGTTATCCTACCGAGAGGTTACTGCCATTGCCGAATATATTGGCCAGCATTGTCCGGTCATCGGCGTGGATGTGGTTGAATATAATCCTCTTCAAGACGATAACCATAAAACCGCCGAACTTGGTATCGAGCTGATCGCAAAGTTTTTAGGACATAACTATAGCTGGTACACCAACTATATGGCGGAAAATAATGTTACCCGCTAATCTGTTTGTGCCGGACGTATTTTTACCCTACCCAGATGTCTGCGCGATTCTGACCCTGAAGGACTACGGGGACTTTCGGGTAGGAGAGCCCAGAAACCTGGACGCGCTCGCCAGAAGGGCAAAATTAGCCGGTTTCTTAGGATTTGACGAAGATAACCTGATAGTCCCCCACCAACACCATGGCAACCAAGTTTGTGATTATCCTACTGAGAATGATCTCACCGATACAGACGGATTAATTACAAACACCCCCGGGATACTGTTAGGGGTAGCAATTGCCGACTGTGCGGCAGTTTTGCTATTTGACCCGAAAACTAGCTATGTGGGGGCGCTTCATTCAGGTTGGCGAGGCTCAAAAGCCAACATTGTCGGCGTCACAATTAACAAGCTAAAAACCGCCCATCAAGTTTCGCCAGGCAACCTGATCGGCTACATCAGTCCAATGGCTCAGGTTTGTTGCTATGAGGTTAGCGAAAACTTTCAGGGTAACTTTGATCTAAAATATTTTGAGAAGCGAGGAACAAAATGGTTTTTTAACAATCAGGCGCAAATTATCGATCAGCTCAAAGCAACCGGTGTGCCAATTGATCAGATTGAGATAGACCAGCGCTGTACCATCCACGATCTGGAGTTACGTAGTTTCCGTCGAGATCATGAAGCTTCCGGACGCATGATCGCAGCCATCGGCCTTAAACCCTGATTGTTACCCCTAAAAAATTGTAAACTAACTGGCTGATGATAACTTTCGGATCGCTTTGCGTGCTGTTTGGGTCTCATCCCAGGGGTGCTCTCCATCAGCTCGCTCAATCGTCTTCTCGTGTCCCTTACCCAAGAGGATCACGACATCCTTCGGGCCGGCGATCTGCATGGCATATTCAATTGCGGTGGTGCGATCAGGGATTAAAAATAGATCTTTGTCGATCACTTTTCCAGCTTTTTTGGCTCCCGCGGCCATATCTTCCAGAATTGACTCACCCGGAATATCTCGATTATCTTCTTCCGTCAGTATCACAGTGTCGGCCCATTTTCCAGCAATTTCCCCCTGAATCGCTCGTTTTTGTTCATCTCTGCGACCGGCCGAACCAAATAGCACAATCAGCTTGCCCTTGGTAGTGCGAGCCAGCTCAGGCAAAAGTTTCGAAAAACTATCCGGAGTATGAGCAAAATCTACCAGTACGGTAAAGCTCTGTCCCTCATCAATCCGATTCATCCTTCCTTCCACCGACGCGAGCGATGCCAGTCCATGGGCAATCTGATCTCCAGATAAACCGAGTACATCTCCGACGGCCGCGGCAGCCAGGGCGTTATAGACATTAAACTCTCCTGGGAGATGTATAGTTACGCGAGCAGACTCGTCGTTATACAGGCGCCTCGAGCCACTATGTCCAACATTGAAATTCAGATCGAAACTCGTTTCGGTAGGTTGGGAATCGATCTTACTCACCCTCAAATCTCCTTTTTTCAAGCCATAAAGTATTGGGACAGTAATATCAGACTGGAACAGATTCTCCGATCCGTCTTCGGCATTGATGACGCCAATCTTTAAATTACCTCGATCAGCGATCTTAAATAACTTTCTTTTCGCGTCTCGATAACGTTCAAAAGTTTTATGGTAATCAAGATGCTCATGCGTCACGTTCGTCATTACTGCGATCTGATAGGGCAAGCCCCAAACCCGGTTTTGCGCGAGAGCATGTGAGGTAGTTTCAATTACTATCCAGGAGACTTCTTGAGCCTTAAAGTCCTTGATTCGTCTGAGCAGTTCCCAGATAGATACCGTCGTCATATGAACGTAATTATCCTGCCAGCTCTCTGGTGTCCCGTACCCGATAGTATTCATAAGTCCGGTTTTAATGCCGGCGTCGTTTAGCATGGCGGAAATAAATGCCGACGTGGTTGTTTTACCGTCAGTCCCAGTTACCCCGATAATACTCGTCCCTCGAGCCGGAAACCCCATCCAGACTTGGGCAACAATCGATTCCACCAGGTGACCGAATGGCTCAACCCGTTGAAATAGACCCAGCGGAATAATGGACTTTAGTCGCGTACGAAACATGGCTTTATCTTACTGGGGCAAAGCCTACTCGTCGAGTCAAGATTTTTTCCCGTAAATAAGCTTGACCAGCTCTTAATACAATAATTGCCGTTTGGTACGCATATAATAGGCGCTCATTGCTCGCTCGCCCCACCTGTCCCATTGCAAATAAGTAGTTAATTTTACTGGATAGTCATAAGAGTTAATATAATCAGTAATTGTCTCGTTAAAACCGGCCTTAAACTGATACAAACTATAAATAGAATTCTCAGGACTTAGCTCATCTGAAGGTGGAACCCCGACCAGATCATAGCTGGTTATGCCGCGCTGCTTAAGCAGGCGCATAGTCTCCCATTGCAACAGATAGGCTGCCATAAGATTGCGATGCTCAGTCGAGGAGCCTCCATCCTTGTACCAAGCTTTTGTTCCTGTATGAGTTGCGAACAACCCTGCCAGGACTTGCCCTTCAAACTGCGCGAACATCAAGGTTCCGAGCTCGGCATCGGCCAATATTTTCCAGTAGCCCAGGTAATAGCTTTTCGCTCGGGTGTAAAATTGAGCCCTGCTACTGGTTTCGGCCAGCAAACTATACATGATCTCAAGATTAACCTGAGTTGGTGGCACTGGGGTGACACTAACTCCCCTCTTCTCGGCTAGCCGAATGTTATATCTGGTTTTTTGTTTGAATGAGTTGATGATGTCGTCTTCGCTGGGCGACAAATCAACAATTATGGTGGACTTGTCCGGGGAAACATCCCGTTTTGCTTCGACCAGCCCAACTGATTGCAGTATGGTCGGGTTAACCTGGGATTTTATGAGACTTGGGTTGAGTCTGACCATAAAGCTGTTGGTCGACGGCTTCAAGGTGCCGGCCAGTTCGGCGAGCGCCGTATCTGTCGCTACCCCCGGACCTTTTTGAGCCCACCAAATCTCCCCGAATTTAGGCAGCTTCCGGACCAGATACATCACCGCCACAGGCCCAGATGAAAGATCATGGATATAAAAATGGGGTTGCCAGTTATGAAGGGCTTTAAAGTTTCCCCAGGCTTTTGTCTGAAAGACCTGTCCCCCATCTGGATTTGCCAGAATCAAGCTGTCCCAAGACTGCTTCTCAGCTGCACTTGCTGGTCTCATTTAGCGCCTTAATTCCCGGATTACCCGTCCGACTGATCTGGCCATCTGAAACGTCCGATACTTGGCAGGACTTACGATAACGTCCCAGCTGCCACTATAAGCTTTCGTTGTCCCCCCGAAGGCTCGCTTAAAATGGCTATACCCAGATTTTGCGGACTTAGTATCGGTTGGGACTATGCCCCACAGATCAAACGAGCCAGCCCCGGCGGCCTTAGCGTCTAAAATGGCTTGCCAAAGCAGGGGTGCCCCAGCTTGGAGTTTGACATTCTCCGGGTCACTCGCGGCAAAGGCGTAATACCAAGTATCAGGAGTAGTAAAGATCACACAAGCGGCTACGATTCGATTCTCGAACTCAGCGATATAGAGCCTAAAGTTGTCGTTTTTCGAGAGGGTTTCTCGAAGAGTCCGAAAGTATTGGGGTTCAAATGTATTGATGTGAGCCCTTCTGGCAGTTGCGCTCATCATGTAAATAAATGCCTCATAATCGGCATCGGCCATTGCGTGAGCAAAACTAAGTCCCCGCCGTTCGGCTCCGTTGATTGCACTGCGGTGGCCTGAGCTCAGGTTATGTCGAAGTTCCTCTTCTGAAAGCTTAAGATCAAGGAGCATAGTCAGTTGAGGCTCGATTTCTTCAATTGAAGTAACCGAAAGTCCACAGTTTCTGACCTGATCTACTGAAACGAGTCCCATCGGTTCGATCCTGATAAAAGTTTGCCCATTACTTTTGGCATACTCCATCAGTCCGCTGAGTGCATCCGGTAAGGAGTTCTCCGAGAGAGTCGGACCGTAAGATAGATTGAGATATTTTATTTTGGCGCTAGCTCGCTCGGTTGCAACAAAACTCCACGCCGGAGCGTGGTCAAACAAGACTATCCGTCCAAGGGCGATTTGGAACTCGGCCCACCCTCTTGATTGCAAGAAATGACCTCCCAAGGTTCTCTGGTGGGTATCCCAACTCTTTGGCGGCAGTCCGGGTTCTATACTCATGGGACAATTGTAGCATTCGCTAAGCTCATCGTGAGTGATTATACTAAGGCTATGAACGCGCGTAGGTATCTGAATTTGGTCGCAAACATTGGGGGATATCGTAATCCAAAGCCGCTAGCACGACTGAAAACGGAACTCGACACACGCTACTTCGCCAAGAACTTTACTCCTCATCAATGGTTTTTGACCGTCAACGGCAGAACCGCGCTTTATCTGTTACTTGAGTCTCTGAATCTCGAATCAGGCAGCGAAGTGTTGGTTCAATCCTTTACCTGTGTCACAGCAGTAAATCCAATTATCTGGGCTGGTCTCACGCCAATCTTTGTCGATATCGATACAAAGACCCTTTCTGCGGCCACGCAGAGCCTCTCTGAACGCGTATCGGCCAAAACTCGTGTAATTGTCCTGCAGCATTCTTTCGGCATTCCTGGGGCTTCTAAAGCGGTTAAGGAGATAGCTGCTAAACATAATCTGATTATTGTTGAGGATTGTGCGCACAGTTTAGGCGTCCATGACCAAGCAAATCCTTTAGGGACCATGGGAGACGCCGCCATCTTCAGCTTCGGTATTGAAAAAAGCCTCCAATCCAAGTTCGGGGGCGCTTTACTGGTCTCTAGTCCCGATCTGGTAAAGAACATTGAAACAATGTATCGAAAACTGCCTGAGTTAAGTCGTACTCAAACGTTTTTATGGTTACTCTATCCCCCATTACGTCAACTTATTCGGAAGTCTCCAGATTGGCTGGGAAGGATTTTACGCCGAATTTTAGAACTTAGCGGGATCCTAAAAGCCGCCATCTCCAGATCCGAACTGCGGGGAAAGTATCCCAAAGGCACTCCATCGACCATGCCAGGAGTAGCAGCGACGATTATTCTGGAAAGTTTGAAAACGCTTGATTCGACGTTGGCCCATCGCCAGGAACTGACGAAATTTTACGGAGAGTGGCTGGCGAACAATCACCACCTAGTGCTTCCTGGTCCGGCTAACTTGCCGCTACTGAAGTATCCGATTATTTGCGAATCTGAGAAGCTGCGGAGCTTAATTGTAGCCGCCCTCAAATCGAAGGATATTTACGTCACCGACTGGTACCGCCCGGCACTTTATCCTGCAGATACCAACTTCGAAGCTATTGGCTACAATCCGGCGAGCTGCCCCCAAGCCGAATCAATCGCGGAACGAATTTTAAACCTGCCAACAGGTCCGGAAATTGATCTGTCGCATGCTACAATTGCGGCAAATGTCATTAACCATGCAACCGCTATTCTCTCGGGATGAACTCACCCGCTTTCAAGCTCAACCTGAACTTGCTAAGTGGCTAAAGTTTTATCACACCTGGCAGTGGGGGCTTTTTCAACAAAGTCTTGGGAAGTCGATTGACCGAATTGGCTGGTACGATCAGTCGGAACTGGTCGCATCGGCACTAGTAATCCAGGAAGCGTCTCGATTTGGACCGTACTGCTACCTCCCGAGAGGTCCCCTCCTAAACTATGATAATCCGGCTCTCCTGCGAGCTGTCTTGAAAGACTTGCAAGATAAATATCAGGGCACAAATAACCTGTTTCTTCGAATTGATCCGGCCCTCGGCAAAACTAACCTGTCGGCGGTTGTTTTTGCCGATCTTAAGTTTAGACCTGCTGCAAAATGGTTTGTACAAGTTGGAAGGGCTTGGATCGCCGATCTGTTCGAAACAGAAGACGCGCAAATGCATTGGCTCAGCGAACACGGGATGCGCAGTAACGTTCCAAGGTATCTGCGTCGAGCAATAAAAGCCGGGGTGGCGGTACGCCGATCAAGTGAAATGAAAGATCTGGAAACTTTTCTGGCTCTGCTTGGTGGTCTCGATCATCGTAAAGGGGGAATTGGCAGGTTCCCAGATCAGTACTACCGGCAGCAATTTGAAATTCTCGCGCCATCCGGTCTTGAATATGTCTATCTGGCCGAACTCGATGGCAGAGCCCTCGCTACAGCTCTCATCACAGTTTCAGGCATTGAAGCCTCATATCTGCACGGCGCATCATCAGATGAACATCGCGATCTGCACGCCCCCCAATATATGCACCTTGAGATTATGAAAGATGTCCGCAACCTAGGTGCATCCAGATACAATTTCTGGGGAGTGATAGATAGTCCCCAGAACCATCCCAGTCACTATGGCTACGGATACTCAACTTTTAAACAAAGTTTTGGCGGGTATCAAGAACTCTATATCCCGGCCCAGGACTACCCCATCAACAGTTTTAAATACAAGCTCCAGTGGCTCGAAGAAAAACAACACATGCTCCGTCATAAGATAGACTGACCTGATAGTTCCCAAGCTTAGATAACCCTTGTAAGCCGGATCAAGTTCGCTAGTATTAAATCAATCTATGAATATTTTAGGTATTGAGACAAGTTGTGATGAAACGGCCGCCGCAGTGGTGGCAGATGGCCGACGGGTTTTATCAAATATTGTGGCCTCTCAAATCGAGATTCATGCGGAGTTTGGCGGCGTTGTCCCCGAGGTCGCAGCCCGTAGTCACATCGAGGACATGTTACCCGTTGTCGATGAGGCACTAAGTACCGCTGGACTAGATTGGGATCAGATTGATGGAATTGCCGTGACCGCTGGACCGGGGCTGCTGGGCTCACTCCTGATCGGAACCTTAACTGCGCGGACTCTGGCCGAGATACGTCATAAACCCCTTTATGCTATCAATCATGTAGAAGCCCATGTTTATGCCAATTTTCTCGATACTGATACTCCTCCTGAGTTCCCCCTGCTCGCCATGATCGTATCAGGCGGACACTCTCAGATCGTGCTGTTCACAGACCACCATGATTTTGAAGTCCTCGGTCAAACCAGAGATGATGCGGCCGGAGAAGCCTTTGATAAGATAGCGAAATTGTTAGGACTCGGTTTTCCCGGAGGTCCGGCCATTGCGAATGCGGCGAAACTTGGAAATGAACTTGCTTTTAGCTTCCCCAAGGCTAAACTTGGCAACGACAGTTTAGATTATAGCTTTAGTGGTCTTAAAACCGCGGTCTTGCGTTCGGTTCAGAAGCTCGCCGACGTCCCTCAAGATACTCCGTCATCCAAACTAGCCAATTTACTATCTGTCGCCCAGAAGAACGACATTGCCGCGTCCTTTCAAAAAACGCTGGTTGATACTTTAGTCGATCGAATGATGACCGCATATTCTCAGTATCATCCTAAAACTGTGGTCATTGCCGGTGGCGTGGCCGCTAACCTCGCCCTGCGGGCCGAACTGGCAGCAAGACTCCCCATACCCATAAACTATGCGCCAATGAACCTGTGTACGGATAATGCGGCTATGATAGCTTCTCTCGGATTCTGGTATGCCAGAGACGGTCTCGCCACCGACCCCAAACTCCTGGAAGCAGACTCAAGTCTCCAGATGAGTGCGCCAGCTCATCATCATCACCATTAAAACTCGCATTATCGGCTTTAGCAGAGTAAAATCGAGCTCATGAATCTCGATAAGAGCTACGAGCCGGCCAAATACGAACAAGATATTTACGCTCTCTGGGAGAAATCCGGAGCATTTTCCCCCATCGATGACCCCAAAGCTGAAGCCTATTGCATATTGATGCCACCCCCGAATGCCAATGCCGATCTGCATATTGGACACAGTTTAACCACCACGCTCGAAGACATTATGATCAGGCATGCTCGCATGCTCGGTAAAGCTACTTTGTTTTTACCTGGAGCGGATCACGCCGGTTTCGAGACTCAAGTAGTTTACGAACGTCAGCTGGAAAAAGAAGGCAAATCTCGTTTTGATTTTTCACCAGATGAGCTCTACCACAACATTATGGATTACGTGCTCGCCAATAAGTCCAAGATGGAAGACCAACAACGACGAATTGGGGCCAGTGTCGATTGGTCAAAAAATACCTTTACGCTCGATCAGAAGGTCATTGATCGCGCCTATCTGACCTTTAAAAAGCTATGGGATGACGATTTACTCTATCGAGGTAAACGGATCGTCAACTACTGTACCAAGCACAATACCTCATTTTCTGAGCTCGAAGTCGTCTATGAAAACCAGCAAACCTACCTCTGGGAAATCGCTTATCCGATCGATGACTCAGAAGATGATCGGATAGTTGTTGCCACTACCAGGCCGGAAACTATATTTGGCGATACAGCGGTCGCGGTCCATCCAGATGACAAAAGATACGCCCATCTGGTCGGTAAATTTGTCCACGTACCTTTAACTGACCGAATAGTGCCGATTATTGCCGATTCTGCCGTCGATCCGAAATTTGGCACCGGCGCTGTTAAAGTTACACCCGCTCACGACCCGACCGATTTTGAAATAGGGGAGCGGCATAATTTACCGCAAATTCAAGTCATTGGAACGGACGGAAAAATGACGTCTGAAGTGCCAAAAGAGTACCAAAATTTGGACGTCAAAACCGCGCAAGTGCAAATTTCCAATTTTTTATTAAAAGATAAGCGCAAGCATTTTCTTGTGAAGAGGTTTTTGTACTCAAATAGCGTTGGGCATTGTTATAAATGCGGAACGAAAATTGAGCCATTAATCCTCGATCAGTGGCTAATTCGGATGAAACCACTGGCCCAAAAGGCTCTAAAAGTCTTAGAACAAGAACAAATAAAAATCATTCCAAAATCGAAACGAAAGGAGCTATTTTCTTGGCTTGAAAATATCCGCGATTGGAACATTAGTCGCCAAATTGTTTGGGGCATACCGATCCCGGCATATTTGGCCGACGATGGGGAAGTCATCATTGATCTTGAGTCTACCGATAAGACTATTACCAAAAATGGCAAGCTTTATCACAAAGACCCGGATACCTTTGATACTTGGTTCTCGAGCGGGCAATGGCCGATTGTAACCTTGAATTACCCAGATGGAGAAGATTTTAAACAATTCTACCCGACCAGCGTGATGGAGACCGCCGGTGAGATCATATTCTTCTGGGTTGCACGCATGATTATGCTTGGCCTATATCTGACAGATGAGATCCCCTTTAAAACCGTTTATCTCCACGGTCTCGTGCTTGATCCAGCCGGTAAAAAAATGAGTAAATCCAAAGGCAACGTCTTGGCACCACTGCCGCTGCTCGAGCGTTACGGAGCCGATGCACTCCGGATGAGCCTGGTTGCCAACCGCAGTGCCGGATTAAACCAGGGCTTCGATGAAAAAAGAGTCGAGGCTAATCGAAATTTTGCCAACAAACTCTGGAACTGCTCGCGCTTTATATTAGCTCAACTACCTGAAGACTTTAGAGGAGCTGCCGATACTGCTCCCACCTCCGATCTATCGGTTGCAGATAAATGGATTTTATCGAAAGTTTCTAAAACGGTTACGCTCGTATCAAAAGATCTCGGGAATTACCGTTTCAGTGACGCCCAACAAAAAATATATTCTCTGTTGTGGGATGACTTTGCCGATTGGTATATCGAGACGTCTAAAGTCGACGCTAATCTACCGGTTTTGCTGTATTGTCTCGAGACGATATTAAAACTGGCTCATCCTTTTGCCCCTTTTGTCACCGAAGCTATTTGGCAGAAGATGAGTTGGCATCAGCTAAACCTGATTTCGAGTGCTTGGCCCCCTCCGGGCAAGACATTTACGCCTGAACTCAAAAGTTTTACCCATGTCCAACTGATCATCGGTGAGGCACGAGAATTATGTCGAGATATGAATCTTACGCAGCCCACGCTTCTCGTCACCGATAAAAACTTGCTAAGTTTTGGGCCAATCATCTCAAAGCTCGCCGGAATCGGGGATATAAAACAGGTTAAACAGGGGAGGGGACTCGCACTTGTTTCCACTGGCCATGAGGCCTGGCTTGATGTTAGCCCAACTGAGCTCGACCAGTTTCTGAAAAAGCTTCGGGACAATCGAACATCTAAAAAACGATATATTGCCTCAATTGATGCGAATCTGACCAACCCCGGGTTTATTAAGTCAGCTCCTAAGCAAATCAAGCAACAACAAATCGATAGTAAAGCGGAAGCGCAATTGCTACTATCTAAGTTGGATGAGCAAATCTCGGCAATCGAAGCATCCCAAAGCTAAAACCATGCTCCGCTGGGGCGTCGGGTTAATCATTATTGTCGTTATCTTTAGTCCGCTGGTGATCTATCTTGCTAACAATCGGGCTGTGAGTCTCGTTTTAAGTGCCAAACAAGCGTTAAAAACTGGCGACATTGACCAAGAATTACTCGACTACCAGATTGCAAGCTGGTTGGCTCCACGCAACCAACAGATCATTCAGTTACTGGCAAGTGCGTACGCCTCAGCGAAGCGACCTGATGACGCCATTAAAACTCTCGAGCGCCTCCCGAATGGGGGAGGGGGGAGTGAAATCATCAGTCTGACACTGGCTACAGGACAACTTAAACTCGGCGAAACGCTGGCTAAACAGATTACGAAATCGAGTCCATCGGCTTCCAACTGGTTAGCCCGTTCAAAAATTGAACTTGAATCAGGAGATACTATCCAGTCTCTTTCCAGTATCAAATCTGCTTTAGCAATGGATCCTAATAATCAAGCATCACAGATTCAATTGGGAATTCTCTATGCAGTAGTTAACAATAACGATCTATTAACTAAACTAATAAGCTCTGTGAGCTCTGTAGAGGTCCTTAGAGACTTAGATCAAATCAAAACAGGTAAAATACCACTGGCGTACTTTCTAAACTCCCAGGGACTTCTCCGAAGCTCTAGAACAATCCTCCTGTCGCAAACAAACCTGGGCGCCCGGGATCAGTATCTACTGGGCGAGATAGATTTCGTTCTCAGCCCAAATGATTCAAGCAAGTTGGCGGAATCAGAATCATACCTGATCAAGTCGACTCATCAGGATCCGAGCTATCTTCCCACTCATTCACTGTTGTACACGCTTTACCAAAAAGAAGGTAACTCTGATCAAGCTCAACTTCAGCTTGATCAGATAAAAGCTCTGACAACCGGAAAAGTTTAAGCCAACAAAAAAAGACCACGACTGCGTGATCATTTTTTGGCGGAGAGGGAGAGATTCGAACTCTCGCGAGGGATTACTCCCCCCTACAGGTTTAGCAAACCCGCCCCTTCAGCCTCTTGGGTACCTCTCCAGGCGACTAATCTGAATATTATACTATCTGGCGGAGGGGGTGGGATTCGAACCCACGGACCCATTGCTGGGTCTCCGGTTTTCAAGACCGGTGCACTCGGCCGCTATGCGACCCCTCCTCCGGCTCCCCCTCACTAACTTTGTGAGTATAGCCTTGGAAGGTCCAATTTTCAAGCTGTTGCAGCGGAACTCGCTTGAAGAGTCCTCCGTTAGGCTCGGGTCTAACCTCAAGCAGAATTGTATTTGGCTTCTTATTCGTTCATAATGTTTGCAATATCGAGGATGATATGGACGAATCTCCTGGGCAACAAACTAACGAACCCCAAGTACAACCTGGCCAAGTTGTCCAGCCTCAGCCGTTATATCCAAATCAGGTCCCGGACATGCAGAATTCTCAACCCCAATTCAGTCCACCTTCAGAATTATCTCAGGAGCTTAATAATCCCCAGTCAGAAGAAACTGATCAGACGTTACCTGAAACCGGTACAAACGAATCTGATTATTCTACAAACAACGAGGATAGTTTGGCTACCCCGGACGATTCCTCAGAAGAGGACGGTGATAGCGAAGCCGGCGAAAATGCCAGTTTCTCCTGGCAGGCTTCTGAGTTTATTCATCATCAAAAGCAAGGTTTATGGTATTTCGGCTTTGCCGTAGTAGCACTTTTATTGATCGGAATAGCCTTAATAACCAAACAATGGTTCAGCGCCGCGGTGTTCGTTGCAATGGCATTTGCACTCCTCGTTTATGCCAAGAAAGAACCCCGGGTATTAAACTATATGATCGATGACGGGGGTATATCAGTTGAGAATAAACTGTATCGTTATGAACAATTTCGCTCATTCTCCGTCTTTAACGATGTGGCTTGGCACAGTATTGATCTTGATCCTACCCAACGCTTTCAACCTCGACTGACGATAATTTTTGAATCCAAAGACCTTGATAGTATCTTGGGTATACTGTCACAGAATTTGCCGCGAGCCGATCGTCTGCCGGATCTGGTCGAACGGGCGACTCGCATTATCAAGTTCTAATTGTTATTGGTCAAATCAAGATTTTCATCTAAAATGAGTCATTGATCACTTATATGGAGAGGTGGCCGAGTGGTTGAAGGCGCTGCTCTCGAAAAGCAGTGTACCGGTAACGGTATCGTGGGTTCGAATCCCCCCCTCTCCGCCATATTTGATAACAAATTTTTGATCTTAATTTATCCCAACATTCGACCATAACTGATTGACTATCCTTATTTTTAGTTGTATAGTAAACTCCGAAAAAATGGATTTGCTCCTTAACACGTTTTTGAAATTTCCTGCGCTCGGCTCAACCCTGCGTAGTTTCCTCGCCCACTCCCAGATTAGAAAGTAGGACCATCACAGGATGCCAAACGAACCTGAATCAAGTCGGAAGGTTATCCAGCTTTTTTCCGAACACCAACTTCCCATGAGCCACGAAAAGCCCCTCTCCGAATCGAGACCCCTGCTTTGGGCGATCTTTGCTCTCTCAGTGTTTATTGCTGGAGTCGCGATAGTCGTGGGATCGTACGGATTCATCTTAAGTGCCTACCGGCTCCCCCGAAACTTCCGGGCAAACTTTGGCATCAGCCTTTTACTGTTGTTGCTCGGAATGAGCGGCTTTGGCTGGTGTTACGGAGTCATTTACTGGCCGTTTAAAAAGCCCGACGGATCCAAGTTCCTCTACACTATGGGGATTACTGGGACTGTCCTGATCGGCCTTGCAGGTGTCGTTGCCTTCGGCAGCTACGCCCTGCACATTGTCTAGATTGCCCCCGGTCGATTCAAGACCGGGGGTGCATTACACTAGCGGTCGATCTGGTTGACCCAGGTTTCAGTCACGATAGTTTTTTAGCTTTAGAATGATTTGATTTTTAGGTAGTTAAGTTGGGTGAAATATTAACATTACTTTATTGATATTTCTCCCAACTTAAGACCGTCTTAGGTTGTGGCTGCCAAGGAGCGTGGAATGATTCTTCGGGTGCTTGTCATCGGAGATGATCAGTTGTTGTTCGACGCAAGCGACTTAAGGAGTCGCAAATTCGAGGTAGAAACTCAGCTCGATGATCTGTACGACTTCTGGGACAGTGCTCGGGGCGGACACTACCATTGTTCCGAGAAAAGTCTCGATCGAGCAAGATCAGCCTCAGCCGATCATTTCGATGCCGTGGTCATCGCCCATAATGACGGGGTCGGCCTGCGTTACGCAAAAGCCCTGCCCACGGACATGCGCGAAAAAACCATGATCCTCTGGAACAAGTATCTCCCGAAGAATGACACCCCCTACGCGGCACTTGGATATCGCTACTTCGGGCAACGTTCCAGGTTTACCGAGGGTGAAGGCATGAGCATTGCCGAATTTCTGGCTGAAATGGCGGATGTGAAGGTTCTCGCCTAAACCCAACTCCGTTCTGCATCCCTATATTTTCACCTCGCCACCTGGTGCAAGCCAGTTGGCGAGGTCAACCCCCAACCTGACAAAGAATAATCTTTGCCGGTTTAGGAGTTGCCACTAAACCATCAATCTAGGTATCACACCCAGTGGACAATGCCCTCGGATTCGGTATTATAAGCGTAAGCATGTACGACCAAATCCCGTCCGCAAAAAGTGAAGTGAATATTTTTCTTATCTCGAGTATCTTTCTAGGGGTAATGGTAGTTGTAGTTGCAATCATAGCGATAGTAATTTTTGGCAATGAACGACATGTCCAGTCACAACTCTCTATAGCATCACAAACCTATATTGCCCAAGGTAAGGCGACCCAACTCAAAACCGATCAGCAAAACGCTCTGATTGCTGGGGAAACCCCTTTTCGAGATTATGTCGCACCTGAGCTCTACGGGGGTTTTGACATAAAGTTCCCAAAAGACTGGAACGCATACGTCATTGAAGACGACAGCCAGCTCAATCAGGTAGTGCTCTACCTAAACCCTAGCTTTGTGACCTTATCCGGCCAAAACCCGGCCACGAATTCATATGCTTTCCGTGCGGTTTTGATCAACGAGAGGAGTACGACCGTCATCGCCAATCTTGTCGGTATCGCCAAAACAAACGGCGTCACCAACAAGAGTGTCACGGTTTCCGGAATCGCCTCTACCTGGTACGACGGTAAGTTTGACCAGTTTCATAATGGGGTACTAGTCCTAGTACCAGTCAGAGATAAAACCTTAGAGCTCATTACCGACACTCATGACTATTTGACCGAGTTTAACCAGATCTTAGCCCAATCTACGATCGTAAAATAGTCGTCAAATCTATTAACTGTTCTCTAAATATGCTACTGTAGCACTCGTTCATGCGCTCGTAGCTCAGTGGATAGAGCATCAGCTTGCGGTGCTGGGGGTCGGAGGTTCGAATCCTCCCGGGCGCACCATTTATAAACATTTCCGATAGCTCAGCTAATATGCTGAGCTTTACGTTAGATCTGCACGGATATATAATCGCTCCATTCAGTCGAGCGGTTGCTCCTGAAAGTACCCGGAACACTCTACTCAGGAGGCTTGTCATGTCAGTTACTGACTTGGAATACGGGCAGAAGCGTCAGCTTAGGCGGCTGGCGATGGAGTTTGGTAAGAAAACCGGCCTCACGACAGCCTTCGTGGGCATTGTTCCAGCAATTTTCGTCTCAGGTGGCATGGGCTACCATACTGGTAGGGCCAAATATGGCGACACCCCATTTACGACTGGTTCAGAAAAACTGGGTTTTGCCCTAACCTATGTCTTCGTTGCGGTCATCGTGCTGTGCTATTACTGGCACAAAGAATTTCGAAGCCGCACACTGCAAGTTGTGACCTCAGGCCAAAACCAGGGTCTGCCAGTCTCGGCAGTTGGCGCAGGAGTGGCCGGTGGGATTTTCGGGCTGGTGCAGGGTGCCGCCTATGGCTTCTTGATGGCCCTGGCCCTTGCCATTGTTCTCGGAGAGATTTTGTTCTGGTTCTTGGTTCCTTGGGTCATTTTGTTTTTCGTAGCAGGCGACTAAGCTGCATCGGCATTTACAACTGATCTACGACACATAATGGCTGTGCCGTCCCGGCCGGGTTGAAAGTTCGCGCAACGCGCCCAGATCTAACCCTGGGCGCGGTTTTTACTGCGTAGTTCGTTGATCAGCTCAAGCAGTATCTGGACCTCGGAAGCGAAGTCAGAGTTTGAGAGGTGTGCGATCAGGAGCACCAAATTATATAAACGTATTCGGTAAAGCTCAGCAGAAAGCTGAGCTTTACGTTTTCTCGGTGTGGATATATAATCTCTCCATTCAGTTCAGCGACTTCTCCTGTAAAGTTTCCATATTCCACCTTCAAATGGGGGCAAAATGCCGAAGCATAACTGTCTTGAGGCGGCTAAAGCGGCTTCTCGTTACACCGATGTCATTGCTTGCCCGAACCATGGTCGGCGTTTCCGGCGACGGATCAAACGGGCTCTAAGCGTCTACGACACCACGGTCCAAACCTATTGGAAAGAAACCTTCCTAAGCCGAAAGGGGCTAAGGTTTTTCCCAGGGCTTTGGGCCAAGACGTAGTTCAACTTTTAAGGGCTCTGGGGCGGGGAAGGATCAAACTTTCCTCGCGCCTAAGCCCTTTTCACTTACCAGATATCAGTGAGTTAAGGATTTGTATAATCTCCGAGATTTGCAATTGCCGAGTTTTGGTACAGCACACTAAGATTCTTTTGTTGATCGATATTCCACTGATCACTCCAACTCATAAAGTAGCTTGGACCCGTTGCTTGGTTAGCGGTAGCCGTCAGCCCACCCAATAAAACGGAATTATCGTAAGTATTCGCAGCCGGAGGATTAGCAAACCCAAATTCACTAATAGCAAAAGGTTTGCCAGGTGTACTCTGGGCATATGATTGTTGGGCCGTTATCCATTGTCCATCATTTGGAGTGGCACTATAGGTATCAACCCCTACCACATCAACATAATTATTGCCCGGGTAGTGGGTCATGTCTGCGCTCAGATTTGGTGAATAAACATAAATGAGGTTATGCACTCCATGACTCGTGAGGTAGTTGAATGTGTATTGCCACAACTGTGGATACCAGCTTTGTGACCCCCACCAAAACCAATTTCCGTTCATTTCGTGATACGGCCGAAAAAGCACCGGGATGTGATTGTTTTGAAGCTGAGTAAAAGCGCTTACTTCGTTATTAAGTGAAGCATTTAAATTTGTATTGCCAATGGTGCCAGATGTAAAAATACTCGAATCAATTGTTCGGTTACTATACGCGCAGGCATTCTCGGGGTTATCAAGGTGAAATGAAATTTCAATAATATGCCCGACTTGAGCTTTCGCGACCGCATCGTCCGCAATATCTTGCCAGTTATTTGACCTGGGTGCTCCAGAATTACAAGAAGCGCTTCCGGAATAATCCCAAAAGAAGTCATAGCCAATTATCGATGGAGTTTTCCCGGTAGCGGTTGTGATAGGGTTAACATTTGATGCATATAAGCTCGAGTCATCGACAAATTGCCCACTCAGAATCCTGTGGCTTGGATTGCTCGGAAGCGTATTGAGTAGTTTCAATAAATTTACTGCTTCCGGTGTCGCATTTGGATCTGCTGTAATAACTCCGGAAAGGGAAGTCTGATTCCAGTTAGAGGCCATGATGGAAAGATCGGTAATATCAACTATTCCATCACTGTTAATATCACCTGATGAGCTCCCGGCTCCGGTATGAACTCCCCAGTTCGAGGCAAGAATAGACAAATCCAAGATATTGACGACTCCATCACCATTCAAGTCTCCGGGAATTTGCGGTGTCGCATGTGCAAAAAATACCTGATAAATACCAATTGCCGCAAGAATTCCTACAATCCCAAATAGTACGGTCATACGCAGTTGTGAAGGGCTGCGAAGTTGTAACCCCAAAGAAGTTTTCGAAGATTTGGCCACTTTTTAGATAATAATGCTAATGTTCATAAAAAGCACTCCAAGAGGATTGAAATTGAGCGAAAATTACGGCCAACTAACAGCTTACATGAAGCTTATGTTGCTTTTACGGTGTGGGTCTGCATATAATAGGGAAAAGAACAGCTAAGAGCAGCCCGAGGCGGGGTGCAACTACGTAATCAACGGAGGATGAGGTAATTATGGCAGGCAAGAAAAATGCTCCAGACAGCGAAGAAGACGTCTTGCAAGACGAGTTTCTTGATGGCGCTGCCGAAGGGAGCGGTGAAGACTGGCTAGGAGAGGAAGAACTCGAAGGGCAGCTAGCCGTCGATGTCTACCAGACTAAGGATAGTGTGGTTATTAAAGCTCCGATTGCCGGCGTCAAAGCTGATGATATCGATATCAGCGTATCTGAGGATGTTGTTACCCTTCGCGGTGAACGCAAGGAAGAACGAGAAGTCGATCGAGAACACTACTACGTCCAAGAATGTTATTGGGGTGCTTTCTCGCGATCAGTGATTTTACCAACCTCAACAGTCGCAGAAAAAGCCATGGCAAGCTTAAAAGATGGCGTTTTAACGGTCACAATTCCTAAAGTTGCTCAAGATAAAGTCAAGAAAATTAAGGTTAAGCCAGAACTATAATTTTGCTCCGGTAAAAAGCCCCGTTCTGGGGCTTTTTTGGTACTAAAAAACAGCTCTTTTAAAAGCTGTTTTCCTGGTTCGTAACTTGAAATCTACTAAACTAACCTGTGATGAATTTTCCGGCTACGAAATTGACGGCCGCAAAGGCAAGCAGCGAAACCACAATTCCGACAATAGCGTAGAGGATAGTATCTTTTGCTCCCTTAACAGCACTTGATTCACCGCTTGAAAGCACGTATCGAAGACCACCGATAATTAGCATGATTACAGACACAGCTCCTACTACCAAAATAAGGGTATCGGCAATGGTTGAGAAAATACCACCGGTTCCAAACAAAGTCGTTGGCGTATTTGTCGGCTGCGCTCCATTAATTCCCTGACAAATCGGATCAGTTGACGAAGTGGTACAATCAGCCGCGCTAGCAGTTCCAGCTGCCACAAAAGTTGCAGCAAGAATAGCGCCGGTTGCAATCTTTGCTCGATAATTACTGAGAGTTTGGGTCATTGAATAATTTCTCCTTAACGGTTGTGCTTATATTTATTTGAAACACTTGACTCTAGTTGTAGCACAATCAAGGTAAGTTGAAAAGCTCAGAGTCTTGAAACAACGAAGTTAACGATTGCATAAGATACGAGAGCTACTCCTACACCAATTAAGGCATAAAGTATCGTGTCTTTGGCATTTTTGACTCCGGTCGAATCTCCTCCAGATAGAACGTAACGCAAACCGCCTATAATAACCATGAGAACAGATATGGCCCCAACTACATAGATCAATGTATCGGCAACTTTTTTAAAGGCGGCGTTCAGATCAAGTCCACCGTTACTGCCTGAACATGTACTGGTTGCGGGATCGAAAGTTCCGCCAGCACCGACGCATGCAGCGTTTTGAGGAGTCTCAGCAGCAGCAAGTACGGGTAAAGCACCAATCGCTAATAAAGGGACTAATAAAGCAAACCCTGCAAACAGTAACTTGAGACGTTTCATAAATCTATCCTAGCTTACTGATAACGAAGTTAACAATACCAAACGCTATAATGGAAATCCCTAATCCGATTAGTGCGTAAAGAATAGTGTCTTTTGCACTTCGAACTCCGGCTGCATCTCCACCGGATAAGACATAGCGTAACCCACCGATTACAACCATGATAACTGAGATTGCGGCGATTACCCCTATAAAAACATTAATACCATTATTAAAAATGCTCCCGGCACCAACAGCTGCTTGACCGTTACATCCAAGTGCTTGTGGGTTTGCTTGACAAGCCGAATTGGTGATTATAGAACTAGTAGAGTCCGCAAACATTAAAGCTGGGACAAAAATAACATACAAACAAATCAATAGACGTATTTTTTTCATCTTTATAAGCCTCCTGCTTTGCTAGATAAATATGTTACCGCCAGAAATGCTAAAAGACTAATGATTAATCCAACTATAGAATAAATAACAGTATTTTTGGCGTTCTTAATACCCGCCGGATCACCTCCTGAAATAGTATATTTCGTGGCCCCTATTACAAGAAACAAAACGGATACGGCCGCAATAATTTCATAAACAGCTGAGATAATTTTCCCCAGAGTAATATTATCGAAACTGACTTGAGGCAGACCACATGCTGATGCGGTAGAGCATAAGGAATCAGCTAATTTGATGTCGATTAAGTTGATCATGAAAATATATTAGCAAGGAAGGCTACGATTGCGTATGCACCAATTATGATTATGAGCCCTACTATCCAGCTAACTATAGTATCTTTCGCTTTAGTTATCTGAGCAGAATTACCGTTGGAAGTGATATACAAAATACCACCATATATTACGATTCCAACCGCGACCACTCCTGCAAGTGCTATCGCAATTTGTAAAACATTGATAATGAGTTGTTTTATCACGTCCAAACTATTAAATGCTACTAGCTGGGAACAGTTTGCGCCTGCACTCCCAGGATTCCCTCCGCCTCTTAAATTGGCATATAAATCAGGTAGGATTAGATTTTTGCCTGCAATCTGTGTATCGCAAGCTGGATTTCCCAAAGGAAGAATTGAAAGTAACTTCATCCCAAACATCAAATAACTCCTCCAGGAATTAGATAATTTAGTATGCCGAACATCAGGGCAAATAAAACAACACTAATAATTACATTAGCTAATCTGGATTTTGACTTTTTTAGTGCATCAGGGTTTCCTCCCGAAGTCATATACTGGAAACCTGCAATTACAATCATAAGTACTGCGACTAATCCAAAAATACCAGAGATAAATTGAATTAAAGCACGCAAATAATCATAAATAGGGTTTCCGTTGGTTGTGCTAACACAGCCAACAGCAATGCCCAATCCAACACTGTCGCAACAAGGAGAACCTGAGCTTGATGTGCATGCCTGATTAGGCGAAGTTACTGAGCTACTTATTGAAAGCACAGGTGGGGTATTGTTGTCTTGACAAGAGAAACCTATTTTTGCCGGAGATCCAGATAGTGTTGCCGGGCCTGTGATACTTTGATTGCTTGGGCAAGTCACGCTGACATTTGTCGAATTACCTGATGCCCCTGGGACACTTGAAGCTGACCCCCCTCCATCGCAACTCGCTATTGCAAGCGGTCCAAAATTTCCTGAGGTAACATTTTGACCCGTAGGACAAGTAATAAGAAAAGATGTAGATGTTGCGTAAGCTTTTTTGGAAATGCCTAAAAAAATACAACACACTACAAAAAGTAAGGCAAATTTCAAATGAAATTTCAAAGATTTATTATTGCCCATTTGGTTAATTGTAGCTAACGCTTGAGGTTAATGTCAAAATCACAATCCTATCGCTTTACTATTTCTTAATATTATAGTATAATAAACAATACTTTCTCCGGAAATTCCGAAGCAAGAGTACCTTAGGAGATCTCATGGGCGGCAATTCAACTCTCCTTACGGATGAGGATAAAATGCAAGTCAAAAGTTTGAGATCGAAGATTTCGAACAAAGGTCTTCTTGCATTTCTCGCTCTGCTCTTTTGTTGCTGCATAGGGATCAGCGTCTTCGTGATCCTTTTACTGCTGCTCCCTCTCAATAACAGAGCAGTGATCATTGCCCAACCGAGATATCCCCCCGCTACGACAACTAAACCTTCCCTTGGGGTTGGATCACCAATAGATGTGCTCCCATCGAATAGCATTCATACCCCAACCGACCTAATGAAAAGTTTTGAGATAAAATACCCGAGCGCAAAAGGATTCAGGATCGATAAAGTTACGACCGACGGACTTGGTCCTGGATGGGAAAATATCTCGATGAATTCAGAAGTCTCAGAAATGCGACCGAATTCAGCGATCGTCGTTTACTTCTTCGATAGTTTCGGAAAGGAACATCGTGCAGGATTTAACTACCTGGGCACGATTTGGAGCGAAGACTACATTCCTTGATCCGATACCGACAGCCCATCGACTGGCGAACAAATTAGTTCTCCTTCGGAGGGCTGATTTGTTCTTGGCGGATTTTTTGAATAAGCATTACTTTTTTCTCAAAAACACTTACAATACCTGTAATTGGTGAGTATATGCGACTAAAACAAGTCCCCAGATTATTTATTTTTCTACTGCCACTATTATGGTTGGGCATTCAGCTTTATCCAGCTTCAACGGAAGCCGCTACTCAAGGAACAGCTACTTGGATAGATATTTCACATTTAAATTACGATCCTGGAGATGGGGGGTCTACAACTTTTTATGATAATAGAATCGACACAGATTATACTTTTTATCGTGTGTCAAATCCGGGTAATACTTGCCATGATTCTCTTCACCTTGGACAAGCCGTTTCAGACGGAAATGGATCTGCGAGTACTACAGTTGGGTATCAAAAATATGTTCTTTCCGCCACTAGTGGGAATAGTTCCGGAATAAATAAGGGTTGCGTTAAGAGTGGGAATGTAATTCAACTTACTCTTGCAGGTGGCGGAACTTCCGGAAACGTAAATATAGCTTTCAATTGGTTCGATTCGCAAACAATAAACACAACAGACTGTGATAGTCAAACTCCAGATTGTCATACATTTCTTACAGGAAAACCCGGTGCTGCCGCTAATGAATACGTTGAAAATACATCAAATTGCCAATCGAGTCTCATTGCCGACCCAAATAATCCGAGTACAGCAGATTTTGTCGCACGCCATCAATATTCTAACCTTGATATAACGGATTCTGATCGAACGACCACATTACAGAACTCTTGGAGCGGCTATCCATTTGATTCTAAAATCTCTTATTCTGGTCACCAATCAGGTTCATGTCTTGTCTCAAATACGATAAAAGTCCAGATCGGCAAAACTGACTTAGCATCTGCTCCACCGCAATCTCCTTCTGGAGGCACGACAGGAACTAATTCAAACTCAAATGTAGCCTGTAATGCAGACCCACCTTTCAGCTGGATCGTCTGTCCTCTGATATCTCTGCTTATTTCTACCGTGAAAACCGTTGAATCTGACATCATTACACCACTACTCATTTTTTCACCGCTTTCAACCTCAACAAGTTCACCCACATATGCCATCTGGAATGCTTTTAAGAACCTCGCAGACGTTGGGTTTATCCTAATTTTTTTATTTATTATATTCTCCAATATGCTATCTATAAGTCTCGATGCATACACTGTTAAAAAAATTCTCCCCAGATTAGTCGCAGCAATTGTACTAGTACAACTGTCGTATTTTCTATGTTCAATACTTGTTGATATTGGAAACATATTAGGCAGTGGGCTACAAATCACTTTTAAACAAGCACTATTGAATGTTCCCTCAGCTGATTTGAATGTAACCCTAGGTACAATAACAGGTGGAATCGGTTTGGCAGGAGTTGTAACTGTTTTTGGCGCAGCAGTACTAGGATTTGGGGCTGCAATCGTTGGCGCTTTAATCGTTGCACTTGTCGGAGCAGTTTTTGCAGTTATTGGCGTAGTAATTACTTTGCTGTTTAGGCAAGTTGTAATTACGTTATTGGTAATCTTGTCTCCCTTAGCTTTCATTGCCTGGATACTACCTAATACGGAAAACCTATTTACCGCTTGGTATAAGAACCTAACAAAAGCAATCCTAATGTACCCTCTAATTGTTCTTTTGATTGTTGCTGGACAAATTGTTGCGATAGCTGCATCAGCCGCTCCGGGTTCCAAATCTCTGCAAGCTATATTTGAATTAGGAGGGCTAGTAGCTCCTTTATTCCTAATCCCTGCCACTTTCAAAATGTCAGGCACAATGATAGGAGCAGCCAGTGGATTTATTGCCGGAAGAGCTTCTAGAACAGGCGGAGCAGCGCAGAATAAAGTCAGCCCGTTGATTGAATCTAGAAGAAAAAATATGGCAGAAGAAGCTGCACTGAATTTGGGAAATGGGAACTTGCTCCAAAGGGCACGCTCAAGAGTAAAAAGCGGTAATGCTTTGAGCTTTGGCCAGATTGGACAGCGAAGAATAGCTGCAACAGCCGCAGCAGCCAGATCGGCACGATATAAAGACTTTACTTCTGGTTTTGAGGAAAATGGCTACAAAAATTCCGATCTAAAGAAAATTGCTGAAGCTTACCTCGCTGGAGATAGTACTTACAAGATCGGGGATGGTCCAGAGATGAAACTTCGTGATGGCCAGGGAGAAGCCGCAATTGCATATATGGGATCACACGGCGCGGATAAAGAGATTGCAGATTTATATAAAGATCATGTATACAAACCAAATGGGAAAGATGCAGGATTTAACATTGACCAAAAAACTGGGGCATATAGTTTTGACCTCCCTGGTAAGCAGGGTTCTGCTAAGTCTGCTTTAGATCGAGGTCTTGTTCTCGGAAATGCTAAAGGTCTAATGGCCAGACCAGTACCACATATGGTAAAAGACGCGAGTGCATTTATGGATCAAGCAAATGAAGGTGTAATTGCCGGCCTCAAGGGTTCGTCTGGAGAAGTGGGTGCTCACGTAGCATTTAACACAACGAGCAATAGCGCTAAGCGTAATCTAGATAATTTACTGGCGTTAACCAAAAATCAGGATCTTGCGAAAGATGTTGATGCACAGACCGCCAAAAGTTATAAAGATGAAGCAATTACCTGGCTTCAAAATAACTCTCCGGAAGATTTTGATGTATCAACTTCTTACGGTGATATGAAATTTTCCGATTATCTTAAACGATCGATTACTGATGCTGGTGGAATAATTACAGATTTCAGTGCTAGAAAAAAATGAATAACCGTGGAAAACTAAATTCTTCCCATAGAACCATAAATATGTTATACTTTGCGATTGATAAGAGGAAGTTCTAGCATCATCTGACATAATTGTCAGCTTACTTCCATTTGTTTGTCTGTGCCGAAATATCTATAGTATTAGTTTTTGAATAAAGAAATTCAGATTACTTATGAATTATCGACAATTTCTTGTTGCTTTTATGTCCCTATTAATCGCAGGCTGTCTCCTGGGTCAATTTAATTATGCCGAAGCGGCAAATACTGTAAATAACCAACCGTCGATTACCCAATCAACCGATATAAGCTCGAATTCGGCAACGAGCAATTCGAACATTGCAAGCCAGCTTCCAACCTCGACTAATAATAGCTTAAATATCAAATCTACCTGTCCCTCTGGAATTGGTCCGCTAACATGGATCGCATGCCCAATAATTAATACTTTAACGGATGCAGTTTCAAAAATGGGTGGATTGATAGTTGACCTACTCCAAGTACGACCTCTTGTTCAAGACAATAGTATCTACCAGGCCTGGTCGGCATTTAGAGATCTGGCAGATGTTGCTTTTGTTTTACTTTTTATGGTGCTCATTTTCAGCACCTTGACCTCAATCTCTGGTAGCTCATACCAACTTAAGTCGATGCTTCCAAAACTGATAGTGGCCGTGATTTTGGTGCAACTCTCATTTTTTATTTCGGCCTGGGCTGTAGATATAGGCAACATTTTGGGGGCAGGCATCAGCGGTATATTCAATGGTCTTGCTGGGTCAATGCCAGGTCAAAATGGCTCAAGTTTGGCAAGCGTTCAATCGATCTTTGTAATAACGGCCTCAAGTTTTGGAGCAATTATTACTGGCTTTATTCTGGGACTCCCCGTTATATTGCTCATGCTCTTAGGGCTGGTTATAGGTGTCGCAGGAGTTTTCATTAGTCTAGCCGCCAGGCAACTTATCATTGCGATTTTAATAATTGCTTCACCTTTAGCTTTTGCCGCCTGGGTACTTCCAAATACCGAAAGCATGTTTAAGCTTTGGTACAAAAATCTGGTGAGGATGATATTACTTTATCCAATAATCGTGACCATTCTTTCGATCGGTGGAATTGTTGCAAAAGCAGCTCAGGGCGTCAGCACCGGAGGAAATACTAACGGCGTTGCGAGTCAGGTCGACATAGTGCTCGCTAGTATGGTCCCACTAATAGCCTTCTACATGATCCCAGCAACTTTTAAATGGGCGGGGAGCATCTATAACACTGTTTCAGGACGGATTTCAGATCGAACACGTTCAGCTCGCAATCGACTTCGGAACAGTCAATTGCGCAAAGATGCTGTTGCTACCCAAAGAGAACGAGGTTTCATCGGTACCCGAGATATTCGGGGCAATAGTTTTGGTAAAAGGCTTCAACGTGGAATCGCCAGGGGCCAGGCTGGTCAATATTGGTTTGGAACTCCGACTAAGAGAAGGCTCGTTCGAGGATATGATGATGCAGTATCTGCCCAGATGAAAGACTGGGGTTCCCTGTTTGACGATCAAGGCATGGGAAATGATGCTCTCATGAAAGAAGTATTCCTGCGAAAAGATGGTTCACAGTTTAGTTATGAAGATCCAAGTGGTAAACGAAAAACTGTCACAATCAATAAAGCCATGCGCGCACAAGCTTTAGCTCAAATTGTTAAGCAAGGTGGAAATCTTGAAGTCTCACGAATCTACAATAAGCTATTTGATACATCTGCAGATAACTATAGAGGTGGGTTCCGAGATCTAACCACAGCAACGGATCCTGCCAATTTATCTGGGCTACCCAAATCCGAAATCCAAGATACCTGGTATCGGGGACTTGGCGCTAGTGGCATGATGGGGCAAGTTATTCAAGCCGTCCCCCCGGTAAACCCAGGTAAACTAAATTCTGTCTTCGACACCTTAAGTGCAGCTCAAGTTGCATCTATGCACGGTTCTGCCTCCCCGTTCTTCTTTACTCGACTGATGGGTGACGTGCCTCCAAGCGAAAACGAAGTTAATTTAGGCAAAACTGTCGATTCACTTCGACAGGAACGTGTATCAAAACTCGCGGATAGCTTCACTCAGATTGCAAAGTCGAGAGATCTTTCTTCAAAAATTGACCAGAACACCGTCAAACGATTCCGAGATGGTTTGGTCAGAGGCATGCGAGATATCAGTCCACTGACTGGGCAAATCGAGGATATGTATGATGAGCGCTATGAACAGTTAATGCGCGAGAAGCAAGTTAACTATGATGGACACGTGATGTCAGCCTATGACTTTTTCATGACCTATGTATCGCCGGAAGGTAAAATCAACCCAGAAGGTATTGCTGGGGCGGGTCGAGTAGACTTGGTTGAAGACGAAGACTAATCGCGATTTCCAGGTTTCAAGTCTTAGTTTTGACGAATTGGCATTATACTAATGTCATATGGCTCAGTACAAAGTCCCGCAAGATGTTGAGGCGGAAGACAAGATAATCGGGTTCCTCACCCTAAAGCAGTTTATCTATTCAGTGATTGGATTTGCTTGGCTTCTAATTACCTATGAATTGTTTAAGTCGATCCTATTTGTCTTTTTGATCGTTGGCGTCCCACCGGCACTAATATTTTTATTGCTTGGACTGTATCAGCGCGACGGTCAACCGTTTGAAGCTTATTTTATCGCCCTTATCAATTACTGGTTTAAGCCAAGGCGTAGACTTTGGATCAAAGAAGAGCTGATCGAAGTTTTTAAGATCGAGCAGCCGAAGGTGAAGCAAGTCCAGACCCAGCTCGATCCAAGAAAAGTCCAGGGCGAACTTGAGCGACTTGCTGAAATTGTCGACACAAGGGGATGGAGCTCAAAACAGCCGGAAGTTCAAGAATCAGATAGCGACATGGTACCAGTGATTGATTTGTCCGATCGTCTTGCCACAAACGAGCTGGTAGCAAATACCGTTGAACCGATGGACGTTGGATTAAATGACGATATGTTGAGTACCACCAATCCTTCGATGCAAAATCTCAATGAGCTAATTCACGCTTCTGAAAAGAATATTCGCGAGGAAGCCCTGGAGCGAGTACAGGCTCAGCTGCCTAAACCAAAAGAGGTCAAACCGGGTAGCATAGCCCAACCTGAACATCTGGCTGAACCTGCAGTAACTGCGGAAAAAGTAAGCGTAACTGAGATGACGGTGAACCCGATTGCTGATATACTAAAAAGAGCCATGGAGAATTCTGATCTGAAAGTGAGTCAGGTCAGCCAGATTGCTGCTCAAGCCAATCAAGCTAATCAGCTTATAGAAGGGCAGAGCATTGATGTCAGGCCAAACACCCAAAACCCCTAAAAACCAATCGCAAATAAGAATCTCGAACTGATTTCTTTTAGGATTTATTTCGAATGGCTCAACCTGTTAATCAACCTGCTCAACCCGCCACTAACCTTAAGAGTACTCAGGGTAGCTTACTCATATCCGAAATAAAAGACGGCATTGTCGTCATGCGAGATGGCAGCCTTCGGGCCGTAATTCTTTCGAGCGCGATAAACTTTGATCTCATGAGTGCTCAGGAACAGGATGCGGTTGAGTTTGCTTATCAGGGATTTTTAAATTCTCTTCATTTTCCTCTCCAAATCATCATTAAATCAAGACGCATTGATCTTGATGCCTATATTGAAAATCTTGGTAAAAAAAGAACTGATCAAGACAATCAATTACTGGCCGGCCTGATGGACGATTACATCGCCAATATTAAAGGTCTCGTTGACGAGGTAAATATCATGGACAAACAATTTTTCGTAGTTGTCCCATTTTTCCCTCAAATTGATCCAACAAAGACGAATATTGTGACGGGTCTGGGGAACATTTTTAAACCTACCCCGGTTGTAACTGTTGGAGCCGCCGATTTTGAACGAGCGAAGAATGAGCTGGCGCAAAGGGTCCAACTGGTTTCGGCTGGACTGGCGCAAATGGGACTCCGGGCAATTCCGCTTAACTCTCAAGAATTAATTGATCTCTATTATGCCTCCTACAATCCCGAAGCCGCTCAAAATGAAAAACTTATAGATCCGGCCCAACTCCAATCGGCAGTCGTGACCAAGGGCGAAGGAAAAACTCCACCCCAACCTTTGGCAGGAGGCTCGAGTTAATGGCAATTTTTAGTAAAACTCCCAATGATCCACTAGTACTGGCGCAAGCTGAAAAAATCCGCGAACAACAGGAAGCCGAGGCGGTCTACCGCCAAGGGATCGTCTCGATGCGAGACATTATTGCGCCACCGTCTCTTAAAATTGAAGCCGGCTATATTCAAATCGGGCAACGATTTGCCCGAACCCTTTACGTGTACGGCTACCCACGGCAAATTTTTACGGGGTGGTTATCGCCCTTGATCAACTTGGACGAAGTAATCGATATCAGTATTAATGTCTACCCGGTTGAGAGCCAAGTTGTCTTAGATAACTTACGACGAAAAGTTAGTGAGCTGCAGGCGTCCTATGACATTAACCAAGAAAAGGGACGAGTCAGAGATCCCGGACTTGAAGCAGCCATCGTTGATGCCGAGGAGCTTCGGGACAAACTGCAGGTCGGGGAGGAACGTTTTTTCCGGTTTGGCTTGTATCTCACAATGTACGCCGATACGCTAGAAAATCTCACCAATATGCAACGAAAAATTGAGGGCATGTTCGGACAATCCCTCGTCTATACCAAAGCAGCGAGTTTGCAGATGGAGCAAGGCTTTAACTCAACGCTGCCAATGGCGTCTGATCAACTTCAGATATCACGCAATATGAATACCGGTGCGCTCTCAACTTGTTTTCCTTTTACTTCTGCGGAACTATCTCGGAATGAAGGAGTTCTTTACGGGCTCAACCGCCACAATAACGGTTTAGTCTTATTTGATCGCTTTAGTCTTGAAAATGCCAATATGGTGGTTTTTGCGAAATCCGGTGCCGGAAAAAGCTTTGCAGTAAAACTTGAGGCACTACGTTCTCTCATGCTCGGTACAGAGGTAATAATTATTGATCCGGAAGACGAGTACCGCACTTTATGCGACGCGGTCGGTGGAAGTTACTTAAGGGTTTCGCTCGCATCAGATACCAGGCTAAATCCGTTTGACCTGCCGAGAGTGCTCGATTCTGAAGATGCCGATAATGCCCTTCGCGCAAACATAATCACTCTGCATGGACTGCTGAGGCTCATGATGGGTGGCGCAATTGCGCAGGCGCAGCAAGCTGCCGGCGGTTCACAAACCAATTATGGAGCACTAACTCCTGCCGAAGATGCTGATCTCGACGTGGCAATCATTAATACCTATGCCAAAGCAGGTATTACCAATGATCCACTGACACACGGCGCAACACCCCCAACTATGAATGATCTGTATAGCATTTTGGAAAGTATGAGCGGAAACGGGCCCGCGCTTGCTCAGAGGCTTCGAAAATACACTACGGGGACATTCTCGGGAATATTTTCTCAGCAATCCAATGTCGATATAAATAACAATTTTGTGGTCTTTAACATTCGCGACCTTGAAGATGAACTGCGCCCGGTCGCAATGTACATCATCTTAAATTACATCTGGAACAGAGTAAAATCAGATAAACGCAAACGCATACTAGTAGTCGACGAAGCATGGCAACTCATGAAATATGACGACTCAGCTAATTTTATGTTTAGCATTGCCAAAAGAGCTCGGAAATATTTCTTGGGTCTAACCACCATTTCGCAAGACGTGGAAGATTTCTTAAGCTCAAGACTGGGTCGAGCCGTCGTCTCAAACTCTTCGCTCCAACTACTCCTCAAGCAAGCCCCTTCAGCCGTTGATATCGTAGCCGACACCTTTAAATTAACTGAGGCCGAAAAAGCTCGCCTAAGTCAGTTCCCGGTCGGAGAAGGACTCTTCTTTGCAGGTTTAAACCATGTCATAATTCGAATCTTAGCTTCTCAAACTGAGTCCGAACTCATCGAAACCAACCCAGCAAAAACGGAAGCTGATTACGCTCAAAAGTATAATCAGGTAAGCTAGCATGCCTCTCGGGACTCTCGACGAAGATAACCTGACACCGGTGCGCGACACGGGTCTCACGGAACCCAGTCGACCGCCGGGTTCATCTCCAAGTCCCCTGACAGACGCTGCACCGTCCGTGCCCGAGCAGGCAACTGAGACACAAGAATCACCTCTTGGGCAAGACAGGGCTTCATCGGCAACGGGGTCAGGAGGTGCAGGTTTATCTACTTCAAAGTTGCTAAAGGGAGCCTCAAAAGCAACTGGCAAATCAAATGTCAAAAAATATGCCAAGATATTTGGGCCGATTGCGGGAGTAGTCGGGGTTATTATTGTCCCGCTTATACTATTTTTCTTTTTCTTAGCACTTTTCAAACTCAACCATATAAAAGAACTGTTTATAGATTATCGGTTTGCTCAGGTAGATTCACTTGTTTCAGATCGAATTAACGCTGCTCTCGCCGAGGCTAAAACTGTCCCAGCAGGCACTCCCGACCAGGCACCCTTACCTGAGGATGCTCCATTAGCCGAACAACTCGGGCAAGCGGCCGCTGACGCGAAGGTCGAAGGAGTAGATTTAACCAGTGTCTCAGGACAAGACGCTCAGAACTTAACCGCAGAAGTCGAAACGGAGCTACAAACCACCGCCGATGGAGCATTAGGTACAGTCGTCGATGAAGCTGCCGGAATCCAAGACAGAACTGTGCAAGAGGTTGATCCCAATGAGACTGAAGCCCAGGCCGAAACAGATGTCACCACTTCACTTGATTCTGAGATTCAAGGAACTGGGGGCGATTTGACTGCCCTCCCTCCTGGTCAAGTCCAAAACGAAGTAAACCAACTCAAAACTGACGTACAAAACGGGAGTATACCGGACCAAGCTGCTAAATCGGTAGCAAACGATCTCTTGGGCGCAACGGCCAGCGCTCTTGATCTCGTTTCTAAGTTTACCATTGCCTGCATTGCCATCGACATCTGGGGAGGAGGACAAGAGGCCTACACCGCCTACAAGGCAGGTGGCCTAGTGCGAGCAGCAGAATCAGTATTTTCTTGGGCTGATTGTCAAAAACAGGGCCAGTGCAATTTAACGGGCATCGGCGCAGTTGCAGATAAGTTTGATAACGGATCAGTGTCATTTATAAACTCCGCCGGAGCCCAACAAGCTTCGGGTCAGCCGATAACTGGACCGGGACTTACCAATCAGGCTATGCCCCTGAGTGCGCCGTTTGGGCAGTATGGTGCATTTGTAAATTACATGCTCAGCCATATAATCGGTCTTAAGCCGGTTTGCCAGAGACTGCTACAACCAAATGTTCAAGTTGGAATTCTGGGATTAACTGCCATCTTACTAGTAATTGGAGCTATAACGCCCGGAGTAGACATAGGCACGGCAACTATTGTGGGAATTGTAGTCGCCGGATTTGGTACATTTTTTGCCGGTACTGCTGGCACAGCGCTGCTAGCAACGGAAGTGTCAACTTTAGCGCATACTGCAATTTCGGCTCACGGTGACCCGCTGGATATGGGCAACTACATGTCTGGAGGAGCTAAGATTATGGCTGACATGTCGTGCATGGTAATCGGATGCCGTCAGCAAACCGCCGCCCAAGCCTCATTTATGTTGACCAAAATCCATAACCAACAGGTTGCCCGGGCGAAAAAAGGCGGACTGGCCTATCAACTTTTCGACGGGAATAATCCTAGGTCGCTGGTTGTTCAATTAGCTTTTGCAATGCCAACTACCCCGGCTACGGTTTTAGCACATGTGGATACGGTTATGAGTTCCATATTTAGCCCAGATAAATGGATAATATCGGGCAGTCATTATCTTGCGGCAATTTCTACAAATATTGCGAATGCGGATAATCCGGCGCTTGACCCTATAACCGGTCTACCAAACGTAGGTCCAGTTTCGACTCAAAGCTGGGACATCCTAAATAACGAGAATACGGTGAAATCTTCAGATGTATCAAAATTTCAACAGTGCTATTTGACGGCGAATTCTAGCGGGAACCCACAGACTGGCGCAAGCATAATGACTCAGTATGCCAAAAGAATTATTGCCGGCCCAACCAGTGCCTGCGACAGCGATACGACAACATTACACCTTGAGAGTGACCAATATCAGGCGGATAAGTACGTCATTCATTCGTTGGTTATGATCTATAACCAACAAGCCAATGTTAGTGGAGGTGGCTCAGGCTCTTCCGTATCATCAGGACAAACTAACCCCGGAGGACTATCCTGGCCGGAACAAATTGCCGGAGGAACTATAACTCAATGCTACACCTTGGCCGTCGGGGGAACGCACCCCGGAATAGATATAGCCAACTCAAGTGGCATTGGAACTCCAATTTATGCAGCCGCCGCCGGTACCGTAGTGTTTGCTGGGCCGGCCAGTGGCTATGGCCCGAATTTTGTGGCGATCCAACACGGCACCCAGTACTACACCAGCTACGGCCACATGAACAGTATGTTGGTCAAAGCAGGGGACATGGTCACTCAAGGTCAACAAATAGGCACCATGGGCAACTTCGGGACATCGTCCGGGCCTCACCTTCATTTTAATCTAATAAAAGGCAGCGACAGTTACGATAATGGCAACGTCGACCCGCTCGATAATGGGCTCCTAATCCCTCCTGGCGTTGCAAACCCTAATCACTGTCCACCGGCATAAAGATGAGCAAAACTACCCTATATTTCCAACGGTTCAAAACTTCACCCGTCAGGTGTGTGATTTCTATTTCCCTCCTCCTAATTTCACAAATAGCCTACGCCGCAACGGGACAGCTCCAGCTCGAGATTAATTATGGAAGCCCATACTATAACGGGAGCAATGCAACCTGCCAAATCGGTGTCGCCACAAACCTGCTCGGCTCAGACAATATTCAAAAAGCCTTTAATTTCTTTGTCAGTAAAGGCTTAACACCTGTACAGTCGGCGGGAATTGTCGGTAATTTTGAAGCAGAATCAGGCCTCAACCCGTCGGATACCAACAGTATAGGCGCCCATGGTATCGCCCAATGGTACCAAGGAAGACTAACTAAGCTTATTGCCTATGCAGCATCAAACAACGAGCCGGAAGACTCGCTGTCCACACAGCTTGATTTTTCTTGGCAAGAACTAAACACCAGCTATCCAACCGTTCTTGGCGCCGTTAAAGCCAGCACGACTGTCGATCAAGCAGCCACCCCGGTTTTTTTGGTTTATGAAAATCCCGGCGACAACTCACTGCCTAGTCGAATTGCTTACGGTCAAAAGATTTTGCAGCTCTACGGCGGTTCCGCAGCTGCAGCCACCCCAACTACTCCAGCCTCTCCAGTTTCGGGTTGCTCCGGCGTATCCGGTCCGGGCCAGGCCAGCCAGTACATCAGCGGGATGCTAATTTATAGCCAATATGATCCGGCGTGGGTAAGCCAGCCTTACTCCACGAGCACAATCGGCGACTCAGGATGTGGACCAACTGCAATGGCGACAATCATTACGGCGCTCACAGGTAGCTCGGTAAATCCGGTTGCGACCTCTGATTATGCCGCAAGTCAAAACCTGTATGTACCAGGGCAGGGAAGCAGTTGGTCGATTGGGCCGGTACTCGCCAAGCACTGGGGCCTAAAGGCTACACTTCTAGGCAACAACGTAGCGGCAATTAGTGCCGCCCTTCAAGCCGGAAGTTTAGTCATCGCTGCGGGCCAAGGGCCTCTGCCCTTCACTTCGGGCGGACACTTCATCGTCATACGAGCGGTTACCCCTGACGGCAAGTGGATGGTCGCGGACTCGGCAACGCCCGCTGACAATACTCAAGAATGGGATCCGCAGCAGTTGATTGTGAGCATGAACGGAGGCAGCGTCTATGCTATTTCTAATTAAACCCGCGGGGTTTTATGCAACCTGACAATCGAAGGGCATATATTTTCCTGGCCGGTTTTATAGTGGTACTCGTGATTGTTATTGTTATTTTGTTTGCATATTTCAAATCAAAACAACCCTCGGCCTCAAACAGCGCTTCGACAACCTACTATGATAGTCGTTCAGGGCAAACCGTTTCTAGCCCTGCCGGTAAAACACCTGAAATTTACGGAACGGGTAGCCAGCCAGTTTATTTAGGCATCAGTGACTTATTTCCTATCGGGGTAAGCCAGTATCAGGTAAACGACCTGAAATCCGCCCTAACCGCCTACTCAAGCTCATCAAAACAAAATGTTACGGAATTTAGCATCACCGTTAGCTCGATTAAGCTTGAACCCCATGACCCCAATTTAACGGGAGACAATAATACGGTCGATTTTGACATCACCATGAATCGCAAAAACACCTATCAGGCGAAGTTTAATTACTATGGCTTGAGTACAGCTAGGCTTTACCTATATAACAATCAACAACTTATCTACGACTCAAATCCAGTTGATGTAACCACTGACTAGCGATCCCCTTGAATTAAAATTTGCAATTTTGTGACTGCTTTAAAAGCAGGGTTTTTGAGTATCTCAATCTGTCCGGTTCGGAGTTCACTGGCAACGGAGGAGCTTTCGGTAGCTAGCTGCAATACTCCTTTATTTAACGAAACAGCCCGAACTTTATTGGGATAGCGCTCATCGAGCAAGCTCTGAATTTTTACCAATTGTTCGCCGCGCGCCAGACCAAGTTTGTCCCGAATCCTATCAAAGTCTTTATTGTCTAGCATTGGTTTCGCCCAAGGTTGTGCTTAAGTTAAGTATTAATAACATCATAATCTTTCGCTAAATCTTTCAGCGAATCGGCTTCAGTGGTCGTAATAATCGTCTGATACTGTCCTACTTTATGGGTTAAGTATTCGCGGCGCGTACTATCAAGTTCACTAAAAACGTCGTCGAGCAGTAGTATCGGCCGAACATCTGAGCGCTCTTCGCAGTAACTTAGCTCAGCCAGCTTCATAACCAGGACCGCCGTTCTGGTTTCGCCGCGGGAAGCGATATCGGTAATTTCATTGTTCTTAAACATTACCTTAAAGTCTTCCCGATGTGGTCCTATCGTCGTAAACCCAGCCGCCAGATCGCTCGGTAGGCGCTTGACCAGCTCGTCCATAAACAAGTTGGCATAGTCGTGGCCGCTAACGCTAGGCTTGTATCTTAAATCAATTTCGATGGTCTCGCCGGCCACATCGCGATAAAGTGGTGGAATGAGCTCATTTAAGTACGTAAGTAGCGTGGTGCGCCTCACAAAGACTTCTGCGGCCAGTTCGGTAAGCTTTACATCCCAAGCAAAGATTTCATCCTTAAGCCTAAAAGTGTCAAAGCTTCCGAGCAAGCTGTTGCGCTGCTTTAAAACCCGTCGATACTCACTGATGAGTTTTAAGTATCCCGAATCAGTTTGGCACAAAATAAAATCGAGATAGCGCCGGCGCCGTTCTGGCGTACTCGAAACAAGTTCCAGGTCGCTTGGCTCAAATAAGGTCGCTTGGATTGTCCCGATGTGAGCAGACAAGCTTTGCCTCACGCCATTTCGACTAATCTGTTTGGTATGTCGGCCATTCTCAATTAAGTAACCTAGGGCGACTTCGCTGCCGTCAACGGCAGCGGCGATACGAAAATAATCTTTATTATACTGAATCAGCTCAGGATCTCTCGTACGGAAAGATTTTGTAGCCGCCAGAACATACAAGCTCTCTAGTAAATTGGTTTTACCGCTGGCATTTGGGCCAACCACTAGCGTAACGCCAGGAGAGAAGTTAAATTGGTTCGATGTATATGATCGAAAATTGGTGAGCTCAACTGATTGGATCAAGTTTTTTGGTCCTTTAACAAAAGTGCTTGTACATCTAGCGCTACCGCTTTTAACCGGCTACGTTCGCAGGGGCATAATAAGATGAAGATAGTCGGGTTTGACCTTTTCCCCGATGGGCCGAATGACACAAGCAGTTAATTTACCGCTGAGCGCAAATTCGATTTCCTCAGACTTTATCACTCCAAGAGCGTCAGACAAATAGCGGGTGTTAATCGAAACTTCGCCGTCTTCACCTTTGGTAATGCAGTCGGCCGTCGAAGTATTATCTCCTAGTTGCGAGGCTGTCGAGCGCAGACTAATCTGGCCGCCTTTTTTAATATCGATCTTCACCCCGCCGGCATTTTCTCTCGCAAATAAACTGGCAACCTTGGTAATTCGAGCAAACTCGGAGGTATTTATCTCAACAGCCGTTTCCGTTTTATCAGGAATTAGTTGGCGATAGGCGGGGAATTTGCCTTCAATTAAACGCGAGGTCAGTTCGATACTGTCGACCTCAAACATTATCTGGTTTTCAGCTACATAAATTGAAATGTTGGTAGTAGCGTCGCCTAAAATCCGTGCCAGTTCTTGCATTGTTCTGGCTGGAACAATGACCGACATATTTTGTGAAGGAGCAGCCTTTAAGGTTATTTTGCGTTCCGCCAGACGATACGAATCGGTCGCAACCAGGATTAGATTTTTTTCTTCAGTCAGCATATTCACCCCAGCTAAGACCGGCCTAGATTCATCAAGTGAGGCAGCCACAACCACTTGGAGTAGGGCCTCGCGAAACTCCTCAGCGGGTAACGTTATAACGGGCTTGGTTTTAATTTGGGGGATAAGAGGGAATTCATCCGCGGAAATCCCGTTGATATGTGACTGATAATGGTTGGTTTTTAAATCAAGTCCGGTTTCATCGGAGGAAATCTCAATCGTATCCGCCGGTAGCGATGATACGAATTCACTAAGAAGTCGGGCGGGGACGGTTATACCCCCTTCTTGTTCAATTTTTCCACCAATCCAATAATTAATCCCGATTTCAAGGTTTGTGGCGGATAGTTTCAGTCTGTTTTGGTCTGACGCGATCAATACATTACTTAATACTGGTAAGCTACTACGCGAACTTACAACCCGACCAACAAGCCCGAGGGCTCGATTTAGGTTCTCTTGCGTGAGACTGGCTTTCAAACTTTTTCCCCTTTACATATCCTATTTCTATTATAGCCTTTATTTATCTAAGTTGTCGTCATAATAGTAGTTGTGGAATCTGGGGAAAACCCTAAATAATGGCAGGATTGAGGGTTTTAATCACGCCCTATGTTGTGTATGAGTAGTATTAAAGACGCGGGAAAAGTCTGGGGATAGTTTAGGCGCCTGTGGAAGCATATTTCGCAGGCCAGAAAAACTCTGGAAAAGCTCAAGCGTTATCAACCATAGTTCACAGGCCTTGCACAGGTTTTAAACAAACAATCGTTCCCGGACAGCGTTGACCTCACCCCGTAGTGCTTCATCAAGTTCGAGTTGTTTTTCTACCTTTGAGACCGAGTGCATCGCAGTAGTGTGGTCTCTGCCTCCGACCGACATAGCTATTTTCGGAAAACTCAAACTCATTTCGTGCCGCATTAGGTACATCGCCACCTGCCTGGGTAGGACTATTTCTTTGTCCCGCTTCGGTCCAATAATGTCTTCCGGTGCCACGTCATAATAGCTAGCCGCTTTTTCTATTATTAGTTTTGGGGACAACGTTTTGAGTCTTGGTTTTGAGCTAGCGATGGCGCCCAAAATACCGGTTACTATGGCGACACTGGGGGTGACTCCCCTGATCTCGCAATGGGCAATCAGTTGAGTGAGCGCACCTTCGAGTTCACGAATATTCTGTTTGACGTGATTTGCTAGATACTCAATTACTTCAGGAGGCAACATGATGCCCTGGGCAGCCGCCTTAGAAGCCAGTATGGCTGAGCGAGTCTCAAAGTCCGGCGGCTGGACGTCAGCAATCATGCCCGATTCAAAGCGCGATCTTAAACGATCTTCGAGCGCGGGTATGGCCTTGGGGGGCTTGTCGCTCGAGACTATAATCTGTTTATTGGCCTGGTGGAGGGCGTTAAAAGTATGGAAGAACTCTTCGACCGTCCGTTCCTTGGTCGCCAGAAATTGGATATCGTCGATAATTAGCACGTCAATCTTGCGATATTTTTCGCTAAAGGCGGCGGTTCGTTTGTGTTGGAGACTGGTTAAGAACTCATTCGTAAAAGCTTCACTTGTGATGTATTCAATTTTTTTTGCCGGATCACGTGCCAGGATTTCATTACCCACTGCCTGCATCAAATGGGTCTTGCCTAAGCCCACACCACCATAGATAAATAGAGGATTATATTTAGTGCCGGGGTTTTTGGCCACGGCCTGGCAAGCGGCATAGGCGAGCTCATTGCTTGAGCCGACCACAAAACTATCGAAGGTATAGCGAGGGTTAAGAGGCAAGTGGGAGGACGCGACGGTAGCGGGACTTGAGTTAATCACGCCGGATAGCTGCCTATTATCTTTCGGTGCTAGAACGTCAAAAGGGTCAGCTTCGGCGGCAGCGCTAGCTTCAGATTTTACGCTGTATTCAACTGACGAAACTTTAGTAATACGACCCAGGGCCTCAAAGATGTCGCCATGATATTTCTTTTGCAGCTGGGCTTTCGTAAAGATATTCGGTACTCCAATGACGATTTGGCCGTCTTCATCCGAAATAATTGCGGTGTGTTTAAACCAAGTTCCAAAACTTGCTTTGCTCGTTTTGAGTTCAAGCTCACCCAGCACGGCCTGCCATAGGCCCCTTTTATCCATACCACCACCTATATTTAGAGAGATTCCGAAGGGCCTTTAAGCGATAAAGCCGAAAAACTGCTGCAAAATGATTGCCGAAACCCGAACCTCTATACAAAATAATCATAACCAGGTTGAGCTTTTTCCACAACGCCATTTTTTGACGATATTAATCCACCACCACCCGATCATATCTGTAAATCGGTGGATAAGTGCGCGCGACTTGTGGACAAGAAACTAAAAAATCTTTGTAATGGGTTTTGAAGTGGGGTGTAATGGCAGCCCAGACAATTGCCGCGCACTGCCCGAAAGGACTGCTCCTGCACGCCTAACGCTATAAGATTGACGAGAGCAGGCTTTTCCCGTAGAATTGTTCGGTAATGTCGAAGCAAACCTATCAACCGAAGAAACGTCGTCGCTCTCGCGTCCACGGATTTATGAATCGCATGTCCACTCGTGTTGGCCGTGCCGTTTTGCGCCGCCGCCGAAACCGGGGACGTAAAGTCTTGTCCGCCTAGGCTTTAATAAGCCATAACAATTTATTTTTGCTTCGTGCCCTAATCGCTCCGGACTAAACTTTTTAAAATGCTTAAACGAGATAAACGATTACGCCGCGAACGGGATATAGACCGGGTTTACCGAGCCGGTCGCTTCGGCGGTGGTAAAAACATGACGGTGAAATATCTGCCAAACGGATTTAGCGGCTCGAGAGTGGCAATTGTCGTGAGCAAGAAAATTTCTAAACGAGCAGTGGTTCGAAACCGGATTAAACGGCGACTCGCCGAAATAATTCGCGAGTCGTGGCAGACAGTTCGCCCAGGTTACGATATAGTTATATCAGTTAGGTCCGATGTGTCGAACGAAGCTGCCCCGGCTCTTCGAGAGGAGCTAATTGGGGCCTTGCGACGCTGCGGAGTTATCGAAACGAAAGGTTAATATGTTTACAACAATTTTGGTTCAGCCACTTTTTAATATTCTTTTGCTATTTTATGGCATCATTCCGGGACATGACTTAGGAGTCGCGGTCATTATGCTGACCCTGGTAATTCGCCTCATCTTGTGGCCACTCGTGAATAAACAACTTCATTCGCAAAGGGCTATGCAAGAACTAGCCCCGGATATCGCTAAAATTCGCAAAGCAACCAAGGGCGATAAACAACTCGAAAGCAAACAACTGATGGAGCTATATAAGGAAAAGGAAATCTCTCCATTTGCCGCACTTATTCCCCTGATCATTCAGCTTCCCCTATTATTTGCCTTGTTCTTTGCCTTAAAAGACGTCTTAAAGGCCGGCGAAATTGCTCATCTATCGTACGGCCCGATCAAGCACCTGGGGGGTATCAAAGAAATTATTGCGGGAACGACCGTGCTCAAGACCAAATCACTCGGATTTCTGAACTTGGCGAAACCCAGTATCGTACTCGCAGTTATGGCCGGGGCGGCCCAATTCGTCCAAACCAGACAGCTTGTACCTAAAGGTGAAGCTGCCAAAGATCCGAATGCCCAAGCCTTGGCGTTATCGAGTAGTATTTTCCCGGTTATTACTTTTGTCTTTGCCCTGATCTACCCAGCTGGCCTAGCACTGTACTGGACCGTCACGAGTCTGGTTGCAGTACTCCAGCAACATCTGGTTTTGGGTCGTGATGTGCGAGAGATGGAAGAATCGAAATGAACGACGATATAGTAGCTCTAGCTAAACTTAGACTCGAAGAGATCTTGAGCTTTTATGGTCTGAACGTATCCGTTAAAGCTATTGTCAACGACACTGCCATCGAGCTCTCCGTTGAAAGTGATAGTACCGGTCATCTGATTGGGCGTCATGGTGAAACTTTGGCTGCCCTGCAGCAGCTGCTGAATGCTATTGTCCGGGCTCATACCACTGAACATGTCTATGTCAGTTTGGATATCGGAGAATATAAAAAGGGACGAGCCGACCAATTAACTGAACAAGCGCATATCGATGCCAAGAATGTTATTGCCACCGGGACGATTAAGCGGCTTCGCCCAATGACCCCGGCCGAGCGTCGAATTGTCCATATGGCTCTGGCGGATTATCCAGAAATTGCCACCGAAAGTGAAGGCGAAGGTCGTGAACGGCGGGTAGTCATTAAACGCCGCAAGTCGGAGTAATTCGCGCGTTACTCTAAGGGCGTGCGAAGCTTAATTATGAACATTGATACGATTGTTGCACTAGCTACACCACCCGGAACAGGGGGAGTGGCTGTTGTGCGAATATCGGGGGCAGACGCTATCGCAATTGGCAGGCGTCTTCATAGCGCTGGTGCCAAGGCAGTTCGGACCCCACGAAGCTTAGTCTTCGGGGTTGTTGGTGATACGAGCCACACAATTGATCAAGGGATGATGGTGGTCATGCCCTCGCCACGCTCTTACACCGGTGAAGACGTTGTTGAACTTCACCTACACGGCGGCGCTGCGATAGTTAGTGAAGTGATAACGAGAGCTATTGGTTTGGGGGCCAGGGCGGCTGAGCCGGGGGAGTTTACTAAGCGGGCTTATCTTAATGGCAAGCTGGATTTAATCGAAGCTGAAGCGGTAGGTGAGGCTATAGCAGCCGATACGACTGCGGCTCTACGGCAAGCCGAACTGAAGGCCTCAGGTGTGGTCTCAGGCCAAATTGAACAATTACGAGCTCGTTTGGTTGCCCAGATTGCTAAACTGTCTGCAAATTTGGATTTCGGTGAAGAGGACATTGCCGATATAGATCTTACCGTTCTCGAGCGTGAACTAGCGGACATTGCGAGTCAAATTCAAGAGTGGCTGGCTGCCGCCGACACGGCTGCCATTATTTCTGATGGACTTGGAGTCGCCATAGTTGGGTTGCCCAATGCCGGGAAGTCCAGCCTCTTGAATGTCCTGGTTGGTTTTGAGAGAGCGATTGTTACTACCCAACCGGGAACGACCCGCGATACTCTCAGCGAAGAGGTCAGTATAAGGGGTGTAAAGGTTCGCTTTGTCGATACGGCGGGATTGAGAGCTGCTCGAGATGAAGTCGAGAAATTAGGCATCGGGCGAAGTCTGGTTAGTTCGCGACAGGCGCAAGTAGTGTTGGTTGCCGCCAGCGCAGATCAAAATATGGCTAAACTGCGCCTTGAAATTGGGCGACTAAGTTTGTCGGACGACGCCATAGTAGTAGGGGTCCAAACGAAAATTGATACCTTCAAAAGCACGATCACCTGGCCGTTTGGAACCCAGGCCGTAATTCGTACCTCGGCCATCACTGGGGAGGGGTTAAGCAACTTGCGTGAGACCATTTATCGATTGGGGATTGGCTCAATACGGCTAGACGCGGCGGTAATTACTAGCGCTCGACAACTTGCCACTTTGAGATCAGGATCCGAACTACTGAGCGCAGCTCAGGCAGCAATTTCGGCTGGAGCGACAACTGATGTTATTGCAGGCGAGCTCACTGTTGCAGCGGAACAACTCGGCGGATTACTGGGCGAGGCAGTCAGTACGGAGGTAATTGACGCCATCTTTGCCAATTTTTGCATTGGTAAATAGACGTATCACGACGCCCTAAAGGGACTTACGGTAAACGGCTAGGGTTTGTTCGGTCATTTTTTGCCACGAGAATTGTTTAACCTGGTTTCGTCCGCGTTGGCCTAAATCTGACAGAAGTTTGGGATTATGTAACGTGTCTATAATAACCTTGGCCATTTGGGCGCTGTTAGTCGGGTCAAAATAAACGGCTGCCTCACCGAGAACTTCGGGGAGGCAGCTTGAGTTCGAGGAGATAACCGGTGTTCCCAGCGCCATTGCTTCAAGAGGGGGCAGCCCAAAACCTTCGGCTAGCGACGGAAATACAAAAGCTTGAGCATTTTGGTAGAGCCAAGCCAGTTGGGAATCAGGGACCCGACCCGTCACAATGACTTGCCCACCACCAATTTTATCGGCTTGTTCGGCTATTTTGTTTAAGAAGTAATCTCTTTGCCCAACTAACACCAGTTTGATGGTTGGGAAGTCTTGGCGTAAGAGCCCAAAGGCATCAACCAATCGGGAAATGTTCTTGTTCGGGTAGTAGTTTCCGACGTACAGAAGAAATGGCTGACCATCGAGCTCTGCCAGGCTGTCCTTGGCCGAGGTGCTAAATGTATCTACTCCCAGATAGATAGTCTGGATCTTTTTCGCCAGGTTCGGCTCGTGGTAGCGCGCCAGGATATCCTCTCGGACATAGTTGGAATCGGTTATAACCGACGTCGCTCTCTTAATTGCCCGACGGATCACAAATCGCATAAAAGTGTGTTTGGATTCAAACTTTACTCTACTGGGACCATTGCCCCGATTGGTCTTATAGTCGATCAGCGTAAGGTCGTGGATAGTCACGACATACCTGCCTTTATACCAAGGGGGAACCGTAAAATGGGGAAAATGAACCAGCTCAGGCGCAAGCTTCGTAAGTATCTTTGGTAGCTGCAGTTGCTCGTACGGACCGTATGGCTCTATATCCGCGGCTTGCAATCGAAAATTTATGCCCAAATTTCTAAATAAATCACGGTCCTTGGTCATGTGTAATATAACGTACTGGTTTGATTTATCGATCTCGGCAAGACCAGTCACGAGGCGGACAGTATAGCGGCCAATCCCAGTCCAGCTAGCCATGCGACCGTCGATGACGATAGTCATGACTTTTTAAGATTAAGTCTTGTTGGCGAGGACAGGCCCATGACGATCCCAATAGCTACCCAAACGACGATGATATAGAGCGTTGAGAAAGTTTGATACTGGACGAAGGTGGCTCCCAGAAACGCTACCGTGCCTATAATCCAAGCACTGTGCTCACTCTCGAGTTGGCCCTTCCACAGCGCGCTACCTGCCTCCCATAGCAGAAATAGCGAAAATAGAGTTAGGGCGGTGGCTCCAACAACCCCAGTTTCTGCCAAGATTTCCAGCGGTAGGTTGTCGACAGTTTGGGTAATAGGATAACCTTCCAATTTGTTCGCATAGTAGCCGAAGTTCCCCGGTCCCACCCCCAGCACAGGATGGCTTTTGAAAAGCTCGAGAGCCAGATTGCGCCACTTAGCGCGGTCGCTGGCCGGGTTATCAACCTCCGCGTAGTTAGTTACATGGTTCTTGTAGGCCGAAGCGGCGGTCGCTTCTTTACTAACTTTGTTTGGAGCTGTCAAGCTACTCCAGGCCGGAACAATCACTGAGATCATTGCAAATGAGATAGCAAAGCCAATTATGATAGCCGAAAAGATCTTTGCTGTTGTAGTAAAACGTTTGCGCACCAGCGATAACCCTCCGAAAGCAACCACGAGTAGTAATGCCGCAACCGCCCCGCCCCGTGACACGGTTAAGAAGATGCAAGTGAAAAAGGCTATTAATATTCCAAGTTTGATTCGTTTACGCGTCAGCCCGAGAGATAATAAAAGTGAGGTGGGAAATAGTAAATAGTGCGCAAAAAATAAGGGTTCTAATGAAGTTGATTGAACCCGCGGAAAGCCGAACACAGCTTTGACATACTCCGAGCGTAGACCGGTTAAGGCGCGTGGCAGACCTATCAAATCGCCGAAAAATTGATAAAAAGCAAACGCGCAGGCTAGGATTGCTCCGCCTAATAACCAACGCTCCATGTTGTGAAGCAGTTTGGGGGTTACTATGCGTGATACGACCACTGCTAGGACCGCAGTGTAGAGTGTAAAGCTGGTGACGGCTAGAGCCCGACCAAGATGCAACGATAGTAGCGCCGCCAAAAGG
>JBIOIQ010000002.1:0-90823 GCA_044449985.1 Candidatus Saccharimonadia bacterium | reverse complement strand
GCCTTATTGCACTATCGGCCTGCGCCAGTGGCGAAGTTGCTACTCAGATTCTCAATGGGGATATGGCAGCGGCTGAAGAAGCTGTCAGTTGGTATAAAGACACGTTTGGCGCAAAGAACTATTTTTTAGAACTTCAAGATCATGAACAACAATGGTCTCAGCAAAAGCTTATAAATGATGGGAAAAAAGAATTATCGAAAAAATTGGGCGTTGATATGGTAGTCACTTCCGACGCTCATTACTGTTTACCAGAAGACAAAGAAACACATGAGATACTTTTATGCGTTCAAACCGGTAAAAATATCGACGATCCAACGCGCATGAAAATGGACATGGATCTTTTTTTATCAAGTCCGGAAGAGATTTCATCGAGATGGTCTGATTTCCCGGACATTATCGCGAACACCGTCAAAATCGCTAATCGTTGCACTGTTGAGTTAGAACTTGATCAAATTCTTATTCCTAGCTTCGAAGTTCCAAATGGGGATACTCAGCGTAATTATCTGCACACTTTGTGTTGGCAAGGTTTAATGTGGCGTTATGGCAATATTCCAAAAGAAGATATCACCACAATTACGGAGGAAAGAGCCAGAAATGAATTATCCAAGGAAGTTATTGAAAGAGCTGATTTTGAATTAGGTGTAATCAGTAATATGGGGTATGAGGGTTATTTCTTAATCGTTGCTGATTTTATTAACTGGGGTAAAAATCAGGGAATCATGTTTGGGCCCGGTCGGGGGAGTGCAGCCGGTTCAATTATCGCTTATGCCATGAATATTACCGAGCTTGATCCGCTCAAGTATGATTTGTTATTCGAACGGTTTTTGAATCCTGATCGGATATCGATGCCCGATATCGATATCGATATCCAAGACTCTAGACGTGAGGAAGTAATCTCCTACGTAATTGAAAAATACGGTGAAAATCGAGTTGCTCAAATAATTACTTTCGGGACCATGGCTGCACGTAATGCTGTTCGGGATACCGGCCGCGTGTTAGGAATGAGCTACGGAGAAGTCGACACAATTGCTAAACTAATTCCTCAACCAATCCAAGGCAGACACATTCCCCTACGGAAATCGATAATTGATGATCCTGATTTAAAAAAAGAATATGAGAGTAACCCCAGGGCAAAAGCATTAATTGATCAAGCCATGAAACTTGAAGGTACGATTCGGAGTAACGGTGTACACGCTGCCGGTGTTGTGATAGCACCTGACGAAATTGTTCGTTATACCCCGCTCCAGAGAGCTCAAAAAGGTGGTTTATCGACCCAATACTCAATGGGACCAATTGAAGATTTGGGACTGCTTAAAATGGATTTTCTGGGACTTTCAAATCTCACTATTATTAGTAATGCACTTCGAATAATCCGAAAAGTTTATGGCGTGGTAATTGATATTACAGCAATACCGCTCGATGATGAAAAAACTTTTAATCTACTCACCCGTGGTGATACTACGGGAGTTTTCCAATTTGAATCATCTGGCATGAAACGATATTTGAGAGAACTTAAACCGACGGTATTTGAAGATGTTGTTGCTATGGGTGCACTATATCGTCCCGGGCCCATGCAATTTATCGATGAATTTATCGCTCGTAAGAATGGACGTTCAAAAATCACCTATGTTCACCCCGCAATGCAAAACGCCCTGCAAAGTACGTATGGCATCCTTGTATATCAGGAACAGGTGATGCAAATTGCAAAAGAACTATCCGGATTTACAGGGGGACAAGCTGATACTTTGCGTAAGGCCATTGGTAAGAAGAAAATTGATGTTATGGAGAAGATGCGGGAAGAATTTATAGAAGGCGCGATAAAGAAATCGGGTGCAAATCGAATAGAGATGGAAGACTTTTGGAAACAACTAGAAGACTTTGCGGCCTATTGTTTTAATAAAAGTCATGCTGCCTGTTATGGCCTAATTTCTTATCAAACCGCCTATTTAAAGGCCCATTTTCCATCGGCATTTATGGCAGCACTTCTGACAAGTAATTACGATAATATTGATAAAATTGCGATTGATGTCGCAGAGTGCCAACATATGGGGATCGAAGTATTACCACCTGATGTGAATGAAAGTTTTGCAGAATTCGGAGTTGTGCCAGAAACTAACAAAATCAGGTTTGGCCTAAAAGCTGTTAAAAATATTGGAAATGGACCAATCGAAGCGATTCTTGCCGGGAGAGAAGATGGGGGAGGGTACAGTTCGGTTGAAGATTTTGCAAAACGTGTCAGTGCAAGTGAGGTTAACAAGAAAGTTTGGGAGTCCCTGATCAAGTGTGGTGCCATGGATCGATTTGCTGATCGGGCAAAGTTACTCACCAACTTAGATACTCTTGTAGGCTATGCCGCGAAAGCTCAAAAAAATGCGTTATCAGGGCAAATCGACTTATTCGGTTCACTTGGAGCGGAAGAAGAGCTGCCGGCCTTGCGATTAAATGAACCGGATAGACAGCTTAGTTCGCCTGAAAAACTGGGATGGGAAAAGGAATTGCTTGGTCTATATTTATCTCACCATCCTTTGGACGAATATGCTGGTTGGCTGGCGGATAAGTCTCAAGCGATCGGGTATATAAATCCGGACATGGAAGGCAGTAGCGTCAAAGTCGGAGGAATAATTACGACCGTCCGGAAAATTGTCACTAAAAACAATGCCTCAATGGCCTTCGTCGGATTTGAAGATAAGACTGGAGCAACAGAACTCATAGTGTTTCCTAAGGCCTATGAAAATACTCCTGAACTGTGGCAGCCAGACCAGATTGTATTTGTTTCTGGGAAAGTGAATTACAAAGATCGGGAAGGTCGCGTTGGTACTGAACTTAAAATAATGGTAGATAAAGCCGAAACAATTCATTATGAAAACGCCAAAGCGCACCAACCTAAGAATCCAATTCGGGAAAAACCAAGTTATGTTCCCGAAGAACTTCCCCGTCAGATAACCCTTCATATCAAGGATGCATCAGACCCCGTTATGTTGATGCGCATGAAAGACGTGTTAAAACGTTTTCCAGGTGATAGCGAAGTATACTTGGTAATCGACGGCCCTATTCTAAAAAAGATAAAATTACCGTTTAAGGTAATGCCTACTCCGGAATGTTTAGATAAAATCAGTGAGATAACTGGCTCTAAAGTATTCGAAACCGCTGACTAAACTTTCTACCCAGCTGACTTGCCATAGGAGTAAATGTTTGGTATAGTATCTCAGATATGGAAGCCATTACCCAGATAGAAAAACAATTTTTAAAGAGTCAAGTCTCAGACGTACAGTCAGGTGATACTGTTCGAGTGCATCAGCTTATCAAGGAAGGTGCGAAACAGCGGGTTCAGGTTTTTGAGGGAGTTATCATTAGGACGCACCGTCTAGGGGAACTGACTGCGAATATTACCGTCAGGCGAATTGCCAGTGGGGTTGGCGTTGAAAAGACTTTTTTACTCCATTCTCCTAATGTTGAAAAGGTTGAAATACTCCGTCGCGCCAAAGTGCGGCATAATTTCTTAAGTTATTTACGTGGCCGCCGAGGTAAATCTGCAAGACTTCAGGAACTCAGCTTTGATAAAAATCTTGCAAATGTTGGGCTCGTTAAACAAGACCAGGAGGGTAGTGTGGATGAATCCGTAGAAGAATCAAAAGCTGAAGTTGCCGACGAAGCTCTGACTGAGATAAATGAGAACGGTGATTCAGTAATTTCTGAAGTTTCACTTGATGATGTCATCAAAGAAGAAAACAAGCAGAGTGCGGTTGGCGATTCAGCCCACCAATCTGACGATCCAGGTGAAGAAGGCGATGAAATAGCAGCAGTGAGTGATGAAGTTCAAGCGGGGCTTGAAAAAGCAGAATCGGAAGATTCAAAAGCCCAGCACGTCGAATAATCATCGACATAACAGCTAGCTCATAAGTACAATAGTGCTTAAGAGGCTCTATTTTTGACTTTGATTGTTCCAAATCATTATTACGTTGAGCGCATTAAGCTTCGTGGATTTGAATTCGTGGCTGGAGTTGATGAAGTTGGCAGAGGAGCCTTAGCCGGCCCGGTGGTGGTAGCGGCGGTAATACTTGACCAGAATATACTAATTGATGGCGTAAAAGACTCAAAACTTCTCAGTCCTAAAAAACGCCGCGAGCTTGCGAAAAAGATACAACAGTTGGCGGTTTCAATTGGAGTCGGGTGGAGTTCGGCGGCTGAAATTGATGCCTTGGGAATTTCCGGAGCACAACAGATTGCGGCTATCCGCGCTATCAAAAGTTTAAGTATTCCAGTGAAGGCTCTGCATCTAGATGGAACGCATAACTATATTGGTGACGGTTATGACGTAACAATGCTTTCGAAGGGAGATAACTTGTGTGCGAGTATTGCCAGTGCGTCAATTATGGCGAAAGTCTATCGAGATAATTATATGAAATTATATGAGAGTAGCTATCCAGACTTTGATTTTATTAATAATGTTGGTTATGGAACGCAAAAACATTTAGATGCTTTGAAACATAATAGATCTCCACTACACCGTCTGAGCTTTAGGAGTGTAATAAATGAAACAGGACCTCTCTAAAAAAGAGAGGTCCTTGTTGTTTGGGCTTTTGTCTTAGGCCGTTTGCACAAGACCTTCCGCGTGCATCAAATCTTGACGGATCTGGCGAGCTTGCGCGTACCAAATAACCCTGGGGGACATTTCGTTGACGATGCCAGTTTTTCTCTTGCGACTTATCCGCACGAGTCCGAGGTAGGACAGTGGCTTGAGAACCAACTGGTACGGCCAATCGGTCAACAGCGCCAACTCCCACCACCTCCATGCGAAAGACGGGTTCATAGGATCGGCACTGTGATTAAAGTGCATCCCTTCGCCGCATATCAGCCAGGCGAGATGGAGATTGTTTCCGGTATAGCGTGCGACCTCGATCCCGAGCTTGTTCATGTAGCCATTCTTGTGACCCGACTTGTTGATGTGGGCTCCTCCACGCAGATAGCGCGGAGTATGGATCAGTACTATCAAAGCACCGCCCAACAAGCCAAACACGAGGCAAGCCAGGGTAATTCCAATGGCGAGCCCAGTTTTTGAGTTATCAAACAATGCGCGGTCCCATTTGTCGGGAGTGGCGTGACGCACAGCTCGTTGTCTTGAGGGAATGTTCTCGCCGAATGTTTTCTCAGCTGCACGATAGCGAGCTACGTTCCCGTGCATGATGGCTCGGGATCCTTCAAGAATCGGACTGTGCGGATCCCCGACGATGTCAGGGAATTGGTGGTGCTTGCGGTGAATTGCCGCCCAGATTCGTGGTTTTATGCCCGTAGTCGTCCAGATATCGAATCGGGCAAACCACTCAAGTGGGCGGCACAGGGTAACCGAACCGTGTGCGAGACTTCGATGGAGGTAGGTGGTCGTGAAAAAAAAGGCCACTTGGGTTACGATCAGTCCTGCTAGGACTGCTACCCAGAGCGGGAAACGCAACCCGAAACAAAGAAACCCGATCCTTAGACCATGAGTTTCCCATGACAATAGTTCGGACAGTGCGTGCAACATGTCGAGGTTCTTCCTTTGGGTAGAAGTTCTAAAGCGACATTGTAATTATCGGTAATTTAGAGCCGAAATACAATTGATTACTCTTTACCTAGAATTATAGTTATCAAACTTTTGCCGATAGCAGATCACTAATACTTTTTTGATAAATAGGCGAATAGCTCGGTTCCGTCTCTTTCGAACCAAGCTGCTTGGTGGCGGATCCTTTCAACTACTTGTCTGATTGTTCTATCAATACCGATATTTTTCTTTCCGGAGAAAAACTCTTCGATTTCTAAAGCCTTCTCCCTATTTTGGTACACCCCTAAGGATTGTGGAATTCTACTGAGCAAATGGCCACCTTGGCCGTATCTTTGTTCTAAAACACCCCAATTCTTTTGAATAAAACTCCAGGTGAGATCACGACCTGCCCGATTAATAAGGCTGTAAGCGAGTACGCTAATGCTATCCTGGGGGCGAACTTTATCTGATAACGACAGAGCGAGAGTTTCTTGCACTAAGGTCTTTTTCTGGAAACCGCTGAGAGCCGCGAGTAATCTACGTGACTCTTCTTGCAGTTGTTCGCCGTTGTAAAGTGATAACAATGACTGGTACTCTGGTTCGGATCCAAATTTGGCAATAATTCGATATATGGGAGATCGTAAATCCGGCGGGATATAGTCACCAAGTAAATGTTGGCTAAATCGACGCCTTGCCTCATTAATTATCCCTATGTCTCCGCTCCTACCTCCGATTCCTAACAGCGAGGGCCGAAGCAGACTATCAAAATGGGATTCAGCCTTTTTAGGCTCCCAGCCTAAGCTTAGGAATTTAGGCCCAACTAGCCAACGACAAAATTTCTCAAGTTCCTTATGTAGCTCATCGTTGGCAATCGTCATTAGCTCCCCAACTCCACCGATTAGTGCCGTCCACACAGCGTAGCTATGTTCGGCTCGAAGTTGTTCTGCAAGTTCAAGAATTTGACTACCTGAAAGCTGTCCACTGGAAGCAAGAGCCGTAACGTCACTTACTAGACCAAGTCGATCGATCTCAGTTATTTTTGGATTTTGGAGCTGCTCTTTTAAAACTTTAAGCTGATTTGTTGAGTAGTTGAAAATATAAAATCCAGTTTGATTGGGGTTAGCCTTAAACCAATTTCCGGCTTTTATGGTTGTCTTCATAATCGGTGTTTCAAAGATTTTGGAAGGCAGTGTTTTTCCTTCGCCTACCATTTCGAATGGAACGGGCCAGATTGGTTGACTAGATTGAGCTTCTTGTTGATTTAAGCTGAAGCGTTGCTGCGATAATGTGCCGTTTTCGGCGAGGGTAATCAAAGGAAACCCGGGTAGCGAGGTCCAAGCATGCATTATTTTTCGGACAGGTAAAGCAGATGAATCTTCTAAAAAAGTCCACAGATCAGCTGTCACAGCATTTGAATATTTTCGAGTCTCAAGGTAATTATGCAGACCGGTTTTGAACGCATCTTCTCCCATGTAGGCGTGTAGCATCCGAATAATACTTGCGCCTTTTTGGTAACTTATTTCATCAAAGATTTCTTCAATTTCAGATGGGTGAAAAATCTCAACTTCAATAGGATGGGTATTTTTTAGAGAATCTAACTCGCGAGCTGCCAAGTAGTCATCCGAGACAAATTGAGTCCACATTTTCCAGTCGGGATATAAGTGATCGACCGCAAGATACTCAATCCAACTTGCGAATCCTTCGTTGAGCCATAAGTCGGTCCACCAATGCATTGTCACTAAATTCCCAAACCATTGATGGGCAAGTTCATGTGCCACGACCATCGCAACGTACTGCTTATTGGTCAGAGCTGAATTTACTTCATCTATGAGAAGGGTAACTTCTCGGTAGGTCACTGCACCCCAGTTTTCCATAGCGCCAGCTGCGAAATCCGGAATGGCTATCATATCTAGCTTTGAGAGAGGATACGCAATTCCAAAGTACTCGGCGTAGAAATGTAAAATTCTCGCAGCAGTATTGAGTGCAAAATCGGCCTGTTGAATTTTTCCCGGTGGAGTATAAACGCCGATTTCAACTCCATCCTCATTGCTTAGCGATTTGTGTTCAAAGTTACCTATGATAAAGACGACTAAATAAGGAGACATCTTTGGAGTTTGTTCAAAAATAATCCTTTTTACTTTGCTATCGATACTTGTCTCAGATAACACTTTAGTGTTTGATATTGCGATTAAGTCGTGGGGAATATCAAGGGTTATGAGAAATGCTGCTTTGGCTGCAGGCTCATCTATGCAAAAGAAGGCTTTTCTGGCTGAAACCGGTTCGAATTGAGTGGTCAGGATAGTCTGATTTTTGCCGTCGTGAAGAAAAGAACTGCGATAAAATCCGTTCAGGTCTTCTCGAATTTGACCTATAAATTCGATCGTTAAACCATGTTCCCCTTTGTCTATTTCGTACAAAAATGTAAAAACGAAATTCTCATTTTTATCATCTGTATGATAGGCAGCGCATTTTACGTCCCCATCTAGAATGCATGAGGAAATCTCAAGCCCGATTCCGTGCAGTCGAAGCTCTTTTGTGCTCTCCTTCAAGTTAAATCTAATTTTTTCATACCCTTTGAATGACCAATCCGAATAATTGGGTGCAATTCGAACTTCATAACTAATCGGCTCGATGTTCTCGAGCAATCTTTTAAAACTATTCATTCACTTAAGTATGTAGGAAGCGTTTGAGAATATCTAGAGCTTGTTTAATCAAAAAAACTCCGCCGGTCGGGGATAAACCCTAAAGCACGGCGGAGTAAAAACTAATTGGACCTCTTGCGAGCAGAACGAATTTTGTTGCTCGCGACATCCGTCGCGTAGAACGCGAGCGCGATGTAAACGATCGGAGCGATCAGTTTGTGAAAGTTGGGCTGTACATCGACTGGGGCGAAGATGAGGTGAATCATCTGTGCGAGCAGGAGGAAAAATCCTCCAATTCCCAGCAGCAGTCCCATGATCACGACCGCGCGAAGTGCGAGTAGACGCCAGTTGATGGCGTCCCCCAGCCTCTTGGGCTGGAATGTTCGGTGATTCAGTATTTGAGCACCTTGCAGGTAACGATCTTTCACGTTGGTCTCTTTCAGTCGGTTCTTCGGTACCCAACTTGCGGTTTGCTAGCTGGAAAACGATGCATACTATATTAGCACAACTAGTAAGTGTTGTCAATGCTTATGCTTGATCTTTCAGACATTGACGAATTATTCCTATTTAGGTATATTAAACATATCAGGAATCGGTCAGTGACCGGTTTTTTTCATCAAATGAGACCTTAATTGCTCATATAACCTGATATATATGATGAAAATTTAACTACATTTAAATAGTGTTTTGCTCTTAACTACAGAGAGCCAATAGAAAGTGTCAAAATTATGCAAAGTCAATTTTTAGCTGCCATAAATCAAATATCTGATGAAAAAGGACTACCTCGCGAAATTATTATTGAAACTGTCGAAGCAGCTTTAGCTGCAGCTTATAAAAAAGATTACGGCGACAAGGATCAAGAAGTTAGAGCTGAGCTTGATCAAAAATCTGGCGAAGTCAGGTTATATGTATCAAAAGAAATCGTACCCGATGGTACAGTAGAAAATGAGTTCTTACAAATTGCACTCTCTGACGCTAAGAAAATTGATAAAGCTGCCAAAGTCGGAACTGTCGAAGAACCAAAGTTGATTGAATTTCAAGATGAGCCCGAAGGTTTTGGTCGAGTTGCTGCTCAAACTGCAAAACAGGTCATAATCCAGCGCATAAGAGAAGCCGAACGCGAGATCATTTTCAGCGAATACAAAGATAAAGAGGGTATGGTTCTTAATGGGACTGTACAGCGCGTGGAAGGCAACACGGTCTACGTCGACTTAGGAAAAGCCAACGGCGTACTGTTCGCTGGTGAACAAATACCTGGCGAACGCTACTATAATGGACAGCGACTAAAGGTTTACATTGTTAGAGTTGAACAGACCACCCGAGGACCTCAGATCGTATTGTCGAGAGCACACGCTCAGATGGTTGCACATTTGTTTATGCTGGAAGTGCCTGAAATTGAGTCAGGAGCAGTTGAAATAAGAGCAATCGCGAGAGAAGCCGGAGTTCGAACCAAAATTGCGGTTCAGTCAAACGCTGAAGGTGTTGATGCGGTAGGTACTTTTGTTGGTGGTCGCGGCAGTCGCGTCCAGGCCGTGATGGGAGACCTGGGTGAAGAGAAAATTGACATTATCTTATTTAATGAAGAACCTAAGACTTTCATTACAAATGCACTTTCTCCAACTAAGGTGATTAACGTTTCGCTCGACGAAAATGAGAAAAAAGCGATTGTAAAAGTTCCAGAAGATCAACTTTCTTTGGCAATTGGTAAACAAGGCCAGAATGTTCGCCTCGCTGCCAAACTGACGGGTTGGAACATCGACATTACGAGTGCTGATGAGTCTCGAATTGAAGCGACAGCTGAAGCTGCTATTGCAACTGAAAAACCGGCTCATCGCAAAAAAGATGATCTTGAAGGCTCATTAATTGATCTTATTAATCAGAATTCATCTGAGGATAAGCCGACCGAATAAAACCTTTAAAAAGTGATAGAATTAATAAGAGGGGGTACTTTTCCGGAATATCAGTTTCGTACCCTTCATAAATAAAGAGGGGTAACTATGGAATCAGACTACCAATCACAATTTGATCGCTTTACAGAAAATGCCAAGAAAAGCCTAGAAAATGCCGATACACTAGCCCAGAGTATGGGCAGCAGTTATATCGGCACGGAACATATTTTGCTGGGTGTATTACAGCAAGAAGGCTCGATTGGTGCCAAAATTCTTCGCAATGCTGGGGTCACGATGAATAAGGCTCAAATGGTCTTGAGTTTCTCGCAAAAAATCTTAGCGAAAAATAATCGAAAAGGACTCAGCGAAACTGCTAAAACTACTCTGACGCTGTCTTGGCGGATTGCGAAAGAATTCGGACAACCCTATTCGGGAACCGAGCACATCTTATTTGCAATCCTAAGCCAGAAGAATGCTCGGGCAAATTCGCTCCTTAAAGAGATTCAAGTTGATCCGGGAATGGTGCGTTCGGAACTTGAAAGTTATTTAAGTAATCAGCAAGACTTTTACACTGAAGACTCTGCCAAAACTACTACGGGAACTTCAAAAAAGAAGAATTCAAAAACCCCAGCACTCGATCATTTTGGTATAGATATGACCGTAAAAGCGAAAGACGGTAAATTAGATCCAGTAGTTGGGCGGGAAACTCAAATCGGACGAATGATCTCGATTCTTAACCGGCGATCAAAAAATAATCCCGTTTTAATTGGCGAACCCGGGGTGGGGAAAACCGCCATCGTTGAAGGTTTAGCCCAAAAAATCGTCGCTGAAGATGTTCCGGAAATGCTGCAGAATAAGCGCTTAATTATGCTTGATCTGGCTAGTGTTATTGCGGGCACAAAATATCGCGGCGAGTTTGAAGAAAGACTCAAGAAAATTCTTGACGAAGCCAAAGCTTCCCCCGATGTGATCCTATTTATTGATGAACTTCATACCGTTGTCGGAGCCGGAGCGGCCGAAGGTGCAATTGATGCGGCAAATATTCTAAAACCGGCCTTATCGAGGGGAGAAATCCAAGCCATCGGCGCAACAACGTTAGACGAATACCGCAAATATATTGAAAAAGATGCGGCTCTAGAACGAAGATTCCAGCCAATTATTGTACCCGAAGCAACGGTAGAAGAAACTATTGAAGTTTTAAAGGGGATTAGGTCTCAGTATGAAAATCATCATCGCGTTGAGATAAGTGATGAGGCAATAATTCAGGCGGCAAAATTAGCCAAAAGATACGTGGCCGATCGGTTCTTGCCTGACAAAGCCATCGATTTAATTGATGAAGCATCTTCGCTAGCTAGGATCAAAAAAGGTGGCTCAGGCAAAGTCTCCAGATCAATGCAAAAACAACTCAGCGAAATCCAAGCTGATATTGAAGAAGCAGTTGAGCATCAGGACTTTGAACTGGCAGCAAAGCTTAAAACCAAGGCCAGTATATTGGAACAGAAAATATCCGCTCAACGACTACGTGAAGGTGCAAATGGTGATCAAATCGTAATTGGCGGTGAGGAGATAGCTGAAGTTATCAGCATGGTGACCGGGGTACCTCTAACCCGATTAATAAAGACTGAGACGGAAAATCTAATTAAGCTCGATGAACTGCTGAAAAAACGAGTCATTGGACAGGATCAGGCTGTTGAAGCTGTCGCGAAGGCAATCCGACGAAGTCGCACCGGGATTAGTGACAGCCGTAGACCAATTGGTTCCTTTATATTCTTAGGACCAACTGGTGTGGGTAAAACCGAACTCGCTCGCATGTTGGCCGAAGAAATGTTTCATGATCGAGATGCCATGATCAAGATCGATATGAGTGAATTTATGGAAAAACATAACGTTGCCAGACTCGTAGGTGCTCCAGCCGGATACGTCGGCTACGATGAGGGCGGACAACTAACCGAGCTGGTAAGACGCAAACCCTACAGTTTGATATTGTTTGACGAGATCGAAAAAGCTCATCCGGATGTTTTCAACATGCTCTTGCAAATTCTTGAAGATGGTTTCGTTACCGATGCGAAAGGTCGAAAAGTCGATTTTAGAAATACAATCATCATAATGACCAGTAATGTCGGAGCGAGTGATATGTATAAGGAAGCGCAGATGGGTTTTAAAGCTGAAACTAAAAGCGACGAAAAAGAGGTTGATTTAGTACACGAGCAAATAAAGTCTAAAGTTCTTGGTGATTTAAAAAAAGCTTTTCGACCTGAATTTTTAAATCGTGTAGATCAAGTGGTAGTTTTTCGAAGTCTAAGCAGAAATGACATTAAGCGAATCTTAAATATTCAACTTGCCGATTTGCAATCTAGACTAAAAGATCAAAATATTGAGCTTAAAGTCTCGCCTTCAGCAAAAAGCTATTTAATAGAAAAAGGCTACGATATCGAAAATGGTGCAAGACCTATGCGACGAGCAATCCAAGATTACATTGAAGATCCTCTGGCCCAAGACATCTTAAGCTCAAAGGTAAAGTCAAACGACATCGTGGAAATTACGCGTCGCGGTGACAAACTCCAGATCGGCAGTGCAATTGCAGTTGTTCCGGAGTAAATCAAATCGTTTAATTACAAATTTCAAAGTATTTCCGACTAAGCCAAAGAACTGGAACCATATATAAAGTGGCTCAAGTACTTTGGTTTAAGCTCGCAGCCCAAGGTTACATCTCTTTTCGAAATATAACGTCAGTAACTGCGAGCAGATTTACTTACGCGCTAACGAGCTGTGCCAGCTCGGACACGAAGTGGTGTCCGGCGTGGGGGAGGCTCACTTGCGCGAATCTCTCGACGGCGGGACGAACATCTCTCTCAAGCTTCTCACCCATAGTCATCCAGAAAATATCCTGTGTGACTTGGTTCGTCAGCCAAGCAAGGGAATCGTCAACGACCAGAACCGAGTGGTTTTTGACCTCGGGTCCAACCATGTGTGCGTATCTGACAGCTATTGCCTGATCAATGAGGTGGTACCCTGACGAAATCAAGGTCATCTCCTCGTGGGCCGAGCTTTTGAAGCTAGAATCTTGCCTGATTTCTTCGACTACGGCCTTGATTCTGTTGAATTCTAGTTCAACATCTTCGAAAAGCATGTGCACTCCTTGAGGGGGGAAGTACTGGCAAGCCAGTTGAGGGAGGGGTTTTATCGCCACTTATTTGAAAGAACCCAACTGCTTAACAATTGAGTGGAGAGATTATACTACTTACGCTTAAAGTTGTCAAGTGCTTCTTTGAGCTTCTTTCGCCTTATGTTCGGTTTGTGATATTCTAATGCTATGTCTAAGTCGAGTATCGAATTTATATGTCAGTCGTGTGGGGGCGCTTTTGCTAGATGGGCAGGACGCTGCCCGCAATGCGGGAGTTGGAATTCATTAGTTGAAACCGTATTAGAAAGTCCTGCATTACTTTTACAAAAACATGCAAAAGCTTTAAAACCTGATAAATTAGCAGATCTTGATGCGTCGAGATATCCCAGAATCGAAACGGGAATGGAAGACTTTAATCTAGTATTAGGCGGTGGAATAGTGCCAGGAGCTGTTGTGCTCCTATCTGGAGATCCCGGAATTGGGAAATCAACCCTAGTGTTACAACTCGCAGCAAATATTGGTCAAGCCAAAAAAGTACTCTACGTCAGTGGAGAAGAATCTGGCTCACAAATCAAGCTTAGGGCTTCGCGGCTAGGATTGGGAGGAGCAAATATTGATTTCTTGGCTGAGAATAATGCGGATTCAATTATCGCTGCGATTAATGCCGAATCATACAACCTTGTAATAATCGACTCTATTCAGACAATGGCAACTCAAGTTATTGCGAGTGCAGCTGGGAGTGTCGCCCAGATCTCTCTTTGTGCTCAGTTGTTTGAGGCTACAGCCAAAAAGAAGAATATAGCTATGATAATTATCGGTCACGTGACTAAAGAAGGTGCTATTGCTGGTCCCAAGATTCTCGAACATTTGGTAGATGTTGTGCTTTATCTCGAAGGAGATCGCTACGGTAATTTTAAAGCGCTTCGAGGAATTAAAAATCGGTTTGGCTCTACCGATGAAGTTGGCATATTTGAGATGACTGAAAAAGGACTAGTTGATGTCCTTAATCCATCCGCAGCCATGCTGGCCGAACGGAGAGGTGATCCAGGATCGGTGGTTGCAGCGTCGATCGAAGGGACCCGCCCCATCCTAATTGAAGTCCAAGCGCTGGTGTCAACTTCAGTATTTGGCTATCCGAAACGGACCGCTGCAGGATTTGATATAAATAGGTTAAATCTTTTGGCGGCAGTGATTACCAAGCGAGCAAATCTGAATTTGAGCAACCAGGACATTTATGTTAACATTGTCGGTGGACTTAAGGTCGCCGAGCCGGCTATAGATCTCGCAATTATCTTGTCGATCGCTTCGTCATTTAAAAATCTTGCCGTAAAACCAAGCACAATTGTTTTTGGAGAAGTTGGATTAAGTGGTGAGATTCGAAGCGTAAATAATACATCCAAGCGTCTGGCTGAAGCGAAAAAAATCGGGTTTAGCTCATCAATCGGACCCCAAAATAGCAAAGCTAGCCTAGAAGTTAAAACGCTTAATGATGCAATTTCTGCTGCCCTTATAAGTCCTGTTTAAGTTTAAGGGTTCCAATATGACCGATACATTATTAATAGTCGGGGCAATCATACTAATTTCCCTCGCTGCGTTATTGGCAGTGAGAGTAATGCGACTATCATTTAAGAACTTGGTTCTAGGCCTTAGCGGTGCTATTGTAGGCCTGCTGATTGGGGCACTCCTTAGTATCCCCTTAAATACACTAACTCCACCTTATTCAAGCGTTTTTCCAATTATCATTACGATACTTATCACACTTATTATGATAGGTGCATTCGTAAACCAGGCTACGGTTTTGGGGAAAATCCTCCCATTTATGAAGAAAATTGATGCTTCAGACTTTAGCGAAGCAAATTTACCAAGTTTTGCTGCAGTGGTTGATACGTCAGTCATAATCGACGGGCGGATTGCTGATATCGCAATAGCTGGATTTATTCCCTCAGTTCTGATAGTGCCCCGCTTTGTCCTTGCGGAACTGCAGAACATAGCTGACTCTGATGATGCCATGCGTCGAAGCAGAGGTCGAAGAGGTCTTGAAGTTCTTAGTCAGCTGCGTACAAATTCCGACCTGATTGTTGAAATTTCGGATGAAGATTTGCCGCATATAACCGAAGTTGACGCCAAACTTGTGGGACTTGCAAAAAAAAGGCACATCCAAATCCTTACCACCGATTACAATCTAAATCGAGTCGCTCAAATCGAAGGCGTTAGAGTGTTAAACGTAAACGAACTTTCGAACGCCATAAGACCTGTCGTCCTCCCGGGCGAAGAAATGCTGGTCAAAGTTGTTCAACCCGGTAAAGAAAAGAACCAAGGAGTCGGATATCTGAATGACGGAACTATGATAGTGGTTGAGAATGGCGACAAACTAATTGGCAAAGAAGTAGCTACAGAAGTTACACGAGTTTTTCAAACAGTCGCTGGAAAAATGATTTTTGCATCTCCAAAACCAATTCTGGGAAAGCATCAAAAAAGCTCAAAAGATAAATCGTCCGACACATAAAAAGATGATTTTCTAAAAATTAGGGTGCGACAAAGGTGTTTACTGAAGTCGTAGCATCAAGAGTTGCTTGTGAGTAAGCTTCAACATACCATGTATAACTTCCGCTAGTAATCCCGGCAACGTTTGAGGCATTTGAGCCGATATTGTCGACTTTCGTGTATGCACCGCTGCCATTTCGGTAATACAGTGTGTATTTTGAAGCACCCGGATAAGCATCCCATTGAAATGAGACAAATCCCAATGGAACGTGGGAGTTATTTGCCGGAAGGTTTCCTGAAAAAGTTGCTCCACCTGCATTCGTAACTAGGACTGTCTGTTGGTCTGAAGCTTGATACAGTCCTGTATCTGTTACCGTGGCAGTAATAGTGTGCGAACCGGTTGTTGGAGCGTTATATGTAAATGTATATGGGTTCTGGGCAATTGGAGATTGAGTTGAGATTGTCTGATCATCAAACATGATATCAAGCTGGTTAGCTTGGAAAGTCCCCGAATTGACTTGAGCAGTAATTTGAAGCGGCCCAGATCCGTTAACGATAAGTGTAACGCTCGGCTTCGTGTCACTACAATTATGAACGTTGTCGCTTTGAGTTGGAAGTACGCCACCGCCAGCATTAAATCCTAAAGTTCTCGCTAGCGCTTCAACCGGCGGATCCCATAATGCGAACGAAGGGTCGGTCGAAGGAATTTCAGCATGAATTTCACTCGAATAAACCGTCTCGACGGCGAGTGGTGGCGTACAGGCTGTTGCTAATAGATTTGATACTTTATCAATTTTGGCACTTTGCGTGCTGTCTGCTGCGGGCACCTTATACCAAGCGGCAAATATATCGGTTCTGGGGTGCTTCGTAGCGGAAGTCACGGCTCGTCCGGTATCGCCATCGAGAGTTAACGTTTGTATCCCGGCAGGTTTACTAAACTGATCATTTGGCACGCCCTTTAATGCAGACGTCATGAAGGTATGCCATACAGGAGCGGCGATGTCGACAGCCTCGGCGTTCATGGAGGTGTCGTCGTTATTCCCAACCCATACTCCAGTTACTAAATCTGGAGTATAGCCGATCGTCCAAGCGTCTTTGAAATTCGTGGTAGTACCGGTTTTCGCGGCCACAGTGTGACCGGAAACGGTCAAAGGGTTGTTTAATCCAAATGCTGCGGCTCGCGCATTATTATCGCTGAGTACGTTATTCATTAGATATGCAACCTGTGGATCGAGAACTGATGTTGAAGGAGGTTTTGAATTATCCTGAAGCTTTTTACCATTGACGTCATAGACTTGGAGGATAGGAGTAGCCGCATAGTGTGAGCCCCCGTTCGAGAAACTTTCATAGGCATTTACCATGTCATTAAGCTTCACTTCGCCAGAACCAAGTACCAGACTCAGTCCATAAGTTCCAGGTGGGTTATTTAGGGTCGTAATACCCATCCTGTGTGCAGTAGCAAGTGCGTTACTTACGCCTACCATATAAAGAGTTTTTACCGCCGGAATATTGTATGAGTTATCAAGTGCCGTTCTCATTGATTGAATGCCATGATTAAGACCGTCGTAATCTTTAGGTGTATAGCCACCTCCGAAATCAGTCGTAACATCATACATTGTCGTACCTGGTCCGTAATTATTACCCTTACTCCAAGCAGTTGCATATACAAAGGGCTTAAAGCTTGATCCGGGCTGTCTGCCGGCGAGTGCTACATTAAATGGATTATTAATTGGGTCGTTGCTACCAACCATGGCCAGAATCTGGCCAGTTTTTGGATCGGCCGATACTATTGCCGCATTTGAGCCACCGGAATATTGAATTGATCTCATGTTTGACGCAATAGCTGCTGTAGCAAGCGATTCTTTATTTGGGTCAAGTGTTGTGATTACTTTTAAGCCACCTGATTCCACCTCAGTTGTCCCATATTCCGATTCGAGGACTTCTTTCGCATACAAATCAAATTGGGGTGCAGTAACATTGCCGCCGATATTTGGGACAGGTTGAAAGCCGGATAGATCCGTGGCTTTTGCGGCCGTTGCCTGAGCGTCGGTAATGTAGCCTTGTGTGGCCATATCATCCAAGACCAAATGTTGCCTTGCTATTAGAGAATCAGTATTTTCCCCATAAGGAGAGTAATAACTAGGTGCATTTGCCATGGCAGCTAAAAACGCACTCTGGGATAACGTCAATTGCTCGGCATTTTCGTTAAAAAAAGTTTTGGCCGCTGCTTGGATGCCGTAGGCTTGTGAGCCGTAGGGTATTTCGTTTAGGTAAAGTTTTAAGACATCATCCTTTTTGTAGTAGCTACTTATTTCAATTGATAAGATTAATTCTTTTATTTTTCGAGTAAAACTTTGATCATCTGAAAGTAAGGCATTTTTGACATATTGCTGAGTGATGGTTGATCCGCCTTGGTAGATACCTCGGTGTAATATATCAACGACGGCTGCTCGTAAATACGCTACAAAACTGAATGCACCTTCTTTATAGAAGTTTTTATCCTCGATCGCGATCGTGGCATCCTTAATAGTTGCCGGCATTTGGCTAAAATCGATCACGGTTCGATTCTGGTCGCCGTGATCTTCCCATAATAGTGTTCCGTCAATTTGTCCGTTTTTAATTTTTAAATTGCCATTACTGTCGAGTGCGTCCCTGGCATAATATTTCGTGTTTTGAGCTCCCGTTATTTGCCGAACGGCACTAGGATTGGGGAGATCTTTTGCAACATATAAAAAGCTCAAAACTACAATCAAAAAACCGACACCACAAATTTTGGCAAACATCTTTAGTCCGCGCATGCTCAACCAGTAGTTCTTGATAGTCTTTGGTTGAAAATGGTCTAAGAACTTTTGAAGTTTACTTTGAGGCGGAACAGTCCTTTTTACCCGGGTGACGCGGCGGCGGGGTTGGCTCATGATTTGTAGATATAAATCCTTATGCTTTGTGCGTAATTATAAGTAAATATCTTCTTGGCGTCGAGTATGTTTATTTATGGTTGGTATTATGACAACCATTTGCTTAGAGAATGCTTAGACATCGGTTTTATAGACCCATATGGTATAGTTTTACTATTATGACAAGTTTAAAGATTGATGAATTAAGAGGTGTTGAACAGATTATTCCCTTAGAGGATTTTCGTAAGTTATTAGAATCGAAAAAGAAACTAAGAGTTAAACTTGGGGTTGATCCCAGCCGTCCGGATATTCACCTGGGACATACTATACCGCTTAGGATTATGAAAAAATTTCAGGATGCCGGTCACACTGTGATTTTTCTGATCGGAGATGCGACTGGCCAGATTGGCGATCCCTCGGGTAGGAATATAACCAGGCCCGTTTTAACAAATCAAGAGATTCAAGCTAATGCCAAGACTTATCTAGATCAGCTAAGTAAAGTATTAGATATCAAAAAAGCTGAAATCAGATTTAACAGTGAGTGGCACGGCAAATTGGATCTTACTGGTATGCTCAAAATTGCTTCGCACTTTACGGTTGCCCAATTGGTAGAGCGGGAAGATTTTAAAAATCGTTTGACTGAAGGAAATGAGCTTGCGCTACACGAATTGTTTTATCCCGTCATGCAGGCATACGACTCGGTCATGTTAAATGCCGATATTGAGCTTGGAGGTTCTGATCAAACCTTCAACGTCTTAGCCGGAAGAAGTTTACAAAAAAAAATGGGTCAAGTTCCTCAGTGCGTCATAATCACAAAACTATTGGTAGGGCTAGATGGAACGAACAAGATGAGTAAAAGTCTTGATAACTATGTCAGTTTAGTTGATACTCCTCTCGATATGTATGGCAAGATTATGAGTCTACGCGACGATCTAATTGCACCTTATTATGAGCTATGCACCGAAATTGAGCTCTCAGTAATAACGGAGTTAGTAAAAACATTTGCAGAGGGCGCTAATCCCAGAGATGCGAAAGCATCACTCGCTCGAGAAATAGTCAGTATCTATCATGGACCCGATCAAGCACTTGCAGCTGAATCACAGTGGAATGCAACGTTTCGGGATAAATCCGGGCCGGCTGAGTCTCAAATCATTTCGATTACCTATGATCATTCCCCATTAATTGAATATTTAGTAAGCCAAAAACTTATTGCAAGTAGATCTGATGTTAGACGACTACTTTCGCAAAAAGGTATAAAAATAAACAATCAAGTAGTATCCTCGGAAGACGAAATTCTTAAGGATGGAGATGTCTTGAGTATCGGTAAAACCAGATTTTATCTGCTTAAGGGGTAATGATTGAACTAGATCAACCAATTGCCACGGTAAAAGGAGTAGGTGAAAGCCAGGCTAAGAAACTTTTTCGCCTTAAGATATATACGGTCGGAGATCTCCTCGCGCATTATCCTAGAAAATACAACGATTTCACCAATGTCAGCACAATTTCAAAACTTAGACCAGGACTAGTCACCGTTCAGGGTAAAATTGTTACTTCGGCAACGAGAAGAGCGCGGAGTAAACGCCTGACGATAACTGAGGCGATTTTAAGTGATGATACAGGCACGATAAAAGCGATTTGGTTTAATCAATCCTATTTACTCAAATCACTCCCTAAAGGAGAAACAGTAGTATTGTCGGGAAAACTTGAATTTAGAAATAACGATTTAGCCTTACAATCTCCATTAATCGAAAAAGCGGACTCGCTTGAAGCAGGCGCGTCAATAGTACCAGTGTATCGAGAAACGGACGGACTTAGTTCTAAGCAGATTCATAACATCGTAAAAACGGTCATAGCGAATTTGGCTCCATTGCCGGAAAATTTACCAAATGAGGCAATCGTTAAATACAAACTTTTAGCGAGATTAGTTGCTCTTACCGAAGTTCACCTTCCTTCCAGCACTACGATCCTTGAACAAGCGAAAAAACGGATCGCATTTGAAGAATTGTTTGGGATAATCCTTGCAAGCTTAAGTTTAAAACAAGAGATTAAAACTGAAAAATCGATTTCCATACCTTTTGATCAGTCAGTAGCTAAACTTTTTCTTGAACACTTGGATTTCGAGCTAACCGATGCCCAGCGAAAAGTTGCTTGGCAAATTTTACTCGATTTAGAACGTGATCACCCAATGAATCGTTTAGTAGAAGGAGATGTCGGTAGCGGCAAAACAGTAGTGGCATTATTTGCAGCAGTCATGACTATGTCGGCAGGCTTTCAGGTCGTTATCATGGTTCCAACCGAGATATTAGCGATACAACATTTTGAAAAGATTTCAAAGCTACTTACAAAGTTGTCATTTAAGGTCGAATTAATTGTAGGTAATGCACCTGCAAAATTAAAGAAGTTGGCAATTGAAGCTACGTCATCAGGTGAAGCAAACTTAGTAATTGGTACACACGCTCTGTTAAGTCGTGACGTCAAGTTTGCAAATCTTGGTCTCGTCGTTATCGATGAACAACATCGATTTGGAGTGGAACAAAGACAGATACTCAAACAAAAAGCTGGTATACTTCCTCATCTGCTCAGCATGACAGCAACCCCGATTCCGAGGTCTTTAGCTTTAACCGTTTATGGAGATCTAGATATCTCAATTATTGACGAACTGCCACCAGGAAGAATGCCTATAACTACGAAGCTTATTAAAAATTCTGAGCGGGATGCTATGTATTCGATAGTCGATCAAGAGATTGAAGCCGGAAGACAAGTGTTTCTGGTTTGTCCCTTGATTGAAGAAAGCGAAAACTTAGAAGCAAAAAGTGTCTTAGAGGAGTCGGATAGACTAAAGCAAAGTATTTTTTCTCACAGAACAATTGATGTTATCCACGGAAAATTATCTTCAAAAGACAAAACTGAGGTTATGCAGCGTTATAGGAATAAAGAAATCGATATTCTGATTGCAACAAGTGTTATTGAAGTCGGTATCGATATACCCAATGCAACTATAATGATTATCGAAGGAGCTGATCATTTTGGTTTAGCGGCACTCCACCAACTTAGAGGCAGAATCGGACGCGGTAGCCAATCTTCCGTTTGTTACTTACTTTATGATTCGTTTTCACCAAACGTCGCCCAAAGGTTACGTGCGCTAGAACGGACTAATGACGGATTTCGGTTGGCTCAAATAGATCTTGAGCTCAGAGGTCCCGGGCAAATTTATGGTCATGCTCAGCATGGCATTTTAGATTTGCAAATGGCCGATGTCAGCGATACAAAGCTGGTTGCTGAGGTCAGAGATTCCGCTAATGCTTTTTTACGTGACGAATCTGCTATGCTAAACTATCCATATATCTGGGAAAATGTAAACGCATTAAAGTCGGTAACTTCTTTAGATTAACTGCTTGATTCGTTCGTAATATAAATGAGTATGATTTAGATTTAGTGTATTCAGGTTTTATATCACCAAAACATGTAATTAAACGGCTGGGCGTACACCAGAGATTTGATGTGTCCGCACATCAAATGATATCTATCTATTTAAAACCGAAAACATTCCCAAGCGCAAAGCAAATAGTACATTTTGAAGGTTATTATGGACCAGATGGGATTAAAGTTAAATCTCCTGGTAAAGATGATCCCAGTCATTTTTATGACCCCATTACTGATACCGGAGAATTACCGGAACACGTCCAGAATCATTATGATGGTCTTGTCAATGAATTGCGCGAGAAAGATCTAGTTAGGGCGGCTTTTGAAGCAAGTTGGCTAGCTCATTATGTAGTTGATGGACTAACCCCAGCACATCACTATCCATTTGTAGAAAAAATTGTTGAGCTGAGAGAAGGTAGTGCCGGACTTAGAAAGCGTCAAAGAAAAACCGATGAACCTCTTCGAAATGATGCTACAACTACGCTTCACAAAGGCCTTGTAATAGGCGACAGTGTTCGACATACCCTGCAGGGTACGTGGGGCCTATGGGGAGGTAAAGGAGTAATGTCGACACACGTAAACTTTGAATTTGGAGTAGCGACAACCCTGTTATTTTACAAAATGCATCAACCACTCGACGAAACGCTACTGGCAAAAGCTCGCCAACTTGGAATGATGGCATTTTTCAAGCAAGAATGTCGAAAAGTTGCTGAACTTGATCTGTATGTCCGGTTTTACCGAGAAGGCTGGACGGCCGAGATGGCTCGAATAGTACGGGAACAAATCGCTCCGCATGCCTGTCAGGTCGTCGGTATTATTTGGATGCTGGCGTATTTGGAGGCTGACGAAGCCGAGCTGTTAAAGCCACTATCTGTTAAACAATGAGAATAATAGGGGGAGAATTTGGGGGCCGGGTCATCTTGAGGCCGAAAACTGCGTTGACTCGCCCGATGACTGATAAAGTGCGCGAGTCTTTGTTTAATATCGTTGGTGATTTAACCGATTGGGAGGTAGCTGACTTATATGCAGGTTCTGGTGCAATCGGCCTCGAAGCTATATCTCGAGGAGCAAAACATGTGGTTTTTGTTGAGTCTGCAAAAGAAGCTTTGCGAATTATCTCTCAAAATATTGGTGCACTTGAAGTAAATAGTCAGTCGACCCTGTTCTCTGGCACTGTCACAAAATATGCTCAACAATTTCCGGCTCAAAGGTTTAACCTAGCAATTGCTGATCCGCCCTATGAGAAAATCAATGTACGTGAACTCAATTTACTAAGTCACTTGGTTGCACCAAAAGGACTTTTCATTATATCTCACTCTAGTAGAATTCTCGCGCCTAAGTTAGAATCAATTGAGCGTATTGAAACTAGGACTTATGGAGATTCGAGCCTAAGTTTTTACGATCGAGATTAACATGTTCATAGTAAGCGGATGTGGTGGAATGGTAGACACGCCAGCCTTAGGAGCTGGTGGGGGAAACCCCGTGAAGGTTCAAGTCCTTTCATCCGCACCAGAAAAGACACCTACCTCAGAAACAGTCAAAAAAGCGCTATAGAAAGGGCTAATTTGGGTGTTCGAATAGCCCGGATAGTGCCAGAGCAGTCCTGAGGGAAATGTCGTACGACTTGATGAATTGACCCAGCAATACAAAAGACATTCGAAAGAAAGCGCTTCATGGGCACCAATTGTGTTTATGCTTATCAATAAGACTTCTTCTGTTAAGTTAGTTATATTAATAATTTATAACAAATGATAACAAGTTTGACATTATTGCGTTTTTTTGTTAAGGTTGCGCGGTGTTGAGGTGCAGAATTGTCGAGAGGGGCGAATCCGTATCTTGACACGTTCTATCCCTACGACGAAGGACCTTTTACATGCCGACGAAGAATGCTGTTGAAGCCTCAGTGCCAACAGTGGGGGAAGCGCAAGCAGTCACGAGGCGTTTCTTCCTCATGCGGACACCATGTTGTATATCTGGTTTTGCGGCTCTCGACACGCAGTGTCGTGAGCAGGCGATCCAGGAGCTCGTGTGTCTGAGGTGCAGCCGAGCGTACCGCGAAGCGGAACTTCAGTTCTGCGATGTGGCCGAATTCGATCTGGCAACTTTGCCGGATACAACACCGGTTTACGACGACAATCGTCGAGCAGTTTGCACGGTCGGTGAACTTCCCCTCAGCGACCTCCGTGCGCGCAGTCAGGTTCTCGTTGGGTGACCAGTTCATGGGGGGCCCAAACGAACAGTCCTGAGAATACGTCACAGGTGAAGAGACCAACCCAACCTTCGCGAAAGACGTCGGCCCGAAAGCGCCGACAGCTTGCTCGCGATGGCCACCGGTCAACTCGCCAAGACGGCTGAGTTATCACATGGGACCCGGCTTCAACGAAGCAGCCGGGTCCCAAATCATTTATTTATGTCCTAGTACTATCGTACGGAAACAATTTATGATAAGATTTCGAGCTATGAAAACGTCTATTACTAATATCTCTCCGACAGATACCACTTTTACTGTAAATCTTGATGAATCGCAGCTTGGTCTGCTTAAAAAACAAGCCCTTGATAAATTACGAGCTCAAGTCAAAGTAGCGGGATTTCGTCCGGGGAAAGCTCCTGACCATATAGTTGAACGGGAAATTGGTGATGCATCGCTCCAAAGTGAAGTAATTGATGCTGCCATAAGTGAAAGCTATGCCAATGCAGTTAAGGAACATAATCTTGAAGTAATTGCTTCCCCTCAAGTTAATATTACTAAGTTCGTCCCATTTAGCGAGCTTGAATATAGCGCGACGGTGGATATTATGCCTGAAGTTAAATTGGCTGATTATAAACATATGAAAAAGCCATTGCCAGAGATCAAGGTTGAAGAAGCTGAAGTGGACGCGACATTAAGCGACCTTGCAAAAAAATTGGCCGAGAAAACCGAAGTCAATCGAGCTGCAAAAACTGGCGATGAACTTACCATAGATTTTGAAGGTGAAAAAGATGGCAAGATGGTTGAAGGTGCCAAAGCCAATAATCATCAATTACTACTTGGCTCAAATACATTTATACCCGGGTTTGAGCAGCAACTTGAAGGCTTAAAAGCCGGGGAAACAAAGTCATTCCTACTGACATTCCCCGCTGATTATCAAGCAGCTGATCTGGCCGGTCAGGAAGTCACGTTTAAAGTGACAGTACATAAAATATCTGAACTCAAAATGCCGGAATTAGATCAAAAATTCGTCGAATCTATTAGCCCGTTTCGTACATTAGACGAACTAAAACAAGACATCATCGAAAGAATTAAGGCTGAAAAAACTGAGCAAACCATGGCAACTTATGAATCTGAAGTTGTTGATGAAGTGGTCGATAAAAGCACTTGGAGCGCATCTGATCGATTGGTTGAAGCACAAATTACTCGCATGAAGAATGAGCTTGAAGAGAGATTAGCATCGAGCGGACTCGATCTGGAGAAATACTTAGGTCTTTCAAATAAGTCGATGCTAGAAATTGAAGCTGAAATGCGCCCAACTGCTAAGAAACGAGTTGGTACGGCTCTAGTACTGAATCGCATAGCAAAAGCTGAAAATATCACCGTTGAGCATGATGAAATTCATCAAGAAATCGATCGTCTTAAAGCTACATATTCTGATCCTCAAATGCAGGCCGAACTCGATACTCCCGCAGTGCACGACGATGTCTATAATCATCTGCTAGCGAGCCGAACAGTTTCAAAAATACTAGAATACGTTTCGGCAGCTGCAAAATCTTAAAACTCTTTCAATGAGATAATAATTGGCAGTCTCCATAGCCAAGTGCTAAAATAGAGTCATCTAAGTCGTGAGGAAAAAAATGGCAGATCTTCGTAATTCAATTCTTGTACCGACAGTTATTGAGAAAACTAGCATGGGTGAACGAGCCTATGATATTTACTCACGCTTATTAAAAGACCGCATCATCTTTCTTGGTACAGAAATCGACGAGGTGGTGGCGAATTTAGTGATTGCTCAACTACTATTTTTAGAAAATGAAGATCCCAAGAAAGATATTTCCCTCTATATCAATTCCCCAGGGGGAAGTGTATATGCGGGGATGGCAATGTACGATACTATGAACTTCATTAAACCTGATGTTTCAACAATTTGCGTAGGTATGGCGATGAGCATGGGTGCTGTTTTGCTAGCAGCAGGGGCGAAAGGCAAACGCTTTGCGCTTCCCAATTCAAAGGTTATGATCCATCAGCCATCTTCAGGTTTTCAGGGCACCACGGCAGATATAGAGATTTCTGCTAAACAAGCACTTGAAACTCGGCAAAATCTTGAGGCAATTCTTGCTAAACACACATCTCAACCAATTGAACGAATAAATCGTGACACCGATCGCGATTTCTACATGAGTGCCGAAGAAGCAAAAGAATACGGACTGGTAGATGCAATCATGTCGCGAAAAGTTTGATAGTCTACCCAGACAAAGTGCTTATACTTGTGTAATATAAGGTAGTCAATGGAGACTATGTCGTTTGAGTTATATTGAAGTTGTCAAAGATAAAAACTTTGTGAAACTTTGGTCTTCACAGATCATGTCTTTGACCGCACAAAACCTCGTTAATTTCGCACTTGTTATTAGGATTTTTGAAATTACTCAAAATGGCAGGTTCGCGAACATTTCGGTCGCACTATTAATCTTGTCATTTGGTATCCCGGCAATATTGTTTTCATCGCTGGCTGGAGTATATGTTGATCATTGGGACCGAAAGCGCGTGCTAGTTGTATCGAATTTTTTGCGAACGATACTAGTTTTAGGTTTTTTGTTTTTTGAGCACAACCTTCTTCTAGTACTCGCAACAACGTTTATTATTTCAACTGCCACTCAATTTTTTGCTCCAGCCGAAGCTGCGAGTATTCCAATTGTTTCAAAAGCCGATAATTTAGTAAAAGCCAATGCTCTGTTCGTGACTACTTTTTATGCAACATTTATTATAGGTTATTCGGCATCTGCGCCGGTCATTAATTTATTAGGCTCCCAAGCTCCCTATTATTTAGCCTCGGCTTTCTTCGGATTGGCGACACTTTTAGCGTTATTTTTGCCAAGTCTAGGTGGAAGAAAATCCAAAAATGTGAGTTTCGCTAAGCTTTGGAAATTAACCCAGACTGATCTTAAAACCGGTAGAAAACTGGTATTTAGCGATCCAAATTTGCGATTTCCAATCTTGCAACTAATGTTTGTCCAGGGTGTTATTAGTGTAATTTTAACGTTAGCTCCAGCGCTATCACTTGCCCTATTTAGGCAACCCTTACAAGTTGCGAGCCTATACTTAGTGCTGCCGGCGAGCTTCGGGATGCTTGTTGGCGTGGCAGTTGTTGGTTACTTGTCGAAAAGAGTCCAAAAAACCATTCTTGTAAAAACTGGACTCGTGATCGCAGGAGCAGGATTAATTCTCTTTGGCCTCACCGGACAACTTTACCGAATCGTCAATAATCACCCGCTGGCTACGCCATATCAGGTTGAACATATTGTTGCCGTAATTCTCTTTATATTGGGAATTACAGTTTCAGTGATAAGCGTCTCGGCCCAAACTCTGTTGCACGAAATGAGTGAAGAAAAAATGCGAGGTACGATTTTCGGTGTACTTTATACTATGATAAACGTGGCTGCCACGGTACCGGTGCTTTTCGCTGGGGTTCTGGCGGATTTACTGAGTGTGACCAAGGTAATTATCATAGTCGGAGTTTTTGTTTGGTTATTCGCATTTACTCAAGCTGCAAATTTACCCGAAAGGGTATTGACACTTAAGCGTAACTAAGCGATGATTATTAACACGAGGATGCTTAAATCAAACTAGGGAAAGTGTAACTCCCTGGTTTTACGTGTTTGGTACGATTGCTACCATAGAAGTAAAGATCGATTTAGAAAAACCTCCTGAAGTCACGTATTACGTTTAACAGCATGAGTTTGCGCCTCGCCATCAGTTAATGACTTGGAAACTGGTGATACGGCACATACCATGCGACTTAATAAAGGAGTCTGTTTTGGCCAAAAATGGTGCTGCGGTTCGTAAGTATCTGGGACCGGCCGGCGAAGTGTTGCCGTTGCCGAATTTAATTGAAATTCAAACACAATCTTTTGAATGGTTCGTAAAAGAGGGTTTGCAAGAATTATTTGCTGAAGTGAGCCCGATAGAAGATTTTACGGGTAAAAATCTTGCCTTATATTTTAAGGACTTTCATTTTGAGGACCCAAAGTATTCAGAGCGTGAAGCTAAAGCTAAAAATATCTCTTATGAAGTTCCGCTCAAGGCTCGTGTCGAGCTGATTAACAAAGAAACCGGAGAGATAAGAGAGCAAGAAATCTTCCTAGGTGATTATCCTTGGATGACCGAACGCGGTACTTTTATTATTAATGGTGTCGAACGAGTAGTTGTTTCACAGCTAGTTCGTTCTCCAGGAGTATTTTTCACCTCTGATAGTTCGAGCGGTATTGAGCTTTACGGCGCAAAAGTCATTCCAAGTCGTGGCGCTTGGCTCGAACTTGATACCAGTGGTAATGGTGTTATTTCGGTTAAAATTGACCGAAAACGTAAACTACCTATCACTACGCTGCTGCGAGCTTTTGGTCTTGGCTCCGATGATGAAATTCGTAGTCTGTTTAAAGATGTCGATACGGGCGAACTTAAACTTATTAATGAGACCCTCGACAAAGATCCTTCGAGCAGCATGAGTGAAGCCTTAATGGAAGTGTATCGTCGAATTCGTCCAGGTGATCTAGCGACCGTTGATAATTCAAAAGCTCTTATCGAAGCCATGTTCTTTGACCCAAAACGATATGATTTATCTAAAGTTGGCCGTTATAAGCTAAACAAGCGATTGGGCGAAAATATTCCTAACACCCTTGAATATCGAGTGCTCAGGCGTGAAGATCTTGTTGAAATAGTCCGAGAAATTATTCGCCTATACAACAATCAAGGTCCCGCCGACGATATCGATAACTTGGCCAATCGCAGGCTAAAAATGGTTGGTGAGCTCATTCAAGGTAAGTTTCGGGTTGGTTTGCTCCGAATGGAAAGAATCGTCAAAGATAGAATGAGCGTGTACGACTCTACCACTGTTACGCCCGGCCAACTCATCAATGTCCGACCAATTGTTGCCAGTGTCCGAGAGTTTTTTGCCAGTTCACAACTTTCACAATTTATGGATCAGATTAATCCGCTCGCTGAAACTGTTCACAAGCGTCGCCTCAATGCGATGGGCCCTGGTGGACTGTCGAGAGAACGAGCTGGCTTTGAAGTTCGTGACGTTCATAAAACTCATTATGGGCGAATGTGCCCGATTGAAACCCCCGAAGGACCCAATATTGGATTGGTTTCAAATCTAGCCAGTTATGCCAAAGTCAATGAATACGGCTTTATCGAGACACCCTATCGCCTGGTCATCAATGAAATCGCTCCTGCTGATGCGGAGGGCCATATTGCAAGAACTACGATAAAATCAGCTGATGGCAAAGAAATTGTTAGGCCTGGCGATAAAATTACCGCTAGCCATGTTAAAAGCTTACTCAAGCTTGAGAAAGAAAAAATCCCTGTTAAAGCTAAGGTTACGTCAAAAATTGTGTATTTGGACGCTTCTGACGAGGAAGGCTTAGTTATTACCCAAGCCAATACCGAGATCAACAAAGATGGATATTTTGTTGAAGATCGTGTGGCGGTTCGTCGTAGTGGTGAAGCTGAAGAAGAATCAGCAAATAATGTACAGTATATGGACGTTTCGTCTCGACAGATAGTTTCTGTTTCTGCTGCACTAATTCCGTTTCTTGAACACGACTATGCCAGGCGGGCTTTGATGGGCGCGAATATGCAAAAGCAGGCTGTCGCATTAGTCAGGCCTCAAGCTCCGATCGTAGGAACCGGCATGGAAGGGGTAGTTGCCAAAGATTCTGGACAGGTAATTCTAGCCGAGCATGATGGTATTGTCGACTCTGCGACTGCGAGCGCAGTCAGCGTTACTTATAAGAATGGTGAAAGTAAGACCTACGAGCTTCTTAATTTCGTGCGTAGTAATGTCGGGACGAGTATCCATCAAAAAACTGTTGTCGAAGGGGGCGAAACCATTAAAAAAGGCGATGTTCTAATTGATGGAATGAGTACCCAGAATGGAGAGCTAGCTCTTGGCCAGAACGTGCTAGTCGCTTTCATGAATTGGGGTGGCTATAACTACGAAGACGCTATTGTCATAAGCAGACGATTAGTCCAAGATGACCGCTATACCTCAATCCATATTGAAACTTATACTGTTGACGTCAGAGATACGAAGTTAGGGCCGGAAGTCATTACGCGTGATATTGCAAATGTCTCTGAAGAAAGTCTCAAAGATCTCGACGAGTCCGGTATTGTTCGGATTGGTGCGGAAGTCCGTGCCGGTGATATTCTGGTCGGAAAAATTACTCCCAAAGGTGAACAAGAATTGTCTAGCGAGGAAAAATTACTCCGCGCAATATTTGGCGAAAAGGCCCGTGACGTTAAAGATACGAGTCTGCGAATGCCAAACGGCGAAACCGGAAAAGTTGTCGGTGTCAAAATATTTAGTCGGGACAACGGCGACGAACTTCCAGCCGGTGTTATCGAACAACTCCACGTATCAGTTGCCCAGATGAGAAAGATCAGTGTTGGCGATAAAATGGCCGGTCGACATGGAAATAAAGGCGTCATAGCGAGAATATTGCCAGTCGAAGATATGCCATATCTAGAAGATGGTACGCCTGTTGATATTTGTTTAAATCCTCTTGGCGTGGGTGCACGAATGAACATAGGTCAAATCTTTGAAACTCACTTAGGTTGGGCTGCCCATACCCTTGGATATACTGTAGCGAGCCCAGTATTTGGTGGAATTACTGTAGAACAAATTAAAGAAGAGCTCAAAAAAGCCGGTCTTCCAGAAGATGGTAAAGTCCAGTTATATGATGGTCATACTGGTGAACCGTTCCAAGAGCGAACTACAGTTGGATATAAGTATATGTTGAAGCTTCATCACATGGTTGATGATAAAATACATGCGCGATCAACCGGTCCATACGCCATGGTTACTCAGCAACCTCTCGGTGGAAAAGCCCAAATGGGTGGTCAAAGATTCGGCGAGATGGAAGTTTGGGCGCTTGAAGCTTATGGGGCGGCCAATACATTGCAAGAAATACTCACCATTAAATCAGATGATGTCGTCGGGCGCTCGAAGGCTTACGAAGCTATCATTAAGAACGAAGAAATACGCGGGCCAAGAATACCTGAATCGTTTAATGTGCTCGTTAAAGAGCTTCAAAGTCTTGGACTTGGCGTAGAGCTTATTAAAGAACATGAAAATGTCGAAGACGAAGTTGATGCGGAAGAAGTAATTTCAACCCAACTTGCGGCAGAAGTTGAAGACTTGGGTGGAGAACCTTTAGTTGTCGGCGATGCAGTCGCAAACATGCCCCTGGTTGATCTTGCTGGCGGGGAAGAAAGTGAATTTGAAGCAATGGCGGAACGTGGCGAAGAAGCTGCTCCCTTAATAGAAGACGAGGCCTAAAGATGAATGATATGCCAATAGAACAGCAAACCAGCGAATTCGATGCGGTTCGACTTTCGCTAGCATCACCAGAACAGATACTTGAATGGTCTCATGGTGAAGTAACAAAGCCGGAAACAATAAATTACCGGACGCAAAAACCTGAAAAAGATGGTCTCTTCTGCGAGAAGATTTTTGGCCCAACAAAAGATTGGGAATGTTATTGTGGTAAGTACAAGCGAATCCGCTATAAAGATGTAGTTTGTGATAAGTGTGGGGTCCGAGTTACTCGTAGTATTGTCCGACGAGAACGGATGGGTCATATTACTCTAGCCGTTCCGGTCAGTCATATATGGTTTTTACGTGGCACTCCGTCGAGTATCGGGCTCATATTGAATATGAGCATTAGAGATCTTGAACGAGTCGTCTATTTTGCAAATTATGTCGTCATGAGCATTGATGATGAAGTGAGAAAGCAAGTACTGCAAGAATTAATATCTGAGCATGAGAAATCTCGGGCAGAAATAATCGCCCAACACGAAGAACGCGCCGGTGCAGCAGATTCAGACCTAAAAGCCGTTGCGGCTGCGCAAACCAGCGCTCTGGCCGAACTCGATGCAACCTATTCTACAAATAAAGCTGAAATCGAAGGCCTAACAAGACTGCAGCTCCTATCCGAAAGCAAGTACCGAGATTTATCATCTCGACACGGGAAAATGTTCAAGGCCGGAATCGGCGCTGAAGCCATCCAAAAACTTCTCGAATCTGTTGATCTTGATGCTATGGTGGAATCTTTAGCGAAAGAGGCCGAAGAGAGCCAGGGTCAAAAGAGAAAGAAAACTTTTAAGCGCTTAAAAATGCTGGAAGGTATGAAAACAGCCAGTATCAGGCCCGACTGGATGGTAATTACTCAGCTACCGGTTATTCCCCCGGACCTCCGACCTATGGTTCAACTTGCTGGCGGCAGATTTGCTGCCTCGGATCTCAACGACTTATATCGACGGGTCATTAATCGAAATAATCGCTTAAAACGTCTGATTGAGCTTGATGCGCCAGAAGTTATCCAACGTAATGAGAAGCGGATGCTACAAGAAGCAGTTGACGCTCTTATCGATAATAACGCCAGACGTGAACGGGCGGTCAGTTCAACTGGGGTGCGCCGAAAACTGAAAAGTTTGTCGGACATGCTAAAAGGCAAACAAGGGCGATTTCGTCAAAACTTATTAGGAAAACGCGTAGATTACTCCGGACGATCCGTTATTGTATCCGGTCCTAACCTCAAACTCTATCAGTGTGGACTCCCGAAAATGATGGCACTTGAATTATTCAAGCCATTCATTATAGGAAGGCTGATTGAACTGGAACTAGCTCATAACGTGAAGTCGGCTTCACGCATGATTGAACGGGGCAGAAACGAAGTTTGGGATGCCCTTGAAGAGATAATCGCCGATAAATACGTTTTACTCAATCGGGCTCCAACTTTACATCGGCTTGGTATTCAGGCATTTCAACCTATTTTAATCGAAGGTAAGGCCATCCAACTTCATCCACTGGTCTGTACCGCCTTTAATGCTGACTTCGACGGAGATCAGATGGCCGTACACGTCCCGTTATCTGATGCGGCTCAACGCGAAGCAAAAGAGATCATGCTTGCTACTAAAAACTTGTTAAAGCCGGCTGATGGTGCAACCGTAGTTAATCCAAATCAGGATATGGTCCTAGGTTGTTACTACATGACATATGAGAAGTTTGCCCAGGATAAGCCAGCTAAACGTTTTGCAAGCCCGAATGAAGCAATCTATGCCTACGACACGGGTCTTGTTAAACTTCAGACCAAAGTTAGCGTCATGATCGAAGGTTCAGTCATTGAGACTACAGTTGGTCGAATTTTGTTTAATGAAATCTTACCGGAAGGTATTAACTTCCGAAACGAAACCATGACCAAAAAAGCCTTGCAGGGTCTGGTAGCTGAAATATTTGTAAAATTTGGCTCCGAAGTCACTGCGGGCGTAGTCGATAATATTAAGGATCTTGGCTTTAAACAGGCTACTAAGTCCGGAGTATCAGTCGGGCTTGATGATTTTGTAATTCCAGAGGATAAGCACGAAATCATCGAAGCAAGTGAAAAATTAGCGGTTGGAATTTCTAAACAATATGACCAGGGTTTCATGACCGAAGAAGAGCGTTACGAACGGACAGTTGATACCTGGAAAGATGCCAACATAAAGATTGCTGCATCTCTTGAGGCGGCGTTAAAAGCGCACCCTACGAGCACCAATATTTTCATAGATTCCGGTGCCCGTGGCGACTTGTCGCAAGTAAACCAAATGGCCGGTATGCTCGGGTTAGTGGCGGATCCAGCCGGTCGCACGATTGAACTTCCGATCAAAAGTAACTATAAGGAAGGCTTCTCCGTTCTAGAATACTTCAACTCGACCCATGGTGCTCGCAAAGGGCTTACCGATACGGCACTCAAAACTGCCGAATCAGGCTATCTGACTCGGCGCCTGGTTGATGTGGCGCAAGACGTCATTATCACTGAAGCAGATTGTGGTGATACTGAAGGTGTAACGGTTACCAGAAACGAGTCTGAAGCAATTGGGGAAAGCTTTGCTTACCGCTTGAGTGGTCGCGTGACAACTGCGGATCTCAAGCTTGATGGAAAAACCATTGTTAAGCTTGGTGAAATGATCAGCGATGAAAATGCGGCCAAGATCAATGAATCCGAAACCGACGCCGTAAAAGTTCGAAGCGTATTAAAATGTCGAACTTTCTGGGGGATTTGCCAAAAATGTTACGGCCTAGATCTTGCCCGTGGCCACATGGTCAAACTTGGAGAACCAGTTGGTGTAATTGCGGCCCAATCAATCGGCGAACCTGGTACTCAATTAACTATGAAGACTTTTCATAAAGGTGGAGTGGCAGGAGAAGATATTACCACTGGACTTCCTCGGGTCGAAGAAATCTTTGAAGCCAGAAATCCAAAGGGACAAGCTGTTTTGTCTGAAGCCGTTGGTGTTGTAACGATTAAAGATGCTCCCGGTAAACATATAGTACACATTACGCCAGCTGACTTAAAAACAACCGAATATGAGCTCGGTGAGCGAAAAGCCGTCGTAAAATCAGGCGAAAAAGTCTTAGTGGGTGACATTATAGCCGCCGATGCCAACGGAAAGCATGCCTTAAAAGCAAAAGCTGAAGGCAGTGTAAAAGTTACTAAAGACAAGATTTTACTCACCCATACGGGCGGTAATGATCGGGAATACAGCGTCCCAAGTTACCAAACCTTAGAAGTTAGCAATGGCGATTTGGTAACAGTTGGTCAGCGACTGACCGAAGGATCGATTAATCTCCAGGAAATGCTCCAACTCTTAGGTGAACCGGCGGTCCAACGCTATATTGTGGCTGAAGTGCAATCAATTTACGCTTCGCAAGGTCAGCCTATTTCAGACAAACATATTGAAGTAGTTATTCGACAAATGTTCTCTCGAGTCCAGATTGAAGAACCGGGTAACAGTCTCTACGTCAGCGGCGATATTGTCAGTAAAGTAGCCGTGGTTGAGGATAATCGGGAACTACAAGCTGCTAACAAAAATATTGCAACTTACACGCAACTTCTTCTTGGAGTTTCGAAGATTTCTCTTTCCAGCGATTCATTCCTTTCGGCTGCTAGCTTCCAAGATACCACTCGCGTACTCATAAATGCTGCTACTAAGGGTAAAGTTGATCGATTGCGAGGATTAAAAGAAAACGTGATCATTGGACGCTTAATACCGGTCGGAACTGGCTTCCGAGACGCCGACGGACAACTTAGTCAAAGTCTTGCAAACAAACCAATTCCAGAAGACGAAGCATTGACTACAGTTTCGGAATCTGTTTAACTAACCAACAGTGCAAAAATAATCACTTTGCCAGAATTTAAAGAGAATACATGCCAACAATCAATCAGCTAATTCGAAAGCCTCGCCACGATAAGAAGCGTAAATCTACGACCCCTGCTTTAAATCGAGTACTTAACTCGCTTAAAAGTAACAGTTATGCTGCACCGTCCCCTCTTAAACGTGGTGTGTGTACGAAAGTTAGTACGACAACTCCAAAGAAGCCAAACTCGGCGCTCAGAAAAATTGCTCGAGTTAGACTCACGAATGGTATGGAAGTTACGGCGTATATTCCCGGAATTGGACATAACTTACAGGAACACTCCGTGGTCTTAATACGAGGCGGTAGAGTGAAGGACTTACCTGGGGTTCGCTATCATATAGTTCGTGGTGCTCTTGATACCGCAGGCGTTGCCAAGCGTGCCCAGGGTCGAAGTAAATATGGTGCAAAGAAGCCTAAATCATAATTAGATAGCATAATACGGCACCCGTTCGATACTTATTCGAAATACACGGGAGTATCCTAAAGGAGAAGAGCAAAATGCCACGTAAAAAAACCAAGTCATTTAAACGCGTACTAGAACCTGACGTCAAATATAATAACGTTATGGTATCTAAGCTTATCAACAAGGTCATGCGAGGTGGGAAGAAGCGTCTCGCCGAATCAATGGTGTATAAAGCTCTAGATAGCGTTGAAACCAAGATGAAGCTTCCTGCCATGGAAGTATTTGATGCAGCTATTAAAAATGTTGCCCCTCAAGTCCAGGTGAAAGCAAAACGAATCGGAGGAGCTACCTATCAAGTCCCGGTAGAGGTTCGAGGAGATCGAAAAATTCATCTGGCGATGATGTGGATTTTAGCTGCTGCACGCACGAAATCAGGCAAATCATTCGACGCACGTTTAGCCGACGAGTTTATGAATGCATTCAATAATACCGGTGACGCTATTAAAAAGCGTGAAGATACTCATAAAATGGCTGAGGCAAATAAAGCCTTTGCTCATTTTGCTCGCTACTGAGCCTATTTTTTAGCTTTAGATTTAAAATATAACTTACAAACACACTTTTTAAGAGCATCTAAAGTATTGCAACTTTAGGTAGAAACGCTCAAGCTGTACTTAACTAACAAACTACCAAGTGAAATTCTCAAACATTGACCAAGATCACCTCATAGTAAAGCTTGAATCGGGCGACGATATTATGAGTGAGATTCAAGATGCTTGTAAAAGAAATAATATCGAAAACGGCGAAATATCTGGTATAGGATCTGTCAGTAATCCTACGTTGGCCCATTACAGTAAGATTAGCCGCAAGTTCAGTGAAACGAAACTCCAAGGGATATACGAAGTAGTTTCACTGCTTGGCAATGTATTTTTACAAGATAAAATCATAAAAGTTCACCTGCATACGGTAGTTGCTGACGATAAACTTGAAGTCAAAGCCGGGCATCTAGTGTCCGGAACTTGCTCTGCCACGCTCGAGCTTGTTATTACCAGGATAAATTCAACGCTAGATAAAGTTTTTGATGATGAAATTGGCTTAAAAGTTTGGGACATTTCAGCAAACTAGGCTTGTAAAAAGCAAGTTAAATAGTTAAAATTACAGTAAATGCGCAGTTATGCGCATATTTTTGGTTAGTATTATTTAAATAAATCAGCTAAGGATAATATGGCTCGCGAGTACTCCCTCGAACAAACACGCAATATCGGAATCATTGCTCATATCGATGCAGGTAAAACAACTGTCACCGAACGAATTTTATTTTATACCGGCAAAACCCATAAAATCGGTGAAGTGCACGAGGGTGAAGCAACCATGGATTGGATGGAACAAGAACAAGAACGTGGCATCACTATTACATCTGCTGCTACCACATGTTTTTGGAAAGATCATCGTATAAACATCATTGACACACCTGGGCACGTTGATTTTACCGTGGAAGTCGAACGAAGCCTGCGCGTACTTGACGGCGGTGTGACAGTTTTTGATGGAGTAGCTGGGGTTGAGCCTCAATCCGAAACGGTATGGCGTCAAGCCGACAAATATGAAGTTCCCAGGATCTGCTTTGTAAATAAAATGGATCGAACGGGAGCAGATTATTATAAAGATCTTCAAAGTATTTGGGATCGGCTTAACAAGAATGCCGTGGCTATTCAGCTACCTATCGGCGCCGAAGATAGCTTTGCTGGAATAATCGATTTAATTAAAATGGATGCCATTTTATTTAAAGATGATCTCGGTAAAGTTTTTGAAACTATTGCTATCCCAGACGACATGAAGCAAAAAGCTCAAGAGTTTCATGACACTATGGTAGAGCGAATTGCCGAAACAGATGAAGTTCTTACAGAAAAGTTTCTAATGGCTGAAGAAATATCGGAAGAAGAACTTGTACATGCCCTCCGCAGAGCAGTTATCTCAAGTCAAATTTATCCAGTATTATGCGGCTCTGCCTTAAAGAATAAAGGGGTCCAGCAATTACTTGATGCCGTAAACGCCTACTTGCCTAGTCCTTTGGATATTCCCAGCATAAAGGGAATTGATCCAAAGTCAGGTGAAGAAATCGAGCGTCACGCCAACGACGCAGAACCATTTGCCGCGTTGGCTTTTAAAATTGCTGCTGATCCGTTTGTCGGAAAATTAGCATTTTTTAGAGTCTATTCAGGGACTTTAAAATCAGGCTCATACGTTCTGAACTCAAGTACTGGAGAAAAAGAAAGAATTGGACGCATTCTTAGGATGCATGCTAATTCTCGCGAAGAAGTGACCGAAGTATTTTCCGGAGAAATTGCCGCTGCGGTCGGTCTCAAGGCGACGACAACAGGTAATACTCTTTGTGATACGGACAAACCGATTATTTTAGAATCGATTACATTTCCCGAACCGGTTATTTCAATTGCCATTGAGCCGAAAACCAAAGCTGATCAAGAGAAAATGGGCATTGCTTTGCAACGACTGGCCGAAGAGGACCCGACATTTCGCGTTCGAACAGACGATGAAACGAGTCAAACCTTGATCAGTGGCATGGGTGAGCTACATCTAGATATTATCGTTGATCGAATGAAACGGGAATTTAAAGTAGAAGCAAATGTTGGCAAGCCTCAAGTTGCGTATCGCGAGACAATTCGAAAAACTGTCGAATCGGAAGGAAAATTTATTCGCCAATCAGGTGGACGGGGTCAATACGGTCATGTTTGGCTTGAACTTACGCCGCAGGAACCAGGCGCAGGGTTTGAATTTGTTAATGCAATTGTCGGTGGCGCGGTACCTCGTGAGTACATTACCCCAGTTGAAAATGGAGTTAAAGAAGCCATGCAGAATGGAGTGCTAGCAGGATATCCGGTGGTTGATGTCAAAGCTAAGCTCTATGATGGCAGTTTTCACGAAGTTGATTCAAGTGAAATGGCGTTTAAGATTGCTGGTTCAATGGCTCTTCAAGAAGGCGTCAGAAAGGGCGATCCAGTCTTACTCGAGCCCATCATGAAAGTCGAAGTAGTTATGCCCGAAGAATTTATGGGCGATGTAATTGGAGACTTAAATTCAAAACGTGGCAGAATCGAAAAAATGGCAGATCGAGGAATGGGTAAGGTCATCGATGCCATGGTGCCACTCTCGGAAATGTTTGGATATACTACGACTCTGCGCAGTATGACCCAAGGAAGAGCTTCGTCTACCATGGAGTTTGATCACTATGACGAAGTTCCACGAAATGTGGCCGATGAAATTATCGGAAAAAAAGCCATTAGTCAGTAAGAATTTTGTTCGTTTTTCTAGAAACAGCCCATGGCTTGGGTCATTTTTTAGTTAATGTTATACTAAACTCATTCAATTCCTTGTTTTTGTGGTTTCCGATCGTACCTAAAAATCATAGGGGGAGACATGAAAGTATTGTTGTTGGTCGTAGTTGCACTTGCGATCTGTTTCGGTATCTCTCGTGTATTCGAGCTACTGGATGAGTCTTCGAGAGCAAACCTTGAGTTCAAGCAAGGTTATGGTTATTCCCAACATCAAAAGGCAGCTTAAGGAGACGACCTGACAGATGAATACGTTCGACAAAGAGCACCCCGAAGGTCAATGCGACCATTTGCTCTTCTCAATCGATCATGCTGCTCCGAAACGACCCAAAAAGGGCAAACCAGCCACAAAAGCTGCCAAGCCTCCAAAGAGTTGAGTAATCGGCCTGCTGGGATGATTCCAGTAGGCCGATAGTACTTTAAGAGACGTAAAAACTCTTTACAAGTAGGGGTCAATATCAATATAATAGGTAAGTCCAAATGGGCGGTTATTTTTATTGCTCATTTTTAACAACATAACAAAAAAGCGGTCCACCTGTCATTCCGGACTTGATTCAGACATCCCTTCAAAATATCAAGGGATTCTGAATCAAGCTCAGGATGACGTGAGTGACAGTCCCGCCATAATGATTATTTAAGGAGCTTAAATGGCTACAGAAACATTTTCTCGAAATAAGCCGCATCTCAATGTCGGTACCATGGGTCATGTCGACCATGGTAAAACGACTTTGACAGCAGCAATCACTAGCGTGCTGGCAAAACACTTGCCGAGTAGTATCAATAAACCTGTTGCATACGATCAAATTGATAATGCCCCTGAAGAACGACAACGTGGTATTACGATTGCGACTTCACATCAAGAATATGAAAGTGAAAAACGCCATTACGCTCATGTCGATATGCCTGGTCACGCAGATTACGTCAAAAATATGATCACCGGTGCAGCTCAAGTTGATGCTGCCATTTTAGTAGTTTCAGCGGCTGACGGCCCAATGCCCCAAACCAGAGAACATGTCCTGCTTGCTCGCCAAGTGGGCGTCCCTTCCATCTTGGTATTCATGAACAAGATGGATATGGCAGATCCTGAACTCGCAGAACTTGTTGAAATGGAAATCCGTGAGCTGTTGAATAAAAATGACTATGATGGTGATGGTGCGCCTATAATTAAGGGCTCAGCACTAAAAGCTCTCGAAGGTGATGCCGAAGCTGAAAAATCAATTCTAGAACTTGTTAAAGCAATGGATGACTATCTTCCCGACCCCAAGCGAGATTTGGACAAGCCATTCCTGATGCCAGTAGAAGACGTTTTCTCAATTAAAGGGCGTGGTACCGTAGCGACCGGTCGAATTGAACAAGGCAAATTGGCAGTTAACGATGAAATAGAAATCGTTGGTATTCACCCAACCAAGAAAACTGTGGTGACGGGTGTCGAGATGTTTAAAAAACTACTTCCTGACGCCCAAGCCGGAGATAACGTTGGGGCACTGCTTCGTGGCATTGAGCGAGATGAAATCGAACGGGGACAGGTTCTCGCAAAGCCTGGTTCAATTACACCTCACACTGAATTTGAATCAGAAGTCTATGTTTTGAAGAAAGAAGAAGGCGGACGTCATACTCCATTCTTCAAAGGCTATAAGCCACAGTTCTACATTAGAACCACTGACGTTACAGGAGAAATTCAAATTCCAGACGGCATGGAAATGGTTATGCCTGGAGATAACGTTCAAATGAAAGTTACTTTAATCGCTCCAATTGCGATGGAAGAAGGCCTACGGTTTGCAATTCGTGAAGGCGGCCGAACTGTCGGAGCCGGAGTTGTTACAAAGATTCTTAAGTAAAGAACTTAATCAAATGAAGGTAAAACCTTAGCACCATGGTAGAAAAAACTGAACAGAAGCAAAGAATACGAATCCGGCTGAAGGCCTACGACAGTAAAGTAATTGATCAGTCGGCGAAACAAATTCTCGATACAGCTACCCGCACCGGAGCATTGGTGGCAGGACCGATACCGCTACCGACAGAAAAGAAAGGCTTTACCGTAATTCGTGGACCTCACGTGCATAAAGATAGTCGTGAACAGTTTGAAATGCGCACACATAAGAGATTAATCGATATTACAGAGCCTACTCCGAAAACTATAGACGCTCTGATGAATCTCAATTTGCCTGCCGGTGTCGACATCGAAATTAAAATGTAACATTATTAAAAAAGTCCCCCGCATAGGGGGATTTTTTAATTTAAACTAAAACTAGTAGTTTGACCAACATTAATAAAAGGGTGTTTATGAGCGAAAAAGACGTCTTTATTCAATCTGAGTTAAGTTTTTGTAAAGTTGTTGCCCAAATACAACCATCCCAGTGGAATTTGCAAATTCCAGAATGGTTTGAAGTTGGTCGTACTCAGAGTCGAAACGATCTCACCTTGAAAACAATTATTAATTATCATGCATTTGATACTGCGTGGATACCTGATGTTTTTGCGGGAAAAACTATCCAAGAAGTTGGAGATCAATATGCAGGCGATTTGATTGGAGATGATCCGATCGCAGCCTACAAAAAGCTCTCGAGTCGTGCAATTGAAAGTTTAAATGCGAATTACAAACCAGATCGAATTATACACTTTAGCTATGGTGATTTTCTTGCAAAAATTGGGATTACCCATCCGACAAGTTTTCGAATCTTCCGAGCTTATGATGTAGCGAAGCTTATTGGGGTTGACCGAAAACTCCCGGATGATATGCTCGAAAGTTTCTACTCTGAAGTGTTACCCGAAGTTGATTTCTGGCGTAAAATGGGTATTTTTAAAGCCGCGCAGGAATTCCCTGAAGATGCTGACACCCAAGCTAGAATCTTTGCGCTTACCGGTCGGGACCCGAATTGGCGAGCATGATATGATAAGAGCCTGGGGTATTAAGAATGGTAACTTTTATAAGTAGGAATAACTTAGCAAAACTTCTTTTTTACGGCGTCGGGCTATTAGTGCTTTTTGGATTAGTTATTTATCAAGATCTTAAGCCCAAAACAATAACTGCTGTTAAAAATATCAGCGACGAAACAACCCCAGATAGTAGAAGTACTAGTTCAACAACTATTACCTCAACTGCCCCAAAATCAACACCGGAAGTTACAGGAGGTTCTACGTCCAACTCCGACAGTAATACAGACATTTCGATGTCTGGGAGTGGCAATATCTCAGTTTCAGATTCATCAACCAATATATCAACTTCTGGAACTAATTCAATTTCGATTACATCTGTTTCATCAAATTCTCGTTCAGCTAGCGTCACCGCTCATGCAAATCCAAATGCTAAGTGTACGATCAGTGCCCCGAATGGCAATACAACTCTATATGCCGATTCGAATGGAAATCTAAATTGGAGTTGGGAATCACCAATACCGGGAAGCTACCAGGTAACGATCACCTGCGGTAGTGCTCATGTGTCAACATCTTTAAATATTTCTTAAAAACCGCTTCAGTATCTAAATTTTCTCTGCAATCACCAAGACATCTTTTGAAAAGTTTGAAAAAAAGCGAGATTTAAACCCTATAAATCTTGCCCACTTCGAAAACGATGAATCCTGAGCGAAAACTATATTTTCGAGTATGGGGATGGCAAATTTAAGCCTAGTTTCCAGCAGTGTGAGTAGTGGCTGACCATAAAAAACAACTTTGAATCCGGCTTGTTCGAAGTTGTTTTTCAAAACTTTTATGGAAACAAGCTCCTTTGATATATTTTTCCTACCGCTCCCGTTCTCAGATTTTGTATATTTCGAGTTTTGAAAAGAAGTTATAAATATGCCATTTCTAGGTAACATTGTTCGTAAATGTCTTAATTGCGCTTCTGCGTTGGAATCCAAATCTCTTGAATTAAATTTTAGGACTGCTCCAACCCGTCCAAACTTTTTTTCCTTCCAATATTTGGCTAAATCATTTTTGTTCAGATCAAGTTTAATAAGCTTAGCGTTATGTAGTTTACGATCATGTGCAACTTGAAGAAGAGAAGTGTTATGCTCAATGCCGGTAATTTTATGCACTCCACTCGACAAAACTGCAAGTCCAAAACCATTTCCACAAGATAATTCGAGCACATGCTTTATATTCTTGCGGCGGATTACTTCACTCGATATGAAATATTTCATATATAAGCGAGTATTGAAGACGATTTCGGAATCGATTGATGCAAGCGGATCGATTACAGCTTTTGAACGTGAATATACTGTTTGCATTATTTATAGATTATATCTGATCACACCCAGAACTCCATAATGTAGCGTCAGATATGCCTGTTACAATATGAACAATGAAATGGTTAACGAAATCTGATTACTTAAAATACCTGATTCATCCAGCCTATTTATGGATTCAAAAATATCATATAGATCTACTGCCGGAGTTTGATGAGAGTGCACAGTTTAATGTATCCCAGGGTAATGAAGTTGAACTGGAAGCTCGGAAGTTATTTCCCCATGGGATTTTAGTGAATGAGGAGATATTTCAAAAATCAGCAAGAACACAAGAAATTATCTTACAGGGTTTAAGTGATCCTGATCTAACGATTTTCCAAGCTAGCGTATTAACATCTAGAAACCTATTTGCTTCCGCAGATGTTTTAAAGAAAAATGGTTCCGGGTGGGATTTGTTTGAGGTTAAAAGCTCTTCTGCGGTGCGAACGCAACACATTCAAGATCTTGCATTTCAAAAGCTTGCTTTTGAGGAGGCAGGTCTACCCATTACCCGATTATATATAGTCTATATAAATCGAAATTACGTCCTTGCTCGACAACTTGACCCTAAGAAACTCTTTAAAATAGAAAATGTCAGTGAACAAATCGGCGATATTGCCATAGAAACTGCTGACAATGTAGGGGACGCACTAGAAGTCCTAAAGCTCACCGAACAGCCCAACGATGACCCTTTATATGCTAAAAACTTTGGTGCGTGGTTGCCATTATATCGGAATCTACACCCTGAGCTTATAAGCACAAGTATCTACCATCTAAAAAGACTCACGTTGCCGCAATTAACTGTATTTAGAGAGAGAGCGATTTCCGATGTTGCAGAGATCCCGCTAAATATGAAACTGCTGGCCCAACAAAGGGCATATCTAGAGTCTTTGGCTTTAGCCCGGCCTGCAATTCACCATCAAAAAATCCGTTATTGGCTAGATCAGTTAAGATTTCCGATTCAGTTTCTAGATTATGAAACCTATAATACGCCTATTCCATTATGGTCCGGACAAAGTCCCTATCAGCAGTTACCGTTTCAGTATTCACTTCATATCCTGCCTGGTCTTGATTTACCTCTGGTTCAGAAAGAGTACCTTGCCAAAGGAGATATCGATCCGGTAGTAGCATTGCTCGACCGTCTTGAAACGGACATTGACCGTAATGGTAGTGTATTAGTTTGGTTTAAAGATTTTGAGATGTCACGAAATCTTGAGATGGCAAAATTACATCCAAAATATGCGAGTTTGTTAACAACCATTAATTCTAATATTTTTGACTTAATGGAAGTTTTCAGTAATTTTTGGTATGTTGACCCAAGATTTGGAGGTAGCGTTTCGATAAAAAACGTACTTCCAGCGTTAGTGCCCGAACTAACGTATTCAAATTTAGAAATTCAAAAAGGTGATATCGCTCAAATCCGTTGGACACGGGCGGTAAAAGGTGAGCTTAGTCAGATGGAAGCTGACAAAGTCTTTGCAGATCTTTTGAATTATTGCGAACAAGATACTTTGGCAATGGTTAAGATCTATGAATTCCTCCGAGGAATAACTAGTCCTGCTTCGTGATACTATGGTAATAGGGGAGATTGATAATATGCGCTATTTAACAAGTTTTGTCGCCAGTGTCATTCTGATGCTTGGGATTAGTTCAAATGTAGTCCATGCCGATTCTAGCTCGCTCTGCGATTCAAATTCTGTCGTTTATTGCGGTGCCTCATCACAATCCGAATTGATTTCAAAATTGTACAACGGAGATGGTCGAGACTCAGGAGACAACATCAGTCAAATCTATTTATCAAGCGGTATACAAATTACAAATATTAATCAAACGGTTATGGGCGAAGTCAACAATCTCGGCCAAGTTAGCGTAAACGGACAAGTCGTCGCCAGTAATGTTTGGCAAATAAGCCGCGCAAACCTTCCAAACTCTAGATCATATGGTAATGGTTACGCTCATCCACTTGCCGGACTATTAAATGCTCAGAGTAGCTCCATTTATGTACTGTTAAACCGCGGAGCATTTGCATGGGGTATAATATCATCGAACGGAAATCCTGTGATTGCCGCCCCAATTCCTACTCCTGTGGTCGCAACAACCCCAGCTCCTGCTGCGATAACCAAACCAATCCCTAGAACTGGTCCAGCCAATTGGGTAATCGACATGCTTGGCTTGCTAGGCTTGTCGCTTACTATTTCGCTTTACCGGGAAAGTAGCCAAAAATTACGCTTCGCCTTACTTAGCCAGTAACTTCTAAACAGGATGAAATCCTATGCAATCACATGAGGCTTTTCTTCAGGCCAATCAATTATTTTCGCAGTTAGTGCAATCGATAACGCCAGACGCATGGATTAAACCTACGCCCTGTGATAAATGGAATGTCAGGCAATTAGTGGCCCATGTAGCTTATGAGAATGCTTGGGTTCCAGACCTACTAAACGGAAAAACAGTTCAAGAAATTGGTAATAAATATGATGGCGAATTGTTGGGAGACGACCCAAAGGCTGCTTGGAAAAGGTATTCTGAAGCTGCCGAACAAGCTGTACACAATTCTAAGTCAGGCCAGGATTTGGTACACCTCTCTTTTGGTGACTTTTCAGTAGACTTCTATATCAATCAGCTATTTTTTGATCACATTATTCACTCGTGGGATCTGGCAGTTGCGCTAAGTTCTCAACTCAAATTCAATGATCAGCTGGTTGAATACGCTTATAACTCAGTGAAAGATCGAGCAGAAAGTCTCGAGAGTAGTGGATTATTTAAAAGTCCGGTAGCTGTCGAACCTAATGCGCCAACGTTAGCGCGCTTAGTTGCATTATCAGGTAGAGATCCAAATTGGAACAGTACCAGTTAAGTTTTAAAAATTGGAAGAGAATTGTATCCCTAAACTAAAAACCCCCTAAAAAGGGGTTTTTAGTTTATTACCAAGCGTGAAAGCTTAGCCAATGTTCGTAAGCTCCATACCATGAGCCATAGCGCGATATCGCATAGGCATTAGCCCATTTTATTTGTGTTACTGGATTAGTTGCCCAGTCAGAACCGTAAACGGCCATCTTACTTCCGGGCAGTGCTTGAAACATCCCATACGCACCAGAACCGGCGTAGTTCCACTTTGTGACACCCTCCCAACTTGCTTCGTGATTCACAATAAAATCCACGTAAGCAAAGTCAGATGGACTAATTCCGGCTTGGCTCATCCAACTGGCGTGATCGCCAACGGTTGATACCGAACTAAGGCCTGAAATTTCAAGTGCCCTAGCTTTAGCGGCTGCGATTTTCTGAGCTTGTGCGGCAGTAGCTTCTTGGGCTTGCTTTGCGCGTAGCGGTATCAGAACATCCGTATCAAAGTTTGGAGCTGGGGGTGATTGTATTTCAAGTGCGTTAATACTTGAAGTTGAAAATACAATATTTGTTTGAGGGGCGACAACAGTCGGTATTGAAACCGAAACTGAAGCGGCGACGGCGGTTGAAGCTGTAGGAGTCGCCTGTGTAGCTAGCATTGCAGAAGCAATTACTAGTTTAGTAAAGTTACGCATAGGTGTTCGACAAAAATGTCGAAATCTAAAACGTCCTTTCGGTTAATGTAGATACTCCACCTCACAAAAGTGTGGCGATGTTCAGGTATACAAAAAGGACCTTTTCAGGCCCTCATCTGAACATAAGTAGTTATTCTATACCATAACCGGAATAATGTCAAGTACCCTAGTTCATTTCGTGCTGTATTTTATGGTTAAGTTCAGTTACTCTAATACAATGAACTTTTGGCAAGATCTTTCATCACCTATTTTTATACTTGCTCCGATGGATGATGTGACCAATTCCGCCTTTCGTCGGACAGTGGCAAAAGCAGCCTCTCCGGATGTATTCTTTACAGAGTTTGCGAACGTTGACGGGCTGTGTTCACCTGGTGCGGCAAAAATTGCGTCGAAAATCGAGTTTTCACCGATCGAACTTCAAAAACCACTGGTTGCACAACTCTGGGGACACGACCCAGATAATTTTTACAGCGTTACCGAGCGACTTATTCAGCTTGGATTCTCAGGAATCGATTTAAATATGGGATGTCCCGTTAAGAATGTTGTTGCACATGGCTGTTGTTCAGCTCTCATTCGTGACCGAGACAGAGCAAGTCAGATTATTATTGCAACCAAAGCAGCTGCAAAAAAGGTTCCCGTGAGTGTCAAGACAAGGATCGGGATTGATTCGATAATTACTGAGGATTGGGTAGAGTACTTGTTAGGTTTTGATTTAGCGGCTATCACAATCCATACCAGAACCGTCAAAGAACAGAGTAAAGTCCCAGCTCATTGGGACGAGCTATCTAAAATCGTGACGTTAAGAAACCAGATGAAAAAACCGACGAAGATTATCGGCAATGGGGACATATCGTCACGAGCTAAAGGAGTCGAAATATCACGAGATTTAAAAGTTGACGGTGTTATGATTGGCAGGGGAATTTTTTCAAATATTTTTGCGTTTGAAAAAGTTGCCAAGCCACATTCTGAAGTTGAGCTTATTAATTTATTTTTATTTCATCTGTCAGTATTTGAACAATCAATAAGTTTTCCCAAAAACTTTGCTGCAATTAAGAAGTTTGCCAAAGTTTACATTAGAAACGGGGAGAATTCATCTGCTATACGTGACGCAATTATGCAAGCCAGTACCATCTCTGAGATACGATCCGTACTTCAAAATCAGCAAGAACGAATGGAAGCTACTGACCAGCGCTTGATTTTAGCAAATGAAAGTCTATACTAACCATAAGCATTATTTTTAAAGGATATCTTATGGCTAAACAATCCACATCGAACGACGTAATGAAATTTTTGGATACATACTTTGGAAGCAAATCTCCCGTTCAAATGCCTAAAAGCATAAAAGAAGTTCTCGTTGAATGGGGGCCATGGATTAACTTGCTATTAATAATTGTGGCCGCACCACTTCTGCTTGCAGCACTCGGACTTAGCTTATTTGTTATTCCATTTTCTGGAATTGCAGCAACTTCGATTTCAATCACCTGGATTGTGCTGTTAGTTCAGTTAGCATTGCAAGTCTTGGCACTTCCCGGCTTATTTGCTCGAAAAACCAGTGGATGGATGATGCTGTTTTACGCAGCCCTCATAAGTCTTTTATATAATTTAGTAACCTATAATATTGTCGGCGCAATCATTGGGGCAATCATTGCATTTTGGATTCTCTTCCAGATACGCTCCTACTATTCCTAAAAATATAATCTCGCACAAGGTATGTAACTCTTAATAGTACTTCTGCAAAGGAAGTATATAATTACAAGCGTGACCTTATTTGAGTCAAATCAAAATGTTCCTTTGGCAGAAAAGATCAGACCTAAGGAAATCGATGATATCATCGGTCAACAACATCTATTAGGTAAGAATCAATTTTTGCGCGTAATTATTGAGACTGGTCAACCCACCTCGTTAATTTTATGGGGTCCACCTGGAACAGGCAAAACTACTCTGGCTAGAATTATTGCCAGGAGTTCAGATTCGGCTTTTGAAGAACTGTCGGCGGTATCCTCTGGTATAGCTGATGTCAAAAAAATCATTGAGCAAGCGATCGCCAGAAGCAAAATGGGTCAAAGAACTATTTTGTTTATTGACGAAATCCACCGTTTCAATAAAGCCCAACAAGATGCTTTTTTGCCGTATGTTGAAAAGGGTACGATCATTTTAATTGGCGCAACAACAGAAAACCCCTCTTTCGAAGTCATTAGTCCATTATTATCCAGAAGTCGAGTAGTAACACTCGAACCTTTGCAGGTTTCGGATATCAAAAATATTCTTGAGAAAGCAATAAAGGAGCTACCTGCGAACACAATCACTGATGATGCTCTTAACCTCCTTAGTGAAATTGCCCAGGGAGACGCACGAATTGGCATAGGGAGTCTTGAAGTTGCAGCTTCCCTAGCAAAGCACATCACACCGGAGATTATCAAAAAGGCTACCCAAACAACAAGTTTGCGCTTTGATAAAGGGGGCGAATACCATTACAATCTGATCTCGGCATTTATCAAATCGATGCGTGGAGGTTCGGTTGATGGCGCACTATTTTACCTTGCTCGAATGCTAGAAGGAGGAGAAGATCCAAAATTTATTGCTCGTCGCATCATTATATTTGCTTCAGAAGATATTGGACTGGCATATCCGGAGGCCCTCCCGTTGGCCGTTTCCACCTTTTTGGCCGTTGAACGCATCGGGATGCCGGAATGTCGAATCACACTCTCCCATGCTACGATTGCCATGGCAAAAAGTCCCAAATCTCGCAAAGCTAACGATGCTATAAGTAAAGCAATAACAGCTGTTCGGCAACATCCTAATGCTGAGGTTCCACTGCATTTACGCAACGCACCGACAAAGCTTATGCAAGATCTCAATTATGGAGAGAATTATGAATGGAAATCCGGATTTCAACCTGAAGCCGGTTTCTTGCCAGAAGAACTCAACAATATCTCATTTTACGATGGGATCGAGTAAGCCTAGCGAATTAACATGCTGTCGCCGTAACTTAGGAATAGGTAGTCTTTCTCGAGTGCATGTTGATAAGACTTTTGAATGTTCTTCCAACCAGCAAAAGCGGCGACCAACATTAATACGGTTGATTTTGGTGCATGAAAATTTGTAACTAATTGATCGACAATTTTGAAATCATACTCGGGGTAAATAAATATATCTGCCTCCCCGGTTAGATTCTTTACAGGTTTACTTGTGAGAATATTCCCCCGCAATATTCAAGGGTTCTCGCAACCGTAGTACCAAGTGCAATCACCTGATTATTTGAAGTTTTGGTTTGCTGAATTGCTCGAACGGTCGTTGAAGGTATTTCGAAATACTCGCTGTGCATCTTATGTTCGGCAATATTGGAAGTTCGTATTGGCAAAAATGTCCCTAGTCCAACGTGCAGAGTTAGATACTCAACTCGAATTCCTTTGGTCCGAATTTGACTCAGTAGTTGTGTAGTCATATTTAATGAAGCAGTGGGTGCTGCGACTGAGCCTGACTTCTGGGCAAAAATACTTTGGTATCTTAGCGTATCAGCGGAATTTATCGGGCGTTTAATATAGGGTGGCAAGGGGACTTCACCATAAAACAAAGCAAGTTCGTTAAAGTCTTGAACAGAGCGAATATCCGCCATGCCACCCTCTAGTACTCGAATAACTTCGAGCTCAGTTGAGCCAAGCAGCAATATTTCCCCAGTAGTGAGTTCACCGCGATAGAGTACTCGCCGCACATTTGGAGTTATTTTGCCATGTTCCTCGAGTAGTAAAATCTCAATTAGTTGCTTTTTTTTGTTTTGAACCTGCAGTCGAGCCTTTATAACTTTGGTATCGTTTAGTATTAACAAGTCTCCCGGGTTAAAGTAGTCAACCAGGTTTGCATAGCGCTCATCGTATAGCCGTGAGTCTGCTCTATTGAGTACCAGGAGCCTCGAATCGCCACGTGTTGCTTGTGGGTAAAAAGCAATTGAGGCTTTTGGTAACATGTATGTATAATCACGAATATTCAATAGTCCATCTCGGTTTAATATTAAACAAATATAGCTATGTACGGCTGCGCTAAGATAGATTTTCTTAAAGTGGCTAGTTGCACCTTCAAAATGGATATGCTTAAATTAGTGTATGCCAAAAAAGAAGCATGTTGAAGAATCAAGCAGCGTATATTTTCTCAAAATACTTTTATATTTTATACTCGGAACAATTTGGATCAAATATAACGGTAGAATAGTATTTCCGGTGGGACTGTTACTTGGTTTGTTATTTTCTTCTCATGAACACTTTCAAATTGACCGAAAAGTCGAATATGCGGTTTTGCTCATCTCAGCTCTTTTGGCATTTGCTGGACTAGGTATTTTTATTAACTTAGCGCACTAGTTTTGACTTTTGATGAGGGACTAGGGTCGTGAGTGCAACTAGACTTGTCACGATCAGAATAACGAGCATTCCGATCGAAAGATTATGTCGTAGCTCAATATAGGTGTTGGGTGTATTTACATAAATAAAGAACAACCCAACATACAACCCGGTTAGAGTAATAAGCCTGAAATTAATATATTGATAGACGTTTTTCATAAGTTGTATCAGCCTCAATCTGATTTTGGTTATGTATAATACACTAATCTGGACTAATTGTCAACATTAGCGTTTTGGTATATTCTTCATCATCGCTTCCTCATTGACAGAAGTGGCTTAGGTTTGCTAGAATCGTTTGGTAAGTCCGAGAAATAGATTCATTTTCTCGAAAGTATTTTAGCGATAAAGTCTGGGAAGTGGGCTGGTCCACCAGGGATACCACCCATTTGCTAGAAATGTTTTTTGTTAAAGGGTCAAATGAAAGCACTAATTGGTCGAAAAATAGGTATGACACAAATCTTCGATAACGAAGGGAATGTTTTGCGTGTCACTCTAATCGAAGCCGGTCCTTGTGTGGTGACCCAGGTTAAAACACAAGAAATAGATGGCTATTCGGCAGTTCAGTTAGGCTACGGGAAGGCAAAGAACCAGAAACGTCCTCAGATGGGACACTTAAAAGCTTCAAATGCAAATCCTGAAATTATGAAAGAATTTCGAATCGATGAAATTGATTCAACGACGAACAATACCGAAGCCCAAGCCGAGAATGCGCTAAACGATCTGGAAATAAAAATAGGTGGCACGATTGACGTCTCAAGTTTTGCGGTTGGAGATAAAATCCATATTACGGGAACCAGTAAGGGTAAAGGTTTTGCCGGCACCATTAAGCGTCATAACTTTAGCCGAGGCCCGAAGACACATGGCTCTCACAATTACCGTGCTCCAGGTTCAATCGGTTCGGGATATCCAGAGCATGTTTTTAAGGGAATGCATATGGCAGGTCAGATGGGCGGTGATCAAGTGACCATTCGAAGTTCAAATGTCGAGCTCATTGATAAAGATAACAACATCATTGCGGTCCGCGGAGCAGTACCTGGTCCACGCAAGGGTTTTGTAACGGTACGGGGTTTCTAACATGGCAATCGCGTATTATTCCAAAACCGGAACAAAGAAGGAAACTACTCCTAAACTTGATGCTGCTATATTCGCGGTCGAACCAAATCATGACTTAATTGATATGGCTTATAGAACATACCTAGCTAACGGGCGAGCTGTATCGGCTACAACCTTAACCAGGGGTGACGTTCGAGGCGGCGGAAAGAAACCATGGAAACAAAAAGGCACCGGAAGAGCTCGAGTAGGATCGAGTCGAGTGCCCAATTGGCGCGGCGGCGGAGTGGTATTTGGACCTTCAGGTAATGAAAATTATTCAATCAGTATGTCGAGCAAGATGAAGCATCTCGCTATTCGCCAAGCGTTGAGCCTGCAAGCAAGCGATAGCAAGATTACAATTATTGAAGACTTTTTGGGCACCGGAAAAGTCAAAGACGCCGTCCAATATTTTGCCAAGTTAAAGATCGAAGGACAAATACTATTGGTAGTTGCAAAAAAAGATGCGCAGCTCCTGCGGAGTACCAATAATATCGCTGGTTTAACGACGGTTTCTGCCGCTTATCTCAATGTATTTGACATACTAAACAATGATCATATTTTAATTACTGAACCCTGCTTAGTTATTATTAAAAATTGGCTTGATAAAACTTCAATCTCCAAAGCAGCGGCGCCCATGAGCGAGGACAAGTCATGAGTAACTTTGTCATACTCCCAAGAATAAGTGAAAAGGCCATTATGTTAGCCGAACGTAATAGTTACGTTTTTGAGGTTCCGATTCTCTCGAATAAAATTGAGATTGCTCGAGCAATTGAACAAGCGTTTAAAGTTGAGGTGACTAGCGTAAATACTATTACCCATAAAGGTAAGTCAAAACGGTTTAAAAAGATCCTCGGACAAGAGCGCGATACCAAGAAAGCTATCGTCACGGTGAAAAAAGGTCAAAGCATTGCTCTGTTCGAGGGAGCAAAATAATGGCACTTAAACTCTACAAACCAACGACTCCTGCTAGGAGAGGAATGACAAGCTCGGACAGCTCCGCAATTACCAAAAAACACCCCGAAAAATCGCTTTTGGTGGCGGCAAAAATTCAATCCGGTCGTAACAATCAAGGAAAAATTACCGTTCGACATCGAGGGGGTGGGGTCAAACAGTTTTATCGATTGGTAGATTTTTCTTTTGTGTCTGGAAAGAACGCAGTCGTTAAAGCAATTGAATATGATCCAAATCGAAGCGCAAATATCGCCCTAGTTGAACTCAGTGATCAGACTAAGGCATACGTACTTGCGAGTTTCGGCATGAAAGTTGGAGATAAAATTGCTAGCGGTTCTGGTGTTGAGATTCGACGCGGAAATCGTCTGCCCTTAAAAGCAATTCCAGTAGGGACCCAAATTTATAATATTGAGTTAGTTCTAGGTAAGGGCGGCAGTCTGGCTCGTAGCGCCGGATCAAAAGCCCAACTTGTGGCCAAGGAAAATAACTTTTGCCAAGTTAAACTTCCTAGCGGTGAAGTACGCTTAATTCATGAGGATTGTTCTGCCAATATCGGTAGCGTCGGAAATGAAGCCCACCAAAACATCAAATACGGCAGTGCTGGGCGTAAAAGACGGCTTGGCTGGCGACCGAGCGTACTCGGGAAATCTATGAACCCAGTTGATCATCCTCACGGTGGCGGAGAAGGTCATACATCACTTGGTATGAATCCAAAAACACCTTGGGGCAAACCTGCATTAGGTTATAAAACCCGTAATCGTAAATCAACCGATCAGATGATTGTCCGTGGTCGAAATGAAGGAAGGAGACGTTAAATGAGTCGCTCGCTGAAAAAAGGACCTTTTGTCGATGAACGTCTTATGGCTCGAGTAAATTCACTCGGTCCAAATGATAAAACTGTGTTAAAAACCTGGACGAGAGATTGCACTATACCACCTGAATTCGTCGGACACACTTTCGGGGTCCATAATGGAAAACTCCATGTTCCGGTGTTTGTAACTGAAAATATGGTGGGGCATAAACTTGGTGAATTTTCACCTACGCGAAGATTCCGAGGACATGGCGGTAAGCTCGCAAAGGAACAGAGCAAATGATAACGAGCATGATTAATACTGGATTTGTACGATGAAGACAAGTGCAACCGCAAAATATGTCGGTACATCACCACGCAAAATCAACTTGATTGCTGCGCTTATTAGAGGTCAAAAGGTTGGTGAAGCCGAAATTATCCTTGCGCACACCTTAAAACGTGCGACCGATCCGGTCGGAAAAGTCCTGACTTCAGCCGTCGCAAATGCGCAAAATAACTATAACGCCAAAAAATCAGATCTAGTGATCGAATCGGTCATCGTGGGTCCTGCGCCGATGCTCAAACGATGGCGACCACGAGCAAAAGGTTCATCCGCAAGCATTAAAAAGCGAGCAAGTCATATTACTGTCGTGTTGCGTGATCATCAGCCCGAATTAACCCAAAAGACGGCGCCAGTTGTTGTTAAACCCGATCAGACGAAGCAACTTGAAGCTAAAACTAGCAAGAAGACTGTTGCTGAAGCAGTAAAAGCCGACAAATCGGAGAAGAAATAATGGGACAAAAAGTAAATCCTCGAAGTTTGAGGTTACAGGTTGATAAGGACTGGCAATCACGCTGGTTTGCGACCAAAGATTACGCTTCTCAACTTATTAGTGATCTTTCGCTAAGACGCGCCATTGAAAAGAAACTAGGCAAGCGTGCAGGCCTAGCAAAGGTTGTAATTGAGCGTTCCCCTAATCTATTGTCGGTCACAATTCATACTTCAAAACCTGGTGTAGTGATTGGACGCGGAGGAAGTGGCACGGAAGATCTTAAAAACATATTGTCAACTATTGTCAAAGGTCCGGTTAAGGTTAGTATCGAGGAAGTCAAAAAACCCGAAACTAACGCTGCACTCGTTGCTGAAAACATCGCCAGTCAACTTGAACGCCGGATTGGATTTCGTCGTGCTATGAAGATGGCGGCTGAAAATGCCATGAAAGCCGGAGCTCAAGGAGCAAAAGTTATGGTCGCCGGACGTCTTAACGGAGCCGAGATGGCTCGCCGAGAAACTGTTGCCCAAGGAAGCATTCCACTCCATACGATCCGAGCCGACATTGATTATGCTTACACAATTGCAAAGACGACCTATGGTGTAATCGGGGTGAAAGTCTGGATATATAAAGGTGAGAAGTTTTAGGAAATTATTATGTTACTACCTAAGAAAACTAAATATCGCAAGCAACAAAAGGGCCGTATTACAGGTGTGGCTACTCGTGGAATTGAAGTTAGTTTTGGGCGCTATGGTCTAAAAGCCGATGGTACTGATCGCATTACTTCAAGGCAAATTGAAGCAGCCAGACGAGCTATGACTAGATACGTAAAAAGAGGTGGTAAAATTTGGATTCGAATCTTCCCCGATACCCCTATCACGAAAAAACCTGCTGAAGTTCGAATGGGCAGCGGTAAAGGCTCAATCGATCATTATGCAGCTAAGGTTCGTCCAGGTATGATCCTGTTTGAAATGGACGGCATCACCGAAGATATTGCCAGAGAAGCGATGCGTCTTGCCGCTATGAAACTACCGGTAGCTACCAAATTTGTTGTCAGACACGTTGCTGGGGAGATTGAATCATGAAATTTGGTCAAATAATTGAGAAAAAGGATGCGGAGCTTGAACAATTTTTAGTTTCAGAGCACCAAGCTCTAGCAACCCTTCGAGTCGATATGCGAACTAAGAAAGTTTCTAATGTGAAAGAAATTCAGGTTCATAAGAAGAATATCGCTAAAGCTATGACTGTGCTGCGACAGCGAGAAATCACTGCCAGTGAAGCAGTCAAAGATCAAGAGTCGCCAGTACAAGGAGAAAACAATGGCTAAAACATTACACGGCACAGTAGTATCGGATCTTATGGACAAGACCGTGGTGGTTGCTGTTGCGACGGTCAAAGAACATCCAATTTATCGTAAGAAATATAAAGTTACGCAGAAATTTAATGCGCATGACGCAACCAATGAGTATAAGATCGGTGATTTGGTAGAAATTACCGAATCCCGACCTTTAAGCAAGACCAAACGCTGGAAGGTAATTCGCCGCATTTCTGTTACTGAGGTTGAGGCATAATCATGGTACAGTCAGAAACTAGATTAAAAGTTGCCGACAATTCAGGAGCAAAAGATCTGCTTTGTATTAAAGTACTCGGTGGTTCTCGCCGACGATATGCCGGCGTAGGAGACATAATTATCGCAAGTGTTAAACAAGCTCTTCCTGGTGCAAACGTGAAGAAAAAGGAAGTCGTTCGCTGTGTGATTGTTCGAACTACAGATATTACACGTAGAAAAGATGGCTCCAGTATTCGTTTTGATGAGAATGCTGCGGTGCTTATAGATAAGAATGGTCAACCTAGGGGTACTCGCATTTTTGGACCTATTGCACGAGAACTTAGAGATACGGGTTATATGAAGATTGTTTCGCTCGCTCCGGAGGTGCTATGAAACTCAAGCGCAAAGATACGGTCATGATGATGGCAGGTCGTGATAAGGGCAAAACTGGCGAAATTACGCGAGTTATCCCAACCACGAACAGCATTATTGTGGAGGGCTTAGGTATCGTTAAGCGACACACCAAACCTTCTAATAAGAATCCACGAGGAGGAATTCTTGAAGTCGCAAGGCCAATATCATCAGCTAAAGTTGCACTGGTTTGTCCAAATTGCAAAAAGCCAACTCGCATTGGCTACACGATAAAGAACGATAATAAGGAACGAATCTGTCGAAAATGTCAGGTTGTGGTGAAATAAGATGAGTAGATTAAAAGATCGTTACAACAAAGAGATAGTACCAGCGCTGACCAAAGAATTTGGTTATACCAATATTCATCAAGTGCCGCGAGTATCTAAACTCGTGGTGAATGCCGGAGTTGGTCGGGCTGCTGGTGATAGTAAGTTTCTTGATATCGCCACTGCAACACTGAGAAAAGTTACGGGACAACAGCCGGTGCAGACCGTTGCGAAAAAAAGTATTGCGGCATTTAAGTTGCGCGAAGGCAACAAAATTGGCGCAATGGTAACACTTCGCGGGGAACGCATGTACGAGTTCTTGGATCGTCTGATCGCTATCACGCTTCCAAGGATCAGAGATTTTCGAGGAATATCGGCCGGTGCTTTTGATAAAGACGGAAATTATAGTTTAGGAATTGTCGAGCAAACTATATTTCCGGAAATTCCCTATGAGGAAGCAGCGGTAATCCATGGCCTTCAAGTAAATATAGTAACTACTGCAAAATCGAAGGAAGAAGGCCAAAGATTATTAGAATTAATGGGATTTCCCTTTAGGAGGAACGCATAATGGCTAGAGTAGCGATGATTGTCAAAGCCCAGCGAAAACCTAAGTTTTCGACTCGACATGTAAACCGATGCCAAGTCTGTGGTCGTCCGAGAGGATATATCCGTAAATTTGGTCTCTGTCGAATTTGTTTTAGAGAATATGCCAGCCGTGGACAAGTGCCCGGTGTAGTAAAGTCAAGTTGGTAGAAAGGAGTAGGACATGAATACAGACCCAATAGCCGACATGTTAACCCGAATTCGCAACGCCGCTTCTGCTCGACAAGAAGTTGCTCGGATTCCCTATTCCAAAATTAAGGAAAACATTGCCGAAATTTTAAAAAAGAATAATTTCGTCACAGATTACAAGATCAATAATGAAGGGTTTAAGACTATCGAGGTTGAGCTCGGTAGTGCATCTGGTAATTTGACCAACCTTTCGCGAATATCGAAACCCGGCCGAAGAGTCTATACTGCTGCACATAAGATTCCACTGGTACTTGAAGGTCGCGGCATTGTTATCGTTTCGACCTCGAGTGGCCTCATGACAGGCAAAGAAGCTCGCAAAAAAGGTCTCGGTGGCGAACTAATCTGTAAGGTATGGTAAGGCAATGAGTAGAATCGGGCGAAAGCCAATTAATTTACCATCTGGAGTGACAATCCTTGAAGAGAACCGCAGCATTAATGTCACCGGTCCAAAAGGATCATTGCAAGAAACTTTGCTTCCAAATCTCGCACTTAAAATTAACGACGGCAGTGTTGAGCTGACAAAAGAAATTGAGTCTCCAGTTACTCAATCCTCGTTTGGACTAATGCGGACGCTAATCGCCAATATGGTTGATGGGGTTTCAAAAGGATATGAACGTCAACTTGAAATTAACGGCGTTGGTTTCCGAGCAGCAGTTAACGGAAAAGCTATTACTCTAAATCTTGGTTTTTCTCACCCAATAGTTTTCCCACTGCCAGACGGAATTGACGGCAAAGTTGAGAAAAATGTCTTAACAATTTCAGGATTTGATAAACAATTGGTTGGACAGGTTGCCGCAAATATTCGTGCCCTAAAAAAACCAGAGCCATACAAGGGCAAAGGTATTAAATATATTGAAGAACGGATTCGCCGCAAAGCAGGTAAAACCGCTACTAAAGGTTAGAACAATGATACAAGAAATCACAGCAAAAGATCGTAGACGAGCCAGGGTTCGAAGTCGCATTAGTGGGACAAAAGAACGCCCAAGACTTAGTGTACACGTCACAAACAAGCACATCACCGCCCAACTCATTGATGATACTAAGGGAGTAACTCTTGGCTATGTAACAAGTGTCAAGTCTAGTTTAAAAGGCAACATGACCGAAGTATCCAAAGAAGTTGGAAAATTAATTGCTACTGAAGCTAAGAAGCACAAAATTAAATATGTCGTATTTGACCGAGCCGGACGAATTTATCACGGTCGAATTCACGCTTTAGCAGAAGCTGCCCGAGCAGAAGGATTGGAGTTTTAGATGGCTATCACAGAAATTGCTAAAGAATTTGAAGAACACGTTATTGCAATAGATCGTGTCAGTCGAGTCGTGAAAGGTGGACGACGCTTTCGCTTTCGTGCGACCGTTGTAGTTGGGGACGGCAAGGGTCGAGTTGGAGTCGGGGTTGGAAAAGGTGGCGAAGTAATGACTTCAATCGCAAAAGCTGTTGCTAAAGCGAAAAAGAACATGATTACGGTACCACTTAAAGGCCAAACAATTCCACATGAGGTTACAGTTCGTTTTGCCGGTGCCCAAGTCATGCTGAGACCCGCATCTGAAGGAACGGGAGTAATTGCAGGCGGGGCGGTACGAAATGTTGTTGAGGCAGTCGGTATCAGAGATTTGCTTAGTAAGTCACTTGGATCAAGTAATAAAGTAAATAATGCGTATGCTACGATATTGGCATTAACTCAACTTCGAGCAATTCCGGAAAAACCAGCAAAAACCGCGGTGAGCAAAGCCACTAAGGAATAGAATATGAAGATACACCAATTAACATTGCTATCATCTAAAGACAAGAAGCGAGTCGGACGCGGTATTGGTTCAGGCTACGGCAAGACTGCCGGACGAGGAACGAAGGGTCAAAATGCCCGAACTGGCGGCGGAGTGCGACCCGGCTTTGAAGGTGGTCAAAATCCTCTTGCAAAACGGTTACCCAAAAAGCGTGGTTTTGTAGCTCTTAACCACATTGCTTACCAGGTAGTTAATATTAGTCGTTTAGAAAGTCTAAAGACTGGCTCGAAAGTTGATATTTCGGCGCTCATTGATGCCGGGTTTGTAAAGTCAAACAATTCACCGGTCAAAATTCTTGGGTTTGGCAGCTTAACGAAAAAACTGAGTATTGAGACAAACGCTCTCAGTACTTCTGCTGAAAAAGCTATAATCAAGGCTGGCGGCACTGTTAAGCTAATCGAATATAAAATTCCCAAACCAGTTAAGAAAGAACGCGCCTAATGAATTTTGCGGCCTTGCGTCAAGCATACCGGTCTCCGGATATCCGCAAACGTCTGCTTGTAGTTCTGGGATTATTAATAGTTTTTCGAGCCCTCTCGCATGTACCCGTGCCTGTACCGGATAATGTAGCGCTCGCAAATTTTCTAAGAACCTTGTTTAATTCAAGTAAACTACTTGGTACAGTTGATCTGTTTTCGGGTGGGGCTTTGTCCAATTTCTCGATCATCATGATGGGAGTGGGACCCTATATCAATGCCTCCATTATTATGCAGCTACTCATCCAGGCTGTGCCAAAATTTGAAGCACTAAACAAAGAGGGTGAAGCCGGACGTCAAAAGATTAATCAATACACTAGGCTGCTCACCGTACCACTGGCAATCCTTCAATCAATCGGTATGGTGTTTCTCGTTCGGACTACTTCAAAACAAGCTACCGGACAAGATCTGATAGGTCATTTAAGTCTCTTCCAATGGCTCTTAATCATCGTTACTATTACCGGCGGATCGATGCTCCTGATGTGGATCGGCGAAATCATTACAGAAAAAGGTATCGGTAACGGTATATCACTCATTATTTTTGCCGGAATTATTTCTAGACTGCCTTCCTCGGTCGGTCAATTTACGGCTTTGGCATCAAGCAACTCAGGTCAGATTTATACCTTAATTGCCTTTATTTTGGGCGTGTTAGCCTTGATTTATTTTGTAGTTATCTTAAATGAAGGCCAAAGAAATATACCGGTTTCTTATGCGAGAAGGACTAGGGGCAGTAAGATTTATGCCGGTGTCGATACCCACCTGCCTTTACGCGTAATTACAGCCGGAGTCATTCCGATTATCTTTGCGCTGGCTTTTCTTTCTGTACCGGGCTTTTTGAGCCAACTTCTGACCAATGCAAAGACTGCTTGGCTCGCCCATGCCGCAACAGTCGTGAATACTTTCCTGTCGCCCACCGGGACACCTTATGCAGTGGCATACTTCTTTTTAGTCGTAATATTTACTTATTTCTATACATTTGTAGTATTTCAGCCTAACGATATTGCTGAAAATTTACAAAAACAGGGTGGTTTTATCCCGGGCATTCGCCCCGGCAAAGAAACGGCCAACTACTTACGAAAAGTCCTCAATCGAATCACGCTTGGTGGGGCGGTCGGTCTTGGGCTCGTCGCAATTATGCCATTTATAGTCACCGGAATCACCAAAAGTACTTCACTTACGATTGGTGGTACTGGTCTACTTATTGTAGTTGCCGTCGCGATTGAAACAATGCGTGAAATTGAAGCTCAAGCCATAACCTCAAGTTACGAAGAATATTAGAAGATTGATGCGCCGATACATAGCTTTCGATGAGTAAATTCTCTTGGCATTACCCTACACGTTGAGCCAGAGCTATAAAAAAGTGAACATTAGGTGACAAAGAAAAGCGATTTAAACTTTGCCAATCTGATAAAACTCTTTACAAGTGTGCAAAGAATCTCTATAATTAACGACTGTAGCTAAACGTTATGTCAGATACAAAGGAAGTAATTGAGGTCGATGGGACCGTCCTGGAAACTCTTCCGAACGCAATGTTTCGGGTAGAGCTTGAGAACGGCCATGTTGTTTTAGCGCACATTTCCGGCAAAATGAGGATGCATTATATCAAAATTTTGCCAGGCGATCGTGTGTCCTTAGAGATGACCCCATATGATCTCTCCAAAGCTCGCATAACGTACCGCCATAGGGTCGATAACTCCTCAAAATAACGGAAAAACTCATGAAAGTACATTCTGGAACAAAACCCCGATGTGAAAAATGTAAGGTTATCCGCCGTGAAGGCGTGGTTCGTGTTATTTGTGAGAACCCAAGACATAAGCAGAGACAGGGCTAATGGCACGTATTTCAGGCGTTAATATTCCCGTTGAAAAACGCATAGAAGTTGCTCTAACCTACATCTACGGCATCGGATTAACTTCCAGCCAAAAGATTCTGAGTGCAACCGGTGTCAGTCCTGATACTCGAGTTAAGGACTTAACCGAAGCCGAAGTCACAAAGATCCGTGAATTTATAGATAAAAACTTTCAGGTTGAAGGCGATCTAAATCGTTTTGTCAGCTTAAATATTAAGCGACTGAAAGATATAAATGCGTACCGCGGCTTGCGCCATAAAAATAATCTACCTGCTCATGGCCAGCGGACTAAAACCAATGCGCGTACCAAAAGAGGTAAAAAGATTACCATGGGCAGTGGTCGCAAGAAAGCTACAGCAAAGACTTAAGGTAAATGAACAATGGCTAAACCTCCTGTAAAAACTACCAGACGTAAAAAGATCAAGCGCAGTGTTGCCGCGGGTCAAGTTCATATTCAGTCTACTTTTAATAATACGATTATTTCAATTACCGACATGCAAGGTGGTGTAATAAGCTGGGCCAGTGCCGGATCGTCCGGCTTTAAGGGCTCTCGAAAGAGCACTCCATATGCTGCTCAAATCGCGGCGGAAAAAGCCGCTGCTACAGCCAAAGAGTTTGGACTCGCCAAAGTCGATGTTTTAGTTACTGGGGTAGGCAGCGGACGAGAATCTGCAGTTCGGGCACTCCAAACCGCCGGCATTGCAGTCGGGAGCATAAAAGACGTCACCGGTATTCCACACAATGGTTGCAGACCACGAAAGGCCAGGAGAGTCTAATGGCACGCGATCTAACACCTATTGTAAAGCGCTCACGGCGAGAGAAAGTGGCACTACATCCCAAGGCTGTTAAAGGAATGGTTCGTCACCCTTATGGTCCTGGAGAACATGGCCAAACCGGTGGTCGTAACAAATTAAGTCAGTACGCGGTGCAGCTGCGAGAAAAGCAGAAAGTAAAACGAATGTACGGTTTACTTGAAAAACAATTTGCCCGAGTCGTTGCTCAAGCCGATCGCCGCAGCGGTGTTACTGGTGAAAATATGTTACAGATACTTGAGCTTCGCCTTGATAACGCTATTTATCGCTTAGGAATGGCTACTTCGCGTCAATCCGCCCGTCAACTGGTAACACATGGTCATTTGATGCTCAATGGTAAGCGTGTTGATATTCCTTCAATCATGTTAAAACCAGGAGACGAAATTTCTGTTCGTCCAAAAAGCGCCAAAAACAGCTACTTTCAGAACTTGGCCGAAATTTTGAAATCAAACCAAAGCAATATCCGTTGGTTAAGCTTTAACGCTACCAAAATGACCGCAAAGGTCACTGGGCTGCCTGCCCGAGAGGATATTGATGCGGACATTGAAGAGCAATTAATAATAGAATTTTACTCAAGGTAAGGAGAGTACCAAGGTGTTATACGAAATATCTGCCCCGGAACTAAAACCGGTTAAGCAAGACGGCAACCGAGCAACATTTGTCATTGAACCATTATATTCAGGGTACGGAATGACGCTGGGAAATTCATTACGTCGAGTTATCCTTTCAAGCCTAGGTGGTGCCGCTGTTACTGCAGTCAAAATAGATAATGTAGCCCATGAGTTCTCAACCTTAAAAGGCGTCAAAGAAGATGTCGTAGAAGTTCTACTCAACCTTAAACGACTGCGATTTAAGGTCTACAGTGATGAGCCCCAGTTCTTGATTTTATCAAAAACCGGCAAGGGCCAGGTCACGGGTGCCGATATTAAAACTACTTCCGAAATTGAAATCGTGAACCCCGAGCAATTAATTTGCACCATTGACGACCCTAAAACTAAAGTTGGAATGGAGATTAGAGTCGAAAAAGGGCGAGGTTATGTTCCAGTAGAGCAGCGGGAAGAAGAGAAATTAGAAGTCGGCATGATTGCCATTGACGCCTTATACAGCCCAATCCAGCGAGTTAGGTTCAGCGTTGAAAATACTCGTGTCGGACAGGTTACTGATCTCGATCGCTTAGTTATGGAAATTGAAACCGATGGTACAATTTCACCCGAAGAAGCTATTTCGCAGGCCGCCCAAACACTGGTAAATCACTTCCAGGTTATCGCCGGAAATAATGTAACCGACGCTATCCCGGTAGTAAGTGGTGATCGAAGTGACAATGGTGCTGCGAAGATCATGATCGAAGAAGTTAATTTTTCTCCAAGAACCACCAATGCACTTCTAAATAACGATATAAAAACCATGAAAGACCTTTTAACCTTGACTGACGGCGAGCTCAGAAGCTTAAAAGGCTTTGGCGCCAAAGCCTATGATGAAGTAAAAGATAAAATTGCCGAACTTGGTTTTGAGGTTAGCGAGGAAGAATAATGCATCGTCACGCTTACCAAGGAAGAAAATTATCGCTCGAAAGAGATCAACGCAAAGCCCTGCTTAGGGGCCTTGTGAATTCCTTGGTTCTGCACGAACAAATTTCCACTACCGAAGCAAAAGCCAAAGAAGCTGCACCTATGTTTGAACGATTGGTAACAAAAGCTAAGCAAGGTGATTTAGCCTCGATGCGCTCAATTCGCCAAGTCTTATTTACTGAGAATGCGGTTCAGAAGCTTCTGCTTGAACTGACTCCTGCTTTTTCCGAAAGAAACGGTGGCTATACCAGAATCGTAAAATCGGGTACTCGAAGAGGTGATAATGCCGATATGGCAATTTTAGCGTTGGTCTTACCTCCTAAACTTGCTTCTGTCGATACTACTGCTAAAGCAGTTACTGCCGCAGCTTCAAAATCTAGCGATGAAAAGCCAAAATCAGCTCCAAAGGCCAACGCAAACGCTGCTAAAACCAAGGTTGCATCATGAAGACTTACTCTGCGAAACCATCAGAAATAACTCGGCAATGGTATATTATTGACGCTAAAGGCGAAACTTTAGGTAGGCTATCAACCATCATTGCAACTCATCTGAGCGGAAAGAATAAGCCACAATATACCTCACACATTGATTGCGGGGATAATGTCGTTATCATTAACGCTAGCCTGGTTCATGTCAGTGGCAATAAGCTTGAGGATAAGAAATATTACCACCACTCGGGATATCCAGGAGGAATTAAAGAGATTTCGCTAGCAGCACAAATGGAAAAAGATCCCAGAGAAGTTATCAAACATGCAGTTCGTGGGATGTTGCCAAAAAATCGCTTGACTGACGACCGAATGAATCGTCTCAAGGTTTACGCTGGAGCAGAGCATGCCCATACTGCTCAAACACCGAAATCACTCGAGATATCTACTTCTAACGGGAAAAGGAACTAATCGTGGCAGACAATAAAGAACATTATTACTACGGACTCGGACGCCGCAAAGAAGCGGTCGCAACGGCCAGGCTATTTAAGGGTGCCGGCGAAGTTAGTGTCAATGAAATGTCATCAGCTGATTATTTTAATAATGCCGCTCTCGAAGCTTTTATTACTCAACCACTCGTTCTCACCGGACAAGATAAAAAACTCCAAGTCAGCTTGAAAGTTTCAGGCGGAGGCAAACGCGGTCAAGCAGATGCAGCCAAACTTGCAATTTCGCGCGCACTTAATGATATGAGCAGCGAGCTCCGCTCAACGCTTAAAAAAGCCAGTCTTCTGACTCGAGATCCTCGCGAAAAAGAACGCAAGAAACCTGGCCTTAAGCGAGCTCGAAAAGCTCCACAATTCAGCAAGCGTTAAAAAATAAAACACAAACTGTGTTTCCAATCGGTTCACAAGAACAGATTTTTCTAATATTTCGGTATTTGAATCTATGACAATCTAGCGTTTCTCGTTTATAATCATAAGCAGAATGAGTGAGCGCGCAAACCGGGGATTATGGTGGATCGGGCTGTCTGTTTTAGGACTGCTCTTCTTTGGTACGGTTGGGCTTTCACATACCGCAAGTTTAAGTATTGGAAATGCAATATATGAATCAACCTACATTATGCTTTCGCATAATGATCATTTTGGTTTCGTCAATTCGAGTAGTCGATTAATTGAAATCACCCTCGATATTAGCAGCTATGTCGTGGTAGCCTATTTGCTTAAGTGGTTTGCGGAATATATTATAGGCATTGGTGATAACGTTAAGAAAAGAAGAATGAAAGCTAAAGTCGAGCGATTAAGGGAACATTATATTGTCTGCGGACTTGGACGAGTCGGAAGTCAAGTCGCACGCGAACTCCACCATGAAGGAATTGCCTACGTGGGACTCGATAAAGATCCGGAAAAAGTCGAAGAAGCCATAAAAAACGGGCTGACCTCATTAGTTGCCGATTCTACACTTGAAGAGTCGCTCCAAGATGCCGGAGTAGCTCACGCCAAGGGACTAATCGCCTGTCTTGGTGAAGATTCCCTTAACTTATTCGTGGTCCTCGCGGCCAGATCAATAAATCCTAAATTATACATCGTTGCGCGGGCCAACAGATCAGATAATCAAGTCAAGTTGAAACGTGCCGGAGCTGACAAAGTAGCCATGCCCTATCAAATCGGAGGCTACCATATGGCAAATATGGCCCTGCGTCCGAATGTTGTTGATTTTATGGATATAGTTTCCACCAATAAGAAACAGAGTGATTTGGCGGTCGAAGAAATGGTGGTTGGTGAGCATTCAAAATTAGCCGGGCATCGTCTGGGACGTGCTCTGATTGACTCACAAGTCAAAGGTGCGACGGTCATAGCGATCAACGGAGTGGACGGCACCAGCAGAATTGAACCAAACGGACATGAAACGATCTATGCCGGGGACCGCCTAATTGTACTTGGTGCTCGCAAAGATTTAACTGAAGCTTCAAGCTTAATCAGATAAACTCAAGAAAAACTTTCGTTGTATGATTAATTGCGATGATCAATAATACTTTCGTGATATCGCCAGAACTTGAAGCCAAACGGCTAGATATTGTATTGTCGCAGAAGCTCGGTCAAAGTCGCTCATTTTGGCAGCATGAAATTCGGCTCCAGAATGTCTTAGTTAATAATGTTGCCGTTAAGCCAAGCCATATTGTCGAAAACGGTGCATTCGTTCAAATTAAGACCTCTCAGAATCCCACTCCTAAGCTCGTGCCGCCAAAGCTGACTATCTTATTCGAAGATGATGACATAGTAGCAGTTGATAAGCCATCCGGTATGCTCGTTCACAATATTTCGGGCCGACCTGTGGAGCCAACGGTTGCTGATTTTGCTCGCCAGATCTCTAGTGATCCCGATATCAACCGACCCGGAATTGTCCATCGTTTAGATCGAGATACATCTGGAGTGTTATTGATTGCGAAAAATAATCAATCAAAGGTTTGGTTGCAACAACAATTTCAAGATCATACCATTCAGAAGACATACTTGCTGGCAGTCAGCGGTCATCTAAAGATAGCTGAGGCAGTTATAGATCTGCCAATTGGACGCGAAGATAATAGTCTCAAGCATAATGTCAGCCCCAGCGGAAAAACAGCGCAAACCTCATATAGAGTAGTTGGTGAGTACAATAAGGCGTCGTTGATCGAAGCTAATCCCAAAACCGGTAGAACCCATCAACTGCGTGTGCATTTTGCGCAGCTAGGTCATCCTATCTTGGGCGACCCCATATATCGTGGGGCTAAATTTAAGAATCTTTCGCGACTTTTTCTGCATGCTTATGAGATTAACTTTTCTGATATGAAAAATAACCATGTCACTGTAACATCTCCGCTTCCGCCAGAACTCAAAGTATTTCTTGATTATCTCGAAACGGCCGTATAATTAGGATATGACACCATGGGTTCATCCAGCCACCGCAAAGTCCATTGCCTCCCTTAAGACTGATCCTAGGGGTAGCTACGTGTGCTACGGCCCAACTGGTGTCGGACGCATGACAACGTTGCTCTGGATACTACGGGGTTGGCATGGACACGACGAGCCAAAAGCCAATTGTATTCGCTGCATTCAAATTACCGCTAAATCTTATCCGGATCTACTAGTGGTATCGCCTGAAAAGGACAGCTTTGGAATTGCCACGGTCAATGAACTTACCAAGAACTTGGCTCTTCTGCGAACTGACAATCAAGGAAAGCGGATGGTTATTCTTGATGAAGCAGAAAAACTTACTACCGAAGCTCAAAATGCCTTATTAAAAATAATAGAAGAGCCTCCTCTTGAAACGATCATAGTCCTGCTCGCAACGAGTCCGATTAGTCTGAGGGAAACGCTACGCTCGAGACTGCAAGCAATATCTTTTTATCCTGCTTCGAGATCACAGGCATGTGCGTATCTTGAGTCAAATGGCATTAAGGACGCCCAGCTAGTGGCAGAGCTAGCGAGTGGCGTGATCGGTCGAGCATTTAAACTGGCGTCCAACGAAGAATTTTTGTCTCATTTGCAACAAATTTCGACTCAAGCCATAGACTTTATTAGCATGCCGATATTTGACCGCTTAGTGAAATCTGACGAACTCGCAAGTTTAAATGCCGAGGACATGACCACCTTGATTGAATGTTTAAAAACTCTCCTGCAATCAAGACTTCGCAAGTACATCCAATCTTCTGAGCTAGGGCAGGTTTCACAGGTACTAGCACAGCTAAGCGCACTTGACCTGCTTACCCAGCAACGCTCAGCAAATGTTTCTCCAAAATCAGCCTTAGGGCGCTTTGCATTGGAGTTAGGATGATTATAGTTTACTTCATCTTCTTTTTTATTTGTTTTTATATGGTTTTTCGCGCGATTCGACGACTGCCAAGTGCAAGCGGAAATCCCAAAGCGGTCACCCTAAAACGCCAAAATCCACAAATCGAGACGGCTCTAAACTACGCCGAGAAATTATATTCCGAAAAGAAATACATTGCCGCGGAAAAAGCCTATCTTGAGGTTATCAAGCTCGATCATAAAAACATAAGCGCCTATACTTCTTTAGGGAAAATTTACTTAAACATGAAGAATTTCGCTGATGCGATCGAGTGTTGCCAAATAGCAGCGCAACTAGCACCAGGGGCTCCGGCATTTGCAAACCTTGGTTCGGCCTATTTTGAAAATAAAAACTATATCAAATCGATTGCGGCTTATGAAAAATCAATCATGTTTGAACCGTCTTCTAAACGATATGTGGGACTTGGCAAAGCCTATACTAAACTCTCGAATTGGCCCAAAGCTATCTCTGCGCTTGAGAAGGCTATTACACTGGAAGACTCACGTCAAAACCAGCAACTTCTGCTCTCTGCCTATCGTCAAACCGGTAACTTGGATAAAGCGCGCTCTTTGCAACAAACATTATCTCAAAATCGCACACATTCCGAAGTTGGTAAGCTGTAATACGGTTGTCATAAAAGCCCGAAAGTGGTATGATTCCTTAGTTGAATCGGCCAAAACAGCCGCCTTGTCAGACTATACCATTTGGGGCCCAGGCACAATAAACTGGAATTATTACGTTTAATTATGTAAGCTGAAGTACAGTTTTAGCGTGCCGACGTAGCTCAATTGGCAGAGCAACAGTTTTGTAAACTGTAGGTTGGGGGTTCGATTCCTCTCGTCGGCTCCAGAAGCTATTAACTTTTTTAAATTTAAAAAGTTTTTAGAGATTTCATCAGTCTATCGCCGGATGCGAGCAGACTGATTACATGCCGGGTTACCCAAGCGGCCAACGGGGGCTGACTGTAAATCAGCTGGTGTACGCCTTCGGGAGTTCGAATCTCTCACCCGGCACCATTTTTACAAACCCGCAATATTTTATTGCCACATCATGTATTTGCCCAAGTAGCTCAGTGGCAGAGCACTTCCATGGTAAGGAAGGGGTCGTGGGTTCAATCCCCACCTTGGGCTCCAGAATAAGAAAGGTCGCTATGAAACACCTCGTCCGCAGCAACAAAGATCGCAAATTAACCGGCTTATGCGGTGGTTTAGCCAAATATTTTGATGTTGACGCAACCATCGTCAGGTTATTGGTGCTGGCAATAGTCGTACTATCTGGCGTGTTACCAGGTACAATTTTTTATTTGATAGCCTCATTAATAACCCCGGCAGAAGGAACCAAGAATGCCTAAGCGAAATCGACCATTTATTGCTCTAGAATGCGAAAGTTGTCATCAGCGGAACTATACTACCGATCGGAATCCAAAGAACACAACCGAACGTTTGATTCTAAATAAATACTGTAAGCACGAAGCTAAAGTGCTAGCTCACCGCGAAACTAAGTAATACGCTATAATACACGGGTTACGATTCATGTTGCGAGTTAGAAATGAGTAATTCCTAGGGGTGTAGCTCAGCTGGTAGAGCGGCGGTCTCCAAAACCGTAGGTCGTGGGTTCGATCCCTGCCACCCCTGCCAAATTACATTTTTTCAAAATAACTTTCAATCTGCCTTGTAACGTTTTTTTCGGAATGCCTAGTGCGTAAAAAGGAATAACCAGATATGGCAATAATCCATTTTGAAACAAAATTATTTATGATTGGCTCAATGACAATCCTTAGACTTCCTGAGGACGTGAGCGCAAAACTACCATCGCGAGGCTTAGTAATGATTTCTGGGACTATCGATGGGGTTGAATTTCAAACCGCACTTGAGCCTGACGGCAGAAGCAGTCACTGGTTTGAGTTCGGCAAAACCCTCCAAGCGGCCACGCAAGCAAAAGCCGGAAGTACGGTGCACGTAGTGTTTGAGCCGACCCGCGCATGGACAGAACCAAAGGTTCCTGCAGATATTTTAAAGGGCATTGCCCACAACCCCGAGGTGCAAACACAATGGTCAGATATTACACCGATGGCGCGGTGGGAATGGATTCGCTGGATTCGCGCAACCAACCGAACAGAAACACGTAACCGACGAATTGAAGTAGCTTGTTCGAAGCTAAAAGCTGGAGAACGAAGACCATGTTGTTTTAACGCTAGCATGTGTACTGATCCTACGGTATCAAAAAATGGGGTCTTACTTGAGCCGCTACCAGTAACTTAATAAAATTCGTCATTTCCACTAATGATGCCTAGATGTTATTTAGACCACGTTGGAGTATTATTAGGGTAAATAAGTCATAGAAGGCAGCTAAGATGATGTCACAAGATAAATATTACAAAGCAAACCGAGGCGGGGCGCCATTCGGTGGAGCATACTTTATCACCTATATAGGTGCAGCTGTCTATTTTGTGAAACACTCGCGCGGATTCTGGGCTATTGTGTTAGCACTACTCAAAGCTGGCGTTTGGCCGGCCTTTGTAATTTATAAATGTCTCGGACTACTTCACGTTTAAAAAGCAAGCTCTAAGTAAAACGTTAGGGGGCAAGGCGTTGCATGTCACGCGGAAATAGAGTGGCTTCTTTAACGTTACTAAGTCCGATTAATTTTTGTGTTAAACGTTCAAGGCCAAGCCCGAACCCGCCATGCGGGGGAAGGCCATATTTGAATGCCTGGAGATAGTATTCAAAACCAGGATGAGCCGGGTCTGCTCCGATAGCCTTTAATTGTTCAATCAATATCGGGTAACGATGTTCTCGTTGGGTAAGCGTTACTATTTCGACTCCTCGGAATATAAGATCTGCCCGATCAGAAATATCAGGATTGTGTTCGTTACGATGATGATAGAACTTCATTTCCGAAGCAGGAAATTCGGTCACAAAGATAGCTTCGGACTTATGTTTAGCCAGAGAGTAGTCGCTGACCCAACGCTCCTCAGCAGGAGTCGGGTCTTTTTCTTTCGTAGTATCAGTACCAGTTGCCGCCGAGTACTGAGCATGTAAATCTCTCAAGGTGATTGATGGCAATGTTTGGGTGAGTATCGGTGGTTCAGCTTTAAGCGCAACCAGCTCAGCTTTATGATGTTTCCAAACCTGATCGCAGACTACATTTAAAAGCCCAGAAAGCAAATCTTGAATATCTGACAAGTCACTTATGAATCCCATTTCGGCATCAATCGTAATATATTCACTCATATGTCTTGTCGTCATGGATGGCTCGGCACGGTAGGTTGCCCCGAATTCGAAAGCCCGTTCAAAGACTCCCACCATCATTTGCTTATAGAATTGGGCGGACTGGGCGAGTGTCGCTTCGCGGCCAAAATAATCTAGCTTAAATACTTCAGCGCCCCCCTCGGTTGCTTCGGCGAGCAATTTTGGACTGTGAAATTCCGTAAAATCTTGAGATTTAAGGTAATCTCGCACTGCATCGCCAACCGCCGATTGAATTTTGAAAATGCCCGTCTCGGTAGGGTTTCGTAAGCTGACCACTCGGTGCTCAAACAATGTATCCAAATTTTCTGGTTTATGGTCAATTGGTTTATCAATTTCAATTGGCGGCGGTTCTTCAACTGGAACGAGGACACTAATACTGGGATTATGAATTTCAACGCCCCCGGCAGCTCTTGGTTCAGCCATAACTGTGCCGGAAATACTTAGCACGGTGCCAATCTGCAAACCATGAAGTTTCTGCTGTTCTTGTTCGTTTTGAATAACAACTTGGGTAAGCCCTTTTCGGTCGCGCAATACAACGAACATTAACCCGCCCATGGCTCGTTTTTTATGGAGCCATCCGGCTAGATGGACAGTTTTGCCAATATGATTTTGAAGCTCTGATGAGAGAGTACGCATAATTATCATATTTTACGGCGAAATATGGAGTTTGTCACCTTGAAAAGTTAAATCTTGTGATTGCTCAATAGGTATTGGATTTGTCTAAAGCTCGTGGGATAATGCCTGCATGTTAAAACGACTCTTTGCAGCTACCCTAATACTCGGTATCATTGCGACGCCGGTACTTGCCGATTCTAGTCTTGGCCCGACTCCGGATGCCGGAAATATTGGGCCAACTATAAATACGTTGCAACCGGCCAATCCTTCACTGCAATCAGCTGATTCAACGGCAGGTGGGATTTCGCAGCCTAGTACTTCTACAAACCTCCAACCTGCCGGACAAAGTTCCGCGGTACCATCACTCGTTAGCGGAACCGAGGCAGACGGTGCCCCGGTTGCTACACCCAACTCTCAAACTTCAACAAACCATACCGGCCAAATTCTGTTGGGATTAATCGGGGTACTGATCTTAGTTTGTGGTTTTTTTCTGCTCCGCATTTCGTCTCAGCTTGATTCAACCAATCAAGGACTTCCACTCGCTAGCGAGCCGGATGTTGGGGATAGTCTTACTGCCGATGACGTATCAACGTCAGTAGTCGAAGACATGGAGCAAACAGACCAGCCCAAAAATCTTGAAACAACCGAACCAAACGTAGCCGGAGCTAGCGAGATGACACAGGATGACGCATCTAGCCATAAAACCGTGAAGAAGAGTCGAAAGTCTAAACGAAAAAAACACAAGTAACCTAGTAAGAATGACGAAACTCCAATATTGATGCACTGTTATTTGTAACAATGCACTAAGTTTTGGTGGATAAGATGGGAAAAACGTCTAGCGTAAATTGCTTACGCTTTTAGGGTTTTTGTGCTTAAATAAGTACTATGAAATGCCCAAATTGCGGTTCAACCGATATTATTGCTATTCAGGGGCAACACTATTGCATAAATTGCGGTCAACAGGTGACCGAGCCGGATGCACCAAAAGAAAAACTGACCCCCCCGCCGGATTTGGTAGAAGCAATTAAGGGCACACCGCTCTCACTTAGCGTTGAATCACTAAATAAGTCCGATGTGCCAAAAGCACCTGAAGCGACACTAAAAGTCTCCGACAAACCTAAAATCACCGTGACGGAACCGAAGCTAAATCCAACTCCAGAGACCAAGGCTCAAGAAATTCCAGTTACTAAAACTAAGCCTGTCGACCAACCAGTTGTGCTAAACACGCCCGAGAAACCAACTCCTAAAACCATCGATGTTTCTGCACCCGCAAAAAATTCTTCCGAAACTGCCCAGAAACTAGAGACAATTCCGTCGTCTCAGGATGAAAAAAAACATACATTTGAACTGCAGTCACCCGAAAAATCGGTTTTTGAAGATCATCCTCTGCGTAATGCCTGGCATTTTTTAAACCTAGAATTTTGGTTTGGGATAGCACTTTTTTGCCTTCTATGTGCTTGCCTTGAACTAGTTTTTAGACTTAATCTATCACCCATCTATAAGGAGCTCGCGACCAGTCAATTTCGACTAAGTATGCTCTCAGCCACAGATCTGAGTACGCTCATGGGAGCTTTTGTGCTTGCTCTTGGTGCTGGTTGGGTAATATATCTCTATCGCACCTTTTTATCCGGAGAAGTTATCTTTCGCATAGCCAAGGAACTTGACGGTCGGCCCGCCGGCACAAAACAAGCTAGGCAAGTTGGCCTAGACTCTTTATTAGTCCTGATTGCACTTGACGCGGTTTCTTTGATCGGTTTGGTACTGCTTGGCGTCCTCGCAATTGAGCTTACTCGTTCGCTTGAAATGTTGCTAAGCGGAGGGCTCGCGCAAACTGCGGTCCTGTCCGTTTGTTATTTCCTACTAATTTATGGCGGGTTTTGCGTAATCTTAACCAGAACGCTGGCCACGCGACAGCTCGTCATTACGGCTAAGAAATTCATATATGTCTATAAATCAAGTTTTTTGATGGTTGCGAAAAACTCCGGCGAACTGGTGTTATGGGGCATTGAGGTTTTAGCAATTACACTATTATTTTCACTTCCAATCTATTTGGTCGGTCGAGTTATTTCACAAAGTAACTTTAATTCATCAAGCTCAATTGCGACTATCATTGCCGTTGGAATCGTCGCTACCTTGTCTTACTACCTGGTAATCACTTTTGAATATGGATTTTGGACCTCGGTCTATCATTTGTTTGCTGATCGAACACAAAACCCAAATCGCCAACTATTAATGACTGGCCGTGTGCCAAAACCTAACCGCCGCAGCCTAATCATTGCGATCGCTTCAGTTGTTATTGTGGCAATATTTTGCGGCTATGGCTTCACCCAGCGCAGCAATTTAGCTTCATATTATCAGCCGTACATCCAGTCTCATTTATGATATTGACAGATTAGAACAAAGCTGGTAATCTTTTTACATAAAGCCCTAGGGCTTTTTAAAATTGCAAAAATTTGGGATACTTAAGCGCATATGAATCAAATAGTGGAATATATCAAAGAGGCCCGCGCAGAACTCGCTCGCGTCACCTGGCCAACTCGCCAACAAACGATAAATTGGACTTTGGCGGTGATAGTATTCTCAATTGGTTTTTCCGTAGTTATTGCGGGTCTGGACTGGGTCTTTAATCTGATCGTACAAAAATTAATCTTGAAGGTATAGATGTGACAAAAACACCGAGCAAAGCATGGTATGTAATACACACGTATTCCGGATACGAAGACCGCGTCGCGGAAAACTTGCGACAACGCATTGAAACGATGGACATGGCCGAGAAGATTTTTGATGTGATTGTACCGAAAGAAAATCAGATTGAGATTAAAAATGGTCGCCGCAGAATTGTCGAGCGAAGAATATTTCCCGGATACGTTTTAGTTCAGATGGATGTCGATGAAAATTCCTGGTATGTCGTTCGGAACACTCCTAATGTCACCGGATTTGTCGGAAGCGGTACTACTCCAATCCCAATCTCGGATGAAGAAGTTAAGCAAATCCAAAAACGAATGGGAGTTGAGGAGCCGAAGTATAAAATCGACTTTTCGCTCGGTGAGCCGGTCAATATTACTGATGGGCCCTTTAAAGGTTTTGACGGCATTGTGAACGAAATCGACGAGAATAAAGGTAAAATTAAAGTGCTTGTGAATATGTTCGGCCGGGAAACGCCGGTTGAGCTAGATAGTTTGCAGGTTAAGAAACTATAACGTGGGACCTGGCTGAAAAACCAGCCAGGGCTATTACCACGAGGAGAATTATTATGGCAGAAGCCAAAAAAGTGAAAGCAAATGTTAAGTTCCGACTTGAAGCCGGGAAAGCCACTCCCGCGCCACCAGTAGGCTCAGTATTGGGCTCTCAAGGCGTAAATATGATGGAGTTCGTGAATGCATTTAACGAGCAAACCCGCGAACTAAGTCCTCAGACTTTGTCAATTAAAGTCCGCATTTTTGAAGATAAGACTTTTGGTTTTACTTATAAAGGCGAAACTTCGGTTTCATTAATCCGAAAAGCAGCTGGTGTCGAAAAAGGATCTGGCACACCTAATAAAACGAAAGTTGCCAAACTAAGCCGAGCCCAAGTTGCAGAAATTGCCGCAAAAAAACTAGCCGATACCAATGCCAACGATCCCGAGGGGGCTTTCAAAGTCATCGCCGGTACTGCGAGAAGTATGGGCATTGAAGTCGAGAAAGAATAATTACAATAAAGTCTAATAATGTGTGGGAGACAGCTTGATAGGTTGTCGCCAGTACCACAGAAAGAGAAACTATGCCGAAGAAAAATGTCATAACGCCAGAAACGACCGAAGCTGACCAGGTCGAAACAACCAAGCCAGAGGATCTTAGAGAAGCTGTTTTAGAAGACTCGGCTAACGAGGATGCCGTAGAAGAAAGCGAAGCTGCTACGACCAAGGCTGGCAAGCGATCCGCAAAAGCTATCCGCGAAGAACAAGCCGAAGCTGAGCGTAAGGCAAAGGCACTTGCTCATGATGATACGACTCCGAAGAAGTCTGTTCAGATCGCCAGAAACCCTCTAAAACGACACGGTAAAGGTTACCGAGCGGCACTAGAACTAGTTGATAAAAGCAAGGAGTATGAACTTGCCGAAGCTATAGCGCTCGCGAAACAAACCGTCAAGATTAAGTTTGTGCCTTCACTTGAGCTTCACGTCAATTTAGGGGTTGACCCTCGTCAAGCCGATCAAATGGTCCGCGCCAGTTTGGTCCTCCCTGCTGGCACCGGCAAGGAGTTAACTATTGCTGTTCTTGGCTCGGCAGCTAAACAAGCTGAGGCCAAAGATGCAGGAGCTCAAATTGTCGGAGAAGACGACTTGATTGCAAAGATCGAAAGCGGGACAGTTAATTTTGATAAGCTTATTGCCACGCCAGAGCTTATGCCAAAATTAGCAAAGCTCGCGAAAATACTCGGCCCCAAAGGTCTGATGCCGAACCCCAAAAGCGGAACAGTCACGTCAGATGTTGCGAAAGCCGTTCGTGAATCAAGAGCCGGAAAGGTTGAATTCCGGATTGATAAGCAGGCGATTATTCACCAAGCATTTGGTAAAGCCAACTTCACAGACGAGCAGCTGATGCAAAATGTCCGAACCCTCATCGACGGCATCATGAAAGCCAAACCAGCTGCCACCAAGGGCACCTATGTAAAAGCTATGAGTATGAGTACAACCATGGGGCCAGGAATAAAAATTAACGTTACCAAAGCCATTGCTGAGGCAAATCCTAAAAAGTAAGTTGAAGTTAAACATCAAAATACATCCTCAAAAACGTGACTTCGGTTGCGTTTTTTGGATCTGGATATGCCAAATATTCTTATGCTACTATGGAGAGAGCTTATCTCTACATAGACCAGCACAGAGACTCAGTAAAAAGTAAACGTAAGGTGGATAGATGGTTTATTCCGATAAACAAATTCGACAAGAGCTTAAATCTGGGCATATCGTCATTCATCCCCTGATCGACGAAAACATTCGCGGCTCAAGTGTTGACGTGACGCTCGGCGACTATTTCTACACGACTGAAAGTAATGACTATCGTGATTTCTATAACCCGTTTGATGAGACTGAAATAACCCGCTACTTCAGTGGTCCATTTAAGGCTCTCCCTCACAAAGATTGGTGCGCCAAATTCGGCCGTAGTCTTTTTAAAGGGATTGATCCCGAGCAACCCATAATTGTACTTCGTCCCAATGAGCGAATTCTGGCTCACACCCATGAATTTATCGGCATCAACCCGCCGGGCACTACTGAAATGAAATCGCGCTCATCTTGGGGGCGTAATGGCATTGCTGCCTGTTTTGATGCTGGGTGGGGCGACCCGGGCTATATTAATCGTTGGACCATGGAAGTTTATAACCTAAATCGTCGCGAATCGGTTGCTCTTCCGGTCGGAGAACGCATTGCCCAAATTATTTTTCACGAAACTGGAGAAGTTGAGCGACATTACGGCAGTGAAGGAAAATATCAGGAAGGCACAGACATATCCGCCATAATTAAAGCTTGGGATCCCACTCAGATGCTTCCTCGGGCTTTTAAGGACGCTCGTCAAAGGCCACTACCGCTATGAAAGGGCAATTTATAGTACTCGAAGGCACAGACGGCACAGGAAAGGGGACTCAGTTCGAAAAACTGATTGGACGATTACGCAGTGAAGATTTCGATGTTGCAACCTTCGATTTTCCTCAATACGGTCATCCCAGTGCTTTTTTCGTTGAACGCTACCTAAACGGCAAATACGGGACGGTTGACGAAATTGGACCCTACCGGGGTTCAATTTTTTACGCTATGGATCGCTATGAAGCATCCTTCGCCATACGTGAGTCGCTTGAGCGTGGTCAAATTGTCATAGCGAATCGGTATGTCGCTTCAAATATGGGTCATCAGGGCGGTAAAATAAGCGATGAGCATGAGCGCATAAAATATTTCGAATGGCTCGATGAGCTTGAATTTAATATCCTTGGCATCGCCAAACCAGATCTTAATATTGTATTGCACGTACCCGCAGCTATTGCTCAAACACTGATCGATCAGAAAGCCAAACGAGAGTATATAGAACAGGGCAAACGCGACATCCATGAAAACGATTTGGGCCACCTTGAGCGTGCCGAACAAGTCTACTTAGAAATCTGCGAAAAGTTTCCCAAGACCTTCACTAAAATAGAATGTGCCGAGAACGGAAATATTCTGTCGATTGAGAAAATTCACGAACGGATTTGGGCCACCGTGCAACTACTTCTAAGAAGGGAGAAATAAAAAATATGAACGAATTTATCACAAAACTTGCGAATAGTTGGCAAATAACAGAGGCAGGGAAGAAAAAGCTGGACCAAGTTATTACGAATCCTAAGGGGGAGGTTTATGCATTTAATGATAGTGAGTCGCCGGTTTTAATTGCTGCAGCCATGGCGAGACTATCGCGCCGTGGTGACGATATGCGTATAACCTATCTTGACGAATTTGCTGGCAAAAACGAGCAGGCTGATGCCCTTATTGGTCGAGTTGTTACGGCGTACGGAGACGATTCAGTCCAGCAATTAGTCGGAATTCACTTGGTAGTTGAAAATGCCTCCAATTTACTCACGAAGCTCCTTGAGTGGGGCAGACTAGGTGCCTATCTTGAGCAATCGACGCGCTACATTTTTTTTGACAAGCTTGATGAAAGTGGCAAATACAAATTCTATACCCCGACCGATCTTGCAGCGCTTACGATTGAGTATGATCAAACGCTCACCCAAATTTTTGAGTTGTACTCCCGTATCGTGCGGGGAGTGACAGCGTATGTGAGAAATCAACATGCAGAGCCAACCGATAAAAGCGAAAAAGTCGCTTGGCAGGGGGCAACTAGGGCTCAAGCTTGTGATGCCGCTAGGCCAGTACTGCCAGTCGCGACCAAAGCCACCGTCGGACTGTTTCTTTCCGCACAAGCTCTAGAAAGTTTAATTATTCACCTCGAGAGCGATCCGTTGCCAGAAGCTCAAGCCATCGGCAAACAAATTTTAGATGAGTCGCGCAAAGTCTTGCCGGCCTTTCTCGAACGAACCGATGTACCAGAAAGAGGGGGAGCTGCCGTGGCTTACCGCGCTACGGGAAGATCTAACCTGCGCAAATTGGCTGACAAATATATTAAAGATGACCATCTCATTCCCATCGATGCCGTCACACTGGTTAGTTACTGGCCCAAAAATGAGTATGATTTGATTCCAGAAATTTTATTTGAGTCATCAAATGCTCCGCTTGAATCAATTTATGAGCAAGTCAGCAAACTAACTGCCGAGCAGAAATCAGAAATCCTCGCAACCGCCATCGGCGAACGACTCAATCGACGCCATAAGCCGGGGAGATCTTTTGAAATACCCCACTACGAATTTCAGATTACTGGAGATTATGGCACATTTCGGGATCTGCAGCGCCACCGAATCGTTGACGGTTTCGAATGGCAACGATTAACACCCGATATCGGCTATGATATTCCGGACTTAATCAAAGCAGCCGGATTCGAGAAAGACTTTATAGAAGCCTTTAATTTAAGCGAGAACTTGTACAAAACAATGCAAGCGAAAGGTTTCTCGGCCGAAGCCCAATACGCTACGCTGCTTGGCCATAAAATGAGATACCGATTTATGCTCAATGCGCGAGCCTCGTTTCATTTTCTAGAGCTTCGCACCAGTCCTCAGGGTCATCCCGGATACCGCAAGATTTGCCAACACATGTTTAACAAAATAGCTGAAGTTCATCCTAATATTGCCAGTTCAATGAAGTTTATAAATGAAGGAGAGGATCCGGGACTGACTCGCCTGGCGGCTGAGCGAGCGACCCAGTTTAAACTCGAGCAGCTCGATAATAAGGCAAATTAAACAATTACAAGATGGTTAATCCAATTCCACCTCATGCAAAATATTTAGTCGTACTGGCCGTAGCCGCCTTTATCGTCAGTCCCGAGAACGAAATATTAATAGTTAAAAAAATTCCGGGAAGTCATATCGACGCCGGACTCTGGACCATTCCGGGCGGTAAAGTCGAACCTGATGAAGGCTTGATCACAGCGTTGATTCGGGAAGTCAAAGAAGAAGTCGGCTTCCAAATCAAAAATTGGAATTTTATCGGGGAAGATGTGTTTTTACATGGCGAAAATTCGTACTATTATCATGGTTTGCATTTTTACTGTCGGGTTCCAAACAAACCTGTGGTTGAGCTAGAACCCGGAGCCTTTACAGACTTTGCTTGGGTCACCCATGATAAAGTTAAAAATTATGAGTTCCATCCTAATATTCTCCGAGAGATCGAAAACGTATTTCGCTTGGTTAGTTGACAGTCGAGCTAAAATATCATAAAATCTTAAGTGATCACCAAAGACCGTAGCTGCCGAAAATATCAAAGGCTTAATTTGCTACGATAGGTAACAACGCTAAGAAGCCTTGGTTTTGTCCATAGCATTTAAGCAGCAAAAAAGTTACTCATCGTCTTCGGAAGTGATCACCGAAGATTTTTTTAGTTGGAGGTCCCGTTATGGCAATAACCCGCCAAGCAAAAGTCGAAGCAGTAGAGAAGCTTAAAGATGAGCTAGGTCGCATCAAATTGGCTGTTCTGACCGACTACCGCGGCTTAACTGTTGCGGAAGTCGAGCAGTTGAGGTCCAATTTACGAGCTGAGAATATGAGTTATAGGGTAACAAAAAATACCCTGCTCAAAATCGCAGCCGCCGGTACTGCGAATTTTAAAGATTTGGATCCTAAAGATTTCGCAGGTCCGATGGCACTCGCCATGGGATTCGATGACGAAGTCGCCCCAGCTCGGGTAATTTTCCAGTACGCAAAAACCCACGATGCCCTAGAAATAGTGGGAGCAATAACCGGAGATGGTCAACTACTGAGTGCTGAGCAAGTGGTGGCGCTTGCGCAACTTCCAACCAAAGAACAATTACTCGCTCAATTAGTCGGGACTATTGCCGCACCACTATCGAGCTTTGTGGGTGTCTTGTCCGGAAACGTTCGTTCAATTATCAATGTATTAAACGCGGTTGCAGAGCAATCTGCATAACGCACCGTAGTCAAGAAGGAGAATTCAAATGGCAGATGAAGAAGTAAAAGAAGTAGTCAAAGAAACCGAAGAAAAAGTCGAAATTCCAGCTAAATTCAAGGATTTAGTCAAATCAATCGAAAGTTTAAGCGTGCTTGAGCTATCTGAACTAGTAAAAATACTCGAGAAACACTTCGGTGTTTCCGCTGCTGCCCCAATGGCAATGGCAGCCGCTCCGGCAGCCGGTGGCTCCGATGCTCCTGCAGCTGAAGCCGAGAAATCAGCCTATACTATAGTCTTAAGTGCTTCTGGCGATCAAAAGATTAATGTCATCAAGGCCGTCCGTGAAATTACCGGACTCGGACTGGCTGAGAGTAAGGCTCTCGTTGATGGTGCACCTAAGACCGTCAAGGAAAATGTTGCCAAAGCCGAAGCCGAGGAAGCCAAAAAAGCCCTCGAAGCAGCCGGTGCAACGGTCGAACTTCAGTAACTTTTTTTCAGCGTTCGCCCGAAATACGAGATCACCTCATCTGGGATCTCGTATTTTTTGACTTATTAATCACAAAATGATACATATAAAGGCAGACAGATTTTACCGACAGAGGTATTTCAATATTGTAGTTGATCACTCTCTAAAAAACACAAAGGAGTTATTGTGGCAGAATTAGCTGAGAAACAATTAAAAACACTAAAGAAACTCATTGAAACAGCTGAGACTAATTTGGCTGGCGCAAAAGAGTTATTGGCCAGTCTCGTTGGTGATACAGAAGTTCCCAATACCGTTATTCCAACCGAAATTGCTACCGGAAAGATTATCGAAGGCATGTTTGACGGCCAAAACATGGTTGGACCCGATGGTAAGGTTTACCCGGTTCCGGCGAATTATGCTTCTAAATCTAAGCTGGTCCAAGGTGACACCTTAAAACTTACAATTGGCGAAGACGGCTCATTTATTTACAAACAAATTGGTCCTGCCGAACGCAAAAAACTTATCGGCACGCTCAGCTTAAAAGATGGGCAATACTTTGTTGAAGCAGGCGGGCGAGACTACCGAGTTTTATTTGCCTCTGTCACCTATTTTAAAGCCCAACCAGGTGATCAAATCACTATCGTGATCCCTGAAGAGGGTAGCCCGGAATGGGCAGCTGTTGAAGCCGTTATTGGCTAAATTTCTTCGTCTGATATAAACCATGCTCTAAACCTCGCAAACCTGTATGGCTAATGCTACTTTAGCTTTGCTTATCACTTTGCAGGCAGATATAATTACAACTACCGTAAGTAAAACCGTGAGGGTAAATGTCCGAGCTCGCCTTGTATCGAAAATATCGATCGGCTTCATTTGATGATTTAATCGGCCAAGACCATGTGGTCAAAACCCTTAAATCAGCCTTAGCGAAGGGCCGTATTAGCCATGCTTATTTGTTAACCGGCCCCAGGGGCGTCGGCAAAACATCAGTGGCGAGACTACTCGCAAGAGCCGTCAATTGCTTAGAGGAGAATCCAGCGAAAAGACCTTGCGGCAGCTGCGAAATCTGTCAGATACCGCTCGGAAGTAATTTTGATATTATCGAGATCGACGCTGCCAGTAACCGTAAAATCGATGAAATGAGGGATTTGCGCGACAAAATCAATCTTGCACCGGCCAGAAGTCGTTACAAAGTCTATATTATCGATGAAGTCCATATGCTCACGACCGAGGCGTTTAATGCGCTGCTTAAGACTTTAGAAGAGCCGCCACCGCATGCCATTTTTATACTTGCCACTACTGAAGCTCACAAACTCCCCGAAACAATCATTTCGCGTACACAACGCTTTAGTTTTAATGCAATTAGTATGGAGAATTTGACCGCTCGCTTGAGGAAAATTGCTGAAACGGAAAAGATTTCGATCGAACCAGAGGCAATTAAGCTTATTGCTACTACCAGTCGAGGCGGTTTTCGAGACGCGATCAGCATGCTTGACCAAGTCGCAAACACGGAGCATAAATTGATTACCGAAGCGGCAGTTCGTGAACTGCTGGGCTTAAGTCCGATAGAAGCGCTCGCCTCAATAACGAGAGCCATCGCAGGACATAATCCCAAACTCGCCCTTGATACGATCGATACTCTCGACGCCCAAGGAATTTCATCGTCCCAGTTAACCCTGCAGCTTATTAACTACTTTAGGGATTTGCTACTGGATAAGCTTCAAAATAAAGCCGACATCCACAAACTTAGTGAAATTGAACTAGCTGAGATAATTGACGCTTTATGTCAGGTGCCTCTTTCCGCCATGCCAGATCTTACGCTAGAGACTACTATTGTTCGGCTGTCTCTACCTACGCTGCCAGCGAAAACTCGCGCTCAACCAACTGAAACTACACTTGCCCAATCGCAAACTCCGACTGCTCCGGCGGAGCAGCCCCGAGCCGAAGAAACTAACGAAGCACAGCCACCAGAACTGTCAGATTCGCCAACGTTCACCCCGACTGAGCTATGGCCAAAAACGCTGATTCTAATTAAGGCCAAAAATAACTCCCTCCATGCGATATTAGGATCATGCCAGATAGAAATTACCGGTAAGAACATTATTATCACCAGCCCATTTAGTTTTCACCTCGATCGACTCAAAGAACCAAAGAATCGTGAGATAATCGAAAGTGCCTTAGAAAAAACCTATGGCCATTCGATTGCACTTGTGACCTCTCTGGCAGCCAAAAAAACCAGCCCGAGCATCAATCCGGGCGACGAACTTGTGAGCTCAGCACTCGAAATATTAGGCGGGGAAATCGTAGAATAATGGAATCAGCCGGACAAACAATCAAAGGGGATTTAACCTCCAAACTGCCTCCGCAAAACACCGAAGCGGAAGCCAGTCTGCTTGGTTCAATTTTGGTCGATAATGAGGCCATTATAAAAATCGCCGATATGGTGGTGGCGGATGACTTTTATATATCTAAACATGGGCTCATCTTCAGCGCTATGATTGATTTGTATGAGAATCGTCAACCAATTGATCTTCTGACGCTAGCAAATAAGCTCGAAGGTGCCGGCGAACTTGAAAAATTAGGTGGCGCGGCTTATCTAACTGAGCTGGTTGACGGAGTACCAACTGCCGCACATGTCGTACATTACGCCGGTATTGTCGCTCACAAATCGACTCTGCGCAGGCTTATATCCGCCGCCCAAAAAATTACTGACATGGGTTACGATGAGAATAGTCCTTTGGACGGTCTGCTCGACGAAGCCGAAAAAACTTTGTTTGAAGTCTCTCAACAAAACCTCAAACAGAATTTCATTCCTATCAGCTCAATCCTGATTGAAAGTTTTGACCGCTTAGACGAGCTGCATAAGGACAATAATAAATTACGTGGTATCCCTACCGGCTTTCGGGCACTCGATCACACACTGGCAGGACTGCAAAAATCCGATCTAATAATTTTGGCTGCTCGTCCGAGTATGGGTAAAACAACCCTGGCGCTCAATATCGCCCAGCATGTTGCCGTCAAAGAAGGCATCCCCGTCGGCATTTTTTCACTCGAGATGAGTAAAGAGCAACTAATTGATCGCTTGCTGGCCGGTGAATCTGGAGTCGATAGTTGGAAGTTGCGCACCGGACAACTGGAAGATAGTGATTTCCCAAAAATAAATCATGCCATGGCGGTACTTTCTGACGCCCCGATCTATATTGATGATCAAGCCATGACCAATGTCATGGAAATGCGTACGAAAGCCAGACGACTACAATCTGAACACGATTTGGGCCTGATCGTCATCGATTACCTTCAACTTATGAGCGGACGAAACTCGCGCTCAGATAACCGCGTTCAAGAAGTTTCGGAAATCTCAAGAAGTTTAAAAGGCCTTGCTCGAGAGCTGAATGTGCCGGTTATCGCGCTTTCACAGCTCTCACGTTCGGTTGAAAGCAGGTCTCCCCAAGTTCCCCAGCTGTCTGATCTACGCGAGTCCGGTTCAATCGAACAAGACGCTGATGTAGTAATGTTTATCTACCGTGAAGACTACTACAACCCAGAAACTGATCGCCAACATATTGCCGATATCTTGATCCGTAAGCATCGTAATGGTCCCACCGGTCAAACCGAGCTTTATTTCCACCCGGAACTTTTGACGTTTCGCAACCTCGATGCCCAAGCTACGCCAACTTTTGTGGAATAAAGCTAAGAGCATAACGATCCAGATTGCTTTACATAGGTAGGTTTGTTGCTTATGCTTATACTTGAATCGTAACGGAGTATTAGTCTTGCTCGCTGGCACGCTCGCTAAATTTGTTTCGGTTGGCGCTATCAACACTGCCATAGACTTTTTCATTTACAATGTGCTCACGACGAAAACGTTTCATTTAGGGAGAATCTCGGCGAATTTTATTTCGACCACCATCGCTATGATCTTTAGTTTTTTTGCAAATAAACATCTCGTTTTTGGCTCAAATGGTGGCAACCTCTGGGTTCAAATCATCGGTTTTTATCTCGTGACCGCTTTTGGAGTTTATGTACTGCAAAATATTGTGATTTATCTTCTAAGTAGTCGTTATAAACAACCAGCCGCGATTGTGAACAAACTTAGTAAATATTTGCACTTAGACCACTACTTGAGCACTGATTTTGTGTCGAAAAATACTGCCAAACTGGCTGCGACCGTTGTATCGCTCTCCTGGAATTTTATACTTTATAAGAAAGTGGTATTTCGAACATGAGTAAAAAAGTTGACACCTTAAAACGAATCTACGACAACCGCTTTTCGCTAGGATTCTATCTGATCCTAATTGTGGCCGCCTATTTTTTCTTAAACAACCTTAATACTCTTCCGCCGGGACTATCGCCAGCTGAAGCCTCGAATGCAACGCTTATATTAGGAATTTTGCGTCACAGCGCCAAATACACAACTCTTCTGCATAACGGAAGCGCCGGAGCAGTATTTTCAGTGATGCAACTTTTGAGTGTCAAGATCTTTGGCCCGACGTTGTTTGCGCTGAGGCTCCCCGCCGCCTTAATCGGACTCTTTGGTGTTGCGCTCATGTATGTCTTAGGTACACTGTGGTATGACCAACGAGTTGGGGTACTCGCCAGCTTATTTGCCGCCACAACGCCATGGACAGTCGGATTTTCGCGCTTTGGTACCGCCGCAATTTTACCGATAATTATCGTTCCGCTCGTCTTGAGCGCATTAATTATTGCCTTTCGCCAGCGCGAGATCGGTTGGTTTATCTTCGCCGGACTGATTATTGGCGGCTCATTCTCGGCCATCTCCGGACTCTGGCTGGCCTTCGGACTGCTCCTTAGCTGCGCAACGCTACTGTATACCTTGGCCCAAAAGAACCAGCTGCTCGAGCGTGCTCATCTCATAATGTTTGCGCTCATTGTAATTCTCGGCTTGCCGCTCGCTATCTGGCGCTTTTCGGCCCATCCGCCAAAACTTACCCTGAGTAATGTGAATGCTCATGATATTGCCACTAGAACGGCCGATACGCTGACCGGGTTTGTGCTGCACGGCGACGATAATTATCTTTACAATATCCCGGGGACTCCGGAGCTTAATTTATTCGTTGGGCTGATGTTTATAGTAGGCGTTTTGGTCTGTGGCATGCGCTTTGAAAAAGCTCGCTACCGAACACTACTTATTCTCTTTTGTGTACTCTTAATCCCGGTCGTCGCCAGCTCGCAAGTAGCACCGAGTTCAGAAAGCTCGATTGTACTCGCACCCATTGTCTTTATCCTCGCCGCCGTCGGTATTAACTATATGCTAGAAATTTGGTTTTCCACTTTTCCGATTAATTCAGCCGCCCGAACACTCGGGACCGTGCCGATCGTAGTGCTACTGCTCATGGGGATTTATCAAGGGTATCAGCAATATTTCGTCGCTTGGGCAAATTCACCAGATCTGGCCGATAGTTTCGATAACAACGCCCGCGAACTGGCAGGGTACTTAAATCGAACTTCATTCGGCGGGCAACGTTATGTGGTAAGTACCGGTACCAGTGCCCAAATAATCGATTTCTTAAGCTTTAAGAGAGCCGAGATTACCGATCTACCGATGGCCGATATATCTAAACTCCCAATCGGAAGTCCCCAAAAACAAATCATCTTTATTCCAACCGAAACCTCCGGTATTATTGGAGATCTCAAAAGTCGCTTCCCTAAAGCACGCCTGTCTCAGCATTACTCCGAGCTAAATGATAATACCCAAACCTTTGCAGTCTACCAAACCCAGCAGTAAGAGAATCGATCTATCGATCATCATCCCGGCCTATAATGAGGCTGAAATCTTACCGGCTACGATAGCTAGCTTAAATGGCTGGCTGGGGAGCCACCACTACGGGGAAGTCGAAGTACTAGTAATTGCCCAGAGTGGTGATCTGGCTGAGCTAGCTGGTAAGCAAACTCTTCCGGCAGCCGCCAACTACCGAGTCATCAATCTCCATACTCGCGCCGGTAAAGGGGGAGCGGTGAGAGTTGGAATGTTTGAGGCACACGGCAAATACCGCCTGTTTATGGACTGCGACCTTGCAACACCCTTAAATCATCTTGACGAAGTTGCACAATTTATGGCGCGAGGTGGTCAAGTCACGATTGCTGTTAGAAACCTCGCTCGCACGCACCATGGCGCCAGAAAACTCATTTCCGGTTTCGGCAATCTGCTCACAAAACTCCTGATCGCCCCCAGTATTTCCGATACTCAATGCGGCTTTAAAGTCTTCGGTGAAGCTGAGGCGATAGAAATTTTCGGCCGTCAAAGCCTGACCGGTTGGGCTTTTGATATGGAAATCATCTTTATTGCCCGTAAGCTCGGCTACAAGATTGAAACATTTCCCGTAAACGACTGGTACGACCCGAAACCGACCGGCCTGGTCGGTGACTCAGCTTTAAAAGCAGCCATTGCCTCAGTTAGGGATTTATTGAGAATCCGTTTGCGCTCGCTGCGCGGCGGTTACCGCATGCCCAGCTTCGTCTATCACCCTACGAAAAGCTAGTTGAGTTTATAAACATAAATTGAATAGCCAATTTTTGCGATCGGGGTCATCTTGCGCAGTTGATCGTAACCAGAGTCACCTCGAAGCCCTGAGTAATAGATATCATTTTCGAGATACGTTTCCGATACCGCCATATAGCCGTGATAAAGACCATAAGAAGAGTGCCATTCAATGAAGGGGGAACCGCTACAGTTATAGGCCCTGTTACCGTTCACAATGCTACCCTTTGGGACTACGTTTGCGCTGCAGAAATAATACTGGGGGAGGCCACCGCCGAAGTAGTCAACCGCAATATGCGATATGTGATTGGAAGCGACATAATCATGAAGGCGCGCTAAATCTTGACCCCAATCAATGCTGGAATCTGTCACATACTTATACGCATTGTTCGGTCCACCAATGAGCTCATTAAAATAAGCGATATACGACGGATAAATCAGAAGGTTAGCCGCCAGATACCATAGCATTAGCAGCCCCAGTCCAATACTGGGAAAGATGGATCTGGGGTAGCGGCGCAACAGCCCCACCATTCCGATCGATACTGTCAGGAATATGAAGGGAAACATAGGCAGTAAATGGCGAATACCTAGGTTAAGATTTCCGGTCATAGACACTAAACTATAAAGTCCGACAAAACTAAGCGCCGCGAACTGCATTGGTCGCTCTTTTGAATAACGTCGAAAATTCTCCCACAGCCGTTTAGGAGCGTGATGAAAATAATCTAGCACCCCATACACGCTCACAATCACTATCATTATAAGGAGTGCTACCGGAGTTTTAATTAAGTAAGTGATCGGGAAATACCACCAAAAACTCTGATTGGTGACGTGGCCTAGTAAATAAGTCGTATTTCCACCCGCTACGCGACCTAGCACCATCGCCACTCCTAAGACGTACTGGACCAATGCTCGCATCCCTGGAATATGGTTATAAGTGGCCAGTTTAATCGCCAAGCTCATCTTCCAGCCAGGCCATAATGAACTAGCGACTAGCGTTTTCTGGACGCTGTTGGGCATATGCAAGGTCATGGGGAAATAAAACAGCCATATCAGCACCAACGCGCCCACTCCGATACCTAGCAGTCCTAAAAAGTAGGTTTTAGCCCGAGACCACCATTTGGTCGGCTCGCCCCACCCGGCCACCACTACGAGTACCAAGAAGATATAGAGCGGTCCAAGCACCACCGCCGAGAATTTAGCCAGCTGCGCTAGTGCCAGGCATAGCGTTGCTACCCCGCCACGCATGAGATCCGGTTTTTCGAGGTAAAGAACAAACGTCCAGACCGCTAAAAAACACAGCGCCGTTACGCCGATATCGGTCGTAACTAGCCTAGAGTGAGCCATGATGTTTGGCTCTAAGGTATACAAGAACACGGCTAAGAGTCCGACCCCGATCCCGAATTTACGCCGCAGAAGTTCATAAAAGACGGCCGCAAAAACGATCGAAAGAATAAGAATCGGCAGTCTCGCGTAAAAAAGTATTTGCGTTGGGGAATTTCCGGCGTAATAAAGAAAATTCCAACCTGAATCCCATTCACCGTTGATTTCGCTGGTCCATGACGGGGAAGTGATCGGAAAGCTCAGATGCATAAAAGTTAGTGGGAGCGCCGCAATGTCTTTAATCAGCGGGGGATGCTCGGGGTTAAGACGGTAATCACCATATTCGAGATAGGAGTAGCCGGCCGGAATATGGGCAACTTCATCGACAATGGCCGAGTCATGCGCCATGCTGGTGACGCCTAAGCCAAACATTAGCGCCAGCAAGCTTCCGACGATCACATAATGATAAGTTTTTATTAATCGGCGCAATAACTGGAGCTGGGGATGATCCAAAGAAAACTCCCTGGTTTAGTGCTTCTTTCTGTTTGATTATATCATCTCTAGTTCACGCACAAACAACGTGCGTGAGCGGCCTAAATAAGATAAAATAAGAGCAAGTAAGGAGAATAGCAAATAAGTGTTTGATAAAGCTAAAACCATATATGAACTTAAGAAAATCCAATCAGCTCTAGCTAAGGAAGTTATTGAAGTTGAAGCTGGTGCGGTGACAGTGCGCATGAACGGTGAACAAAAGCTCAAGGAAGTTAAACTTGACCGCACCAAAATTGATCTTGATGATATCGAGCATCTCGAAAAGAATATTGAATCGGCGCTTGGGCAAGCCATTACACGAAGTCAACAAGTTGCCGCTGATAAAATGAAGGACGTCGCCGGAGGCCTTGGTCTTCCTGGCCTATAACACATGCGACTCATCCCTAAATCGGTTTCAGAGCTAATCGAGGAGTTTGCGAAGCTGCCCAGTATTGGGC
>JBIOIQ010000001.1:0-107793 GCA_044449985.1 Candidatus Saccharimonadia bacterium | reverse complement strand
TTGCAAGAGGTCAAAGTCCTGATTCGGTAACGACCCATCACGACTACGGCACCGACGTGGCAAAACGGGCACAGAATTTCCATAATCTGGGCGTAGATACTCCGTAAGAATCCATCGGTTGGGCTAAAGCGAGAGAAACTTATCGTCAGATGCCTAGCCTCACGAGTCGAAAAGGAATCCAAAGTGTGGGCATTCTTGAGCGCGATTTTCCAGCATCGTCAACAGAAGAAGGCGAGTAAACGAATGAGAGAACGAAACGTCTACCGATTTACGTTCAAACAACTTACAGTTGCAGGTCTTGTGCTTGTGACCCTGGTTGTCGCGGTGATCGGATTTCTGGGTGGCCTCAAATGGGGCGCCTCAGTGAAGACTCATCGCCAAATTGCGTCGAAGCAGGTGAAGCCTGCGGCACTTGAGTACTGGACGCTAAATGATGATCTTCCCTTCGCTCAGATGACTGTCCACGTCGACAGCAAAACCTATGAGCGCTGGAATCTGGAGATCAAAATCAACGCTCCTTTCAATGCGTTTACCCTCGACTGGAAACCAGTATCCTGCCAGTCAACCAGAGAAGTCGCCGGAGATTCGACCAAAGAGTGGAAATTATCCCATTCAGCAGTCAAGATGGTTTTTGATCCGAATACTGGGGTGCTCAACGCGACTATCGATGCCCAGATGATCGTCGATGCATTAAACGATCCGGGAATCTACATCGATAACGTCGAGAACATGTCTGGCCAGATTATCGGGCCGGACAATAAGCCGGTGGCGGTTAAAACCCTGGTGGCTTCTCGACAACCCAGCCAGTGCGCTAAAGCTGCGGACGCCCTGCTCTATCCGTTTGGGCCAAGCCAAAACTCTCCGGGGCTTGATCAAGCCGCGGTGCATTTCGCCCAGATGCAAGGCGTCGCCAGTTCGTGTCTTCGGCAAGCCATTGCGCCTCACCCTTCGCCCTTGGCGGGAGCTGCTGCGGCAACTTCACCGCTTGAGCAGGCAATCGCCAAAGCCCTTTTCGATTGGGGCAACGTATTTCGGGATAACCAAGTCAAGTCGGTCAACGTCGTTTGGAAAACTCCTTTCGATCCGGCTTATGGGGATCGTTTAATCACCGGTTACGTGAACCAAATGCAAGGGCAAAATAAGGAGTGGGTTTTCCCGCCTCCCTCAACTCTGGCTTGCACGACCAGTTCAAGTTTCGTGAACACCGTCGTTCCAGCAGGTGTTGTCACTACCGCACCGCAACAAGCTCCGCCGACAAGTGTGGCGGTGGTAAAAAGTAGCGATTTACTCTCGCAAATTTAGCGAGACGAGCGCAAAATTGGCCGGTCTCTGGTGTAACAATCAGAGACCGGCCTCATCCTAAGCACTTCAGTTTACTGATATCTTTAGGCTGAGAAACAAGTAATACTAGAAACAAGGCCGACCGATTAGTCGGATAGGTCTTTTTTCATCGATTCGAATTCGGCTTTGGTAATTTCACCCTTGGCATAACGATCTTTCAGAATATCGACTGAACTATTTGAACTAAAATGGCGGTGATCATGACCCGTATATCGAATAAGTGCAACGATTCCTAAAATTATTGCACCGATAAACAAAATATTAAAAAATAGGCCGACATAAGACCCAAAACCTCCGATATTTCTCGGACCGTACCCATATGTGTAATATTGCATCATAGAATATTCCCTTTCGTAAGCTACATTGTATCACCTGTTCTTGAGGATTACCTGTAAAAAGTGCATTCGTGGGGCGAGATTTTCCAGCTCGACTCTACCATAAATGTGGTCATTGCACTATGCTTACTTTGTAGAGAATCTCTTTTTTCTACAACTCGAATACATTTTTGTCATTGTTTGGGCGAATTTCCAAAAAGAATATGAACATCTGGCAGCGATCAAAAATACTCAATATTATTGGACTCCTAGTAATCATTTACCTAACGGTGATTGTGTTCCAAACAGTTAGAGGAAATTACAATTTAAATCAACAAATCTCACAGATGCAAAATCAGATTACGACTCTGAAAGCTAATCAGATTCAGCTTGAGTATGATGTCCAGTATTACCAAACGAATTCTTATAAAGATAAGGCGGCTCGCTCCGAACTTGATCTCATGGCTCCCGGTGAAGGAGTCATTATATTACCGAAACCAACCGTAATGACCCCCAAACCAACCAATGTTATTGCACTTAAGCCAAAGTCGAATTTTTCGCAGTGGTGGCAATTTCTTTTTAATTAAAACTTGCGGCAGGTTCAATTGACCAGACATCTTAAAAGTGGTAATATTTATCGTTGTGACGCGGGGTGGAGCAGTCCGGTAGCTCGTCGGGCTCATAACCCGAAGGTCGTTGGTTCAAATCCAACCCCCGCTACCAAAAGTGCCTGACAGTTTTGTCGGGTATTTTTGTACCTATTAAGTAGAGAAATTTTTACCGTAGCGTTCTGGATAAGTCCTAAGAATTCGCAACCAGCAACAATTTTGTTACTATTGCTAAGCTAGGTTTATTCCTTTTTTAGGCTGCGTAGCTCAGTGGTAGAGCAGAGGACTCATAAGCCTTTGGTCGTTGGTTCAAATCCAACCGCAGCCACCATTACTGCTCCTTTGTTTATATTGATAGATTGAGCCAGTCTACTGCACCGGTTTTCGTGTTTATTACTAATGACAACAAAAGCAATTTGTCCATATACTTGTGTCTAGAACACTGGTATCTGCGCTATGCGCAATTACGATTAATCGAGCCAGGCTGAGAGTGGAGTAAGGCCGATTGAAGAAAAGGAGAGAAGACTGGTCATACTGACTAGTTTTCTCTCCCGAGCACCGGGTGTTAAAATAAGCATTATGAATGAGTCAACCCTACTGCCAAGGCTGCAACTTCCACAGCCTGGTTTTTACGTTATGGCAATTTCAGGTGGCGTTGATTCGATAAGCATGATGGATATGCTCGCGAGTTTGCCACGCCCCCCTTGGAGTTTCTTGGTCGCGCATGTCAACCACGGCATGCGCAAAGATGCATCCCAAGACGAGCAACTGGTAGCGGAAATGGCGACAAAATATAGTTTCCCAAGTGCTTCAACCAAGCTTAATTTAATGGGTCAGAGCGAAAACGTCGCCAGGAAGGCCAGATATCTATATTTGAGAGAGCTCGCCGAAAAAAGCGGAGCAGCCGGAATCATCACCGCTCATCATGGTGACGACAGATTGGAAACAGCAGTCTTTAATTCACTCCGTGGAAGTGACCGGCGGGGATTAATTGCGCTCAGGAGTTATCCGTTCGTGATACGTCCAATGCTTGATCTTCGCAAAACTGAACTTCGCCAATATGCTCTTGATCACGGACTACGTTGGCGAGAGGATTCCACCAATGCCGATCTACGGATTGCCAGGAATTTTATCAGGAGCGAAATTACTCCATTGTTAAGCGAGCAAGCTAAGCAAAACTCAATGAGTAAACTTAGTGAGCTCGAGAAGTTAGAGGAGCGCATTGCCAGAAGACTGGCGCGTATTATCAAGCAAGTTCCGTCTGGGCTCGCCGTAAACTTAGCTGATATTTCGGAATTATCCGGTGAAGCCCGCAAAGAATTAATTACCGAAATGGCTCGAACTCTTGATCCTTCAGCCGAATTATCGAAAGCCGGGATTGCTCGAGCCGCTTTAGCCTTAAAAACCGGAAAAACTAACCAAAAATGGCCAATCACCTCAAAGTTATGGCTTTGTCTCGACAAATCCCTTATTATAGTGTCACTGCAAAACTAGGCCCAACCAAGCATATTAATGTGACGCGGTACCCGAGCAGTGTTAATATTATGATATTGGCGCTGCCAATATCATAAAGATTGCTTACAACTATGGCCGTTTGTCGGCTGTTTTCATTGAAAGACTAAGTATAAGCAGTTTTATTCTAAAGTGAGGATCAAATGAAAATTAATAACCGTAGCTTCTTATTCTTGCTCGGCGCACTTTTAGTGCTGGCCGTACTAGCCGTAGTTTCGCTCGGCGGACCTCAGCCAAAACAAGTTTCGCTTTCTCAGCTCATTACCGAAGCGAAAAATAACCAAATTAAAGAAATTGATGTAAATGGCCAAACGCTAACTATTAAGTTAAAGGATGCTACTCAACCGCAGCAAGTTACCTATACTGAAGCCTCTGCCACATTGAAAGATTACGGCATAGATTACTCAAAAATTACCGTAAATACCGCGAACCCCAACGACACAACCGGTCATATCATAGATTTATTATTAACCAGTTTCTTGCCGATTCTTCTCATCATCGGACTGTTTTATTTGATGATGCGCCAAGCCCAAGGCTCTAATAATCAAGCGATGACTTTTGGTAAGAGCCGGGCGCGACTTTTCGGACCCGATAAAGCTCGCGTTACGTTTAATGATGTTGCCGGTTCCGAAGAAGCCAAACAAGAGCTTCAAGAAATTGTTGAATTTCTGAAATATCCGCAAAAGTTCGAAGCATTGGGGGCCAGGATTCCGAAGGGAGTGCTTCTGTTTGGACCTCCAGGAACCGGGAAAACTCTACTTGCTCGAGCTGTAGCCGGTGAGGCAGGAGTGCCATTCTTTAGTATTTCCGGCTCAGAATTCGTAGAAATGTTCGTAGGTGTGGGGGCCAGTCGGGTTCGTGATCTCTTTGCCAAAGCCAAAAAGAATGCACCGTGTATCATATTTATCGATGAAATTGACGCGGTTGGCAGACAACGTGGTACGGGTATGGGCGGGGGACATGATGAAAGAGAGCAAACCCTCAATCAGATATTGGTTGAAATGGATGGATTCGAGCAAGGGACTAATGTAATCGTCATGGCTGCTACCAACCGTGCTGATGTACTTGATCCGGCTCTCTTGCGACCAGGTCGTTTTGATCGCCGTGTCACGCTTGAATCTCCAGATCGAAATAACCGTTTGGCCATCCTGGAAGTCCATATGAAGGGAAAACCAGTAGAAGGTAAAGTTAATTTGGAAGATATTGCAGCGAAAACGCCGGGATTTTCTGGAGCTGACTTGGCAAACATATGCAATGAAGCCGCAATTTTAGCGGCCCGCCGAAATTTGAAGAAAATCACCATGAATGAGTTGCATGAAGCAGTTGAAAAAGAAGCCCTTGGTCCGGAACGAAGATCGCATCTGCTCAATGATGAAGAAAAAGCTCTAACTGCCTATCACGAAGCGGGTCATGCTCTGGTTGGACATGTCCTGCCCAATACCGATCCGGTGCATAAAATTTCGATTGTCTCGCGCGGTCAAGCAGGCGGGGTTACTTGGAGCTTACCGACCGAAGATCGCTATATGCATTCAATCGATGAATTTAAAGATGATCTTGCTCGTAGCTTGGGAGGCAGAGTGGCTGAGCGCCTGGTTTACGGTGCCAGCAAAGTCACTACCGGTGCGGAGAGTGATCTTAAGCACGCGTCTGATCTCGCTCGAAAAATGATTATGGATTACGGTATGGGCTCAAAGCTTAGCAATCAGGTGTTTGGAAGTGGAGCGCGAAGTATATTTCTTGGACGTGACTTAACTGAAACTAAAGATTATTCCGATGCGACTGCTGAAGAAATTGACTCGGAAGTCACCTCACTCTTATCTGAAGCTGCGAAACGAGCCGAAGAGGTAATTAACAAACATCGCACAGCTCTCGATAAGATAGCCCAAAAATTGGTCAAGGAAGAAACAATCGAAGGCCCGGATTTCGAGAAGCTGATGATCGAAACACTTGGCTCGCCAAAATCCGCAGTCGCTACGTCTTAGCTAAGGGGAGCTATGAAAATAGCAATTGGTTCGAAAAATCCGGTGAAAATCGCGGCTGTCCGCCAGGCATTTAGTGTAATGTGGCCGGGCCAAAGTTTTGATTTAGTAGCGTCTGACGTTCCTTCAGGCGTCAGCGATCAACCGCTTGAGACGGATTTAACCATAAAAGGAGCTATTAATCGGGCGAAGACTGTTAAAGTTGCGCTCCGACCTGATTATGCCGTTGGGATTGAAGGGGGACTAGTCAAAATTGGCAACCAGTGGTTCGAAGATGATTGGGTGGCGGTGATTGATTATTCAGGATTAATCGGTTTAGGTGGTTCTCCTCGTCTCGAAATCGCGCCGGCCCTGATGCGTCTTATAAGGCAGGGTATGAGCATGGGGGAAGCGGCCGATTCAATATTTGGCAGCGACAATATAAAACAACAAGAAGGGTATGCCGGTCGAGTTACTTCCGGAGTCTTTACACGTAGTGACGTATTGTGTGACGCAGTTATTACCGCTCTGGCTTGTTTTGTGAGGCCCGATCTATTCGAATAAGGATTTGGCTCAGGGTCTGCTTCCGTCAAATTGTGTGTGGCGGTATAATGACTGGCAGTGAACCGCGTAATCTCTAAAGCAAATCGAAAGACATCAGTAGGGGTAGCGGCGTTTTTAATTTCCGCATCTTTTTTTGCAAGTCGCTTGTTAGGACTATTGCGAGATCGATTGTTGGCCGCACATTTTGGGATTGGGCCAATGCTTGATGCCTATACTTCAGCTTTTAGTGTTCCTGATTTGTTATTTACTTTACTTGTTTCCGGTGCATTTGCGGTAGCTTTTATCCCAGTTCTTACGGAACATCTCTCAAAAGAAGAGCAAGCTGAAGCTTGGGAAGTAAGTTCAATCCTTCTCAACCTGCTTATGATCCTAACACTGGGAGTTGGTGTATTGTGTTTTATCTTTACCAGTCCGCTGGTCAAGATAATTGCCCCGGGTTTTGATCCCTACCGACATAATCTGACCGTAAATCTGACTCGTATTATGTTGATAACACCGTTTTTCTTTGCCGTATCGAGCGTAATCGGTGGCATTCAGCAGGCGGTTGATCGATTCTTTTTCTACGCGATTGCCAGCGTGTTCTATAACGTCGGAATCATTTTTGGAATAGTATTTCTTTCGCAACATTATTCTATATACGGCGTCGCGATTGGGGTAGTAATTGGCGTAATTCTGCAAACCTTGATTCAGTTCGTCGGACTGTTTGGGGTCGGATTTCACTATCACTTTAGTCTGGATCTCAAAAATAAGAGTGTTGTGCGGGTGGTAAAATTAATCATTCCTCGAATACTCGATCAAGGTATTGATCAAATCAACTACATTGTTGAGCGTAACATTGGTTCATTTTTGGCTACTGGTAGCCTAACCGCCTATTACTACGCCAATAACCTCAAAAACGTTCCTTTGTCGTTATTCGGCGCAGCTATTGCTACGGCAGCATTTCCCAAAATGGCCAACGATGCGGTCAATAATAAGATTGAGAATTTGATCGAAAACTTTGTCATAAATGCCAGGCTAATATTATTTTTGGTCATTCCTTCAGCGACCATTGCTATTCTGATGCGCGGATATATTGTTAGATTATTATTTGGTTTTGGCAACGCCACGACTGCCAATATCTTGGGGTGGTTTGCCGGCGTTATCATTTTCCAAAGCTTATTTCTCTTAGTAACGCGCGTATTTTATTCCCTCCACGACTCAAAAACTCCACTTTACACCAGCATATTTGCAATTGCTTTTAACGTGTTGCTCAGCATTTATCTGGCCCATCGCTTCGGGGTCGTTGGTCTGCCGATGGCACAGTCTATTGCCTCGATCTTTGAAACGACGCTCCTTATTATTATTTTGAAACGAAAGCTTGGTTCTGTTGGTGGCATGGCTATTTTACGCGGAGTCTTTCGCATGCTGATTGCCAATACCATTATGGCTGGCATTGTCTATTTGTTAGTTGCCAAGTTTTTACCGCTTTACCGCCTCGATCGTGGAATTATGGTAGTGGGGCCCAAGTTTCTGTTAATTTGCCTGGCGGCGGGCTTAGCTTATTTATTACCATCGTATATCTTACGAGTGCGAGAAGCGAAACAATTCGTTGGCCGCGTCGTAGGCCAATTATTTGGGCCACTTGTTTAAGACAGTCGCAGACAGTCTCGAATAATAATCTGAAACAGGGTACAATTGGTAGTCATGAACCAAGATCAAATTCGGAATTTTTGTATCATTGCCCATATTGACCATGGTAAATCCACTTTAGCAGATCGCATGCTCGAGCTGACCGGCACGGTAATGATGCGCGATATGCAAGCGCAACTACTCGATAGCATGGAACTTGAGCGCGAAAAGGGGATTACGATTAAGCTTCAACCGGTGCAAATGAACTGGACGCCTGGTACGAAGGCTCTCGCGAGCGGACCCGTGACTTTTGAACTTAACTTGATTGATACCCCCGGTCATGTTGATTTTAGTTATGAAGTCTCACGTTCTCTGGCGGCTTGCGAAGGAGCGGTTTTGGTGGTCGATGCCTCCCAAGGTATTCAGGCACAAACGCTTGCGAATGTCTATCTTGCGATTGAAGCCGGACTAGAGATTATCCCGGTCCTTAATAAAATCGATTTGCCGGCCGCGGATCCTGAGCGGGTTGGGGGAGAAGTCGCCAGTTTACTTGGATGTAAACCGGAATCAATTTTGCGAGTTTCGGCGAAAGATGGTACCGGCGTCACCGAGCTGCTCAACGCAATTGTTTCTCAAATACCACCGCCGAAGGGTGACCCAAACGCTAGTTTGCGTGGACTGGTTTTTGATTCTGTGTATGACGCTTATCGCGGAGTTATATTATATCTTCGGGTGGTTGACGGCCAGTTATTAAAATCACAACCGATTCGTATGATGGCGAGCGGACAAATCGGTCTAGCACTTGAAACGGGGATCTTTAAACCCGCCCAGACACCGGTGGCTAAGTTAGGCCCGGGTCAGATAGGCTACATCGTCTCAAATCTAAAATCGATTGCCGAAGCCCGGGTGGGGGACACGGTCACGCTGGCGCAGCATCCGGCGACTAAACCTTTAGCCGGATATCGCCAGGTTAAACCGTTTGTTTTTGCCGGCTTTTTCCCAAGTTCGGCCGAACAATATCCAGCCCTAAAAGAAGCTCTGGAAAAATTAAAGCTCAACGATGCCGCCCTGATCTATGAGCCGGAAAGCTCTCAAGTACTGGGGTTTGGTTATAGGGTAGGTTTTCTGGGGTTACTGCATCTGGAAATTGTCCACGAGCGGCTCGAACGGGAGTATGATCTCGATCTGGTAGTTACTAATCCCTCGACCGACTATATTATCACTACCACGACCGGGGAAGAGTTCACGATTCGTTCGGCCGCAGAACTACCTGATCCCAGTCGGATCGACCAAATCAGAGAACCGTGGATATTCGGCGAAGTTGTGGTGCCGGGGGATTATGTGGGACAAGTTATCCAACTCATTAACCGTATTCGCGGCCTGCAAAAGAACTTAAGTTATGTTGATGAAAGCCTGGCCTTAATTGCCTTTGAAGCACCGCTTTCGAATGTACTGACCGACTTTTATGACAATCTTAAATCTGTCACGAGTGGTTACGGATCATTTAACTATGAGCTGGGCGATTATAGGGTTGAGTCCCTGGAACGTCTGGATATTTTAGTCGGGGGAGAACTGGTTGACTCTTTGAGCATGATCGCTCATCGCGATGAGGCTTATCGCATCGGCAAGGAGGTTGTCGATAAACTTAAAGAGCTCATACCAAGACAATTATTTGAAGTTAGTGTCCAAGCCGCCATCGGCGGTAAAATAATTGCCCGAGAAGATGTCAAAGCCATGGGTAAAAACGTCACGGCAAAGTTATACGGGGGGGATGTAACCCGCAAAAATAAATTACTGGATAAGCAAAAAAGAGGGAAGAAGCGCATGAAGCGAATTGGTAAAGTAGATATTCCGTCAGAAGCTTTCATGGTGCTTCTAAAGAAAGATTAGTTTTAAATTTAAAAGATAGTATAAAACCTCCGACCAAGGAAAAGTAGCTTTCCTAAGTCAGAGGATGTTTATTGGGGGATTCGGACATGGTTCCCGCGAAAGTTGATAATGTGGGTGAGCGCGAGTTGTGACTCAGATATGGAAATCCAAGTTTGGGCAGAAGATCTATTGCCGAGACATTCAACTGCGGTTCCGGGGAACAAGTGTCGCAAAATGTTGCCGCGCTCGTCTTTGCTTAAGTCATTTCGGGCACAGATCGGGCAGCTTATCATGCCGAGCCTTTCGTTTGGATTTTGACTCCGAGCCTTTCGGATTTTTGGGCGGTTTTTGCAGAATGAACCGGCTAGTTGCGCTGGATAAACTACTAATTAACGATACGCCAACCACTCCCCTGCCGTAAAGAATAAATCTTGACGTTCGTATTTTGTTCGGTATACTTGAAACTAAAGATGGTTGAAAATTTTTAAACTAAATCCGACAGCTTTTACCTGACTTCCCTACTTGAATATATCTGGAGGATTTAACTGTAAGAAAAACTTCAAAAGAGTGTTATTAGCAAGGGCAAGCCAAAGTCCTCTTTTACTCAGCAAAACAGATGAAAAAGGGTATTGAATAGCAAGAGGTGCGGGATTATGATAATTGTAACGCTTTGAGGTGGAGCTAAGCTGGCACAGGTGAGGTGCCTGGCTTTTTGTCTCTCATAAAAAGCCATGGCGGCAAGCGACGACAGACTAAACGTAAAAGGGGTGGAATTGATATGCCAGAAAAAGTCAAAAAGCGCAACGGGATCGTCGTCGAGTTCGATCCATCGAAGATTAAAGTAGCCATAGTCAAAGCATTTATGGCCACTCGTGGTGGTATTGAACCGGAACTCTTGGACAAATTATCCGGCCAAGTGATGGGTTACGTGAACAGTCAGTTTGCCGAAAAAGTGCCCAGTGTCGAGGATGTCCAGAATATCGTCGAGAGTGTACTTATGTCAGGGGGATATTTTGATGTCGCTAAAAACTATATTATTTATCGTTATGAACACACAAAAATTCGCCAGGAAAATCTACCCGAAGATGGCCCCTCACTTTATGTCGTAAAGCATTCCGGCCAACGTCAGAGATTCTCGCTCGAGAAGATTAAACGTACCCTTCGTCGCGCTGTTACGGGTTACGAAAGTATTGTGGACGTCGATGTGATTGCCGCGCAGTGCCAAAATGATGTCTATGATGGAATCGCGACCGATGAAATATTCCGGGCTTTAGTTTTTGCTACTCGAGCTTTGGTCGAACGGGATCCGGCTTATTCAAAAGTTGCTTCCCGGCTCCTTTGCCAACAAATCTACCGTGAAGTCGCCGGCGAAGAAAGACTTAACGATGAAAACATTGCCCAGGTCATTAAGCGTTCGTTTATTGCTAATATTCACCGAGCTGTTGAAGCCGGTAAACTAGATCGTCGCATGGCCGAGTTTGATCTAGATAGGCTAGCCGACTCCCTAGACTTATCTCGGGACGATTTGTTTATGTACCTAGGTATTCAAACTTTGTATGATCGCTATCTTCTGACACATCCTGATACCCAGGAAATTCTAGAAACTCCACAGGCATTTTGGATGCGGGTTTCTATGGGAATAGCTATCAATGAAAATAACCCGACTGAAAAGGCCATTGAGTTCTATAATTTGATTTCTAGTTTACGTTTTGTGCCATCGACTCCGACCCTATTTCACGCCGGCACGTCACATCCTCAGCTATCTTCCTGTTACTTAACTACTGTCGAAGATTCGCTGGATCATATTTTTAAATGTATTGGGGATAACGCCCAGTTATCCAAATGGTCCGGCGGGCTTGGTAACGATTGGACCAATTTACGTGGTACCGGTGCTCATATCAAAGGAACCGGGGTGGAAAGCCAAGGGGTCATCCCATTTTTGAAAGTTGCCAACGATACGACAGCCGCCATTAATCGATCCGGTCGACGGCGCGGGGCAACTTGTGCTTATCTTGAAGTTTGGCACTATGATATTGAAGCCTTTGCCGAGCTACGGAAAAACACCGGAGATGAGCGACGCCGAACTCATGACATGGATACGGCCGCCTGGATACCAGATTTGTTCATGAAACGAGTCCGCAGTGACGGCGATTGGACGCTCTTCTCCCCCGACGAGACGCCCGATTTACATCATATTTACGGGCGGGCTTTTGAAGAACGCTATGAGTTTTATGAGGCGCAAGCCAAAGAAGGCAAAATTGCTCTCTTCCGGACGATAAAAGCCCACGATCTATGGCGCAAATTACTTTCGATGCTCTACGAGACAGGCCACCCTTGGATTACCTTCAAAGACCCTTCAAATATCCGCTCACCTCAGGATCATGCCGGAGTCGTGCATAGTTCAAACCTTTGTACCGAAATTACTTTAAATACCAGTGCCGATGAAACGGCAGTCTGTAATTTGGGTTCGCTAAATCTGGCTATGCACATTAAAGACGGTCAACTCGACCAAGATCTGATTCGTAATAGCGTTAATATCGCTATGAGAATGCTAGATAATGTTATCGATGCGAACTTTTACCCGACTCCCGAAGCAAAAAACTCGAACTTTAAGCACCGGCCGGTGGGCCTAGGGATTATGGGCTTCCAAGACTCCCTTTATTTGCTAGATATTGAATTTGCTTCAAAAGAATGTGTGAGATTTGCCGATTACAGCATGGAAGTAATTTCCTATCATACAATTATGGCTTCCAGTCTCCTGGCTCGGGAACGTGGAAGTTACCCCAGTTTTAAAGGTTCAAAATGGGATCGTGGGATTCTCCCGCTCGATACGCTCAAATTACTCGAAGAAGAACGTGGCGTAACGATCGATGTTGATCGGACTGCCACGCTCGACTGGGATAAAGTTCGCGAATCGATTCGCGATAATGGTATGCGCAACTCTAATACGATGGCCTGCGCGCCAACAGCGACAATATCCAATATTGCCGGATGTGTTCCCACGATTGAGCCGATCTATAAAAACATCTATGTTAAATCGAACCAGGGTGGTGATTTTGTAGTCATTAACTCGTATCTGATTGAAGATTTGAAGAAACTAAATCTATGGAATCAAGCGATGTTAAAGAAATTAAAATACCATGATGGAAACATCAGCCAAATCGAAGAAATCCCTGTTCCCCTGCGCAACAAATATAAGGAAGTTTTCGACATTGAGCCTATATGGCTGATCAAAGCCGCCGCCCACCGTGGCAAGTGGATTGATCAAAGTCAGTCATTTAACATCTACTATTCGGGAACGTCCGGAGCAGAAATCGATAAGATCTATCGGACCGTTTGGGAGCTCGGTCTTAAAACTACCTACTACTTAAGAACGCTGGCTGCTTCTCAAGTTGAGAAATCAACTGTGAATACTTCCGAATTCGGAGCAACTCACCTCCGCCAACAGTCCGACGGTAATATCGAAATTGAAAAGCCTGAGGTCGAATCAAAACCCGTTTCTCAGGTCCAAGTCCCGGTTGGGGCCTCTGCCGAGGGAGAAACGTTTCATGAAGTTATCGGTGAAGAGGCGCTCAAATTATGCAAACTAGACGACCCAACTTGTGAGGCCTGCCAATAATCAAAACCTTCCAGACTACCAGATAAGTCGCGTCACTTATCAAAAAATCCGAACCAACTAAATACCCAAGGAGAGTCCCATGCCTATTACTAAGACAAATGAGCGAGTCGATATCAACAAGCGCCGTATTATTAACGGCGCAGACGCTGATGTGATTCAGCTCTATCCAATTAAGCATAAATTCGCTTGGGATGCTTATCTTGCTGGCAATGCCAATCACTGGATGCCTACTGAGATCGGAATGCAAAAAGATTTCGAACAGTGGTATGCCAAAGACGTCCTATCCGAAGATGAGCGTAATGCCTTTGAGGTCGTGTTGGGATTCTTTTCAACCGCCGATTCAATTGCAGCCAATAACATTGTGCTCGCTGCTTACCGTCACATCACTTCCCCAGAATGCCGCATGTATCTTTTGCGCCAAGGATTTGAAGAAGCCGTCCATACCCATGCCTATCAGTATATGGTGGAATCTTTGCAGCTCGATGAATCGAAAATATTCAATATGTACCGAGAAGTTGAGAGTATTTATGACAAAGATAACTTCATATTAAGCTTTAACGAAGGCATATTTAACCCACTATTTAAAACTGGCACGCTCGAAAATGATCAAAAGTTCGTTGAAAATATCGTCATATTTTCACTCATTATGGAAGGTATATTCTTCTATAGCGCTTTTGCCGTTGTGTTCGGATTTCGCCGTCAGAATAAAATGGTTGGCTCAGCCGAGCAGATTGAATACATTATGCGTGACGAGAGTCAGCATCTTAACTTTGGCATTAATCTCATTAATACTATCCGCGAAGAACAACCGGAGATCTGGACCCCAGAATTTCAGCAACACATTATCGATTTGGTCAAAGAAGGCACTGAACTGGAATGTACTTTTGCAGCAACCGCTTTTCCTAAGGGCATATTTGGGATGAACGCCGAGAGCTTCCGTCTCTACATTCAGCATATCGCTGATCGACGCTTACAACGGATTGGTCTTGCGCCACAGTATAACAGTGAAAATCCTTTTCCGTGGATGGCAGAAACCATCGATATTTCGAAAGAAAAGAACTTCTTCGAGACCCGAGTCACAGAATATAAAACTGGTGGCGCTCTGCAGTGGTAGGGCTACTGACTCTTTGAACGAATTCGTAGATGAACTAGGATTTCTTCGGTGCCCAGTGGTCTTGTTTCAATCAGGTTAAGTTCGACTTTCGGAGTGCCGTCAAATAGCGGTATCCCTGCGCCGAAATAATACGGTGTAATGCTCAGCCAGATGTCTTCTATGCAGTTTGCTTCCAAAAAAAGTCGATTAGCAACTGAGCCCCCGATCAGATCAGCGGAAGTAAAACCTTTCTGTTCGAGTTTTTCAAGAATTTCTACCGGAGTTAGTGCAGTTGCCCAGACTTTATCTTGCTCAAATTCAGAAAAACTTTCCGGACGCCTGGTCATTACAACGTTGTATCGATCTTTGAGAATACTACCGTTAAAGCTTGAAAATGTAGTAGATCCCATAATCACTACTCCACTTCTCTTGGTCTCGTTCGCAAACCAATTTTTGTCAGCTCGGCTGCTCCAATCCAGAGAATGCGAATTATCGGCTTGGATAAAGCCATCTAGACTGGTTGCACAAATCAGACTTGCTTTCATCATTGCTCAAGCAAGCAGTGCTTCGTAATCTTTTAGAATTTCGAGGGCATGATCTTTGGGTGTCACCTTGGGATATTCTTTGACGATCTCACCGTCTGGGTTTATCAGAAATGTTTTTCGAATTATACCGTCGTATTCCCGACCCATCATTTTCTTCGTTCCCCACGCCCCGTAGGCTTTGATGGTGGCCGCAGTCTCATCGCTTAAGAGTGGAAAGTTAAGGTGATATTTATTAGCAAACTTTAGATGGGAAGTTACGCTGTCTTTAGATATTCCCAGGATACTTAGACCCTTCTCTTCCAAATAGTCATATTCGTCACGAAAACTACAGGCTTCAGTCGTGCATCCTGGGGTATCGTCTTTTGGGTAGAAGTATACGACTAACCATTTTCCGGAGTAATCAGCCAACGAATGTTTATTGCTAAATTGATCAAACAGTGTAAAGTTTGGTGCTTTCATATACTTTAAGTATAGCAAACCAAAAAAACTTAAGGCCCAAGGGAAGATCCCTTGGGCCGGGTCAACTAGGAATTCTGAGGAGGTCGTGGAAAATCGAGTCGAAAGCCGAAAGTACTGGTCCGACGAAAGCCCAAATCCTTAAATAACATGTGGGTTGGCATCCGGTAAGGACCGAAGTTAAATTCCAAATACTCGACTTCGAGGCGCTCAGCTCCCTCGATCAGCCTGGTCATAAGCATCCGACCATAGCCTTTTTTGCGGTGATCCTGATCGACCACAAGATCGTGGGCGGTGGCGATATGACCCAATAACGTATGGTGGTGGGTCAAGGTCACGGTGCCGACGAACTCTCCCCCCTCTTCAACAAAGTAGATGATGGCCCCTTCGTTCTCGATCAGTGTTTTTCTGACGAACGCTAGGGATGGCGCAAATCTTTGCGAATGCAGTTGTCGCAACAGTCGATCTAATGCCTCAAGGTGCTTTGAGCTGAATCTGTAAGTAACTCCCTGAACCTGGGTCACAATTCCTCCAAAACTCGACAAGTTTTACAATTAAACCATAAATATCGAAAATTAACAAACACATTACCGGTTTTGGCACTCTTGACATTAGAGTGCCAAATTGGGTAGAATAATTACAAATAGCACTCGGATATGGTGAGTGCTAAGACCCTAGAACCTAAGGAAACCTCATCAATGACCCAGCGCCAAGCGCAAATCCTAACTGCCATAGTTGAGTTATATGCCAAAACTGCTGAACCGGTCGGTTCCGGAGCAGTTGCTTCCGTCTTTGACATGTCCTCGGCGACTATTCGTGCCGATATGGTCGAGCTTGAGAATTTGGGATTCATCATGCAACCGCATATCTCAGCCGGCCGCATCCCGACCGACCGCGGGTACCGGGCATATGTGAACGGCATTGGGGAGGCGCGAGCTGACGGCCGGGTGTCACAAGCCATCGCCAAACGCATTAGTAGTGCCGGCGAAATCGACAAAACTATAAAACAGGCGGCGGAATCTTTGAGTGAAATCACCGCGAATGTGGGACTGGCAACCACCTCTGACGGATTATTCTTTACCGGGCTTGCGAGCTTATTTGGACAACCTGAGTTCTTCGGAGGCCAAGCAGCCTATGAAGTAGCCAGGTTACTCGATAACCTCGACGAGTGGTTAAGTGAAGCGGCTCCGACCGAACGAATAAGTGTCTATATCGGTCATGAAAACCCGATCGGAAAATCCAGCGGCGCCAGCTTAATCCTCGCCCGCTTCTCATCCCCCTATAGTGACAACTCATACGTCGGTGTACTGGGCTCGACCAGGCAGAATTATCACCGTGTCATTGGCTTAGTCGACTACACTGGGAAGCTACTCGATGAAGCCCTGGCATAAACCATAAATTAGCAATAAGTGCAGCTAGCAAACAAGTAAGGAGTGAATATGGCGAAAAAAACCGAGGATATCGAGCAGAAATTACTGGAGACAATCGGTGCTTTGGAAAACCAAATTGCTGAGCTAACTACCGATTTAAAGCGGGTGCAAGCGGATTTTGTAAATTTCAGAAGGCGCAGTGATGAAGAACGTTCCAGTTTCGTTGATCTGGCAAAACAAGATGTTATCGGCCAAATACTTCCGGTTCTAGATAATATAGCCCGCGCACTTAAATTCGCACCCAGCTCTCTTAAGGGTGACCCATGGGCGATGGGGCTAGTGCAAATTGCTAAACAGGCCGATGAGACTTTAACTGGTATGGGAGTAACAAAAATTGACGCTTTGGGTAGTGCCTTTGATCCCAACCTGCATGAGGCTATCGGCTACGTTGATGGCGAAGGAGACCATGAAGTTGTCGTTGAAGAATTTCAGTCAGGCTACACTTTAAACGATAAAGTACTCCGGCATGCCATGGTTAAGGTCGGTAAAGCTAAGCAATCATCACCAATAAGTTCGAAGCATAAAGAAGGAGAAGAAAATGAGTAAGATTATCGGAATCGATTTAGGAACTACCAATTCGGCCATGGCAGTTATGGAAGGTGGAACACCGACTATTATCGCCAACGCTGAAGGTGGCCGCACGACTCCAAGTATCGTAGCCGTAAACAAAAACGGCGAACGTTTAGTTGGAACCGTCGCAAAAAGACAATCCGTAATTAATGCTGAAAATACCATTTTTTCGGTTAAACGCTTGATTGGAAGGAAATTTGAAGATCCTGAAGTCCAGCGGGATATCACGCTCATGCCTTACAAGATAGAAAAAGCCGACGGTAGCGTGAAAGTGAAAATGGGTGACAAAAGCTTTAGCCCCGAAGAGATTTCCGCCATGATTCTTTCGAAGCTTAAAGCTGATGCTGAAGCTTTTATAGGTTCTCCAGTTACCGAGGCTGTCATCACGGTGCCTGCCTATTTTGACGATGCTCAGCGCCAGGCCACCAAAGATGCCGGTAAAATTGCCGGACTTGAAGTAAAACGGATCATCAACGAACCGACCGCCGCGGCTCTCGCCTATGGTCTTGATAAGAAAAAAGAAGAAAAAATCATTGTCTACGACTTGGGCGGTGGCACGTTTGACGTTTCAGTGCTTGAGCTCGGTGACGGCGTATTCGAAGTCAAGTCAACCAATGGTGATACCCACCTGGGTGGTGACGATTTTGATCTGTTAATCATGAGTTTTCTAATCGACGAATTTAAACGTGATAATGGTATCGATTTAAAAACCGATAAAGCAGCCGTCCAGCGCTTAAAAGAAGCTGCGGAAAAAGCCAAAATCGAACTTTCCACGACCAATGAAACGGAAATAAATCTACCCTTCATTACGGCTGACGCCAGTGGCCCCAAACACTTTACCTACAATCTGTCTCGAGCAAAACTCGAGCAATTGGTGGGAGATCTCATCAATAAAACTGCCAAGCCTTGTGAAGCGGCGCTTAAAGATGCTGGACTCACAAAAAATGACATCAATGAAGTAATTCTGGTCGGTGGTATGACTAGAATGCCGGCAGTCCAGAAAAAAGTTGAGGAGTTATTTGGTAAAAAACCGCTCGCGGGTGTCAATCCGGATGAAGTGGTGGCAATCGGAGCTGCAGTTCAGGGAGGTGTACTCGCCGGCGACGTTAAAGACGTACTCCTGCTTGACGTTACTCCACTCTCACTTTCAATTGAGACCATGGGCGGCGTCGCAACCAAGATGATTGAGCGCAATACCACCATTCCAACTAGTAAGTCCCAAATTTACTCTACAGCCAGTGATTCCCAAACTAGTGTAGAAATAAATGTCTTACAAGGAGAGCGTGAATTTGCGGCCGACAATAAGAGTCTGGGGCGATTTGTACTCGATGGTATTCCACCTGCCCCAAGAGGAGTTCCACAAGTTGAGGTAACCTTTAACATTGACGCTAACGGTATTGTCAACGTCACGGCCAAAGATAAAGCTACTAGTAAGGAACAACACATTACGATCCAAAATTCCGGTAATTTGAGCGAAGAAGAAGTTAAACGCATGCAAGCTGAGGCGGAAGCTAACGCTGAGACCGATAAGCAAAAAAAGGAATTGGTAGAAGCGAAAAACCATCTCGATGGTATGGTTTATACGGCTGAAAAAACCCTTAAAGATGCCGGTGAAAAAGCCAGTGAAAATGATCGGAAAGATCTGGAAGCAGCTATTTCCGAAGCGAAATCTAAACTTGAATCAGAGGATGTCGAAATCCTTAAAAAAGCAGCGGAAGATCTTTCAACTAAAATGCAAACGGTTGGAGCAGCCATGTACCAGGCCGCGAGTGAATCTGCTCCAGGTGGAGAGGGTGCACCAGAAGAAGTTGAATCGACCGAACAAGATGGTCAGACTGAAGGTCCCGTCGAAGGCGAAGTTGTTGACGAATCGAAGTAGAACTTAAAAAACCAATAAACCCTTAAAGATACTAGACTGCGCGGTGACAAAGGCTAGAGATTCTGTCATCATACACAGATAAATTTCCAGCTAAATTAAACAGGCAAGCGAATGCTTAAATGGCAGATAAACAAGATTACTACGACATATTAGGAGTATCAAAATCGGCAACAGACGCTGAGATTAAACGTGCCTATCGAAAATTGGCTTTGCAGTATCACCCAGATAAAACCGGTGGCGACGATACCAAGTTTAAACAAATTGGAGAAGCTTACGAGGTACTTAGTGACACCCAAAAACGGGCGAGTTATGACCAATTTGGCCATAATAACCCGTTTAGTGGTGCCGCGGGCAATGGGGGAGCTGGAAGCGCTCAAGGATTTGGCGGTTTTGATTTCGGTGGTGGCCAAGGCTTTGATATGAGTGATATCTTAAACCAGTTTATGGGCGGATTTGGAGGCGGAGGTGGCTCCCAAAGAGCAGGTAGAGATATCGAAGTCGGGGTAGATTTAAAGTTTGAAGAAGCGGTTTTTGGCATTGAAAAAGAGTTTAGCTATGAGCTTCAGGATCAATGTGATCGCTGCCATGGTACGACTGCCGAACCTGGCACTAAACTTAAACAATGCTCAACCTGCCAAGGTACCGGACAGGTTACTTCCGTCCAACAAACGATTCTTGGAGCCATTCGGCAGTCACGTCCTTGTAATACCTGCCATGGTCGGGGGGAAATACCGGAAAAACCATGCACACGCTGTTCTGGTAAGGGGATTATACGGCATACGAAAACTATTACCGTAAAAATTCCAGCAGGAATCGATCACGGCAATACCATTAGAATCGGTGGGGCCGGCGAAGCGATACAAGGCGGTAGACAAGGGGACCTCTACGTCCACATTCGAATTAAACCTGATAAACGATGGACCAGACAGGGTCAGAATATATTATCCGAAGCCACAATCTCAATGATTGATGCCGCCCTAGGTACACAAATACCGGTTGAAACGGTTGATGGTAAACTTAATCTTCGAATCCCCGCAGGTACTCAGAGTGGCAAAATTATTAAACTTAGCGATAGAGGAGTACCATTTGGCAACCGGCGCGGTGATCATCTGGTAGCAGTCCGGGTTGAAATACCAACGAAACTGACTTCGCGACAAAAAGAATTACTGGAAGAATTTGAGGGCGAGCCAAAACGTAAAGGTTTTTTTACTCGTTAGCCTTCGCAGATTTGATGAGCTCTTTATAAAACTGGAGTAACTTGAGTTGCTTTTGATCTGGGCTCCAGTTCATGTGCCTGCGAGCTGGCAAGTCCCCTGCCCAACCTGTATTGATAAAGACCTTATTATCATTAGTCATACCAACTTCGTCGCCGTAATAGATTATTTTTGGTTGATCTAAGGCAAATTCAAATTTTAGAACTTCTTTTAAACGCTCGTGGTCTTGTTTGATTAGGTAGAGAAATCGATCACTATCATGATTATCGATAAATACCGGTAGGGCGAAGCTCTTTGGAAAACTTTTAAAGTGCTGATCGAGGAGCTGCCCGAACTTCTTCAAGTCAAAATCACCTTCCGCGAAACGTTTGAGTAAATGATAATAGGTATAATCCAGTACCCCATCAATGATACCGATGTAATGTTTCGAGATTGGATCAAAAGGAAATTTTACGGTATGAGCAAGGAAATAGTACCATCTCGGATGAGGTAATTTATACGTTCGAAAATGGCCCCAATTTACCTGAAATAATACCGCCTCTCCTATTAAAACGATTTCGGGTTTGATCTTGCGGATTCTTCCGCCAAATTCCCGCCAGAAACCATCTGACGGACCAATCACATGATCAAGTCTCAGCCCGTCAATTCCAAGTTCGGTAATCCAGTATTCGGCTGCGCCAATAACATGTTCTCTGGCTGGCCTATAATCAAGGTTAAGCTTTGGCAGAGCCGCAAAATTAATAAACTTCAGATAGTTATTATCCCGGTCAAAATAATACCATTTACGGTAATCGCTGGTTGGGTTAGTTAGTGCCTCTTGAAAAAAGGGATGTAGAGCCGAAGTATGATTGGCCGTAAAGTCCATAATTACCTTAATATGCGCGTCATGACAGGCTTTTACTAAGTTCTTCAGATCCTTTAAGGTTCCAAAGTGTGGCTCAACTTGATAAAAATCTAAAGTTGAGTAACCGTGGTAATCGCTGGTTTTTAAAAAGGGGGTGAGCCAAATAGCGCTTACCCCAAGATCAACTAAATAAGGCAACTTTTTGGTGATTGCCGCAATATTTCCACCATTAAAGTACGGTTTTAATGGGTCAGATTTTGGATCGTAACCGGCAAATCTATCAATAAATATCTGATAAATTACGGCCTTTTTAAGCCAGTTCTGCATTGTAACCAATTGTTAATAAATTCATGGGGCTAAGATTGCATTGGGACGACGATATCTCTCTTTGCGAGTTCAGTTTCAAGACCGGTTAAGCCGTCATAGAATATCCCATCGATGCCGACCGCTATAGCACCTTCTACATTATACATCCGATCATCAACAAAAATGGCTTCAGACGGGGAAATCCCAAGTTTTGCGAGAACCATCCGGAAAATCTTTGGATCTGGCTTCACCACTCCTGCTTCTTCCGAACATAAAACCTCGTCGAAGTAGCGCTTAATATGGTGCTCGGCGAGCATTGAGTAAAGACCGATATCAGAATTAGACAGTATGGCTGTTTTTAAGCCCAATCTTCGTAAGCGCACGATAAAGTGAATTAATGCTTCATGGGTGACCCCATGGATATCTAAGCCATCCCTGACGGCAGCCACCGGTAGATCGGCAATTTTAGCGAGTCGAGTATCAAATTCTTGGAGTGTCAGTCCATAGTCTTGTGCACGGCTAAGGTCCTCAATGGCTTTAGCATGGGCATGCTGTATTTCTGGATGCCGCTCCAGCCAAGTTAAATATTTATCGGTCGCAATAACTCCGTAATAGTCAAAAATGATGGCTTTTATCACGTGCCTATAATACCACGTCAAAACTTACCAGATATATGCGTAAGTATTGTTAGCATGACCACAATTTCAATATTTCACCGAAGTGGCAATTCGCTAATCGTAAGCACTTTGTCGTATAATGCAAATTAAAGGTGAAAAACCAACTATGTTTCCGCATTTAAATTTATCGGTCGATCTGGTCATTATCGGCACAATCCTTTTTCTGGCACTCACCGGTCTTGCTCTCGGTGCCGATAGAATGAGAGCTTTTGCGCTAAGTATATATGTTGGACTCGTGTTAGCTGTCGAGCTTGGAACCCCGTTCGGAAATGCTCTCTTGAGTCACGGCACCAACTTGACTCCCGGGAGAGTGAGACTGATTCTATTTATCTTACCTATCTTGGTGTTAACGCTGACACATCGCACTCATGGTCGAGGTAAAAGGCACGGTTTCATACTACCTCTAGTACTTTCTGTTACCGTTGCAGCTTTAATAATAAGTAGTGCTTTTAAGATGATGGATGCGGATATGGCCACCAAATACTTAAACGAGTCATCACTCGCCTGGCCAATTTATAAAACGTGGCTGGTCTGGCTAGCCGCCGTGCCAGCAGTTGCAGCTCTTGAAGTAATATTTCGTCCCAAAAAATCTCATTAGGTTAGTCAGTTGATTTTCATCTGATAATTGGGTATAGTATCTTGGTTAGTTTGAAGTTAAATTCGCTTCTTTTAGACTTTGAGAAGCCAAGAATAACTAAAATTCGCAGTCCTTTATGTAGTACTTAAGCCTGCAAGCAATATCTCGTCAATAAATCGAGAATTTTCGTGGGCCCATAGCTCAGTCGGTAGAGCAGAGGCCTTTTAAGCCTTGTGTCGTGGGTTCGAATCCCACTGGGCCCTCCAAACTAGACCCTAGTAGGAATACTGCAACCAAAGAACCAGAAATGGTTCTTTTCGTTATATAGTAAGCCTATGATAATTTACGCAATTTGGCATGCACTAACTATGTCTTTTGCAATGGGCTGGGAAATACTATGGCCACTGATACTTGGCTTCGGCTTGAGTGGTGCTATCCAAACGGTTGTATCACATAAGCAAATGAGTGTGTTACTACCTGACGATAAACCAAAGACTATTGCCAAAGCCAGCCTACTTGGGGCGGCATCTTCATCATGCTCATATGCGGCAGTTGCTTTGGCACGTTCTATATTCAAAAAAGGGGGTAATTTTACCTCCGCTATGGCATTTGAAATGGCTAGTACCAATCTTGTTATTGAGCTCGGCATCATCATGGCGTTGTTATTAGGCTGGCAGTTTACGGCAGCTGAGTTTGTAGGCGGGCCGATTATGATTGCTTTGCTGGCTATAATTTTTCGACGCTTTTTAAAGAAGCGTTTAGTTCAGGAAGCTCGAGCACAAACTGATAAGGGACTGGTTGGCCGCATGGAAGGGCATGCCGCAATGGATAGTATGGCGGTAGAGAGTAAAGGCACTATTTGGCAGAAACTTATCTCGCAGGAGGGTCGCACTGCTACTAGCCATTTCTTCGTTATGGATTGGGTGAGTATTTGGACTGATATTGTATTAGGATTACTAATTGCAGGTGCATTAGCCGCATGGGTACCGCAGCACGTCTGGCAATCGGTATTCTTCGTAAACCACCCCCTTATAGCAGATATTTGGGGACCGCTGGTTGGTCCTTTGATTGCGGTGGTCAGTTTTGTCTGCTCAATTGGTAATGTACCCCTGGCAGCCGTGCTTTGGAACGGCGGCATTAGTTTCGGCGGTGTCGTAAGTTTCATCTTTGCTGACCTGATAATTATTCCAATTATCCGCATATATGCTAAGTATTACGGCTGGAAAATGGCAGGATTTCTATTTGTAGCTTTTTACGCTGCTATGACCATAGCAGGCTACATAATCGAAGCTTTGTTTGCTGTTTTACACTTGACACCACATTTCCGAAACGCAAAGGTATTTAATGCGGCGGTAAGTTGGAACTATACGTCGGTGCTGAACATAATCTTCCTCGCTGCTGCTGCTGCACTTGTGTGGCGGTTCTTACGAACAGGTGGTCCAATGATGCTTAAAATGATGCGCAAAGGCACAGAGGACCAAGCACAAACAGCTCGCTAGATGTTTATCGACGTGATAAATATAGTAGGATTTTCCTTTAATTTGGTTGAAGTCGCATAGCTCGGTTCCCAATATACTTATGCTTATTGACATAAACCAGTAGAACTCCTAAACTTGGCTTATATTTACAAGTTATAAATGAGCCGAATAAAGTTAAGATCGTTTGATGATGGAAAGAGCACCTTAGGGATACTTCTCGCGGTGTTTGTTTTAGTTGTAGCGATTACTGGGGTATATATCGTCTTGCGATCATACTACGCAAATTCTTCAAGTAGTGATTCTTCTGGACTGCAAACTTATACCAATACAAAAGTAAATTATACGCTATCTTATCCGAGTGATTGGTCGCAAGGCGCTGAGCAACAATCTTTAGCCTCGGGTGGGATTGGTACGCCACTGGGTACAACCGATTATTTAGCCCCAACTTCCCAGATTGGTAATGTGAATAAGACTAGTTCGTCAGTTCCGGAAGTTATGCTATACGCTTACTCAACCACGAGCGCTGATTTTATAACTGAATATAATCAGGGAGCAGGCTATAGCGGAACATCGAGTTCGAGTATGCCAGAAGAAACTGCTTTAACTATCAACGGTAACTCAGCTTACAAACTAACTGATAATACTTTAAGTAGTGTTACGGAGATAAGTTATCTCATTCATCATAAATCGACAGTCCTGATACTATCTTTTCGTGAAAAACAAAGCCCTCCAGCAGGCTCTACTGGTGCGGTGAGTTTCGATAATTCAAGTTATCTTTCGCTGTTTGACCAAATTGCTAAGAGTGTCAAATTTAATTAATTCCCGTTTTCTAGTCCCGACAGACATTGGGAAAACCCAATATTTGTTATACTTGCTTACGTGACTTATCTTCAAGCAATTATCATCGGACTCATTCAGGGAGTCACCGAACTTTTCCCGGTTTCGAGTCTTGGTCACTCGGTGCTTCTTCCGGCCCTTTTTGGTTGGCATAATATTGTTGCAGCCCAGACAGCCAAAGAATCATTCTTTCTAGCTTTTTTAGTCGGACTACACTGCGCTACCGCAATTGCCCTGCTGATTTTTTATCGAAAACGCTGGATCGAAATAATTCGAGCTTTTTTTCATACCGTTTCTACTCGGAAGATAGTCTCTCCAAACGAGCGACTGGCATGGCTCTTAATTATTGCTACCATTCCGGCTGGACTTACCGGAGTATTATTCGAGCATGAGTTCAGAGTAATATTTGCGAAACCCTTAGCCGCCGCCGTATTTTTAACGATTAATGGTCTGATCCTGTTTGCCGGTGAAAAATATCGCAAGAATTCTGAGAAACAATCAAGTCGCGGCGCTAACTCAAGAGCAAACTTAAGTTCACTGTCTTATTCTGAAGCAGGAATAATTGGCGTTGCTCAGATTTTTGCACTTCTGGCCGGCATAAGTCGCTCCGGAATCACGATGGTAGTTGGACTTGGTCGGGGAATGAACCATGAAGATGCGGCCAACTTTTCATTTTTACTTGCTACACCTATAATCTTGGCGGCCGGATTATATAAACTACCAGATTTATTGGGAAAGAATGGGGACGGGGTTCGGGTTCAAGTATTAGTCGGTAGTATCGCGGCCGGTATAGCGGCCTATTTTGCCGTTCGCTACTTAACCAAATTCTTTAAGACCAAAACCCTCACTCCATTTGCCTGGTATTGCTTCATTTTTGGGCTGTTAATGATCGTTCGCTTCGGGTTCTTTAAATAGAAGTTTTGTTGCATTAACCTTTTTTGCCCTGCCCCTTGAGCTTCATCAGCTTAGCGGGTGCTATAATTACACCATAGAAGTAAGGACTACTATGTCAGGCCACAGCAAGTGGGCGACAATCAAGCACCAAAAAGCTGTAAAGGATGCCCGTAGAGGGGCGTCTTTTACTAAATTTGCGAACTTAATCTCAGTTGCGGCACGCAGTGGTGCCGAAATAGAGACTAATTTTAAACTGCGGTTGGCTGTCGAAATGGCGAAAAAGTCTGGAGTTCCTAATGCCAACATTGAGCGGGCAATCAAACGAGGAGCTGGGCTGGATGGGGGAACTGCCCTGGAAGAAGTCCTCTATGAAGGTTACGGCCCGGGAGGTGTAGCAGTATTGGTTGCAACTGCGACTGATAATCGAAATCGGACTGCCGCTGAAGTCCGCTCGGCATTTACCAAACATGGTGGCTCATTGGGAACCTCCGGCTCGGTTGCTTATCAGTTTGACCAAAAGGGGGTTATTGGCCTAAGGGCATCTGATCGTGACACAGCAACGCTCGCTGCTATTGAGGCTGGGGCTGAGGATATTATTGAAAACGAAGATGGCTTGAGCATATTTAGTTCAGCAATGGGCCTCGATCATGTCCGAAAATCTCTTCAGGAAGAAGGTTATGAAATTGAATCTGCTGAGCTGACTTATTTACCTCAAACAATGATAAGCCTTGAAGGTAAAGCCAAAGAAACGGTTATAAAACTATTAGATGCGCTTGATGAGCTTGACGATGTGACGGAGACTTTTACGAATGCTGAACTCGAAACCGACCCCGAACAATAAACAAATAGACCTACTTACTGATCACCCCAATTTGCTACTAAAAAGATTTGATTATTCGAGATATCAAGTTTGAAAATTCTCGGCATAGACCCAGGGACGGCGACCACCGGATTTGGCTTGATTGAAAATACCAAATCAAAACTTCGCTTTATTGATGCCGGCATCATCTCAACTCCACCGGACGAGCCGATGGAACGCCGTTTGCTCATGATTTATGACGAACTAACGCAATTGGTTACTGAGTTTAAGCCCGATCAAATTGCCATTGAACTTTTGTATTTTGCATCAAATGTCACTACTGCCATTACTGTCGGTCAGGCCAGGGGGGTCGCAATGCTGGTAGCTGCCAAAGCACAAATTGCGGTCTCTGAATATACGCCTCTACAAGTAAAACAAGCTGTCACTGGCTATGGTAAAGCCGATAAAAAACAAGTTCAAGCCATGGTCAAAACTCTACTTGGACTCAGTGAAGTACCTAAACCGGACGATGCGGCGGACGCCCTGGCCATTGCGATTACTCATTCGCAGCAGCGATGAGCTAATTTTTAGGGAAAATAAAGTTTATTTATGTAATCATTTAGCATGCGTTTGGCACTGAACCGTTCGTTTATAAGTGCCATGGTTTGGCGCATTTGCTTAACCCACTGCGTGGGCATATCCTGCTGGTTACGATCATAAAACAGCGGTGCCACGCCGCCCTCGATAGTATCATATAGGACTTTTTCTAAATTTTCTTCGGGCAGCTTCCATCCGATAAAGGTCTCCGTCACCTCATCAATCCAACCATCGCTGGTCGAAAGTTGCAGAGCACCGTTTAAACTAGCTTTCATTCCACTTGTCCCACAGGCCTCCTGGCCTCGAATTGGCGTGTTCAGCCATAGATCTGCCCCCGCCGCTAATTGTTTCGTAGTAGGTACCGAATAACCTGGCAGGTAGACAACTTTACCGCTAAGCTTGGGCAATTTGCAAAACTTTAAGATTTCCGATAATATGCGCTTTGCTTCATCGTCACCCGAATTTGCTTTTCCGGCGATAATAAATTGGACTGGATTTGTATCGTTGTTGACCAACTCTTCCAGTCTTGAGATGTTATGAAACAATAAGGCCGGTCGTTTATAAACTGCAATCCGTCTCGCCCAAATAATAGTTAAAGCTCGCGGGTCAAGTTGTGAGCCAACTGTGTCGTTGATCATCGAAACTAAACTCGCCCGATTATTATTGTGATGTTTCCAGAGTGATGCATCGCTCATTTCGGTGCCGGAGTTTTGGAGGTTTTGTGCAAGCCATCTTCCCCGATAAACCCCGTTCGTGATGGCGATCAGTCGCGAAGATGGATGCTCAGCTTTTTCTTTGGCAACATGAAGTTCGCTGACGCCGTTGACGTTTCTGGCATGATCCATAATGAACTTGGTGGTTGAGAAGTGTTCCGGATGACTAAGAGTTCGACCAAGTGAAAAAATTGCTTCAAAGTCTGCTTCATTCAAAGCTGAGCCGGCAATCGACTTAAATACTAGTCGATCAATGAACAGTCCCGCTCCGGCCAGGATAGTATGTTTTGAAGCTACCAACTTTTTCCTGATTTCGCTTTGTGCTTGTTTTAAAGTTGATTTGGGATGTGTTTTTAGATAATCCAAGATCAGTCCCAGTACCACAAATGAAGTATGGCCTTCATTTACGTGATAGACCGAAGGAGTAATACCGAGTTGCTTCATAAATTCTACTGCCCCTAGTCCATAAACCCACTCACAGCACATTTGTGTCACAAAGTTAGGATTATATAGATGATCTGTCAGTTGACGATCTTCGTGGGTGTTCCAAGGGTTGTCTGTATCAAGCAGAATTAATCGAGCACTACCGTAATATTTTTGCCACGCTTGGACTAAGACCACCCGATCATTACAAATAATCTGGGCCACCATTGTATCGCCGTCGGTGCCTTTGATAAGTTCAAAACCGGCCGCCAAAGGATCAAGTCGCTTGGATGTATCACCGACCGTATCAAAGCCGTAAGCATACATCGTACCAAAGGCAACCTCGGCAATACCTTCTGAACCCGCCTCTAACACCATGTCGCCGGACAGGACCCCTAATCCCCCGGCATAGATCGGTAAACTATTTTCAATCGCATATTCAGCGCTGAAAAATGCAATCGGATGTTCAGGTGTTGATTTTGGTTTGATGTTTTCGTTACTGCTCATGGCTTAGGGTAATCCGATTACTAATCTTTATCCTTTATACCATGCCATTAAGAATGGCACTACATCAGATCTTTTTCGAATTTACGTTATCGAATCATTTGTTTAAAAGCCATCGGAGGGTTCGGCTTTAATGCCACTTTACGGAACTCCTGTGCCCGGCTATAGAGATCAAGATATTCCTTGGCTGTTTTGTCCCAACTGAAGTCTTCGCGCATGGCTTGGCGGACTAAGCGCTTCCAAGCTGGTTGATTCTTATAAACTTCGAGTGCTCGTACGATTGCTACAAGTAAACTGGTTGAGTGGTAGCGTTTGAAAGTAAAACCATTGCCGGTGCCGCTCATCGGTTCAAAATCTTTAACTACATCAGCCAGCCCTCCGGTTGCTCGTACTACCGGAACACAACCGTAGCGCATGGCCTCAATCGCAACGATTCCACCCGGTTCAAATTTGCTCGGCATGAGCATGATGTCGGCACCCGCAAAAATCATTCTCGGCAAGGTAAAGTCACTACGTAAATGAGTTCCCACTCGGTCTGGATATTTTTGCCCAAGTTCGCTAAAGAATTTGCGATATTCTTCGCGACCTTGCCCAAGTACAACCAGTTGGCAGTCCAGTTCAGTCAGGACAAAGTCTATAATGTCGATTACTAGATCAAGTCCCTTTTGCTCAGTCATTCTGCCCGAAATTGCCAGAATCGGGGTGTTTGGAGATTCAGGCAGGTTGAATTGACGTTGCAGCTCGAGCTTATTTTTTGCTCGTTGATCAAGATGCTGAAAATTATAATTATGCCTTATGATACGATCGGTTTTGGGGTCAAAATCGGTATAATCGAGTCCATTTATTACGCCATACATTTTCCCACGCATTTCACGGAATAAATTATGCAAACCCCGACCGTGCTCTTCAGTAAGCAGCTCATTCGCATAAGTCGATGAGACGGTGTTTATTAGATCGGCGTGAATTACACCTCGTTTCAGGGCGTTTTGTTTTTGAAATCGTTCATCAAACAAAGGTTGAAGCGGTGAAGTACCATTGTCGAAATCAACCTCGGCAGCATGTTGAAAATCGAAGTTTCCTTGATAAGTGTTATGGACCGATAATATGGTCGCAATCTTATTGAGGATCGGATCTTCAGCATGATCAGTTCTTAAATGATCGAGCAAATAGGCCGTATGCCAATCGTTAGCATGGATGATATCCGGTACAAAAACACCACTTTTTAGAAACTCAATTGTGGCTCTTGATAATAAACCAAACCTAATATGGTCATCGTCATATTGATAGACGTTGGCGCGGTGTTGATAATATTCCAAATTCTCGAGTAGATATATCATAGGCTCAGTTGCCTTACGTTTTCCAAGTAACTTAACCGAAACTTCGAGTTCGCGGGGGTGTGTACCCTCAGCCGGCTCACCGGTTGGGACTTTCATGCTGGGAATTACCGGCACAAGATGGGGCATCAATTGTTCATTAAAGTTCCCGTATCTCGGTGTAAAGATTCGAATGTCCACTCCGCGCTTCAGCAGGGCTCGGGGTAAGAAATATGACACTTGGGATAACCCACCGACATAGGAAATAGGAGCCACTTCCGCCGAAACGAAAAGTATTTTAAGTGGACCCTTATTTTGGTTTTGTGTAGCCATAGAGATATTATAGGAGGAATTGACCTCAAACGGTAGTCTTGACAGGTCTAGATTAGCGTGAGTGAAAATATCTATGTATTTAGCTTCCTGAAACGGGTTGTGTTTGAAATGGTATAATTACAGATATGATCGGACGAATTACAGGAAAAATTACCGAAAAATTATCGGATAGCTTACTTATCGGTGATGGAATGGTCGAATATGAGCTTTTTGTTACTCTGGAAGACTGGGGCAATGCTAAAATTGGCGAAGTCTCCAAGTTCTATATTTATGAGCAAATCGGAGAGGACAAATATAATTTATTTGGTTTTTCGAGCGTAGATGCAAAAATAATGTTTGTCCGTCTGTTATCGGTCAGTGGAGTCGGCCCAAAAGTGGCCATGGCAGTATTATCGGCAGCAACTCTTGATCGCTTGACCCAAGCGATCGCCAGCGGAGACTCTGATGTGTTAAAAGGTGTTGCCGGGATCGGCAAGAAAACTTCGGAGCGAATTATTGTTGAGCTACGAGGTAAACTCAGTGAAACATCAATGACCGCAGCGGTCTCGGGTAGCAGTGTGTACCAGGCGTTAATTGGACTAGGCTATTCATCCGCCCAAGCCGCTGAGGCTTCGGCCAAAGTACCTGATACTATAACGAGTGAGAGTGAACGAATCAAAGCTGCTCTTAAGGAAATGCGTTAATATCATGCAAAGTGTATCAATTTCCACTAATGCTCGGCAACGGAACTTTTCATGATTGAACGAGTCAGTGCCACCAATCAACCAGAAGTTGATCCGGTCGAACAACAAATAGAAGAGACGCTTCGACCCAGGAGTTTTTCAAGCTACATTGGTCAAAGAGCCATTAAGGATAATTTAAAACTTGCGATCGAAGCCGCCACCAACCGTGGTGAACCGATTGATCATGTTTTGTTATATGGACCTCCGGGTCTTGGGAAAACGACCATGGCAGGCGTGATTGCATCAGAAATGAGGGCAAATATTCGCGTAACTTCAGGCCCTGCCATTGAACGGGCAGGTGATTTAGCCTCGATTCTGACAAACTTAAATGATGGCGATATACTATTTGTCGACGAAATACATCGTTTGCCAAAAACGGTTGAAGAAGTTCTTTATCCGGCCATGGAGGACTTCGGCATTGACGTCATGCTCGGGAAAGGTCCATCGGCGAAATCCATACGCTTAGATCTACCCAAATTTACCATTATTGGAGCAACTACTCGGGCGGGCGCTTTGAGTGCGCCACTGCGGGACCGGTTTGGGATAATCCATCGACTCGAATATTATTCACCGGCGGAAATCGGACAAATCCTGCATCGCTCCTCGGAGATTTTAAAGGTCTCAATCGAATCGGCGGCAGCCGATGAAGTTGCCAAACGAGCGCGACTGACACCTCGGATCGCCAATCGTTTGTTAAAACGGGTACGTGACTTTGCTGAGGTGAATGGAACCGGCACTATAACACTTGATCTCGCGCAACAAGCCCTCGATATGTTGGAAATTGATGAAATCGGTCTGGATGCAAGTGATCGTCGAATCTTAACGGCAATTATATCTAATTACGGAGGTGGACCGGTCGGAATAACTACCATTGCTGCCACTGTTTCGGAAGAGCCGGCAACCGTTGAAGATGTTTATGAACCTTATCTAATGCAATTAGGGCTACTCGAACGCACCGCGAGAGGCCGCAGAGCGACCAAGAAAGCCTATTTGCATCTAGGAATTGCTCCACCGCCGGAGTCGAATCAACCGCCATTGCTCTAGCGTGCTTGATTTTGGCTTCTTCTTAGAAGTATGATCTGCAGGTAATCTCCCAACAGAAGAAGGAGCAGCTCATGTTAGCTGTGTTCAGCGATGTGTCTTTCTGGACAGGTATTGCAGTAGCATTTCTTTCAGGAATCTTGGTGCTGGCGATCGCGGCAGCGCAGACGCGGTTTTCAGATCGCGCACAAAAGAATCGAGCAGTCGCCACGTGGACCCCGCACATTCGAGAGCTTCTGGCCCAGCTTGATGCTGTGATGGGGGAAATTAAACCTTCGAGCGTTAGGCTTGAAACATTGACGCACCAAGCTCATCGAGGTGCACCTAATACTCTTTTTAAGTGGGATGACGGTTTGGTGGTCAGTCTGATGCCCAACCAAAACATCACGATAAAAGAGACTGACCGGGAAGAGATTATCTTTAGTTTTCACTCAAGGGTTCTCTCTTCAAAACACTTCGGTCGTATGCTGCTTGATGCCCTTGTCCGCAACGGTCACGAATTTACTCCGGAGCTTAGTATTCAGCTCCAAAAGATCGCAAATCCGAAAGTCCGCTAGCCTTAGTCCATCAGGCTCTTCCACTCCCGAATTCGAGGAATGGAGGAGCCTGAAATATTAAGGAGATTATTTGGATCTAGGCAGAATAGACACTACAATAATACTTATGCAACTGGCATCTGACTTGTGGATTGAGGGGGCGTACTATGTTGATTTTGATCACTTAGGCCAACTCCGGATTGTCGGTCCAAATAATCACCTCCATTTTGGCAGTGTTGGCATTACCAAAAGTGACATTGAAATAGGTAAAATCTCCGTGGCAAATGGCTTACTGCACGTTCAGGTGAAGCTTAGCAAAAATCAAATTGATTTAGATGACCCGGCCTTAGGCCATATTCGGAAAGTTCGTCAATATGTTGAACCGAATGCTAGGCGCAATCTTAAACCGCTATCTTTTACTCAGATAATGCGCAAATTCCCCTATGCGCTTTCAGCCAACTATATTGGTTTTGTAGATGACGATAAGGCAAATGAACTGACTTTCCGACGCTATTATGGCGATAATTGGTATGGGGTTACGCTTAAGTTTCCGGATACTGTTAGTATTAAGAGACTTAAATCTCGCCGTAAAACTCGAGTCACGTCGAATAAACCTATCGAATTTGAAATCATAGCCAGTTCTAGCGAGCGAGTAGAACCAACCATTCACAAAATAATCAGCACTCGGGAGTTTCCTGATTTAATTAACTCTCTGGCGGGGCGAGAGATTGCAAAATTGCTTAAACTCACGGGCGCCGAAGCCACATATTTAATCTCATATAACAAAACTTCTGGTTTTAGTTTTGGAAGTGTCTTTCCCAGGGATTGGTTGGAGTCGGCTGATTTAGGGACGGGAGATCTGACCGATGAAGCCAGGCTCTATATGTATCACCAAGCTCTTCAAAATGTCGATGATTCCGGAAGAGGTTGGCACGAAGCAGTCATAGGAGAAAATGTTGCCGAAAAAGTTAGTGAGGTTGATGCGATTGACGATGATATTAATGACCTGGTTAGTCGCTCAAGTAAGTTAAGCCAAGAGCTTAAGAAAGTTTTTCATTTAACCCGCCAAATTTACATAAATCGGACCATGATCGATGTTGAACCAAGATTTATTTTAGGCTTAAAAAGCATTGGACTTGGTAGCTTTAGTCCGGTTGATCGTGAACATCTCACGCGAGTGGCTCATTATGTTCTGGCCGAGGCAGAATCAAAAGAGTTAATCACATTTAAAAAAATACCTGCAGTACTTCGACAAACGGCCGAAACGGAGTTTCGTGCCAGTGGCAATTGGCGCGATAGTGACAACGCCTTCGCATTGGTCTATCCGGAAATCGCACCCTACGATGTAAACGCAGTTTTTTATCCACAAGCTCTGGCAATCATTGCGAAAAATGCTCATTATTTACGACTCGATGCCAACAGAGCAACTGACGCAATGATTAAATGGCGCGAGAAGAAAAAGCTTTTCAAGTTTAGGAATTCAGACGGGTTAAGTGCCTATGCCTTAGCCCTTTATGAGGTAACTTCATCTGGTGAAACGTTAAAATATAAAACATTGAAAATAAATCATACTGATGAAGCCTATGATCTTTTTTACGGCGAACCAGAGGAAACTGATATTCAGAGTTTTGCCAAACGGCTGCTTAATCCTAACTATTTTTATACGCAATCTGGCCCATTAATCGTTGGGGCGGGTGACGGGTATAAAAATTATCAATATCACGGAAGGGTAATTTGGACGAAACAAACTGCTCTGATTGTAGCCGGCCTGAAGGGTCAACTCGAGCTACATCAGAAAGATTGGTCTGCTGAAACCAAGCAGTTGCTTCGGCAAGCTCTGATCGTGAGTGGAGTGGCAAATTTAAATGCGCTGATTAATTTGGGTCAAGTGCCAGAGCTTCATGTTGATATTTCAGGGCATGCAAAACACTTCGATGATCTAGAAAGAGCCGAAGGTCCGGCCAATGTCATGCAACTGTGGAGCACTATTGGAGCAAGACGCATCGTTCGGGAATTGAATGCGGTTTATAAAGAACATTCCGGCTTAATTTAAGCAAGCGTATAATAGAGCTATAAATTGACTTTATTATGAATAACTCAGAAGAGTACATGAGACTTGGTCCAAACGAAAAAGTGGTAGGAGTCTACCATCGTCATTTTGTGAATTATTTCCCAGTACTTCTAAGTGCAATTTTAGTGATTTTAGCGACGATTTTCGCAGAAGGCTGGTTTTCTGCCTCTCCCAGTTCACTTAAATTTATGGGTCTATTGTCTTTAGGACTCGGAATAATTGATTTTATCATGGTATTAATCGCTATAACGGCCTATGTCATCTTCCGAGAATGTAAGATAGTTCTTACTAATCAACATTTGATTGAGATTATTCAGGGCGGTCTGTTTGAACGCCGGTTATCGAAATTTAGCTTAAGTGAACTGCAGGATGTTGAAGGTAGTCGAAAAGGAGTAATAGCAACATTTTTCAACTATGGCGAAATTATGATCGAAACTGCCGGAAAACGGGAACATTTTATTTTTGGTCCCGTTTCTGATCCACTTAATGTCGCAGAAACTATAAACGACACGCACGAATCCTTCGAACATCTTAATCAAAAGCCAAGTCGGACCGAATAGGTTCGACTTTTTCCGCCCTCGCCTACTGAGCGAAGAATGGATTTGAAGTCCCTATACTAGTTAGATCTGGGGAAACATTGAGACTTTCATGCTGTGAAATCGAATCGATTGTTTTGTGGTCGAACGTTTCAACTGGAGTAGCACTTGTCTCGGCCGCGCTAATCATGGCTGCGGTCGGAGTTATAGCTACGACTTGGCTAATCTGATAAGCTGTGTATCCGCAAACTATTAAACTGGCGCCGAGCACTAAGATCGTTCGGAAGCGGTATATTGTTGCTCCGATGGTTTTTAAATTGAGACTGCCTGCTATATTCATACTCATGGTTTAAAATACATATTTACTTGCAAGTTAAAATTTAAAGTTTGAGTTTTCTCATCGCGCAAACTAATTGTTAGATTCGTTACCGCACTGAACCTACTTAGATTTTCCAAACTCTGTAAAAATGTCTGGAGTTGAGGATAAGTTCCGGATAATTGAAAAGATACGGGGAGGGCTAATGCGCTACCTGCAGCAACTGTTTGGCTGGTCGCATTTGGCAAACTACTGATCGCTTGAAAGTTGACGCTTGGAAGAATCATGCCAGCGTTGGTTGCCAGTTGCTCAAGTTGAAGCGCTGCTTCGGTTTCATTTTTGTCTGACGGCAGTGCCGCGTTTATTTCTGGTAGCAATGGTACCAGTTTCTCATATTGTCGTTTCATCGATATGAGTTGGCTAATTTGGTCTTCGGCTACGCTTTCATTTGCGATAGTCTGCGCGAGTGTTGTAGTTTGACTATGAATAATACCGGTCGCGTAATAATAACCTGCCCCGCCCCCAATCAGTAGTGCCGCTAAAATCCCAAGGCTGATGTAGAAGAATTGTTGCGCTTTCATCTGGCCTCTCCAGGCTTAAAACCAATCAAAATACTGACGGTATAGGTGTTGTTCTGGCTCGAAACAGAAATGATGTCTGCCCCACTTATGCGAGGGGAAGAAGCCAACGCATCTCTTAAACTGACAGCATCATTGTAGGAATTGGCGACAGCACTTATCTGGACGGGTTTGGTATCGTCTCCGGTCAACGTAATGCTGGTAATTGCGGTACCTTGGAGGGTGAACTTGGCAATATCGGCGAGTAGGGTAGAAAATTTGGGTTGCGAATTTTCAATGGTTTTAATCGCGGCAATTCTAGCGTTGAGTGATTTTGCGGCGGTTGTGGTCGAATTGTAAGTATCAATTGTGGATTGTTTCTGTGACAACTGGTCATTAACGCTGGCAGTTTTTCGCATAAGATAGGTATAAGTTCCCCCGAAGCCAACTCCAAGCACTACTATGAGCAAAATAATGATTTTCAAGTAATGGATTACCACTGAATTCATGCGTGCGAATTTTATTTCAGTTTTAACTGTCGGAGGAATCAGATTAATCATTTTTAATTCCTCTTTGGGCGAGTCCGATCGCAGTCGTGTACATTGGAGCTTCAAGCCGATTTAGTGTCGGCAGATGTTTATAGGTGAGACCTAGCCAGGGGTTTCCAATGATGATCGGAATTTTGAGTCTGTCGTATAAATAATCGACCAGCCCAGGCATACTGGCACTTCCTCCGGTCATAAATAAAGTATCGAAACTTGATTGATCTTCACTGCGATCCATATAATACTTGATAACTTTTTTCGTTTCCTCAGTTAAGTGCTCCAGCTGAGGGGATAATGCGGTCATGATTTTGTCCTGAAGTCCACTTTTTCGAATGCCAAATTTGTATTTTATTTCATTGGCCTGATCAAAAGTTATGCCGAGTTGTTTGACGAGGGTTTGTGTCAGATCATCTCCGCCGACACTGAAACTTCCGGTAACTCGAATACCTTGTTCGTAAATTGCCAAATCAGCTGATCGGGTCCCAAAATCTACAATAATAACTCGGTGCTGAGGCGGATTGGCTGCCGTCATCGCCCGTGTAATTGAAGTTAGACCGGTTTCGATTGATTCGACTTGTAAATCGACAAAGTCAAATAGCTTAATATATGAATCTATGATGGCTCTAGGTGCTGCAACCATCAAAACGTCGCGATGATCTGGGCTACCTTTGGGATCAGTTATAGTTTCGTAATCGATATAAAGATCAGCACTGGGAACAGGCACATACTGCTCGGCTTCCAGTCTGACGGCCTGATCCAGTTCGGCAACCGTCATATTGGGAGGCAGCTGCAGGGTTCTGGTAAAGACTTTTGCGACGGGAACTGATAAATTAACCCGGCGCGCAGAAATACTGCCACCTTTGGGATTTTTCATAACCTGTTTGATGGCTTCAGCGATCGGTTTAGGATCGGAGATTATCCCTTCAATAATAGAATCCACAGCAAATTCGGCATAGCCATACCCCATAACCTGCGGTCGATTCCCGCCCGGCTTAAGTTGAACTAGCTTGACCGTGTGGCTGCCAATGTCGAGACCGAACACTGGCTCCGGTTTATAAACGAGAGGAATGCGCACAAATTCTCACCTAAACATAACAAGTATAACAAAGACTGGTCACAGATAATACCAAATAATTAAAACCTCAGGTTCAAAAAGCTGGCTTGTCCTGTAAAAACTTGACAAGGTTGATAGATTGGTTATGCTTATCAAAAAGGGGATCACGATTTTATGATCAAAAAAATATTTCTCGGACTAATGGCGATGGGTCTTTTCTTGCCAGTCGCGATTTCGGCGGCACCAGTGCAACGAAACTTTCTACCCGGTAAAAACACTCAACTGCGTCGAGGAGTGAGTGGTAACTGGTCAGGCTACGCCGTTGAAAGCAGCTTGGCAAATCCCACGCTAAACTCTGTATCTGATGTAGCAGGCCAGTGGACGGTTCCGAAAGTTACTTGTTCTCGCTCGACTAATTATTCTTCGGTTTGGTTAGGCATCGACGGATATAGCAGTGCAACCGTTGAACAGCTCGGAACCGAACAAGACTGTTACCGCGGACGGGCCTATTATTCGACTTGGTATGAAATGTATCCGCAATATGCCTATAACACCCCTGTAGCGATAAAAGCTGGGGATGTGATGAGCGCTGAAGTTAAGTATTTGGGAGCAAATCAATATAGTTTGAGTTTGAACGATTTAACTACAAACAAAAGCTTCCAAACCACCCAAACAATGGCGGGAGCGTCCAGGACTTCAGCCGAATGGATCGTTGAAGCACCCTCATCTTGGTATGGAGTACTGCCGCTAGCTAACTTTAGTCCGGTAGCCTTTACGAATTCGCAAGCCACTCTCAGTGGCCAAACTGGATCGATTAACTCCTCGTCATGGCAGCGCGATTCAATCACTATGGTCAATTACCGTGGTGTAGCGATATCCATTCCTTCGCCTCTATCGACCGATGGCACGAGTTTTAGCGTAGTTCGATAGCTCCGGTCGAACATTAAATTAACACAATACTAAGATCGCCCAGATAGTACTTCGGGGGCTCTTAGTATTACCTTCGGCAATTTAGACTAAAGTAACATTCTAATGTCTTACGGCCCGCTTAGGAGTTCACGCCAATTTAATATGGTATAGCTGCCAGTTGTTGGGAAGCTTGGGGGCGGCGAATAAAGGAGGTTAGAGTCAAAGGTATTTGTGTCGCTGGCGTAGCCGGAATTTACGACACAGTTTTGCCCTATAAAACTACAATAATTCCAGGTCCAACTGCCATTTGTAGCAAGAGCTCCATAAAATGTCAGAGTACCTAGTAGTTGATTATAGTAGGGCATATAGACTGACCCATTTTGGGCGAGTAGTGCTGCATCTATTTCCATATTATTAGGCACATATTGGGCAAGTTGAATATCTTGTTGGGCAATAAGTCCGATTGATACCGTTCCGTCTTTCGCAGTATAAAGTAAGTTATTTGTGATCTTAATCGTTGTATTGGTACTAGAATTTTGTGGCAGCCGACCACTGGCGATGGTAATCCGCCCATTGTAGGTGCCACTTACCCAAACATTATCCGCGACATAAAGAATTCCGTTCCCGGGTGCCGCCTGATTTTTGATGAACGTGGTCGTAATACCTCCGCTTGATTCATTAGTTACCTTATATTCATCAATCGTCCCATTATTTTTAAGAACAAGGTAATACCCGCGTTTTGAATTAAACGAACCAAGGGATGCCAGGTAGACACCACCACTTTGGGCAGCCGTTTGCAAAGTCGACAGATTTGCAGTGACACTATTGAAATCAACCGAAGGGACAGGGAATTGCCATTCTGAAGTAGGTCCTCCGTTACCCCAGACCCCGTTATGAGTGTTTCCATCACCTCCGTAAGAGGCAGATGGGACGTAGGTTGAGACTGCTGCAGTCACCGGTCCATTATTCGTGCCATCAAAATGAACTCCCACATTACTCATAACCGGTCCGTTTGAACTTTCAGTAGAGCCAAACCAAACTTCCGAATTTGTGAGGAGAGCGTAGCTTGCAAATGAGGGTATACCGAGCTGGGCTTGAATGTCCCTGGTTGCCTTGAGCCCGGTTACTGCACCAACAGATTTGACTGTCGTAACCGTTGAACCTGCTACGGGAGGTGTAATAGTCAGAGTAAACGTACCGATGAGTTTTCCGTCAGTATCGTAGTAATTATGAACATATGGTCCGTAAGGTGGCGACGCAGGAGCCCCAGTCCCGTCCTGGTAGTCGGTTGTATTATGCGACAGATGCCACATATAATAGTTCACCCCGGCTTCAGCAATATTCATAGCTGTTGCTGAACGTTGCTCGTGCAGATCAAAGCCAATATTCGTCACCGCGAGTTGGGCGAGAATAACCCCGAGTGAGATAAGTACAATGCTGGCAGCCAGTACTAATGCGATCGAAAATCCATCTTCGTTTGAGATTATTCTAAATTGTTTCATAAGTTAGTCTTCATGTTACGTAGGCTTACTCTAATTTGGTTGCCAATGGCAATCGGTACGCGTGCCGGTTGGGGGTTAACCGCGATATAGATACCTATTTGTTTCACTTGTCCGGTTGTAAATGACCCCGTTAGCTGGTTCCCAAGATCATCGTAATAAGTAAAAATCGGAGTTGAGCCGACCGCTAAATTGCTAGTTAGCGTCTTAGTAGTGCCGTTTGCAGCATTATAGGTATAGTTCGGCCCAGTGCCCGAGGCCGGGATATCGGTCGATTGAAAAGTTGTGCCAGACACTGCATAGGTGATTTGGTCAGGTACCGAATCCCTGGGAGAAAAGTAGCCGTATATGGTCAGGGAGCTTGTACCAGTGGATACGACTTTTGTAGCCCCTCGGACAACTTTTCCTACTCGATCTAAAATACCTAAGACATCATTGGCCGAGTTAGTTTGCGCAGTTGCATATTGAAACGTGTTGAGACTATTTACTAAAAATGTCCCAAGCACTAAAGTCAGCATACTTGTAATGACCACCACAATGATGAGCTCGAGCAAGGTATAGCCATGTTGCTGACTAAGGCGTGACATTGTACCCTCCGGTTTGGGTCACCGTATTTCCCCCATTCGTTACTACAATATTCCAACTTCCAGTAGCTGCACCTGTTAGACTTAAATTTCCCGACAGACTTGTTGAGGTGCTCGAAATTCCAGTTGCAACTATATTTGATTGTCCGGCTTGAGCTAGGTAGAATGTAGCATTTCTTAAGTTGGTACCTGTAATCGTGAGTGACACGGATGCGGTACCGGTAGCATCAGAAGTGGGACTAACAGAAGTGATCGTAGGGTAACTCGAGTTTCCAGAAATCGTTAATGTGACTGTTAGTGACGAATTGGGGGATAACGCCGAAGGCTGATAGGGAACAGTTGAAACAATGTACCTACCGCTGGGCAGACTGAAGCTGTAACTCTCCCATTCCATGTTAGCCAGTGAAATATTCCCCGAATTATCGGTCGTTTGAGTTGTTTGATATTTATATACGGTTGGGTTGGTATAAAGTGTTTTTGCACCGGTGATTGTGACCGATTGATTATTTTCCGGATTCCCGCCTGTATCAACTACATGTACAGTGAGACTCGAAACTAAATCAATAGCAAAGGTTTGCGAGGTTATTTGTTGGGCCAGGACATTCAAATCAGGTATGGTTGGAACCTGAGAACCGGAGGTATACGGGCTGGTCGAGCTACTACTATAGCCAGCTTTGGAAACTACCACATGATAACCATGTTTTACGTCTGGTGGAAGTACCGGTATTTCGACGCTACCCGTAACGTCGGTGGTGGTCGTGATGTTAACCGCTGGGGATGGATTCGGATTCGTAATTGTCACCGTGGCGTCATTAACGGGATTGCCGTTGGCGTCATTAACTTTGATCGAAAGTATACCGGTATTCGAAGCAGTTTCAGCGGCTTTGGCGGCAATGCTGGTCGTAAGTGTGGCAACTTCAGTGCCACTGCTGTTGATATAGACGTAAATTTGTACCAGTTTATAATCGTATGGGTACAAGTCTTTGGGTTTTCCCACGATCGTTCCAGCAGCGTTACCATCGTAAGGGTCATCATAATACTCAATCACAGTATGGATATGGAATTTAATATTATCGACCACTTGATAAGAATCATCAGTTATATTTCCAGGTGGATAGATTGCTCCGTGTTGGGTGGACAAAGAGTCATAAGGTAGGTCTCGGAGATATTCCATTTGTTGAGTAGCAATTGCAAGGCCGAGCGCTCGAGTTTTGGCAATATTGATACTACTCAAATCAAAGGTAAAGAGTTGGGTAACCGCAACAATGACAGTCACTAAAATAGTGAAACTAATAATGGATTCGAGAAGTGTAAATCCACTTTCTCGAGATTGCTCACGGTTAACCATAACTGGTTTAATTATACCCCAGTTCTGATCATATTAAGTAAAAATTCTAAACATTTTAAAATGTTTAGTAAACCAAAAAAAGCCCGGGTGGGCTTTTTTTGAAAAGAGTGAAACTAGTTCACGCTAGATACGGTGTAGACACCACCGGCGCCGGCTTGAGGATCTTTCGTATTCTCAAGTGTTGCCTGGAGGGTATAGCTAGTACAAGCGGTCGTACAGCTTGCAGGAGTGGCCGTATATTGGTAGATGGGGGCGGCTAAAGTACCACCCTTCGGATCAACCGGTAGGGTTTTCATGTAACTCGGAACGAGATACGTTGCAAGCCCTGCGAAACCGGAAGTTCCTGAACCTGGCGGATAGACGTTATTATCATTGAAATAAGTCTCAAGCGCGGTTTTCGTATTACGCAAATCGCTTTTGCGTTGCGCATCCCGTGCTCGTTGCGGTCCTTGAGTCAAGTTCGGAACGATCAAGACTGCTAAGATACCAATGATGACGATGACGATCAAGAGTTCAAGCAGTGTAAAACCGCTTTCTCTTTTAAATAAGCCTCTCATGAGAGTGCTCACCTCCTTTTATTTGATGATAATAAAGCATAAGCTCTATTGCTTCAAATAATAAAGTGATTATTGGGTGCAGTCAAGCAAGTAACCAGGCGCAACCTGTTTTGAGAGGTCTAACCGTCGCTGCTACTGAACCGCATTATTAAGCGCAGCCAGAGGGCCAAAGACCGAAATAACGATAAAACCAACCATTGTTCCGATGATCATGATTAAAATCGGCTCAATTACCGAGGTGATATTGCTTATTACAGTGTCAACTTCTTTCTCATAAAAAATGGCTAGTTTTAATAGAATTTTATCAAGCTCGCCGGTTTCTTCACCGACTGCTACCATTTGACTGACAATTGCCGGAAATAATTTTGACTTCTGCATTTGCTCGGAAATTGAGCGACCGTTTTTCACTTCTTTAGCTATTCTATTGAGCTCATCTTTAAACATGGTGTTGCCAATTGCACTCGAAGTTGAATTGAGAGCGTCTAAAACGGCAATTCCAGACGACATTAAAGAACCGAAAGTACGCGCAAATCGTGCCACATTAACCTTGATGATAATTGGTCCGATAATTGGAGATTTTATAATAATAGTGTCGAGGACTCTTTTTCCTCTTGGGGTTTTGACATAGCGCGCGAGCAAGACGACACCTGCAGCCATTCCACCAATCAGCTCGATGCCATATTTTACGACAAATCCGGAAAGCGCCAGAAGCACTCGAGTATAGATCGGAAGTTGAGTACCTAAACTCGTAAAAACTGCACCTAATTTAGGGACGATTACGATCATCAGGAAGAAGAATGCGCCGAGAGCAGCTGTGGTTATTACTCCTGGGTATATCATCGCCCCTCGGACTTTTCCGACAATATCCGCATCTTTTTCTTGTTGCTCAGCTAAGCGATCAAGGACCTCGTCTAGAATTCCTCCGGTTTCACCAGCCTTAACCATATTTACATAGACCGGATTAAAAATGTCTTGATGTTCAGCCAGAGCCGCGGCCAAAGTCGATCCACCCTCAACCCGTGAAGTTAGATCGGAAATTGCATTTTGAAATTTTTTTGATTCAGTTTGATCTTTTAGAATTGCTAAAGCTTTTGTGATCGGTACCCCAGCGTTGATCATAGTGGCAAATTGGCGAGAAAAAATGACCTTATCTTGAGTTCTGACTTTCCCTTCGAGACTTATGCTGCCTATAAAGGGTAGTTTGATACCACCCGATCCTTTAGCGACGGATTCCATGACTACAATTGGAGTGAGACCTTTTTCACTTAAACTGCTTGATGCTGCGGTGCGGTCTTTCGCAAATAGACTCCCCTTTGTCACTTTTCCGGATTTATCTCGGGCTGAATAAGTAAATGTTGCCATCTATCGTACCTTATTCCTTATTCACTGGTAACTCTTAAGATCTCTTCAACTGTCGTGAGACCCGCTAAGGCTTTGACAAAACCATCTTGAAGCATAGTTAACATTCCGTCTCGGATTGCAGCGTCTTGAATATCATCACTAGTGCCGTGGGATACAATCATTTTTGAAATTTCTTGATTCACTTCCAGTACTTCGTAAATACCCATCCGACCCTGATAACTTGCTTGTCCGCAATCCGGACAGCCCGGACCGGCTTTAAATAGCTGAAACTCACCCTCTTTAAGCTGATGTTCTTCATTTGAGGGTACGGGTGGCGGAGCTGGTTGGGGGTTTTCAGCCGCTAACTTCGCTTTATTTGCTTCAGCTGCCGTGCGATTAATAATATTCGGATCCGATGCGATTTTATCGAGAATTGATTTGTCGACCGCAATATCGTGGGTTGGTTCGATTACGCGCATTCCGGCAGCAGTTTTTTTCTTGGTATCTTTTGGGGCTTCTTGGGCGACTGGGAGCGGAGGGGGAGGTGGGGCAACTTGATTCTTACCCATTTCACGAAAGTGTTTTAAGCCCTCATCAACTTTAAAATCCGATCTCAGTGTTTCCATCTCTTTGGGGTCGGGTACATATTGAATTCGACAAGTTTGGCATAATCTGCGCACCAGCCGTTGACCGATAACCGTATTGACGGTTGAAGCAATTAAAAACGGCTCAATGCCCATATCAAGCAGTCGAGGTAAGGTGGTGGCGGCGTTGCTCGTATGAAGCGTTGATAGCACAATATGGCCGGTTAGTGCCGCTTGGACACCTAAATCAGCGGTTTCACCGTCTCGAATTTCACCCACCATGATGACATTGGGATCTTGGCGCAGCAGGGCTCTTAAGCCAGTGGCAAAAGTCATACCGGTTTTTGGATTAACTTGGGTTTGATTTACGCCCTGAATTCGATATTCGACCGGATCTTCCACCGTGGATATATTTATGCCAGGAGTATTGATCATATTAAGAACGCTATAGAGTGTGGTACTTTTTCCGGATCCGGTCGGTCCTGTCACCAGTGTCATTCCATGAGGTTTCTTCAAATTACGCATAATAACATCAAGTGAGCGCCCCTCAAATCCGAGTTCATCCAGCGTTAAAGCCCGACTTGATTCATCGAGCAGCCGCATTACAACTTTTTCGCCGTCCATTACTGGCAGGGTTGAAACCCGCAGTGCAATCACTTTACTGCCGAGCGTAAACTTAAATCGACCGTCTTGCGGGACTCTATGTTCATCAATTTTTAGATTAGATAAGATTTTAATACGTGATATTACCGCTGGTAAAATTGGTTTAGGTAGGGTCATGGATTCTCGCAAGACCCCGTCTATCCGATAACGAATCTGCACTATTCCTTCGCGAGGCTCGATATGAATATCTGAAGCGCGTGAGCGTATGGCATATTCAATGATGACGTTAACGGTTTTCGCAATTGGCGCATCTTCGGCCAGATCTTTGGCACTGACCTCTTGAGATTTTTCTTCTTCTCCGCTCGAGGAATCTTTAATAGCCTTGGTGATCTCACTGTCGAGATTACCTGAAAACTGATCGAGAACTCCTAGGACGTCCCCGGGAGTGGCGATAAAGATCTTAATTTTTTTACCAACCTGCTTCTCTATAAAATCAGCTGCCTGAAAATCTTCAGGATCAGCCATGGCCAGCTGTAAAATATCGCCATCGGCACCAAAAAGGACCGCCTGATATTTTCTGGCAATACGCTCCGGAATTTTTGAGAGTATTTCGTGGGGAACTTTAATCCCGGAGAGCTCAGCAAAAGGCACGTCAATACTCTTGGCGTATAACTCAGTCAAATCCTTTTCCGTAATCAACTTACGCTTAATGATCGTCGCGAGCAGGGGCTCTTTACTCTGCTCATGAGCCTTAAATGCTTCGTCGAGATCTTCAGGTTTGACTTTTTTCGAGTCAGTTAATAATTTCTTTAGCTCACTATCGGAAATGCGCATACATCACTATTTTAGCATAACCAGGATAATCAAGCTTATGTTAAAATTAAATCTGTAGAGCTAAAAAGGAACATCGTTGCTAGCTGATAAATACCACGTAATATCTACCAAACAGTTCTTTGATCACTCCATTTTGGAATCGTTATTTGCTTTAACTAACCAAGTTAAAAGTGGCAAATTTGTTTCCCGATCAGAGGGAAAGATCCTCGCCACCTTATTTTATGAGCCCAGTACCAGAACAAGATTTTCGTTCGAGTCCGCGATGATGCGACTGGGAGGCAATGTCATCTCAACGGAAGCTGCCGGTCACTTCTCCTCGGTCAGTAAAGGCGAATCGCTGGAAGATACCATTCGCGTAGTCAGCAGCTATTGTGATGTGATTGTCTTGCGGCATCCTGAAGCTGGATCAGCCGAAAGGGCTGCCACAGTCGCGACTGTACCCCTAATAAACGCCGGCGATGGATTGGGCGAGCACCCCACCCAGGCACTACTTGATGTCTATACTATTTCGCAGTATTTCCCGCAGGTAAATAACCTCAAAATTGCCCTTGTCGGGGATCTTTTAAACGGCCGAACAATTCATTCACTACTTTATTTGCTCGGTCTTTACAAAAACATCAGTTTTGAGCTAGTTGCACCCTCAAAACTGCAACTGCCAAAGCAGTATAAAAACTATCTCGCAAGTCATAATCTTAAGTTTCGCGAACTAAATAGTCTCGACGGGCTTAGCCGTGACATCGATGTCTTGTACGTGACCAGGGTTCAAAAAGAACGCTTTGCCGACACCGCCGAATATGAGACTTTAAAGCATTATTTTATTGTCGACAGTAAACTTGCAAACTCACTCCAAAAAAGTGCAATCATCATGCATCCCCTGCCGCGGGTCGGAGAACTACTTCCCGAAGTTGATACGAATCCGCGAGCAAAATATTTCGAACAAGCCGCTAATGGTCTGTTTGTCCGAATGGCCTTGCTTGATCATTTGCTGAGTAGTTAACCAACTTCATACAGCTTGAAATTCGTAGTTCAGGCGAAGCGATTTTGTGGGGCACATCCCCAAGCTGTGATATATATAAGATGTGAAGTACGAACTTACGACACACTCACTGTCCGAAAGTCTTCAATTTGGCGAACAATTTGGAAGAATTTTACGTGGCGGGGAAACTATTGAGCTCGCGAGTGACTTAGGTGGAGGAAAAACAGTTCTAGTGAAGGGGATCGCGAGAGGACTTGGGTTTAAAGGCGAAGTTACCTCACCGACGTTTACGATTTCGCGGATATATAAGCTTAGAGATGGTTTAGAGCTCCATCATTTTGACTTCTATCGACTTGATTCTTCAGACATTGTCGCGGTCGAGCTGGCGGAAGTGGTGGGGGATCCGACTATCATTGTTGCAGTTGAATGGGCTGGACATGCCGGTAAGTCGATGCCAGCCAAAAGAATTCGGATTGAAATTACCGCTACCAGCGACAACACCAGAGAGATTTCGGTCGAGTCTTTAGATACGAGATTTGATTATGTGATACAAGGGCTGCAACATGCCAAACACTAAGTCTCGCTACATTTTAGGGATCCGCTCCGAAACTGCCGAGGCCGAGCTGAAACTTGCAAAAATCACCGGAGAAGCAGGGGAGATTAAAATTATTGAAGATTATTCTTGGACGGCCGCCCGGCAATTATCAAATAGCATTCTGACAAAGATTGAGGCGTTGTTAAATCGCGCTGAAATAACCTGGTCAGATCTAAATGCCATCATTGTATTTGAAGGTCCGGGATCGTTTACCGGTCTTCGCATTGGTATCACAGTTGCCAATACCAGTGCCTACACGCTCAATATCCCAATTATTGGTACCGGCAGTGAGAAGTGGTTCGAACTAGGAATTAGCCAGCTGAGAGATCTAGATTTTAAAGACATAGTGGTTCCTAGCTACGGAGCAGAAGCCAATATAACCAAACCAAAGTAGTTTTATAGAATACTGACTGCTTTTGAAAATTAAAAAGTTCTGGGGCTTGGACTTACTCTTTTTCGAGTAAACCCAAGCCCCAATCTGGATTGATTCTGTCGGAATCTTTTGGCTCTAGCGCTGCCAGTATGCGCCGTGCGACGGGCAGTAATACCCAGTCGGAGGACTTCCGCAGTGTCGACAGTTGGCAGTCGAATGATGTCCAACCGGACAGGGTAGAAGAATCGCGAAACATTTTTGACACTGCGGTGAGCCGTTCGCGTTTACCCGTGTATCTGGACATTCCGAAACTGGAAGATTGTGTAGTGCCGGTGGCCATTGAGCCACAGCTATCACCTGCTTTTTGAGTCGGGCCGGATATGTTGGAATATCTTCGCGGCGTTGGTACTGCGATCGTATAGGTTTACGCTCGATCGGTCAAGCTGATATTTTTGGAATTTTGCACTATGCGCGTTCCTTGACGATTGGACGGCTTTAAGGCACAATTAAACTACTTTGTAATTTAACCAATATTTTTGTTGACCGAACTGTATTACTGAAATTCCAGATCATATAAAGTAGTTTATCCAACTTTTTATTTTTTATCTTTCAGATTCAAACTGCACGATCAATTTTTTTAGCACCACAGCTAGGTCCAACAAATAAGCCAGGAAGTACGGCCGTTCGTACTCACTGGCTCTAAGAAAGTAGGGATTATGACTCCTGTTGTGGCAATCCTAGCTCTTGTACTCGGGGGCGGGACTGGCTTTGGCGCCAGTTCGTACGCTAGTAAACGAAAAACCAATTCGGCCGATGCGAAAGCCAGCAAAATTTTGTCGGAATCCGAATCTAAAGCTAAAGAAATCGTATTAGAAGCGAAAACCCAAGCTTTAAAAACTAGCGAAGAATCTAAACGTGAAGAAAGTGAGCGACGTAAGCAACTCAGCGAAATTGAAAATCGATTGAGTTCTCGAGAAACGACCCTGGATCGTAAACTCGAAGAGCTGGATAAGCGCAGTGAAAATTTGCGCAAAAGCGAGACGGAACTCGAAGATTTTAAAAATGAAATTCGAGTTATTCGGACAAAGCAGCAAGAAAATTTAGAGAAAATCGCCAAACTTTCCCGCGACGAAGCGAAAGAAAAATTGATGCAAATGACCGAGCGAGATATTAAAACCGATCTCGTCGGTTTAATCGATAAGCTCAAAGACGACGCAAAAGAAACCGCTGATGAGCAGGCGCGCTGGATCGTTGCCACGGCCATGGAAAGAGTAGCTTCGGACCAGACCAGTGAACGAACTGTTACGACAGTTGCCATTCCAAGTGATGAAATGAAGGGTCGTATCATCGGGAAAGAAGGGCGCAATATCCAAGCTATTGAGCGAGCAACTGGAGTTGACGTTTTAATTGATGATACCCCAGGGGTCATTGTGTTATCGAGTTTTGATCCGGTTCGTCGTCAAATTGCTCGAGTTGCGATTGAGAAACTGCTTGCGGACGGTCGGGTGCATCCGGCAAGAATCGAAGAAGTCGTCGAAAAAGCCCAAGAAGAAGTCGAGAAAATGGTGAAAGAGGCGGGCGAGCAAGCGGTTAAGGAAGTTGGGGTAGTCGGGATTCCTGCTGAACTGGTGCAATTAATTGGTCAACTAAAGTTTCGAACGTCATTTAGTCAAAATGTATTAAAACATTCGGTAGAAATGGCAAATCTTGCCGGAATGATTGCAGCAGAGCTCGGTGCTGACGTGAGAATTTGTAAAACTGCCGCGCTCTTGCACGATATTGGTAAAGCCATGACCCATGAAATTGAAGGAAATCATCATCATATTTCTGGAATGCTTATCAGAAAATACGGGATGGATGAAGCAATTGCCCATGCGGCTGAAGCTCATCATGATGATATGGAAGCAACCACGGTCGAAGCTTTGGTTGTCAGAGTCGTTGACGCTTTGTCAGCTGGTCGACCGGGTGCTAGGGGCGACACACTCGAGAACTACGCCAAACGTATGACCGAGCTTGAAAATATTGCTATGACATTCCCGGGAATCACCAAAGCCTATGCTATTTCAGCCGGACGAGAGATCCGGATAATAGTTGAGCCTGAGCAAGTCGATGACTTATCTGCCATAAAACTCGCTCGTGACATGGCCACTAAAATCGAAGCGACCTTAAAATATCCGGGCACTATAAAAGTCAATGTCATCCGCGAAACTAGAGCCATCGAGTTCGCAAAATAAGCTCAAACGAAAGATATCTTTGCCATGAAACGAAACCTTAATCAGCCAGCGCCAGAGATTACTCGCGATACTATCTTTCTCTCAATTGATGTCGAAAGTAATGGTTTACAAGGAGACGCCTTTGCAGTTGGCGCTGTGCTGCTTCGAGCTGATAATACTAAACTTGACGATTTTTTAGGCCGCAGTCCCATAACCGGCAAGCTTGATCCTTGGGTGAAGAAAAATGTCCTGCCGCCGATGAAAAATGTGCCTGAAGATTATAAGAGTGCAAAAGATATGCGCAACGGTTTTTGGTCATGGTTCCGGATTGCCAAAGAGAGAGCTGATTACGTCTTGGTCGATAATGGGTATCCAGTTGAAGCAAGGTTTCTGATAACTTGCCAGCAAGACGATTTGGAAGATCGGTATTGGGATCATCCTTTTCCACTGCTTGATGTATCGTCTCTACTCATTCAAATTGGGGTAAAACCTCTGGCAATTCGAACGGAATTTGTGGCAGAACGATTGGACAAGCAAATGGGGGATCGTCACGAACCAAGAACCGATGCCTGGGTATCCGCACTTGCGGCAATTAAAGCGCTCGAACTTTCCGGCAGACTTAGCTAACAGGAAGGATTCATTCTGAAATTAAGAGTGATTATGCTTATCGTTGCAGAGCTCCCAGGCCTTGAGTTAGAATGACTGTTAGCTACAAAAAGCTAAAAGAATGCGAATAAGTTGATACAAAGGAGAAGTAGGGTATGACCAAGCAAGAACTTATCGAAACATTAGCGAACGAAACTCAGTTATCGAAGAGACAAGTAGAAACTGTTTTATCAACTTTTGTTGGTATTGTCGGGCGGACTATTAAAGAAGGTAGTAAAGTATCTGTCACAGGTTTTGGGACATTTGATCTTGGTAAGCGGGCCGCGAGACGCGGAGTAAACCCGCAAACTGGTGCAGAAATTCAGATTCCAGCAATGCCAATGCCTCGTTTCCGAGCCGGCAAGCGCCTCAAAGAAATCGTTCGATAAAGCCCGAACTCATTATCATTTTAAACCGTCATTGTTTGGCGGTTTTTATGTTGCAAATCTGTTAAAGAGTGTATAATTTCCGATAACGTGCAGTGACGTAGTAAGCAAAAGAAACGTGTCTTTACCGGACTATTACGAGTTAAGGAGATGCCACCTTGAGCCAGTCCGCCACAATAACTGCCGCCAGTGTACCTTCAGCTGGGCGAGGAATTCGATCGTCGCGCAAAATTCGGAGAGCTCTCCCGTCGGATCACTTCTTCATGGACGTCGATCGACGTAACGGCTTCCCGGAGATCAATGAGAATCTCGCAGTGTGGGATTCTCGACCCCCAAAGATCACTGACTAGTAGGCAAAGTCTCAAGACGCCTGATTGTCATAATCTACAAATCCGAAAGGAGGCGCCTAGCCCACACCTTTTTACATAACCTCGACTCATTTATTCCCTTTTATGAGCCGAAGAGGGCATGCCTGGGCAGGGGATGGTTTACCCTACTCTGTCCGATAAAGGGAGTGGCGGCCTGCCGGATCTTGTACCCACGACCAAGATCCTGGCGGGCCGCTAAACTTATTTGACCAATTTGGGTCAAACTTGTATAATTATCAGGTTTAATTGGTAGTTTAAATACGAATTAAACATCTTAAGTACGATAAATGATTATTGATTTCGGGGTGTGGCGCAGTTGGTAGCGCGCCTGCTTTGGGAGCAGGAGGCCGAAGGTTCAAGTCCTTTCACCCCGACCAAAAAATAATTAAATAATAGTTTCTGTAGGTCTTTCGGAATAAGTTAATTGAAACGAATATATGAAAGTTTGCATTCAGGCGCTGTGTTTGTAAACTTATAAGGTATCACATTCAATGGTGAACTTTTTGGATTGTAATTCTGCGGGTGTCGTATAGCGGTTATTATGCTAGCCTTCCAAGCTGGAGATGCGGGTTCGATTCCCGCCACCCGCTCCAAAATATCGGGCCCCGGTAGCTCAGCTGGATAGAGCAGTGGACTTCTAAGCCAATGGTCGGGGGTTCGAATCCCTCCCGGGGCGCCAATTGTTCCCGATCTGATTTTCATAATCAACATGAAAACCAGATCGGGGGCCGTTCCAATTTATTGGAATTGCCTCCACCATTATTCCAAGATTCGAGAAATTATGGCGGGTGTAGCTCAGTTGGTTAGAGCGCCAGTTTGTGGTACTGGATGTCGTGGGTTCGACCCCCATCACTCGCCCCAATTTATTGTTGTTTGCCTAGCTTAAAATGGTAGTGCTATAATAAAGCCCAATAATAGGAACACTAATATGAATCGCGCAACTCTAGATCGCCTTATTTCATCGGCTGGGCTAGTTGTCGCCATCGTATTGCTTGCAGCTTCTGGAGTACTATTTTGGGCGCATAACTTCATTCATAACCAGGTTGTAACCCAGTTATCGGCTCAGCAAATCTATTTTCCGGCCTACGGCTCGTCTGCTGTAACATCTTTACCGGCATCCGATCGGACAGTGATGCAGCAATATGCTGGCGAACAACTCGAAACTGGTGCTCAAGCTGAAACGTGGGCCAACCACTTTATTGCTGTGCATCTTGTCGAAATAGGTGGTGGCAAGACATATGCACAGCTAAGCTCCGTAGCACTCGCTAATCCTACGAACCAAGCACTAGCAAAACAAGTCCAAACAGTCTTCCAGGGCGAGACCTTGCGTGGACTTCTACTTAATGCATACGCTTTCGATACAATGGCACTTGCTGCCTACTATGCTGGCATCGGAGCACTAGTTTCCGGGCTCATACTACTCGTACTTTCCGGAGTCGGATTTCTTCACTCCGGAATTGCTGCTAAGCGACGTTAATTAGCCCAATTCTATACCGGCGTTAACAACCGGAATATCAAACAAAGTACTTTTTGCAGCTCAATACTTAATGAGCTGATCGTTTAGCGATTAAAAAAATAGTTTTAATGTCGCACACTACACGGCTTTCACACTAATCATGGCTTAGTACAGTCAAATTATAAAGACCAAAAACGTAGTATTTAAGAAATAACTCCCCTGAGAGGCTTTTTTGATATGATTGCACCAATGAAAGCTATCGAGCACACAATAAAACATTATTATCAACCCACGAATGACAGTTGTGGGTATGCTGCACTCTCAATGTTGGTATCAAGTTATGGTCTTGAAGTTACACCAGATCAACTACTTAAAAATGCACCAAAAAATATAGTGGATGGCGAAGAAGCTTGGGGAAGCGTTACGGCTCAATTGGCCACTTGGTGCATAGAGCGGGGTTTTGAAGTTGAATTATGGATGTTCGATTTTTTAATTATCGATCTATCATGGCAAAAACTTTCACCTTCAGAAATTATCTTTCGACTTAAAGCTATCGAGAATGTTCGTGAAATACCGTCACTCGGAAAATGGACCAAAGTTTATATTCAAAGGTATATTGAGTTTTTTGAGGCAGGTGGCCAAATGAATATTCGACCACATGTGACCACTGAGCTCATCAATAAACTTCTTGAGAAGGGTCCAGTTTACGCTAATGTCTGCACCAAACCACTCTATAATACCGGGCGAATGTCTTATCCAGCTCTCCGGCAAGAACAGTTAGATGATGTTCATGGCCACGTCGGTACACATAGCCTGGTCATTTATGGCCGAAATGAAGCCGAAGATTACCTCTTGGCTGACCCTTGGAATGGTTTAACACAAGTTGACCCGGAAAGTTTGTTATGCGGAATTACGGCAGCCGAAATCGAGTGCGATGCGATGATCTTTCAGGTTAAAAAGTAGTTTAGCGAGATATAGTGCGAAACTCAATTCGATTTACCAGGCCGATAATCGTCCGATAAGCATCAGTTAGAAAATTGTAGGATAGCTCGCTTCATCAGGGATTCTTCAATTTCATAGTATTTCTTTTATGATCCCCCACATTCGAAGAGTCTTTCTAAGTTAAGTGATTCGCGTCACTGTCGGATTTCTATTCCTGAATTAGGGTTAAAAGCAGAAAGAGTATCTGCAATGAACGAGATTATCAAAAACTTGTTTCGTCGTCGTACGCGAACACTTTTGACCATTTTTGGAATTACCATTGGGATTTTTGCATTTGTTGTTATGGGCTCAATGGCTGAGAAAATCAGCTTATTGGTAAATGGGGGTACAAAGTATTATTCAGATAAAGTTACTATTCAAGCCGCCGGGTCTTCGCTCACCAGCATGCCGACACCTATGAATATTTCTAAACTGGCAGAAATCCAAAAAGTCGAAGGTGTCAAAGCCGTTTCAGCAACGGTACTCACTTTACTTAACGATTCCGGCACGAGCATAAGCTTCGGGCCTCCCGATACAATTGTCGGAACAGATTTTGCTGGCTCCCAATACGAAACCTTCAAAATAACCTATAGTCAGGGGCGAGCCTTACGCCCAGGTGATAGCCAAGCAGTAGTAGTTGGGGCTGATCTAGTAAACAAATTAAAAGCCAAGGTGGGGGGTACTGTAACGATCAAGGGCTATGCTTATAAAGTAGTCGGAATCATCGGTAAAACTTTAACGGCTCCAGATAACGAAGTCTGGATGACATTACCCGATGCGCAGAAATTGATGTATGCATCATTGCCTCCAATTATTAAGCAGCAAACTCAAGCGAGCACTATTGTGAATGGTTTTACCGTCTATCCAAATTCTGGAGTAGATCCGAATGAGCTCGCCAAAAAAATAAATGCTCAGGTCAAAGACGTGAACGCCAGTGGGCCTAAAGCGTTTCAGGACCAAGTTGCTGCTGCAACGGGAATTTTTAATGCAATTTTGTTTGGCATCGCCTTAATCTCGTTACTAGTTGGTGGCCTCAGTGTAATAAATACCATGACTATGTCGATTTCGGAACGTATTAGGGAAATTGGTATCAAAAAAGCCGTGGGAGCCAAAACTCGCAATATCATGAGTGAATACCTGATGGAGGCGGGCTTGATAGGTTTATTCGGTGGTTTAATTGGCTGGGCAATTGGAGCGGCTGTAGTACTAACACTTAATCACTTTATGGGTCAATCCGGGAACATTATTTTTCTATTAACTGCGAGAATCTCAATTTTTGCGATCATTTTTTCGGCCGTGCTGGGCGTGATTGCTGGAATTTATCCCTCCTATTATGCCGTACGGGTCAATATCGTAAAAGCTCTTAGGGAGGCATAGTCATGGAAGATGTAATCTTAAGGGTAAACAATTTGACCAAAACGTACGTGATTGGCAATCACAAAAATGCCACCAAAGCGCAAAAAGCCATCCATAAACTACATAAGCGGCTGGAAAGTGGTGGCTCGGAACATGATGATGAATTATTACGTCGAGCACAGCAATTATTTGCCGAGGAACGTTATGAAGACAGTTATGAAGCGATTACCGGCAAACACTTAAAATCTCGTCCTAAAGATCGAGGTGTAGTAGTTCACGCCTTAAACGGTGTCGATTTAGCAATTACCAAAGGTGAATTAATCGCCATCATGGGGCCTTCTGGGAGCGGGAAGTCGACTCTGCTTAATATGTTGGGTTTACTTGATGAGCCAACTTCAGGCAGTCTATTCATTGGCGGATTAAACATTACCAGAATTAAACGCCGAGATTTACCAAAGGTGAGGTCTTCTCAACTAGGGTTCGTATTTCAGTCCTTTAATTTAATAACGACACTCACCGCATTAGAGAATGTAATGTTGCCGCTTCGTTACGCTGGATTATCAAAAAAACGTCAACGACAAATGGCAAAGAAAGCTCTTGCACAAGTTGGTTTGGCGGACCGCTTCGATCACAAGCCAAATGAATTATCTGGTGGTCAGCAGCAGCGGGTTGCCATTGCTCGTTCGATCGTTAACCACCCTTCGATTATATTGGCGGATGAACTGACCGGCGAACTTGATTCGAAAATGACAGATGAGGTTATGCACCTGATTCACGAACTTAATCAGCAAGGACAAACCTTTATTATTGTGACCCATAACCCCGAAGTAGCGCGACAATGCCGATCCATTGTGTACATGCGTGACGGCAAAATTGAGCACGTGCAGTCGGATGTCGCACACATGCCAATCCGAGACCAGCGGATTGCTCCAGCGGGTCTTCATTTGCTCAGACTATAACTCACTTAATTGTTAGTGTTCTCTTTCTTGTAACATCTCAACTAATTTGATTGTCGTGTTCCAGGTCCGGATGGACATTGATTTGTATAAAACTGATGACATGATTTGACTAAGCCGGCTTTGAGTCCGCTTGGCACTCAGTCGTTGTGAGTAAATCACGCCATTTCCTAACCATACTTTGTCCACGCCTGCTCGTGGGTTAAAAACTGCTAGAGCCTGTTCCTGGTTAATATTAAGCAGAAAAATTACATCACTGTGATATTTTTCTGGCTTGTTGCCAAATCCTTCGGGTTTGTTATCGACTACTTCTATTAGTTGCTGACGGTTTAGCACTAAAACTTTAATTAAATCGCTACTCAGGTTAAATTTGGCAGTGAGTGTAGCTTCAATCAGGTCCTTAATTTGATTTGGAGTTTTTTGGGATGCCAAAATCACATTTCCGCTGGCGATATAAGTCGAAACATTTTTAAACCCTAAATCTTCGAGAAAGCTCTTTAAAGCTGCCATCGGAATGATATTCTTACCACCGACATTGATTCCGCGCAGCAAAACTACATAGTATTTCATACTGTTTATTCTACCTCAGCCAAATCAAGTATTTATAGAACTAAGCTGCGAAATATCTAGTAATGTTAGGCCGCGAGATATGCTTGCTTGAGCCAATCGAGAACCTCAGCATCAATTTGCGCTGGTTCTGTGATGCGAACACGGTGCGTGACCATACTGTTCCAGACTCCAGCAGCCTCAAATCGATTATCCTCGCTCACGCCTTTGCGCTTGATGCCAATATCGAACCTATTTGCTGTAATTTGAATTATGGCGAACTTTTTACCCTCACGCTGCAAGCTCAAGTATGATCTGCCCGGCCAGACAGAGACTTCCGGGCCAAAGCCATGTACTTGTTTGACTAATTCATCTAACGGCTGGCGGCACTTCGTCTTTGTTCCGCCAAAGTGCTGTGCAGTGCCTTCTTCAATACTTTGTTTTGGTTTGGTCGCACTGTTAAAGCTCACAACCAACGCCATGGCGTGTCCACGTCCTAAATCGTAATCTTTCTTGAGCCAGTTAATTATGTCGGAAGTCTTAGCCTTGTCTTCTAGAAATCCTTTTTGTCTTGCTTGCTCTAAGAAATACTCAGGTGTTTTTCCGGTCTTTGCTTTTATCGTATCAATGTAGGCTTGAAACGACATTATTCTTCTCCTAACTGGGACATCCAAGTTTTGGTTATCGATATGGTAATAGTGTAGTCTTTTTAGTAACCGTAGGCATTTTAGCTTTTCTCTAATAATTCTGTTAATTTATCGATACTTTCGCTCCAACCCTGGTTCATCCCAGCGAGCATTTGAGGGGATTCAGCAGAAATCCCCCTGGCAATAACATGCAGAGTCATTATAGTTTTACTGTCTTTCTCCTCAAATATGACAGTCGTTATACCGTCAATTAGAACATTGTCGTTTTCATCAACAGCCTGATTAGAAAAAACGATTCTATCAGGAGGTGTCAGCTCAATAAAGGTGCCTTTCATGGGCCAACGTTGGCCAGCGAGTGGCCCTAGCTCCTCACCTGCAAGCATGGTTATGTGTATCGCACCGCCGACCTGGGCATCAACTTCACATTCTGGATTGGTAACTCCGCGAGGCCCCCACCATTTAGCCAGTAATTCAGGGTCGGTCCAAGCCTTAAAAACCAGTTCTCGCGGAGCATCAAATATTCGCGAGATCGTTAACTCCTTAGTGTTTTTTTCCATTATCGTTCCCTTCCTTATTTAACTTGATATTTTCCTGTTCTAAAACTAAATCAAGTGCCTCAAAACGTTCTTCCCAGTACTTTCGGTATTGACTTAAATATGTGTCGATACTAGCTAGTGCCTGAGGCGCCAGTTCCACAAAATACTCATTGCCGCTTCGACGCTTGATAATTAATCGCGCCCGCTCCAGCACTTTTAAGTGTTTCGAAATAGCAGCAAGCGACATAGCATAAGGCTCAGCGATTTGACCGACAGATAATTGCTTCTGGGCAACCCGTTGCAATATATCACGTCGTGTAGAATCTGACAGCGACCCAAAAACGGCGTCTAGATTAAATAAGTATTCAACCATACGGTTAAATAGTATACACAAGAAAATTCCTTGTCAACCAATACAGTAAATAATTTCGCTCGCATTAAAAATTTGAGTACGTATTGAGAGATTTACTAGACATAATTATTTTCCAGGTTTAAATCTCTACATAAGCTCTAGGCTTTGATCTTTAACAACGACTTGTTTAATCAGACAACGAAAACTTGCACTCCCAAAAAACGCAGGGTTCTTGCCTAGCCTCGAAAGAGCGCGCGTTGCCGCCAGTCAAGAGCTCACAACGAACTGAGCCTTCGAGTAAACAGTATTCAGCTCCGGGTAGTGTCCCGGGGCCGAGATGCACCCTAATTTTTTAACATAGTTTTGAAAGCTTAGGCTGCATAAAAGTTTCGAATTTGACAGTACAATATATCGCTGTATATAATAATTGATGATATATCACGATATATCGCGAAAGGGGATAATTATGAAAGATCAATATGAAGATTGGGCTCAGAATTGGCATGGACATGGTATGTTTCGAGGCTGGCACGGCATGCAAGCTAAACGTGGAGATATCGGTCCAATAATTTTACGAGTTCTAGCAGATAAACCAATGCACGGGTACGAGATTATTCAGGAACTTGAGAAAAAAAGTCATGGAATGTGGCGACCGAGTCCAGGGTCAGTATACCCAACACTTCAGCTCCTTGAAGAACAAGAATTTGTATCAGGCAAGGAAGATGGTGGTAAAAAAATTTACACAATCACAGAACTAGGGCGCACTGAAGCAGAAAATAAGCGCACTGAAGCTCCATGGGAGTCAATCGATAAAAAGTCGAGTAAGGTCATTAAGCTTAAAATATCCTTAATGCAGCTTGTCTCTTTGTCGCGCCAAATTCTGCATGACGGATCTGACGAAAAACGCGAAAAAGCTTCCGAAATCTTAACGGAAGCCAGAAATCACTTAGAGGAAATCTTAAAATAAAATTAAAAGTAGGGGAGTTCTAATCCCACCTCGAGGGAGGTTTGGTAACTCGGGTCTAACAAATTCGAATTTTTCTAAATTCGAATTTTATATACCAGTTTTACGAAGAATTTACCAAGTATGTTAACAAGGGAAGGGGAGACTAAAATAAAATTTAGCACTCCCCTACTCTTTTTGACGAAAAATCATTTTATGGTGTAATTATATTTTTAGACAATTACGTCTTTTCGGTTAAACCAGATTAAGCCAAAACTTCCCGATAACAGAATTATTACTCCGTAAATCAGATAAGCCATCAAATTAACATGATTGGAAACTAAAACGTCTGAAGCATTGAACCAGTGGAATATGGAAACGTATCGCAGCCATGAAACTTTATTACTCATCTCTCCAAGTAGGTTAGCAATGTACATCAAAAGTAAACTTCCACCCATCACCATAAAAACTTGACCCTTCTCGTTCAAAATCGCCGAGAACATCATTGCTACACTATATATTGCCCAGCTAAAGAGCAGACAAAGTACTGCTAGATTGACGAAATTGATCGATTGAAAGGTGAACCTATAGAGAGTGGCGATAGGAATTGCACTAAAAGTCGAGATTGCTACAAAAATTGTAATTGCGGATAATCCGGAAAAATATTTGGCGAGGACTATTTTAGTCCTAGAAATCGGCAGTGCTAAAATTGTTCCGATTGTGGCTTTCTCCGTCTCGCCCGCTAAAGTTTGTCCGGCTATCGAAATACTTAAGATAATAGTCAGTACCGGCCAGGTGATACTAAAGAGTTCAATTGCGAGAAACTTTTGCAAAGTATCCAAGCTAAAATTTGAGACGCCGAAAGCCTTCATGGCTGGTCCAAACGACTCAAGCGCTTTTGTGAGCGAAGCAGACTGGGCTTGAATCGAGGGATACATGGCACTATATAACCAAATTGCAGCAAGAATAATCGCACAACAAACTATTAAGAATACTTTTCGGCCGTTAAATTCTTTAAAGTAAAGTTTCATCTTGGCTCACCTCGATAATATTCCATAAAAATCTCTTCAAGTGGAGCATGGCTAATTTCAATGTCAGTTAGTTCGAGTCCTGCCAGCATATGCATAAGTGGATTGATATCACCTTTAAATTTCAAGACTAAATGATCTTTCGATGAGCTGATTATTTCTGCTCCGGCAATATTATGATGGATTGGCTTGGATTGCGGACGATAGGTGATTGAGACGATATGAATATTAAGTGCGCTTATTTCGGCTAAACTTTTGCTCGCCACCAGCTCGCCTTCGCGCAGTACTCCAACATTTGTGCAGAGATGTTCCACTTCGGCTAAGTTATGTGAGGATAGAAAAACTGTCCCTCCCCTCTCAACGTATTCGCGCAAGATGGTATAAATCTCGCTTTGGAGTAAGGGGTCAAGTCCTTTTGTTGGCTCATCAAGTACCAGTAGTCTCGGATTATTCATGAGCGCGAGTATTAATCCGAGTTTCTGTTTATTTCCAGAGGAAAGGTGCCTTAGTTGCATGTTTGGATCAAGGTCAAGTCTTGCCAGAAGAGATTTCGCATTATTCTCTCCACCGCGGATTGAACCCAGGAATTCTATATGTTGATTTGCATTCCACTTTTCATATAATTGATTATCAGCCGACAAAAAACCAATATCTTTCTTAACTTGAACCGAATCGTGTTGGGCATCTTTACCAAAAATGCTAACTTCGCCAGAATCTGGCCGAATAAAATTCATAAGACATCGGATTGTAGTCGTTTTACCTGCCCCATTTGGACCCAAGAAACCGAAAATTTCACCTATCTCTACGGCCAAAGTTAAATGGTTGAGAGCTTTTCTCTTACCATAACTTTTGTCGAGATTGTTGATAGAAATGGCTTGCATACTTGATGTCCTTTGTAACGTAATTATAGCGTAACGAGATCGTAATACTGTGATTATCTTCACACCTATTAAAGGATGGTTACAGTTTTCATTATGACCATGCGTGATGTCTTAAAATAAATACGTAAAAAATCGGCTACGTATTTCGAAATCGAGAAGCTTTAAGAGCATAAGCACTATTGACAGGGCCTGGACTCAGGCGAAGAATAATAAGTACTTTATAAAAAGGCAAAACAAAAGCGGTGACAATTTACGCGCCTACTCTCGTCCAAAATATCCCATAATCGCACTTGCTCTGGGGGCTAGTATGCTTGCCGCAAAATGACTGATATAGTTTCAAACAAGTAACGGTTATAAAACGTGTCTTGGTTCTCGATCAATTTAATAATTCCATTTACCGAGATAAGTATTGTCGCCATTAGTTTGATGGCCTGGCTCAGAAATCGAAATTCTCGGGGAGCCCGGGCTTTCTTTATCGCATCATTTATATTTAGTTTTTGGACGACCGCAAATTATTACTCGCTACTTCCTGGTAATCTGTCGCTTGCAACGTTTGCCACCCGATTAAGTTATGCCGGTGGATTGTGGCTCCTCATCGCGCTTTGCGTATTTAGTCACTATTTTCCTCTCGAGAATAAGCTCAGTCTGAAGCAGTATGTCATGTACGGATTAATTACTATCGGGGGTGGATGGCTCTCGATTAGTAACTTGGTCGCTCGGCAAGTTAATTATACAAACCATCAATTCATGATAGTTCCCGGTCCGGGATATATTCTTTATGGTATCCTCGCGCTTTTGTTGTTTGCGTTGGCACTCGACAATTTTCATCAAAATTACCAGGTAGCGAACTTGGTTGAGAAAAATCAGATTAGATACGCTTCGTTCGGTATCGCTATCACTTTTTTGACCGGTATTATTCTCAATTTCGTACTAGTATTGGTTAATCCTAATCTTGGGGGGCCTTTAATAGATTGTCCGGCGGCACTGCTGGCTGTTGCTTTTATTGGGTACGGGTTAATTAGACATCGATATGCAGATATTCATTTAATCATTACCAAGCTCATTACCTATTTACTAGGTTTCGGAATAATTGCTGTATTACTACTCGGTACAAGTTGGGAATTAGGAAGAATTTATCCTCATTCGCTTTCTACTCTGGTGTTTGGGATTGCGGGGGCGGCCTTTATCTTACTCATTATCTTACAGCCCTTATTTCAGGCAATTGAACATTGGTCGGCCTATTTCTTCGATCCAGGGTGGTACGAGAGTCCGGAAGTTTTGAGAAATCTTGGGACGCGGATTGCAGAAGAACTTCATCTAAAACCTCTTCTTTCTAATACTCTGTCTTCGCTTTGCCGAGAGATTGGAGTTACTTTTGGACAAGTGTCGATCTTAAATTCGGATTCGAATGGTATTAGCGAAGTTGTTGGTGATCATCCAAAAAAATTAATTGCGGCCATTGAGCTCAAGAAAATTAAGCTTAAACACTCTTTTCTGCTGACTGATGAACTTGCACTTGATGATCCGTTGCGCGCGAGTCTTGAAGAATATGGGATACAACTGCTATTGCCGTTAAAAACCCGTGGGGAATTTGTTGGTTATTTGCTCCTTGGTGTAAAACAGACTGGTGATATTTTCTCGGCCCAAGATATTTCAGTCTTGCAAATCATTGCCAGCCAACTGGCAGTCGCCATTGTTGGGGCGCAGGCGTATGAAGAAATTGGCAATTTTAATGCAACGCTACAAGAAAGAATAGATCGTGCAACCAAAAATTTACGTGATGCACATGAGGCACTGCGCGCCGATGACCAAATGAAAACGGAATTTATTGCACTGGCTTCGCATAATCTCCGGACACCGCTAACTATTATCAATGGTGAAGCTGAACTTCTTGGGCTTACGAAGTTAGGTCATGACCAAGTTGAGCTACTTGAATCATTACGTATGGCGGGTAAGAGATTAAATAAATTGGTCGAAGACTTGCTCACGATTAGTGCCATAGAATCCGGCGCAAAACCAACGATGCAACAACTTCGCGCAAGCGATATACTCTTACCACTCATTGTTGATGCCAAAAAACAGGCAAATGCCAGTAATCTGTCATTGATCGTCAAAGAAACTAGTCCCGACGCCACAGTAAATGGAAATTTACCTAGAATCCAAACTGCTCTCAGAAACGTTATCGAAAATGCCTTTAAGTTTACAAAAGTTGGCAAAATTACTATTGAGCAAAGCGTAAGAGATGATAAACTTGTTATTTCAATAAGTGATACTGGCAGTGGTATTGCGAAAAAGGAACTGCCAAGCTTATTCAATAAATTTCACCGCGCGACGAATTTTATGCATTATGACTATGAAGGTGCTGGACTCAGTTTGTTTTTAACCGACTTAATCATCAAAGAACATGATGGGAAGATTACAGTGAAAAGTGAAGTCGAAAAAGGTTCAACTTTTAGTATTGAAATTCCACTCATTCGACCAACTCAACCTACAGCACCGAAGTTGATACGCTAAAAAGGTTATATGGGCTGAAATTAGCGTAAAAAAGCCTAAACTCTGTTAAATTGGTAATGGTTAGTAAAAAAAGCCTATTACACTTTAGTTATGCTTATGCAGTCTACCAATAAATTTGTCTGGATTCCCGGTATTTTTATAATTGCTGCAACAGTTCTTATCGGCTATCGGATTATTGGGCACTCAAAAGCCGCAAATTTAACCGCCATAACGGCTAAGAGCTCTGATTCGTTCGTTGATTCTATTGGACTGAACATTCATTCAGCCGCAACCGGCGGAGGAGATCAGTACGGCTCACAGTCGCAGTGGGTTCCCCTGTTGCAACAACTCGGGGTAAGACACGTTAGAGATGCATGGATATCGACCAGAGTTACCCAAGAAAAGACGCTTTATGCTTCGTTAAAAACTGATGGAATTGGTGTAGACATCATCGTTAATCCCATTCCAAGTTCAACCACAGCCCAAGCCATAGTCAGCTCGATCAGTCAAAATTATCCGATCCCTGATGCTTTTGAAGGCTTGAATGAAGTCGATAACAATGGCTGGACTAATTGGGTCAGCATCGCCCAGACCCAGCAGCAAGCACTTTATGCAGCAGTCAAAGCCGATCCAAATGATTCTTCCGTGCCGGTTCTCGGTTTTACCCTGACAGGAGGGTCAGCATCATACGCTCAAGTTGGAGATATGTCTTCCTATTTAGATTATGGTAATTTCCATCCCTATCCGGGGGGAAGAAATCCTGAATCGAATATTGTGGCGAATATGAATTTACAAAACACCATTTCAGCTAACAAGCCGCTATATGCTACCGAAACTGGTTATCATGCCGATCTTAATTCTACTACCTCGCGTTCAATGGCGGATTGGCCTGTGAGTGATCCCACATTTGCCACTTACTACACGCGCATGCTTCTTAATAATTTTCGCTTGGGCATAAAAAGAACATACGGCTATGAGTTTTTAGACGAACTCCCAGATTCCGGGTTATCCATTCAAGAGCAGGAGTATGGTTTAGTCAGGGATGATTGGAGCCTGACCCCAGCTTATACGACATTGGAAAACCTGATTAGCTTGCTTAGTGACCCCGGGGCTTCATTTACTCCCGCTGCTTTAACCTATAGTTTAACTGGTACCGATGCGGCCACTACGAGTGTACTTTTGCAAAAACGCGATGGGACTTTCTGGCTGGCGGTCTGGGAAGCCGATAATATATGGAATGGTACAACCAGACAAGCTATTACTACGAGTCCAATAAATCTCACGCTAAATCTTGCCCAAAGTGCGAGTGTCGCCCAGTATCATCCAGATCTTAATAATCTAGCGTCTCAAGCAAGCAACAATGCTACGAGTTACAATTTTAGTTCCAGCTCAAATGTAACTCTGCTTGAGATATCAGGATCGAAAAATATCCAAATTCCGGGTGACGCCAACGGGGATGGTGTAGTGAATATTCTTGATCTTTCAATCCTGGCGTCTAATTGGGGCAAGACTAACGCAACCTGGTCGGAAGGTGATTTTAACGGGGACGGGGTGGTAAATATTACAGATTTATCAATTCTCGCTGCAAATTATTGAGTGGCAGTGTTTTAGACTACTCCCAGAAAATAGAGATGAAATTGAGTCAAGAATTTATGGTATAGTCGGCTTATGAAGACTCATGAACATGTTCGACATCCTAAAGAAATCTTAGAACAAAATAAAAACAAGCGAAAAAAGGAGAATAAAGCCCTTTTTATCAACGACGTGGTCCTTGAGTGGATTACCAATCATGTACTCGCCTCGGTAATATTATTCGATATCGCCTTAATCGTGCCGCTCCTGACTTTAAATGCTCCGGATTCTGTCAAAATAACTTTAGGAGTGATCTCGGGTAGTTGGATCCAATGGTGGGCTCTACCGGCCTTGCAACGTTCACAAAATAAAACTCAGGCTCAAAATGATGCGAAAGCAGAAGTTGATCATGAGACCCTGACGTATCTCGCAACCTTGCAAGATGAACAGATGGCAGAACTAAAAGGTATCACCCAAATACTCGATCAACTTAAAAAGCCGTAAATTGAGCTACCTTATCAAGTGATGCCTGGTGAAAAATTTGTAACGTTTGCCTAAATCCTTGACGAAAGCGTAGCATAAGCATTAGTCTCACATATAGGAACTAATATTTATATGAAACCGGTAAATTCGAATCGAAATATCGTTATCTTCCAAATCGTCTTAGTGCTCATAGTACTCGCGGCCATCGCTTTTGGAGTATTTCTGGTACTGCACAATCGATCCGCTTCGACAACGGTCAGCTCAAACTCGAGCTTAACAACATCTCCTAGCCCTACTCCGGCCACTTCCCCACCTAGTAGCGGGATATCAGGTTGTGTAACTACGAGTCTCAGTGCGAGTCTCGCAGCCACTAGTAGTGCCGCCGGAACGACCTACAAAAACTTGATACTGACCAATGTCGGAAAGCTCAGCTGTACGCTGGTCGGATACCCTGGTGTTTCGCTGGTTGACGCGAGCGGTAATCAGCTCGGTTCACCTGCTACCAGAAGTGGCAGCAGTGGTGCCGCAGTCACGTTGGCTCCAAACGGGGAAGCCTCTGCAATCTTAAGTTTTCCTGATCCGGGAGTTCTGCCGGTCGGAAAATGTTCGGCGGCAGCCACGAATTTACGGGTCTATCCTCCTAATCAAACCGCGTCTATAGATGTAGCTGATAACGACCAAGCTTGTCCGGGATTTCTAGTCTATCCAATCGTCAGCGGTACCGGGGCAAACTAATTTTAGCAAAAAATATAACTTAGTCGTCTTCGCCGACGTGGTCGCGGACAGCCTCCAGAATCTTTTCGTGAAGTTTGGCCGGGTGGGGGACGTTAATTAGAAAGTAGTTGCCGACTTCGGTTTGAATGCTTATGGTGCCAAAACCAAGCAGTGCTCCCTGTATGCCATCTATCGTATAATTTACCGCATGAATTCGGGCATGGAATAGAGAATCTATCTCACGCTTAAACAGTCCCAGTTGATGAATCTGAAACAGTCTTTCGGTGGTTAAAATATACACACTATAATGCCACTTTATCCAGGCAAGTAACCAAAATAACAACACGCACACCGATACAACTTCTAGTAGCCGAACAGACCAGTTATAGAAATCGTTACTCGATACGAGTGCCGTCGAGGTCCATAAATATAAAGGTACCAATGCGATTAATAGTACAATCAAACCCTTGAGTAAGGCTTTTCGCATGATCACCGGATGTTGTCGAAACACCAACGTTACTTCTTCGCCCTCGTGTTGACCTTCAAAATCCGGATTCTTGGCCGGCTGAGTTGGTTGTTCCCGATTCGAGTATGTTTTTACTTTTAAATTGTGTGCCATCTAGAGAGCTGTTTATGGCAATGATTATAGCATAAGCAAAGCCTGGCTTTAGACTTTGGCAACTTCGAGCAGTTTCCGCCTGACTGTTTGGACATCAGAGATAAATTGAGTAGCCTGCTCACGTCTCGGTCGCTTTAACTGCGAGAGATCAAAGGTTTGGATTATCTTCCCACTATCCATAAGCACGATTCGATCAGCCAGCGTTACGGCTTCTTCTATCGAATGTGATACCATCACAATGGTTTGGTGGGTCAGCTCCCAGATCCTGAGTAGGTCATTATGCAGATCTTCGGTAGTTTTAATATCGAGGGCTGAAAATGGTTCATCTAGAATTAGAACTTCCGGTTCAATGGCAAGTGCTCTCGCTATCCCCACACGTTGCCTCTGGCCACCGGAGAGTTCTCGCGGATATTTATCGCTAAATTCTCGCAAATTGACGAGCTCGAGATATTGATTAATTTTTTGGATAATTTGGTTATGCGGAAGTTTTTGGGCCGCCAGCACGATACCTAGATTGTCAGCCACACTTAACCATGGGAATAACGCACCGGCCTGAAAGACCATCGAGACTTTGGGGGGGACCGAAATCTCTCCTGAGCTCGCATGTTCAAGGCCGGCGATTATTTTAATTAAGCTAGATTTTCCGCAGCCTGAAGGCCCGACCAAGACCAAGAACTCCCCACTGGCCACATCGAGAGATATCTGGCTCAGGGCATTTTCTACGCTTTCTGAGTAACGTTTTGAAACTTTAGCTAGACTTATAATACTATTCAAACCGAAACCTCTCAGCCAGGTGTAATAATTTTTGCCAAACAAAGAAGTTAATCAGACCAATCATTATCACCATCGCCGAAATTGAAGCGAGAAATATTTGTGATTGTCCATTGGCTGAAGCATGCACTAGTAGGCTTCCAATCCCATAGACATCAAGGCTACTTCCTCCACCAGGAATATAGGTGTGGAGAACTTCAGCCACAATTATTATATTCCAACCTTGCGCCCAGGCGAGCAGTGAGCCGGTGACTATATATGGAAATATTGCCGGCAGAATTATTTTTCTCAAATAGGCCATTTGCCTGATGTTAAATACTTGAGCCGCTGATCGAATATCGCTTGGAATAATTCGCAAACCACCGACTAAACTAAACACCAGATTCCAAAGCATGCTTAAGAAAATGATAAATACGGCCGCCGCGTTGACGAAACCATAGTGCAGAAATAACGCGATAATGACAGGGAAAAAGGCCAAAACTGGAATTGATTGAACGATGTCGAAGAATGGTAGCAGTAACCGCTCTGTCACGGAATTTACATTGATTAGAAGCGCAATCGGGACTGATATAACCAGGGCGAAGCCGTAGGCAATCAGCAACCGATAAAGCGTCGATAATAATGAAAAGATTACTAGGTGCCAGTCAAGGGTTGAAGTATTACTTTGCGATACCGGGAAAAACCGCACCGCCAAAATGGTAAATATAAGCAGGATTACGGGAAGCGTAACTGTAGCGTGAATACGTTGGGACAGCCGAACCGGATAAGAGTATGTTGCATGACGCTGGTAATGATGGATATGCGCCGATTTATCAGTTGAGTCCCTCATGTTGATCCAAGCATAACATAAATTTGTATATCCGAAGTGGCATTACCCCAATGTGCGTTTAGGCTATTTTTTTAGTCCCCGAACGCCAAAGTCGGCTTATTATCCCGACTACTATTACTAGCCCAATTGCTACCCATAACTGGCGGGAAAGGCCGTATTTTAGATCACTCCCCGAATAGAGCGCATGCAGAAAGACAAATAGTGCAACCGCGTAGGATATATAATGTAGTTGATGCCATAAATTCCTTCTGGAATCAATCCACCCGAGTGAGCTTAAAACGATTACCACTACCCCATACATCGCCAGTACCCCCAAGGCGATCGCAACTCCTCCAAGCGCGAGTCCGCTAAAGACTGTGCCATTATTGTAAGTGGAAGTAAAGGGAATGAGAATTTGGGCCAGCGAAAAGTGAATAAAATGATCCATTAGTAAAAAGCCCACGTGGATTGCAATACTAACACAAAGTGCAATTGCGAGGGCCTTATGAATTGCCCAAGCCTTGATTGGCTCAACAATCCGATACGACAGTCCTGTAACTTGCCCAATACCTGAAAGCATAAGGATTATTATGAGTCCGGCAGCGATAAAACCAGCCGCTCTAATGACGTACCAAGGCCAGGAGGCGCTGACTCTTTCGGCCACAATCTGAAACGCGCTTGATCCCCCAAAGTTTTGGACAAATGTAAGGGAGTGCAGCATTAGTGAACCCTCGTTTTGTTGATCAGCTCAAAAGTTTTTGGCATTAGGATACTGAAGTGACGGGTTGTTGGTAATACGTCGGTGTTGATTGAGTCGTAGTAGTTTGCGTCGGAGTCGAGCTCGAAGCAGTCGATTGAGAGGATTGTGCTGAACTAGACTGGGTTGACGAACTCGCTGAACTATTTGAGCTTGAATTAGTGTTCGTTTGAGCTTGCGATAAGGGGGTAGTTGTTACGCTTGAGCTCGCTGAACTTGTAGGCGTACTTGGCGTGGACTGGGACTGGGTGATGGCGGCCGATTGAGAGGCATCAGCTTGGAGTTGTTTAGGCACAACTCGCGCAAGATCAACAAACATAACGAATGCCGATCCGACGACAATCGAAGCCGCACTTATGGCATAGGTCCAGCGCGAGGCGCTATCTTTTGGGGCAATATTTGCAATCAGTTGGTTTGACGGCGAAAATTCTTCCGAGACGATGCGGTTTGAATCAGTTCGGTGGCTGGTTAGTATCGATTTCATGCCTTTCATGAAACCTTTAGGGCCACAGATAAAGTAACTAAAGTGGTTAAAGTGTCCTTTTGTTATCTGTAAGAAAACGTCTTCATCAACCCTTCCGGAATAGACATGACCACGTGTCAGCTTACTCACTGGGCCATTCGTAATAAAGAACGCTACTCTAAAACGCGGATTAAGTCGCTCAAGTTCAATCAGTTCTTCATAAAACGGCACATCATCTTGAGACTGGGAGCTATAGAGAAGGGTGATTGGCGTAGGCCTTTGGGCCTCCGTTGAGTGTCTAATCATGCTAAGAAATGGAGTAACGCCAATCCCGCCGGCGAGCAGTATTACGCTTCGATCATAAGATTCATCAATTACAAACTCCCCGAAGGGGCCTTGTACCAGTACCGTTTCGCCGATTGTTAAACTCGCTAGAGATCTCGTAAAATCGCCTTGAATTCGGATACCAAACTGAAGTTCTCCGGCGTTTTTCGGCGAACTAAGAATTGAGAAACAACGCATCGGCGAGGTTCTTAAACCTACCTTGTAAGATAGCGCCACATATTGACCAGGATAAAACCTCATCCGGTCTTCGGGAGTTTTGGGAGCCAGGCTCAAATGGAGCGTGTTTTTCCCGACTATTTTAGTTCGGCTCACAATGTATTTATTCATACAATTTCAGATTATACCGCTTGAAGCTGACTTTTTGCTGAGAACCATAAAAAGCATCATATTCAGCCAAAATATTCGTAAGCCGAAAAGGGATTTCCGCGTGGGTATGTTGGCACAAAAAAAGAGGCCGAAGCCTCTTTTTGATTAGCGTTATTAGCGTAAAAAATAGCCAATAATGAGGCCCATAATGACGAGCGTTACTAACCGATTGCCAGCATTAATATAGAGTACCTTAATATCTCTTGGATCAAATGCTCCGTGCGCAAAAATTGCGGTGAGACCAAGTCCGAACCAGGCTAGAAGCGCGGTATCAAATCCTGCCATCACCCAACTGCCACCAACGTAACTATGGAAATAAACCGTAAACAGGCTCAAAACATAAGCCGTTGCGAGCGATGCTGCTATTAACACGAGCATTGTGCTGTTCATCTTTTTTTTCATCTCGGCATCTGTTATGCCAATTCCTTTCATCCACGTTTTCCCGAACATGGATGTGCTATACCAAAGGGTACCTACGATCATAGCTGACGCGGCTGCGAGCAAGACACCCCAAACGGAGACTTGTGCAAACATTTTATTACTACCTCGTTAATTTAGCTTCACTATAAACCTAAAGATTTTGGCTTGTCAAAAGAAAAACGAAACAGACCACAAATTGTTATGCGCAGGTATATAGGTGAGCCGTCGTTTGTTATTCGCTGGCTAAGTCTCGAATATTAAATTTCCAGATTCCGAAGAGCGCTAATACGAGGCTAATACAGGTAATTATCAGATCGCCATGCCAGTTGGGCGATGAGGCCGGGGCAAGTAAAATATGATGCAAGATAGATGTGTCAGCAATCCAATGGTTTAAATTAATTCCCGAGCTGACCATTTCAAGTAAAAACGACCAAGCTAAAACTCCGAAAGTTATGGTTGAGCAAAATCTGGGCCAGAATCCCAAAGCCAAAATTCCTAGCCCGGCGATAAAGATTGCGGGAATGAGGCTGTTAATCCCGGCGCTAAGAAAGATTTGGAGGGAAATCCCCCCCGTTTGGCCGTGGCTACCAATCCATACGGTCAGAGATGACAATGTTCCGATCAGGACAAGCGAAGATATGAGTAGCAGTATTCGATCACCGATCCATCGTAACCTCCCTATCGGACGAACTATGATGTTGTCGAGATAACCCGAAGCTTCATCTTCTCGAATTGCCCCCAGAGCACTGGCGCTATATGCCATAAATAAAATCATCAAGAAAAAAAAGATTATTCCCAGGAAAGTTTTCGCTCCGAAGTCTTGCGAGACCTGTGCCAGTCTTGAAAGTACTTTTTCTGCACTTAATGAAGCTTGAAATGCTTGAGCAGCCGTTCTTGTAAGAATTGCAAAAAAGTAGGCTATACCCATCCCGGCGATGAGCCAGGAAATAATTGAAGTCCGAGCCAGCCGCACCGATGAGGCAAAAGTTGAGTTAAGCAAACCAAAGTGAGGGCGCGAAGTGTCTTTATCTGGAAATGTTGCCGCCCCTAGATCGCGACTGCCAGCTAAAATCACAGTTAGTAGAAGTAGTAGCGTGATCATTGAAAATATTGGGATTAACCAAATAGGTTGACTATGAGAAAGAGGCTGCAAGTTCTCAATCCATCCTAGCGGCGAGATATTAAGTAGCCAATGATAAGATGATATATCTCCGCTTGCGCGAATGATGAAACTTATACCAAAGATTGCCGCCGCCAGGCTGGCAGCTCGACTTCTTGTGGGCATGAGTTGAGAGGCTAGGCTACCAATTGCTAAAAATTCTGCTGCACCCAAAACTGAAGCCAGTGCAAAGAACAGAGCACTTGAAACTGAAAAATCAACCGTATGGATGCGCCCGATCACGATAAAGCTAACACTCGTGATAGCCAACAGCACGGCGAAACTAAAACCTAGTCCGGCCAGCACATTGACAGCGGCCTTTCGAGGCGTTGTTAAACCGCTTAACAGAATTTCCCAGCGACCCATGGCTTCCTCACCCCGGAAGCGTTTGGTCGCGAGCAAAAGACCCCAGATGGCTCCCACAACGGTAACAACCAGTAGCGTATTCCAGGCTGCCCAGCCTTTTACGGTTGATACTAGTTGGGGTTTCCCTAAGATCGCAATCAGCCCGATGTTTGACCCCAGCGAACTAACCAGGTGGGCTCTTCCGGCTGCAGTTGGATAGGCGGTTGCGAATCCCAACGATTTGGAAGCAACATAAAATCCAAAAATAAGTGCCCAGAACGCCGCAGTCTTGACCGTTTGCCCGGCAACAAACCTTGCAATAACGGTTTGAGGGGAACGAAATGACTTTAGCTTTGACGGATGGTTATCATTCATCAAACTACTCTTTCTCGTCTGTGCCGTAGAGGGTTAAGAACAGCTCTTCAAGTGAAGGTTCGCGTGAAAGCAGTTTCACGATGTCAGTTTTAGATAACAAAACCAAAAGAGGCTCAATCGATCCGTGGACCTGACACTCAAGTTTATGCCCGGTAACTTTGACTCGCTTCACCCCACTGACTTTAGAAACATCTGGAACTTTACCCAGAAATGTTGCTTCGATAGTTACCGCCGACAGGTGTCTAAGCTCAGATAACGTGCCCAGTTCGACCAGCTTACCTTTTCTCAAAATGCCTATTCGATCACATAAAGCTTCTACTTCTTCGAGAATGTGCGATGACAAAAAAACGGTTTGTCCGGCAGATTTAGCTTCTAAGATACATTCCCGAAAAGCCTGTTCCATGATCGGATCAAGACCACTGGTCGGTTCGTCTAATATCAAGAGTTCGGCTCTAGTAGCAAGGGCTGCTATTAAGTTTATTTTCTGCTTATTTCCTTTCGAATAGGTCCTAACTTTTCGACTTGGTTCAAAATCAAATAGTTTTACTAAATGCGCCTGATACTGCTCGTCAACTTTGCCGTGCAACTTGGCTAGCAGATGCAAAGTTTCTTCTCCTGTCAGTCCCGGCCAAAAAGTGGCTTCCCCCGGTACGTAGGCAATTTTCTTATGAGTTTCGACTTTATGCGTCGAAACGTCGAGACCAAAAATTTCGGCGGTACCGGCTGAAGGTTTAATCAGGCCAAGAATAGCTCGAATCGTCGTGGTTTTGCCTGCCCCGTTTGGTCCTAAGAATCCCAGTACTTCGCCTTTTTTGACGCTTAAGTTAAGCGAGTCGAGTGCCACTAGATCGTTGTAGAATTTCGAAAGACCTTTAGTCTCGAGAGCAATTTCCATCAGCCTTGCCTTCTTATTAGGTTTAATTATCCCACTAGAAACGAAAAACTACCAATCAAGATCCAGCTAAACTTGGATGCGGCGGAATTGATACGCCCCAAAACTCATCAGTATTATGACGGTCACGAAGAGTACACTAAAATCTTTGGCGTACCCATAATGACTTTGATTAATCAAACTAGCCCTGAGGGCATCAACTGCGTAACTTAGAGGATTAAGATCTGCGATGATGCGCAGAGCGGTTGGAGCGTTGGTCAAGGGGTAGAGTGACCCTGAAAGAAAGAATAATGGGAAAATTAGAAATTGGTTAATGGCTTGAAAGCCTTGAAAATCATTCACAATTGCACCAAATCCAGAGCTAAAACAAGTCAGCGCGACCGACAATATGACGAGCACTAACAGCGACAGCGGAAGCGTCGCATAATTGTAAGGTCGAAAACCCATAAATAAGGCAATGATGAACACCAAAATGCCCTGCATGACCGAAGTCGTGGCGCCTCCGAGCGCACCCCCAAGCATTATTGTAAGTCTTGAGACCGGTGCGACGAGGGTCTCTTTTAAAAAGCCGAACTGTTTATCGAAAATTATATTGATACCAAAGAAGACCGCCGAAAATAAGACGGTTTGGGCCATAATTCCCGGAACTAAAAATCTTAAGTAATTTCCTTCTCCCGCCCTCTGAAAAACCGATCCGAGTCCGTATCCTAGCGCCACTAAGAATAATAGGGGCTGCCCGATAGCTCCAATGATTCTTGAACGAGCCCTAAAATACTTCTTAAGTTGTCGTAGCCACAGGGTATAAATTACGTTTAAACTCATCTTGATCCCCTAGCTCGTCTGCGAGTACGCAAACTATCTTTCGGATCTGCAGTTTCATCGCGTACGGCTTTACCGGTTAGTTTTAAGTATGCTTCCTCGAGGGTTTCAGTATTGGTATAGGACATTAAATGTGCGCTAGATCCATGCGCAACGATCACCCCATGATCAATAATTGCTATCTCATCGGCGATTTCTTCTGCTTCTTCCAAATAATGAGTCGTAAAAAATACCGTCATACCTTCGCTTTTGACTAAAGCTTTGACGTAACTCCAGAGCAGGTTTCTGGTCTGCGTATCAAGACCAAGTGTCGGCTCGTCGAGAAATAATACTTTGGGGTGATGCAGCAGTCCGCGTGCTATTTCGAGTCGTCGTTTCATGCCCCCGGAAAAAGTTTTAACTTGGTTGTTCCGGCGGTCCCACAATTCAACCAAATCGAGCAGTTCTTTAGTTCGGCCATTAATATCTTTGTTAGATAGACCATAGAGCGCTGCGTGAACCTGCATATTCTCAAGTGCCGTTAAATCTTCATCTACGCTTGGATCCTGAAATACAATACCGAAACTCTTTCTCGTCTCGGCTTGCTCTTTAGCAACGTCAAATCCAGCCAGTTTGAGCGTCCCCGAGCTGGGCGCAAGTAAGGTAGTGAGCATTTTAATAGTGGTACTCTTTCCGGCTCCATTCGGACCTAGAAAGCCAAATATTTGTCCGGTTCGAACAGAAAAACTTATTTTATTGACCGCGGTGAAATCACCAAATCTTTTCTCGAGATCCACGACTTCGATAATAATGTTGGATGGGCTTGTGGGAGTTAACGACATATCGTTATATTAAAGTCCAAATGTATAATTGTCGAATTTACTCTGTAGCAGCCGAGAATATGCCGTCTTATTAGGGCGACTACGCTTTGACTTTAAGTTCTCGAGCTTGTTTAATGGACAAGTGAGTGACGCACAAAATGTAATCGAACTTTCGGATATTTCGAAAATCTATCGAACCGGTGACGAAGATACGATAGCCCTCGATAATATAAATATGACGGTAGCTAAGGGTGAGTTTGTAGCTATCATGGGGCCTTCTGGGTCCGGTAAATCAACGCTTATGCATATTATCGGTCTGCTTGATCGTCCCTCAAAAGGGCGGTATTTACTTGATGGCAGAGACGTCTCAAAAATAAGTAAGCGCAAGCAAGCCGGCATACGAAACCGTGAAATCGGCTTCGTCTTTCAGCAGTTTAATTTATTGCCAAGAACGTCAGTCCTAGAAAACGTCTTACTGCCAACGATATACGGCAAAATTAAGAATCCAACCGAACACGCCAAAAGTTTAATCGATCGAGTCGGCTTAAAAGAGCGCATCAAGAATAAAAGCAACCAACTTTCTGGGGGTCAGATCCAAAGGGTCGCGATTGCCCGAGCCTTGATCATGGATCCGTCGATTATTCTGGCTGACGAACCGACCGGAAATCTGGATAGTAAACGAAGCGCAGAAGTTATGGAGATTTTGCGCGAAATTAATCAGGCTGGCGCAACGGTCGTTTTAATTACGCATGAGCCCGAAGTTGCTCGGTATGCTTCACGGATTGTTCGTGTTATTGACGGCAAAATTGTATCAGATCATATTACCGAAACAGCTATTAAACTGGGTGAACCTGAAGCTCCCGAGCAGCCAGTGGTTCGACCAACGCCAAAACCCAATCGGCCCGCTGCGCGGCCAAGGATCATAAGGTTATGAAACTTTTTCAGGTACTTCGTCAGTCCAGTAAAGCCATATTTCGAAATAAAGGACGCAGTTTTTTAACAATCCTTGGAATAATTATCGGGATTGGCTCGGTTATTGCATTAATTTCGCTTGGCAACGGCGTAAAACAGAGTATCAGTGGCAAAATCTCGAGTCTCGGCCCTAATAATTTAACGATTACACCGGGACAGGAACTCAGCTCGGCCGGTGGCGGTTCTAGCGCGTCCAACAGCTCAAGTTCCAGCTCAGGTGGAGGGTTGGGGGGTGGTAGAGGCGGTGGCGGTTTTGTCCAAGCCGCATCAACTCTTAGTGTCGCTGACTATACTTCACTAAGTAATCACGTGGCTCATCCTAAAATTACGGCTGTCTCGGGCACAATCAATGGATCGGCTGTCTTTAACGAAAGCGGCCAAGATACTCGCGAAACAATTAGTGGCGTATCAGCTGCCATATTTGGTATTCGAAACCTCAGCGTAGGCAGTGGCCGCTTATTTACACCGGCTGAAGTTACAGCGAGCAAAAAAGTTGTTGTCTTAGGTCATGATTTTGCCGCCAATGTGGTAGGCTCATCAGCGGTCGGGAAGTATCTTCAAATTAATAGTGATAAATACTTAATTATTGGCGTACTGGCTCAGACCGATGAAAATAGTTTCAGTAATTACAATGTCTATGCTTTCATACCATACACGGCTGCCATGAGCGAATTTAATGCGACTACTTTTAGCGCCATGGTCGTAGAAGCAGATAATAGTAATGATGTTGACACGGTAAAAACTGATGTCACAAATACACTGCTTGCCAATCATAAGATTAAAGATGCCAAACTGGCCGACTTTTCGGTTCTGACTTCAAAGGATCTGCTTTCGACGGTCAGTAATATCACCGGGGTATTGACTTCGCTGCTCGCCGGGATTGCGGCAATATCTTTGGTGGTTGGAGGCATCGGCATTATGAATATTATGCTCGTCTCAGTCACTGAAAGAACTCGAGAAATAGGGCTGCGTAAGGCAGTTGGCGCCAAAACTTCCGATATTTTAGGTCAATTTATCGCTGAAGCACTCATGCTAACTTTGGCTGGGGGTGTCCTCGGGATCGGCCTCGGTAAATTGATTGGAATTGGTGCCTCGCATCTTCTCGGGATAAATCCAATTATTACTATGGGGGCAGTCGCGTTAGCTGTTGGCGTATCAACTGCTGTTGGACTGATATTTGGGATTTATCCGGCCGCCATGGCAGCTCGCCTCAACCCAATTGATGCACTTCGTTACGAATAAAGTCTATTTGGCTTCAAACTGGGCGCCAATAGCATGTAGTTTGTCGAGGAGATTCTCATAGCCTCTTAATAAGTGTTCGAGACCGGTCAGCTCCGATGTTCCATCAGCAATCAGAGCCGCAATGACTTGTGCCATACCGGCTCGGATGTCTGGGATTACGATGGTAGTCGCGTGCAGTGGGGTCGGACCTTTTATCACTGCGCTATGTTTATAGCCTTCGCCGTTAAATCGACAAGGTAATTCCCCCAAGCACTTCGCAAAGACCGTCACGCTCGCGCCCATGTTTTTTAACGTTTCGACGTACCCAAAGCGTTCTTCGTAGACAGTTTCGTGTATGACGGAGATCCCATCTGCTTGGGTTAAGAGGACTACCATAGGTTGTTGCCAGTCAGTCATAAATCCCGGATAAGTGTCTGTTTCAAGCTCAACACCGGTAAGGAGGGCATCATTTGTCCGACGGAACCGAATGCCATCCGGTTCGATAAAATAATCAGCACCGATCCGCCGCAAGGTATTAAGAAAGGTCATTAAATCCTCTTGACGGGCACCCTTGACCAGAATATCCCCCCCTGTGGCAACGGCCATTACACCGTAGGATGCAGCTTCGTTGCGATCGGCCATCACGCTATATTCGACTCCTGACAATCGCTCGACCCCGTCGATTATTATGGTTCGATTGGCCCGAAATTCAATGATAGCTCCCATTTGCTGGAGCATTTTTATGAGATCCATGATTTCAGGCTCAATGGCGGCATTCTTTATATAGGTCCGTCCGTCGGCCAGTACGGCACTCAGAATAATGTTCTCAGTTGAGCCGACACTTGGATAGGGCAGCGTTACGGATGTACCGTGCAGCCTGGTTGCTTTTGCTTTATAACCTTTATTGGTTTCTTCAATTTTTGCACCCATCTTTATAAGTGAATCCAAGTGATAATTTACCGGTCTCAAACCTATTTTATCCCCGCTAACTTTCGGGACCGCAGCATTCCCAGCACGATGCAGTAGCGGTGGAATTGCTAGAACGGAGATTCTATTGGCTTGGCTTAAGTGCTTGACTGTAGTTTGAAGTATCTTAGGAGTATGAAGATGAACGGTTGAACCGTCAAAACTTACTTTTGTACCAATTGCTCGGCATATTTCAGCTGTAATATCGACATCGCCGATCCTTGGACAATTATGAAGCGTCACCGGATCACTGGTTAAGAGAGATGCAATCATCATCTTTGTGGCAGCATTCTTAGCACCACTCAATGTGACCTCACCGACTAAGGGGTTGCCCCCCGTAATTTTAATCAAATTTGGCATGTCGTGTAGATTGTAGTTGGTGGTTCGGCTGTTGTATAGCCTTTTTTACATGATGTTTTGAGCTAGGATTTGAGACTTAGCGTGAAGCTATCACTACGTTAGAAGGCTTGGATCAAAGGGTTGCAAAGTGATTGACTTTACCGGCTTATTTTTGCCATACTTAAGCTAATTTTAAGGAAAAACTTATGGACACTTCTTCCATTCCTCAACCAGAAAACGCAACATCAACTCCACAGACTTCCGAGTATATATCTAACCCGTTTTCAGCAACTTTGCATGGGCTGGCGGAAGTACTGGGTAGCAATCCCTTGCCCGCCATATTAATCGGTCTCGTGATTGTGTTATCGATAGTGGTACTGGTGTTACTTGAGCTTTTGTTTGTCGTCCTTGGTCCGGTCGGAGCCATTCTAGCAGGCATTTTAGGACTAGTGTTTATGATCTTTGTCTTTCCGGTAACTTACGGATCATTTGCCTATCTCTATACTGCGAGCATCAATAAACAATCAAAGAAAACGGGTGATTTTATTAAGGAAGGTATCAAAAAAGCCCCATCCCTTCTACTCGGCACAATACTTACGTTTCTTGCAATCATGTTAGGTTTAATATTATTGGTTATTCCTGGGCTTATTTTCGCAGCCTGGTTTAGTTTAACCTCGTTCGTAATCGTAAATGAAAATTTGAGCGCGACAGCGGCTATGAAACGAAGCCATGAGCTGGTCAAAGGCCATATTTTTGAGATCTGGGGATCAGTCTTTGCCGCCGGTATCTTGGGTTCAAATGGGCTGCTTTCTTTTCCGGTAGCTGCTTCAGCACTTGGAATCCGGTACGAGCAACTCAAGAATTTAAAAGACAATAATCTGCCGAAGCCACCGGTTCATTGGGTAAATTATATCTTACCTATATTAGGGACGTTATTAATTATCGGCTATATCGCTTTGATCACCTTGACTGCCGTAAGTTCGGTGCAAAAAAATCAAAACGTAATACCGAACTACTCGACTACCAATTCTTCAACCGGACTCTAGAGTATAATTGCCAGAGGTCTATCGCCAGCACTATGGCTTTTGGTTTATTGTGCGCTCGTAGCTCAGTGGATAGAGCACTGGTTTCCGGTGCCAGGTGTCGGGGGTTCGAATCCCTTCGGGCGCACCATGTTGATATATATTTGTAATTCCGTCCAAAGGAACTACTCTCAACAATTAATGACATACTGCTGGCTGGTCAAAAGCACCGCCAGGGGTTAATTTATTGTCACAGACCGTATAACCGCTGGCCAACCCATCTAAGTTAGTATACGACGTATCTTCCCCAGTAAAATCGTTGTTAGACACGTTACCTCCAACTGAACTGCTGGCCTCGACGCCGGAATGGCCACACCCACCGTTCCAGTACGTTGTAGTGTTGTTCTGGACGGTCACATTATTGGCATGATTGATCCACACGACATCGCTTGCGGTATTGAAGTGATTTCCGGTTATAACATACGGCCCTGGCCGGTTCTCGGTCGTCCCACCCCAATCTATATATACAGGCTGGTAGCATGTGACCGCTTTTGACGTTTCGTTATTGCCTGTAATATTAATGTTTTGCTGGTCATAACTTTGACCTGCATCCGAAACTGCTGAGAGATACACATACCCAATCGTATTATTAGTAAAGTAGACGTTATGAGCTTGCCACGTAGCGTCTTCTACTTCCAGGTCAAAGGCATGGTAGCCAATGTTGTCGAAACTATTGTGATCAACCGTAAAGCCGTTGCAGCCGGTGCAGTCAATGCCCATACGGCCGGTAGTATTGCAAGAAGAATTCTTGAGTGTGAAATTCTGCACCATTTCGGAATCGGGCCAAACAAACTCCGCAGGTCCGGTATCGACACAATCGCCGTAAGCATCCGAGCCGTGGACATCATCGAGCGTTACGTAATGGGAGCCGGTGATACTGAAGTTGGCATCGTGTTCATACTGGGGTGTATACGACGCGACTGTATTGACGCCTGTAGCGTTCAGGTTGTGAACGGTAATGTTGCTACCGGATATGATAGCCAGTTCGTCACGTTTGGTATTGACCGGTGCCAGGTTTTTGGCTTTGAGTGTGGCATTGTTTCCCTCAATGTAAAGATAGTGCCGTCCATTCTGAGGGGCGTTGGATTGATTGACAACTATTTGACCAAGGGCTACGGCATTATCTACCCAGTAACAAGCATTTGCTGGGAATTCAATCATAGTCTGAGCATTGGCCGTTCCATCCGGCACGCTTGCAATCCATGCGTTTAACTGAGCTGAAACTTCAACCGAACAATCGGCTGGGATATTACTTGGAACCGCGTATGTTGATGTACTAGTTTGATTCCAATTTGCAGCGAGAATTGATAAATCAAGAATATTTACTATGCCGTCACCATTAAAATCACCCATATTCCAAGTAGCAGTGGTATTGCCCCAGTTGGAAGCAAGAATACTCAAGTCGATGATATTAACAACACCATCGCAATTCGCATCTCCCATTAAAGTGCACGATGCGGCGTGAGAAAAGAAAATGAAGAATATGCCAAGAATAACAAGTCCTCCAACTAATGTCGCGAGGGCAATTGGACGGACCTTTTTTGAAGTTACCAAAAGCTTTGGAGACTTTGAGATGTGTCGTGATTTTTTCAGGAGCATGGATGTAGGCTAAAAGCTTATGCTTTCATAGTATCATGAGCGCGCTAAATATTTCGCACCCTGTTTAAAGTGCAGAGTTTGCAGTTGCTATCGCTGCCTCGGCATAATATTTTATCTGAGGTTGAATATTAAATTCGGGATTATCTAAATCTCTTAAACTAAACCAACGAAGCTCATAATGCTCGTCCGAAACCTGAAAAATTGCAGTTTTAGCGCGACCGTAATAAACCAGATCCAAATGTTGGTGCGTCGGACTGACATAGTGAATATTTACCGACTCAGGTCTTCGTAAGCTTTTAAAAGTTTCTGTGCTGATGTTTGGATTTGACCCCAGAATTTCTACTTCCAAACCCGCTTCCTCACGGATTTCATTTTCGAGCGCTTCATCCGTGTTTTGATTGAGTTCAACATGTCCACCGATCTGGAGCCATTTATTATATTTCTTATGATGGGCCAGCAGTACCTTATCGTCATAGACGACATAGCAACTGACCGTTAAATCAATTAGTTCATGTATGTGTGCCACCAGACAATTGTAGACGTTTCTAAATGTCTGTCGAGCCCGAGAAGTCTGGTGTAAGGATTATAAAACGGGTAGAATCTAGTTATAACGGATTATGCTCGTGTTGTAATCGAATTTCCAAGTAGAATCGTTGACTTAAATTGGAGAATTTGATTTGGAATTAGATGCATTACAACAGATAGATCCCCAGCTCGCTACCCTGACACTGGCTGAGGAAACGAGGCAACGCGAAGGCCTAGAGTTGATCCCTAGCGAAAATTATGTTTCTCGAGCTGTCCTGCAAGCACTTGGGACAGTATTTACTAATAAGTATTCCGAAGGCTATCCCGGTAAACGTTACTACGGCGGGCAAGTTAATACCGACCAAATCGAGCAAATTGCCATTGACCGTGCGAAAGCATTATTTGGCGCCGATCATGCCAACGTTCAACCATTAAGTGGTGCCCCCGCCAATTTAGCAGTTTATAATGCTTGGCTCGAACCGGGAGATACGGTTTTGGGGATGAAACTTAATCATGGTGGACATTTGACTCACGGAGACCCCAGGACGTTACCAGCCAAGGTCTTTAACTTTATTCGCTACGGCATCAAAGACGTTGAGACCGGTGAAATTGATTTCGATGAACTGCGGGATTTGGCGCTGACTCATAAACCGAAAATTATCTTAGCCGGATTTTCTAGCTATCCGCGAGAACTCGATTACGCGAAGTTCGCCGCTATCGCAAAAGAGGTAAATGCGATTGCCATGATGGATATGGCCCATATCGCCGGCTTAATTGCAGCCGGTGAGCTCGCCAACCCTTTTGATTTTGGATTCGACGTGGTTAGCTCAACCACTCACAAAACTCTGCGTGGACCCAGAGGGGGACTAATTCTCACTAAAGGAAAAGTCGGTAATCCCCTCGTACCACCAGAAAAAACCATTGAGAATTTGCCTACCCTGGTTGACCGAGCTCTTTTCCCAGGGATTCAAGGAGGTCCTCACATGGCCCAAGTGCTTGCTAAAGGAGTTGCTTTCAAAGAAGCCGCTACCCCAGAGTTTAAATCTTACGCCAAACAAACACTTTCCAATGCCAAAACTCTCGCCGAGTGTTTGATGAAACTTGGCTTTAAGCTGGTGACTAATGGTACCGATAATCACTTGATACTCGCTGATGTCTGGCAGTCTTTTGAAATCAGTGGAGGAGAAGCCGAACGGGCTCTTGATAAAATTCATTTAACGCTCAATAAGAATGTCATTCCCGATGACACAAGGAAACCTTTTGATCCCAGTGGTATACGATTAGGTACCCCTGCGCTGACTACCAGGGGCATGAAAGAGCAACATATGCCGCAAATCGCCGAGTGGATGCATTCTGCACTCCTAAATCAAAAAGATGAAAACGCGCTGGTTAAAATCGGTGAAGAAGTCAAAGATTTTTGTCTAAAATTTCCATTGCCCAGTGACAAGTCGGTCGGAGGAAGCTAAATGAGTGAGGAGCAAGCCAGCTTGTCCTCTGAAGAGCCGAGTTTTTCGCAAAGTCAGGCCTATCAAGAGCTAGGGCACAAGCAGGAGCCACCTCTGGCTGAAGTTATCGAAATTACGACTGGTAAACCAATCGAAGCCTCAGATGTAAAAAGCCCAGAAGTTACCGAGTGGACACTAGAGAGCATCAATGCACAGATTAAATCAACCGAAGATCGAATCCATTTCAGTCAGCTTACTATTAAGACGATGCACGCCCTGCAGGCCTCGCTGAACCAAAGTCTTTATCCAATTCGAGATGAACTTTTGCGAAAAGCTAAGAAAAATAGTAAGCCGTAAGGGTTGCACCCCCCTGCTAGATGTTAATTGAGTTTTAGAAATAATCAGGCCCAATTATCTCAGGTTCTTCGACCAGCGATATATCAAATTTTTCTGAGACGATTTTGATAATCTCTTTGGTGGCCAGTTTAAGATCGGTAAAATCCGCGTGGTTTGGGTTAGTTAAGACGAGAGCATTTTTTGTATAAATTTTAATGTGATCGATTGTTTTTCCTTTGAGTCCACACTTCTCAATCAGCCAACCCGCCGATAATTTTACTTGATCCAAATCTGCCGGAAAAGTTGGCATGTCCGGGTAGAGCTTCGCCAGTTTATTAGCCTGAGCTAAGCTCACTACCGGATTAGAAAAAAATGATCCAACGTTGGGTAATTCTTCTGGGTCAGGCAGTCTTGAAGAACGAACAGCGATAACTGCTTGCCTGATTTGAAAAAGATCCGGGGTTTTAATATGATGTTTGAGCAAATAATTTTTTAAAGATTCATAAGTGGGAGGTTCAGGTGGGAGCTTAGAAAGTTTAAGAGTTATCGAGCTGATGATGAAGCGTCCGCGATGCTTTGACTTAAACATACTGTTTCGATAACTAAACTCGCACTGGTCATTCGTTAAAATAATAAATTTCTGTATTTCCAAGTCATACGCCTCAAGTTCAACCAACGTATCTTTTATCTCCTGTCCGTAAGCGCCCACGTTTTGAATCGGAGTGGCACCGGCTGTTCCGGGAATGAGACTCATTGCTTCAATGCCTGCAAGTCCATCACTGACTGCTCGTTCAACTACACTGTCCCAGTGTTCGCCGGCGCCGATTTTGATGATCTCGTAGTCCTCATCTGAACTCACAAGTTCATAGCCTAGGATTTCAATCTTGATAATTAGAAACTTATGAGTTCCGTCGCTAAAGATGAGATTTGATCCTTCGCCAAGGATAAATATTGGGAGCTTACGTTCCCTGGCCCAATCTATCGCTTCAACTAAATCATCCTTTGATTTAATATGGGCAAAGTTGGATGCCCTTCCGCCGACCCTAAAGGTGCAATAATCCTGCAAAAGTATGTCATGTTGAATGAGGGAATCCATTTCTACCAGTGTAGTCAAAATGCACTAATTATGCTATGATTTCCCAGTCCCATCGGGTATGAATAGCGTACGCGCCCTTAGCTCAGCGGATAGAGTGTCTGGCTTCGAACCAGAAGGCCGAGGGTTCAAATCCCCCAGGGCGCACCAATAAATTTCTTGTAATTATACTTTCAAAGTAGTTGATTTCGTAAAATGCGGGCCATTAGCTCAATTGGCAGAGCAGTTGCCTCTTAAGCAATTGGTTCCGGGTTCGAGTCCCGGATGGCCCTCCATAAATCTTATGCTTAAAGACCCGAGAGGGTCTTTTTGTGCTAATGTTGAGTACGTGGAAGATGAAAAACTAGAACTGCCCTCCCAGTACGTTGAGCCAGTCAAAAATAAATCAGCCATAAAGAAACCGCTGGTAATTTCAGGGCTACTTTTTGGGGTTTGTCTAGTCTCATTTCTTGCCATGTCCTTAGTAAGATTTGTGTATAAAAACTACCCGCCTCAACCAAATCCCATCAGTCCAAAAGTAAGTACGAACCGTAAAAACGCATTTGATACTATCAATAATGAATTTAGCACCATAAATTATGATACTGGTTTAACTACCTACGCATCGGGTTCATCAGACATTTGTTATAAGGATATCAAAGGCGAGTTTTCATTAACTCCCAATTCTTACACTTATGAATGCACAATACTGGTTACAAAGTTTTATGGTTTAAATGATTTTGGCCAAACAATGATAATTTTGGAAACAGCTCTTCAAAATAATAACTGGTCAATTACTAACTCATATTACTCGCAGTCTGTTGGAGATGAGAATAGTTTTATTGGGCCAGATTTCTCCAATCCTCAGCCTTTCTTTGGTGGAATGGGGCCATTTAATAACAAATCAGGAACTACAATTAATATTAATTATCAAGACGGCAAATCGCTACCCAACTCGACTGAATTATCTATCCTTGAGGTACCTGAAGTACCTGATAATGGAGGCGATATTTACAATCGAAACTTACTAGTAAGTGCACAAACCATACTTAAGGGAGCTACGTCAAAAAGCTATCCTTATATATTGTCATTGGGCATTACAAGTAACTACTATTCAAACTGATATTGGTATATGTAAGGTAATATTTCTGATTCAAGTTAATAATAACCGGATTGTCTCTACGTAATTTAGCAGCAACAGTCTCATATACGGCCTTCCAAAGAATAGTAAGTGGGATGGGGGTAGCGGCTATATTACAAAGCTCTCAACATATCCTTCTGCCAGCATTTCTTGCAAATTGGTTCTAACAGTGCGAACTATGCGCCTCCAGTCTCGCTTATGCTTAAAACAGGGGTAGCTTACCTCTGTTTTTGTTATTATGAGTGTGTGAGTGAAATATCCAAGAAGAAAAACGGGCATCGTAACATCTTATCAGTTGGGTTTGCCAGTTTTTTCGGTGGTATTAGCCAAGATATTTTTATTCCTATTCTGCCACTTTACCTGACACAAATACTTGGTTTTGATAGAGCAATGGTTGGTATAGCAGAGGGTCTTGTATCGGCGGCTTCTAGTGTTTTTAAAATTATTGCAGGGCGATTATCGGATAAGTATAAGAAACAAAAACCGATTGTAATAGCTGGTTACGCACTTTCAATGGTAGGTCGAGGAATACTAGCTTTCGTAAGCGTACCTTTGGCAGTATTTGGTCTACGCTTTGCGGATGGTGTCGGTAAAGGTATTAAAGACCCACCAAAGGATGTGTTGGTCGCGAATGCAGCTGATAAGGCAACCAGAGGTCGTAGTTTTGGTATTGCCCGTATGCTGGACACCTTTGGGTCGGCACTTGGGCCATTGATCTTAAGCGGTTTGATAGTCATATTCACTCGGCATAACATTGCACCGAGCCACTACTACCGCTGGCTAATGATTTTATCGGCTTCGGTGTTGCTTATTACCATCGCCATCGTGAAGTTTGGCGTCAAAGAGACTAGAGACCTAAAGACAGAAACTTTTAACGCCAAAGCAACGCTAGCCAAGTCGTTTTATTTATTTACAGCTATTGCAGGTATTTTTGCAATCGCTAACTCGTCAGACGCTTTTTTGATACTCCGTTCGCAAAATCTTGGACTTAGCATTGTGGCTATCCCACTTGCGTATGCGGTACTAAACATAGTTTATGGCTCACTGTCGTTACATGCAGGTATTATTTCCGACAAGATTGGCCGCATACCTATAATCACCTTAGGCTGGGCTGTATATGCACTGAGCTATTTTGGATTTGCTGTCGCACACAGTGCTTGGCAGGTCTGGCCTTTGTTTGCACTCTATGGCGTCTTCTATGCCGCAAACGAGGGCGTAGGCAGAGCTTTGATAGCTGATGTAGTTGGACAAGAAGCAAGAGGCAGGGCTTACGGTCTATACAATATGATAATCGGTCTAGCAGCTCTGCCCGCTAGTCTTATTGCTGGGTTGCTTTGGGATCACATTGGTCCTAGTGCACCGTTCTTCTTTAGTACTGTAGTATCTCTGGTGGCCGTAATACTACTGCTAGGTTTTAGAAAACAGTTGAGACCAGCATTACAACATGTCTAAGTCCGCTATGTGTTGAGGTTGAATAGTATTAATTTTAGTTGCTACAGCATGCACAATGGCCCTCCAAGATTTCCCTGTTCAGAACTTAATTGAAAACTATTGTAACCAAATAGCCGTATGAACGGTTCTTTTTGTTACCATGTAAATAATGGAAAAATCTAAGTTCTCGCTAACTCATTACAAAGGTGAATTTCTAGAAGATATTAAAGAAGTTGGCCATAAAACATTGGCTATTTGGGCAATTGACTGCACGGAACGCGTCATGCCATATTTTGAGGACAAATTTCCAAATGACCATAGACCCAGACAAGCCATTGAAACACTCCAGGCATGGATTGACACAGGAGTATTCAAAATGTCTTTGATACGGAAGGCATCTCTTGCAGCTCACACTGCTGCTCGTGAAGTGGGCAAGGATAGCCCCGCACGCTCATCAGCGCGCTCCGCTGGCCAGGCAGTGGCGACTGCACATGTTCCCACACACTCTGTAGGTGCCGCAATCTACGCTCTGCAAGCTATCCATAGAGCTAGCCCTCCGACAGAAGTTGATGCAGCTGTAGCAAAAGAACGAGAATGGCAGCATCAACACCTAATCGAGTTAGAAGAATAAAGATTTGAATAAGTGGAGTATTAAGATAACACTACCCAAAACTAACGACATACCTTGCTGTATATGCCTGCAATCTATTCACAATAGTCTACACTAAGGACCTCCATATTCTTATTAAGAAAACGTATTCCGGTTTAAGTTGTTAAAATAACATTATGACCCAGTCGAGTAAACATAACTCATCCAACCCGACAGTATTGCTTAACAAAATTCGGCATAATTTCCCGAAATTAAATTGGTCAAATTACCAATATGTTGATGAAGGGTGGGATCATGAAGTCATTATTTTGGATAATCAAATTGTCTTTCGATTTCCGAATGATCCGGATTACCTAGAACAGCTTACCGTTGAAATTGCCGTGCTCGAAAAGCTCGCGCCACTCGTGGACTCAGTCACCATTCCTAAATATAGCTATATTTCGGAAGATAAAAAATTTGCGGGCTATAATTATATAAGTGGAACGACATTAACTAAAGACATCTTCGATCGGCTGAGTCGTAAAGAAGTTAATGAAATCGCACGGAAAATTGCCAGCTTTCTAACACTTTTACATACCTGTATTTCGAAGGGCTATAATTTTCAAGAAGTTCCTCTATCTGATCTGTTAGAAACTCGATCAGAAGATAGAATCCAAGTGGAGAAATACTTAAAACCGTCCCTATCTCATAGAGATTTTCAATTGGTCGAGATGATTCTTACCGACGTTGAAGGATTGGTGTTAAATAACCTGCCGGCCGTACTTTTGCACGGTGATATTTATAGCACTCATTTACTTTGGGACGCCGGCCAGATGAATTTAGGTATTATAGATTTTAGCGATATGAACATTGGTGATCCGGCGTACGATTTCGCGGAGTTGTATGAATATGGTGAGGAATTCGTCCGGCTCGTGTACCAATATTACGAAGCCCCAAAAGATGACACTTTTCTAAACCGTGCGATAATATATCAAAAGTGGGTAGGAGTTTTTATGATGATCGATTTCTTTATAAGTCACAAAACAACATTTGCCAAAGCTTCGGAGACATTCGAGCGATCTAAGCTTTTATAAATATGAGTATTGAAGACTATTTATCTAATCTGAAGCCTGAAGAATTGATTGAATTTGAAAGAATTCGAGCGATTGTAAAAGAGCTCGCGCCCGAAGCTACCGAACGAATTAGCTATAAACTACCAACTTTTTTCGTTCAAAATAAGCCGCTTGTTTACTTCGCTGCTTTTCCGAATCATTTAAGTCTTTTTCCTACTTCGAGACCAATTGCAGTGTTAAAAGATAAATTAACCGGATATAAGCTGTCTCGAGGGACTATTAGGTACAGCTTAGATAACCTTATTCCAGATGAGCTGATTCGTAACTTGCTTCAAGTCAGACTAGAAGACATTTATAAATCTTAGTTACTAGAACCACGGCGAAAATATTCTGTACTAAGGGGATATCCTTCTGTCCGGAAGATTCAGTTGTATAATGATGAAGATGAAAACTTGGACTAAAGCTTGGTGGCAGTATAGTTTAGGATTATTTCTCGCCTGGATAATTGTGTTTTTGTTGGTCTGGAAGCTAGATACAAAAGTCCAGTTAAAAGACGTTTCGCTGATATTTTACGGGTACTTCGTCGGTTGGCTTTCGGGGACGATCAAAATGTATTTGATACATAAAAACCGTAACGTTATTTAATAGAATATCGAAAATTTGGGTTCATGAGTTTTAATCTGGCTAGCTAATTTGCGAAATATTCAGTATCGCTGTGCCAATAACGCTTGTTGCTTGTCATTAACATTCAACCAGGATTAGTATAATTATTGATGAAACAATTTTCGAGACTCTCAAAACGTGCCATTGGGATACTTATCATGTTGGGTGTCCAATATTTACTAGGTATGTGGGCAAATATTTATGTAACTTTTCCTAAAACCAAGGTCTCCGGCAAGCTATGGGAATATGCTTGGCATCAGATACCGATCGCCCTGCACATCTTACTCGCTTTTGGACTACTCATTAGTTCTCTAATACTTTTATCACAAGCTTATAAAAACAATTCTGTGACCTGGAAAATACCAGCTCTCGTTGGTTTTTGTGCAATATTATTCGCAGGTTTTGGCGGAGCAGCTTTTATTGATCAACAGTCACCGGTTTATTCCTACGTTATGGCAACAGCATTCTTAATAGCCTTGGGTAGTTATTTATGGGGACTAATTGCGGATAGCTCAAAAAAGGTGAGCTAGCTCACCGACAATATTTCCTGATTGGCTTAATCTTGTAAGCAGGAGGGGGATATGACTACAATCTACAAATCTAAACCACTTACCAGGGCAGTTTCTGTTAGTTCACGATTTGGACGTGAGCATGGGGAACTTCTCGACCGGGTCGATAATGCATACTTGCGTGCCCGACCGGGATATCAAATAAGCCTGAATTTCGTCAACATTCCGGATGAAGATGAATTAGTGATGTCCGAAGCTATCGTCTACGACGAAGACGGCTTAGAACATGCCAGAGTATCGTATGTTTCTAACGATCCATTTCTAGCTGAACAAGGTGTACTAATAAAACTACTCGAGCAAGCAGGTGATGATACAGATAGTTAAGACCGGTCAGTTTCATATGTTCGAAAGCGTCGGGGGGACGAGGCTGCTTTGTCTTGAAGAGGTAAGCTACGTATGGCTCAATTTAGCGAAAATAGGACAAATCCTTGAGCTTAGTAGATCTTTGCATCATCCATTACTCGAGCTAGATAGGGGAAAGTTTCGAATGTATCGAACGAAAGTTGCAGGTAGCGGAAAGCTAATCTATCATCTGGAGATCTTGGGAAGATCGAAGAAATGGCAATGTTATATTTTGCCAAGTGGCCTACCGACAGAAGTTAAAAAAAGGGTGAGAATTTGGGAAACCAGCGAGTCTTACTCTTCGCCCCTGTCCACTCCCGCCGTAGTGGCTCGTTACTAGTTGCCCATGTTCCAAGTTTCTAAATTTACATTGGAACCAATTTCCGCAGCCAGTTTTTCAATATCTGGAATTGTTATTTCTTTATTGGTTTGCGTTATTAAACCTTTTTTAACAAGGAGTTCAATTTCTCGACTGGCTGTTTCCCGAGCAACATTGACCGAACTGGCAATAGCATGGTGCGTAATCGGCGCATGAATTATGATCTTTTTGCCCGATTGATGACCGAAGCGGTGGGCCAGAAATAAAATCCGATAGACGATTCGCGCGTAGGCAGTAGTGTATTCGAGATTATCCAGTCGATCAGCGTAGATAAAAAATTGTTCCGCAATTTGCTCGGCAATTTGAAATGAAAAATTCGGATCGTGTTTTGCCGAATCTAAAAATTTAGTACGTGAGATTATTTGAACGGTAACTGACTCCATCGCCTCATAAAAAATATCGCGAACAACTCCTTTGAAAGCCCATATAAAAGGAAAGACCTCAAGTGGCTTATAGATGATGTGGATATTTTCTTCACCCTCGTCAGTTATTGAGTAAACTTTCACCATACCCGATACAATTTGATAAACTCCTTCGGGAACTTCACCGGCACGTAATATTATTTCATTTTTACTAAAAGTCTTTTTATGCCCGGATGAAAATAATTCAGATAAAGTGTTAGCTTGCATAATCTAAACTGATGATACTCTTAAATGTGACGATAATCACGGCTCGGAGCCCCCGTATTATGGCTTAATACCGTCATAGTGAGGTGGAAAATTCTTATGAATATTTCAAAAAATGTTCGTCTTCCCGGGTCATTTAAGCGCTCCTTCGCGAGGGCAAACCATTTTCGAAAACCTGCAAATTTTACGCCCAACTTCCGGGATTTGGAATTCGAATTGGTAGCGAGTTATATCTGGCAAGGCTGGAAAACGCATTAGCACCTCGCCCAGTTATATCTTTTGGGCGACAAAGTAAAGAATAGCCTCGCCCTCATAACCAGTTTTCGTAATAACTTCGAGCAATTTGAAATCCCTTTCAAGGTTGGTTGAAATTATTTCGGTCGGTACGGCTATTTCGTCGAATGTCTCGATATATTCATGGTCGCTATCTTTGGGTCTCATGTGGATTATCCAACGGAATTGCTTCTTGATTTGACAAAGCTCGATCCAAAGCTCCCCATGACTTAGCTCGTCGTATGACGTGCTAAGTTGAGAGATTTTCTTCAGCCGCTCTAAAGTATTTACATCAAAAATAAATATTCCGTCAGGCAGTAAGTGTTCCCACGCTCGCCTGAACACAACTAACCAATCACTAAAATTGGTCAAGTGATTAATTGAGTTAAAAATACATAATACAACGTCATATTGCTCGTCCAATGTAAAATTACGCATATCTCCTTTAAGTAGTTTTGCGGATGGTGCTTTGGTGCGCGCAATGCTAAGCATTTCAGGGGACAAATCGATACCCGTCAATAAAAAATTATTGGAAAAACCTTCTAGAATCGTGCCAGTTCCGCAAGCCAGCTCAAGGATCTTGCGTGCCGTTGGTGCGTATTCTGCGACCAAACCTTTAAGGAGAGTAATCTTTGCCGATTGATCACCCATTGCCTCGTCATAATACTGCGCAAAACCACTGTATGGTGGTTCATTTGAACTAGGTAGTGAGCGCTTCATTGTCTTATCGTAATCGGTTAACTTGGTCTCTGCAAAGGTAGGCGAGCTTTCGCTGTTACAAAAGCTAGTTTATTAGTGTGCTAAAAGGATGACCCATTTTTGGTATACTTACGCTCGTGGAACTCGAAGCCTTATCATCAAATGATCACTTGCTCCGGCATATTGCCGAACCAATTACTCGAAAAGAACTGCATACCCTTGAGATGCAGGCTAGTATCGAGCGACTTTTAAGTTATGTTTATGGTCATAATAATAAAGGTGACGAACGCTCATCGACTCGTCCTATGACCGTTGGATTATCTGGCCCCCAAGTTGGATTTATGCGCAGGCTCAGTGTGGTAGATCTCGCAATTGGGAGTAAGAAATTTCATGATATTCATGTTCTTATAAATCCGGAAATAATTAAAGCCAGTAAAGGGCTGGTTACAAGACGGGAAGGTTGTGTCAATTTTGCGAAAATTTGGGGGATGGTAGCTCGTCATCAAACGGTTACGGTGCGTGCGCTCGATCGGTCCGGCAACGTCATCACGATTGAAGCCCGTGGTTGGGCATCAGCACTACTTCAGCACGAGATTGATCATTTAAATGGCATTTTGTTTATTGATCATTTAAGCGATCCGAAAAAAGCGCACTATGTAGAAACAAAGGATATAAAGGAGTATAATCACAAAACCGCGGCCTCTTGGCCACATACTATTGATGTCTCTGAATTGGTAAAACCAATATGAAAAAACGATTTATCTTTGCTCCGCTCGCTATCGGCATTTATGCCCTCTATCGCCGTGCCAAAAAAAGGGATCTGCCCTATACCAGTGCGTCAGCGAGTAACTTAAGCAAAGTAGGACTTAGCTCCGGAGTAGTTGAGCAACTCCCCAAGTGGGGTTACTATGCGGGTGGCAAACCGATGGAATGGATGAATCTGATTATTGTCGGAGATGAAGAAAAACTAGTTCGGGTTCTTGAGGACTCCGGCTGGTATAAGGGTGATCCAATTACACCATGGGTATTAGTAAAAGCCTTTTTTGCGCTGGTTTTTCATGCGCAGTATCTGACGGGTCCATTTACCCCTATATTTGTTGGTGATAAACAGCAGCGACTCAGTTATCAGAAACCAACCCCACTCAATCAGTTCGAGCAGCGTCACCACGCCAGGTTTTGGCCGACAAACCTAGCTGATAATTCTGGTAAAACTATTTGGATTGCCCATGCCAGCTATGACAAAGGCATTAAACAAACTTCACCCTTATCACCGCCCGTTCATGAAATTGACGAGCGTATTGATGATGAACGCAAGGTGATCGTCAAAGACATGGTTATGGGCGGAGCTAAACTACGCGGGTACATTCAATTTCAGCCACCTGGGGAAGGCACCAATGCTTACGGCGATAAATTCGTCAGTGATGGCCGCGCCGCAGTTCTGGAGGTTTTTTAATGCTTCTCGGCGGAAAAGAACTCGCGAGCTATATAAAGCAGCGTCATCTTGAGCAGGTTCGCGCGCTCCCTCGCCCTCCAAAACTTGCAATTGTTATGAGTATTGCTGCCGATGCGGCCACGCGCGTCTATGTGCGCAGCTCCAAATCTCGCTATGGGGAAGATATCGGTGCTTTAATCGATGTGCATGAAATTGATGGTGATTCCGCTTCTGTGAAGCGATTAATTTCTAAACTTAATCATGATTCGGCAGTGACGGGAATTATCGTGCAACTTCCTTTCCCAGGAGTCGACACTGATGAGGTGATTAGAAGTGTTGCACCGTCGAAAGATGTCGATGGCTTGCATCCGGATAGCGAATATGAGCCGGCTACACCGAAAGCCATATTCTGGCTCCTCAGTTCTTATGGCATTTCCTGGAAAGACAAAACGGTTGGTGTTGTCGGTCAAGGAAGACTTGTTGGGCTGCCGTTATCCAATATGCTTGAAGCGTCAAAGGCTGCAAAAGTAATTCGTTGCGACATAAGCACGAAAAATTTAAGCCAAACATTACAAAGCTGCGATATAGTAATCAGTGCCGTTGGAAAGCCTAATCTCATTACCACCGAAATGATCTCACCAGGTTGTGTTGTAGTTGATGCTGGGACGGCTGAGATTGACGGCAATTTAGTCGGCGATGTTGATCACTACCTCTACGGGCGGGAAGGAATCAAAATTACACCTAATCCGGGCGGAGTCGGACCGATGACCGTTGCGGCACTGTTTGATAATCTTTTGATTGCTGCACTCAAACAGTAATAAATTTGAAAATGTTTATTCACGAATGACCCGGCGAATCGATTCGGACAACCCGACTAGGAGCTCATAACTAAATAGATTGTGACGACGTGATAGTTCCGCCACTGAATTTATATCCTTGGGGTCGCTCGAGATAACGGTTACTTGGTCACCGTAGCGGGCTTCTGAATTTCCAAGATCGATCATAGTGTGGTTCATACAAACTCGTCCTCGAATAGGCATAAAACTATTCTCCCATTTGACCTCACCCGCGTTACTTAAACTTCTCGGTATACCCTCGTAATACCCTAAGGGCAAAACACCTATCCGGGTTGGTTTTTCCGCCGTGAAGATACCATTATAACTGACGCGATCGCCCTTTTTTATCGGGATTACCTTGGAAATCGTACTGGTGAGTTTAAGCGCGGGCTCTAAAGCCGATAAGTTTTTTTGGTTTGGTCCGTCACTAAAGGGATTGATGCCGTATAACCCGATTCCAAGACGAATTGCATTGGCATGTTTTGATTGTTTTCTTTCGCTTCCGGCAGTTTGGGCGATATGAACGAGCTTTGGATTAAAATTAGCCTCGAGTATTTTATCAACGCATTGGTCAAATAATTCAACTTGCCGATCGGTGGTTTCGTCGCTTTCGCCGTCAGCATCAGCCAGATGCGACATTACCCCCTCGAGATGAACATTCTGATATTTTCCCAGCTCGGTTAAAAATGAATCAAGTTCGCTAGGGTCGATCCCGTTTCGATTCATACCGGTATTTATTTCAAGATGAATATTGACTGAGCGGCGCATTCTACCGAGTGTCTCAAGACTTATATGGTCGTGAATAACAAAGCTAAAACCGTTGGTCTTCATTGCACTAAAATTTATCGGGTCGATATAGCCCATAATCAGAATCGGCTGTTTATAGGCTTGGCGCAGTTTTAAGGCTTCAAAATACCCATCCACAATTAGAAAGGGAAACCGTCTTTCAGTCAGAATCTCGGCAATTTCGTTAATACCGTGACCGTAAGCGTTAGCTTTTAAAACCGGCATCACTGCCATTCCCGGGTGATGGTCGGCGATTAAGTCGTAGTTTGCCAGTATGGCCTGCTTTGATATCTCAAGTAGGTTTAAGGTGTGATAAGGGTGAGATAGTTGCCTGCGCAACCTACCCCAATAATGTCTTCGATTAGCCTCGGGCATTACAAAGTTGTGGCGTCATTACGCTATCATAACAAAAAATCATAACTATTTTTGCCAACTGCTCGATTGGTAAACTGCGACTACTAGCGCGCAAACCGGATCGCCGTGACACATCGAACCCGTAACGTGCATGGATATCGGCCCAAAATCGACATCCCTGCCTTTCATAAGTGCTTTTAAGCTGTCTTGGATATCCTGTCTAACGGTTGCTTCGCTATTACCTTCGTGCTCAACAAATAATCCTTTACCCGTTTTATCATCCTGGACCCAACCTATCCCTGCCCAAGCCTCCACATTAGGAGTATCAACTCGTTTATCAGCCATAACCACGTACAAGCGGTCTCCCCAGTTTCCGTCTGGGCTTATCCGTTCAACTATTTGAAGGCTGGTATTCGGTGGGATAACTGAGCTCAGCCGGATAATATTATAATTGGCGACTCCGGCCTTAATCAAAGCATCATCAAATGCCGATAATTTGGTTGGGCCAGTCCCGACTCCTGAACTAATGTTGATCTTCATAACATGAGGATTATAAACGAACTCAATTCAAAAGTCTAGAATATTTTCACTTTTTATGTTATAACAACTAGGATCTTTTGGAGGTAGAATTCCGGGAGACGATCTTCGACAAAGGAGCGGTAAAAGTGCCCATCTCAAGAATTGGTGGCTATCTCGCTCGTTATTGGCGAGAAGCTTTTCGTTCGGCGATGATACTGATCGTTTTGCAGGCAGTAGTCATTTTGATACTGCAAGCTGCAGCGGTCCGAGATTCGACCATCAACAAGCCTCAAAACTGGATCCGTCGTTCTGGTGCGGACGTTTTCGTAACCTTAAAAGGGGTGCGAGATTACGTTTCGTATTCGACAGTCACGCCGGCCGAGGTCCAAAAAATTGCAAACCTTCCCAATGTGGAGAAAGTTCAGGGAACGATCCTTAGCTTTAGTAGTCTTGGACCGGATAGCATTACGATTCAGTCCTATGACCCAAGCTCAGGATTTGGTGGCCCATGGAGTCTTACTTCCAAAAGCCATCCGATTTCCGACAACGGTCAAGTTGTGGTTGATAGGAGCCTCGCAAGTGAACTCAAACTTCATCTGGGAAGCGTCATTTCCCTTGGCACTGGCAGTTTCCGAGTGGTAGGTTTTTCAAACGGAACCTCATCCATCGGTAAGCAGTTGGTCTTCATGACAACGGCGGATGCGCTCAAGTACCTGGGCCAGGGGGGCATTTTTACTCACGCCCTGATCAAAACCGCAAATCCCGAACTGGTGAGCAGTCTTGTTAGTGGGTTCGGAGTTTCAGCTTGGACAACCAAGCAGTTCGTTGCCCAGAACCACAACTACTGGTACAAACAAATCGGACCGGTTCAAAACCAGACCGTCATAAGTTCGGCCCTGCTCGGTGGTCTGGTCCTGTTTGTAGTACTTCTGTTCGCTGCTTGGATGCAGCGTCGGACTTTAGCTATGCAAAGCGCTTTAGGTGTCTCGCCGTGGCGTTTGATTTGCGAAGAATACGCCCGCACTTTAGTGCTCTGTGGGGTTGGTTTTTTGCTGGCAATACTCGGCAGCTACGCCTGGATAGGTAGTATCAACCATTTAACTCCCGGGCTGGACGCGGAACTGACCGCGCGGATCTTTTACCAGGCGATCCCGCTTGTTGCATTAATGGCAACGCTCGCACTGATTCCAAGTGCGGTTTCGATGTACCGCACCGATCCGGCAACCATTTTGAGAGAGGCCTAGTCGTGTCCGTACTGGTTTCACTTGCCAACATTGTCTACCGCTACAACCCGGGCCAAAGAAACGAAAACGAAGTGCTTTCCGGGGTATCCCTGGATATCCCTAGTGGCACAACAGTAGCGCTACTCGGACCCTCAGGTTCAGGGAAATCTACCCTGCTTGCCATCGCTGCATTGCTCGATCGGCCCCATGGTGGAACGATTACGGTCGAGGGTAAATTTATCCCTCGCCAAGATCTGAAGATCAGACGGATGTATCGAAGAAAATTGTTCGGGGTAGTCACGCAGTTCCCGATCCTCGACCCTTCCTTAAACGTTTGGGAAAACGTTTACGTCACTATGCGCCGTTTGGGTTTACGAAGTTTTACCAAAGCCCAGGCCTGTGCGCAACTAGCCAGCTTGGGAATTGGACCGGACCTTTGGCACCGAGTCCCAAACGAACTTTCAGGTGGAGAAAAACAGCGGGTAGCAATTGCCCGGGCGCTAGCGAAGCACCCAAAGCTGATCTTTGCAGACGAGCCGACCTCGGCTCTTGATAGTGCGACTGCCAATCTGATCATGCATCAGTTGAGCAAAGCCCGGCCACCGGACTGCTCGATGCTACTTGTTACTCACGACGAAACGTTGGCCAGGCAATATGCCCAGGTTATCGTTCGCATCAAGGACGGGATCATCGAGCCAACTGTTTCAGGTAGCCCGCAAATTTCCTACGTCTAACGCGTACCAGCGGGGAGCCATTTTGGCTCCCCGCTTATTTTTTGTCGGAGTAAATTATTGACAATTAGTACGAAAAGTAGTTTAATTTAATACGTCTTTTTGGAGTTCCTTCACATAGTGTTTCCGACTCAGGGAGTTAACCGTGAATCATCTCGATTATCGACTGATGAGCACGCTCTGGGTTGCGGCCTGGGGTGGACTCGTCCTCATCTATTTCGTTCTGAAACGACAAGCCTCCAAGGCTGACGTCGAAATCTTTACTCTGACCGTGATATATGCGGCTTTTTTGGAAGCGCTCACCATCGGGGTGGTCAAAGGCTCAGATGAACTTCTACACCATCTCGCAACACGGCACGGAACGCATTGGCTGGTAAATTTGCAGTGGCCAATTGCGCTCTTGCTGCTGGGTGTTGGCGGCTATTTGTTAGCTGCTTGGCCGGTTATCCGACGCTTTGAAAGCGGAGCCGATATCCCAGAAGATCGAGATTTTCGAACCCGGGCCGGGATAAAGATTCTCTCCGGCGAAAACTGGCCAGTGTTTATTGCGGCCAGTATTATCGGCGGATCTCTTGGAGTCGCTTGGTATTACGCGCGTAAGCATGATCCCAGAGTCAAAGTCCTGGCCTGGATCTCGGCGTTTGTGTTCGCCGCTTCCTGGAACGCGATCTACCTGGGTATCTTTACCCCAGCATGGCGAGCTGTCATCCTTTGGGTGGCAGCGGTGCTAGTGCTAGTCGGCTTTGTCGTCGGACTTAAGCGCCGGAACCTAGCGCGTGATCAAAGAGTCTATGGCAATGGCCTAAAACCTCTCCACTTCAAATCAAAAAGGAGTGTGCATGCACGCTTGCGCAATAAGAAAGTTAACTGAACCGGGGGAAATCCAACTGGCGCTCGCTCGAGAAGCGATCGAGTTTCGGAAGAATGAATTTCTCGACGTTGCCGAGAAGTACGCTGAGCAGATACCCGATTCCCATTTTTTCGGCGCATTCGGGCCAGATGGCACGTGCGAGGGCATGACCAGAATCATCTCCAGCGGACTTCACCTTCCACCGTTCTTGGGAGAAGGTGTCGTAATTTACGACCGGGAAAAGTGGGCGATGCTCGCTCGAGGTGGCCTGCTTGATGAGTTTGCCACGGTGGCTGTCGAAGAGTCTGGACGCGGACTGGGAATTTTCGTTGATCTGGTGCGCGTTGCTTACCGCGATGCCAAACTCCGTGGGCGGAAGTATTTCGGCATCATCATGGAGCCTGACCGAGTTGAGGCGATGAACGCCTTTTACCACTATCGCTACAAGATTGTTGGTCCTCCCCAGCTCTACGAGGGAGAAGTCAATTCTCTGGTCGCTCCCTACGTCCTCGACTTTGTCGATCAGGAAAGATATCTGATCGAATCAGGTCGACTGGACTATCTGCAGTGGTTCGTTCGCCATCCGATTAATGATCCCGGCTACCCCCAACCGACTGGCTGATTGCTGGTCCCCAAATTGCCCTGGCCCCGAATAGGGGCCAGGGCAGTGTCTTTTTATAACGTATAAGCTACAATCATTATAGTTATGCTTTCAACCTATGTGCTTGGTGCTTGTGGAGTATTGTTATTCTTCTTGGGGCTAACAGTCTTTATTAGCAACCGCGGTCTCTCACCAAATCGATTGTTCGCATTCTTGACCTTAAATGGCCTTGTTTGGTTAGTGGCCAATATGCTGGTAAATATATCGAAGACGGCCGACGCGGCGCTGTTTTGGAGCCGCTTTACCATGATCCCTGGATCCGGTATTGCCTATGCCTTCGTTTTGTTTAGTTTGGCATTTCCTGGAAATCAAAAGATCAGTTTCTTCAGATATTTTTGGTTGGGCATTCCTTGGTTGGGGTTAATCGCCTTATCGCAAACAAATTTGAATATTGTTTCAGTTGGTCCCGGAGGCAGCGGACTTACTACCGGACCCGCCTATATCGCCCTATCCGGCTACCTACTAGCGTACTTTATTCTAGGGTCATATTTCTTATGGCGGTCTTATCGTGATTCGGATGTTCTCCAGCGCCAACAGCTCATTTATATTTTTGCCGGGATGATTTGTTCTTTTATTCCAGCGCTATTTTTTGACGTTATTTATGTTAATACGGCTCTCTCGGCCTTTGGACCGATTACCGTCGTTATCTTCACAGTTTTCTGCACCATTGCGATTGTGAAACATCGACTTTTAAATATTCGCTTGGTTGTTGCAAGATCGGTGGCGTATCTTCTCCTACTGGTGACTTTAGCTCTTTCGTTCGGAATTGCCTCATATGCTGTCTCGAATCTCATCTTTCATCAGCAAACACTCTCGTCCTCTAGTCAATTCTTTAATATTATTCTTGCGATTATCCTGGCTTTTATCTTCCAGCCTTTAAGGAGGTTCTTTGAGAAAATTACCGATACAATATTCTATCGCGATCGGTATGATTCGCAGGAAGTTTTGGCGGCAATTGGGAAAACTCTCGCCGAACAAATTCGCCTCGATAGCTTGCTACGTGATGCGCTACGCGAAATTACTACTAATCTTCATATCGGGAGTGGACGTTTCATCATTTTTGATGGAGGTAGAATATATCAGACGTCTCATATCGGAAATTCTCCAAAGCAGGAAATTACCGATCAGAACTTGCGAAAACTTCGTCAGACAATGCTGGTATCGGATGAGCTCGAAAGTGGTGATCGTAAACAAATACTCGACGACAATGATATTAGAGTAAGTTTAATGCTGCGGACTCGGGATGAATTTGTCGGCTACTTATTCTTGGGTGATAAATTGAGTGGAGAAATATATTCTGATCAAGACCTGCGACTGCTCGAAATTTTAGGTCGTGAATTATCGATTGCAATTAGCAATGCCAAAGCTTATAGCCAAATCGCGCAGTTTAACGTCACGCTCCAAAATAAAGTCGATGAAGCTACTGCCCGGCTTCGAGTTGCCAATCATAACTTAAAAGCCCTTGATAAAGCCAAAGACGAGTTTCTTTCCATGGCCTCGCATCAGCTTCGTACCCCTCTTACTACTATTAAAGGATATTTATCGATGATCCTTGAGGGTGATTCGGGTGAAATAAATACCGAACAAAAAGAATTTCTGGATTATGCCTTTGACGGTGCCGAACGAATGGTTTCGCTTATCTCGGATCTGTTAAATGTGTCTAGACTTTCAGCCGGGCGATTTGTCATTGAGAAAGTGCCGACTAATCTGGTCGCAGTTACAGCTGATGAAGTCAGACAACTTGCTTCTCATGCAAGCGCAAAATCACTCGAACTTAAATTTAATCCTCCGACCGGTAAATTCCCGACTATTAATCTTGACGAAGGCAAAACCAGACAAGTAATTATGAATTTTATCGATAACGGAATCTATTACACCAAATCCGGCGGAGTCTATGTTACCCTAGAAGCAACCCCGACTGCCATTGAACTTCGAGTTCGTGATACCGGAATCGGCGTACCCGAAGCTGCCAAAAAGAAATTGTTTACGAAATTCTTTCGAGCTGAGAATGCCCAGATTGCCCGTCCAGACGGTACCGGACTCGGATTATACCTAGCAAAAAGGGTAATTGAAGATCAGGGTGGTACAATATTATTTGAATCAGCCGAAGGACAAGGAAGCATGTTCGGTTTCTCAATGCCGTTAAAATAGGAGAAGGTGATGACGCGTATTACAAATCCAGACGAACAAACTCCGATCGAGACGCAACTTCCGTCCAATGGAAAAACCATCTTGCTGGCTGAAGATGATCCGTTTATATCCCGTATGTATCAGACTAAGCTGACCAACTCCGGTTTTAATATCATCATTAAAACCAATGGCCGAGACGCCTACCAGGCAATCAAAGAAGTCCATCCGGATCTCATGATGCTCGATATCTCTATGCCAGAACTTACCGGACTTGAAGTACTCGCAACGTTATCGAATGACGGTTATGATTTTTCAACTTCACCGGTGATTGTACTGACAAACTCTTCTGATGCAGAACTGAGAAAGCAGGCAGAGGGCTATGGGGCCGAGTATTTGGTCAAAGCTGAGCTGACACCACACGACGTTGAAGAAAAGATCAATGAAAAACTAGGACTCGGAGGCGATAAGGGGAAAACCCCTTGAGGTCAGCCATAATTTCTGCGCTGGTAGTCTTTCTAATCGTACTTGGGGTGCTTTCTGTCATTGAGCGCATAATCCATAAATTGCGCCATAATCCAGATAAAGATTATCGTTGGGGGGTCTGGCTGTTTGCGATTCTGGCCGGTTTATACGTATTTGTCACAGCACTAGGACACTAAAGCCCTCCGAAAGAATGCGTTCTAGTATCATTATCTTTTCAGCTAATATTAAGCAAGTTGCGCTACAATAAGCATATGAGAGTACTTGTAGTTGAAGATGAACACAAAATTGCCAGCGCCATCAAACGCGGACTTGAGCAGGAGTCTTTCGCAGTTGATGTTTGTTTTGATGCCGAAGAAGGCGTCAGTATGGCAACTACCGAAAGCTATGACGCCGTCATACTTGATCGAATGCTGCCCGGAATGATTGAGGGCATTGATATCGTCAAAGAAATGCGAGCAAATCAGATCCATACTCCGGTCCTGATGCTGACTGCAAAAGATCAGATTAAAGACCGAGTTGAAGGTTTAAACGCTGGTGCTGATGACTATTTGGTGAAGCCTTTTGCGTTTGAGGAATTACTTGCTCGCACGCGCGCGCTGCTGCGTCGGCCTCAAGACACTACCGGAAGCACACTAACTTGTGATGATTTAACACTTGATACACTAAATTTTGATGTCAAACGGGCGGGTCAGAACATTGCGCTTTCTCATAAAGAATATGCACTACTCGAGTACATGCTCAGAAACCAGAACCAAACGCTCACCAAAAACAATATCATTGGTCATGTTTGGGATTATGACGCTGACATACTTCCTAATACTGTTGAAGTATATATTGGATATCTGCGCAATAAGATTGATAAACCATTCAAGGGGCCGAATTTAATTCATACCATGCGGGGATTTGGTTACAAACTCGGTGTAGCTTAAAAGCCATGTTTCATTCAGCAAGAATTCGCTTAACATTTTTCTATCTCGCCGTAATTATGGCGATTAGTTTGTTATTTAGCTTAGCCATCTATAGCTTATCTTCTCGCTCTATCTCAGGGAGCTTGCGTCGGCAGGCTACCTATTTTGAAAATTTACCGCGCTATGATTTTGATCCCAATTTTAATCTTTCGCCGGATTCTCAAGCTGCGGCGGCTCGCCATGAGTTGCAATTTGATTTGTTGCTCGTAAATCTAGCCATTTTAGTTATTGCTGGCTACGGCAGTTATTTAATGGCCGATAAAACCCTGGAGCCGCTCGAAGAAGCCCTCGATGCGCAGAGCAGGTTTACGGCTGATGCTTCCCATGAGTTAAGAACTCCACTCACAGCTATGAAAACCGAAATCGAAGTAGCACTCCGGTCTTCAAAATTACCGATTGCCGAGGCCAGGGATTTACTCGTCAGTAATCTCGAAGAAATCTCAAAACTTGAGGCTCTGGCAAACGGATTATTAAAACTGGCCAGTCAAGATAAAGAAGTTTCCTATGATAGTGATGTTTCACTAGATAGAGTCGCCGCAGAGGCGGTTAGTCGGCTCAAAAAAGTCGTTTCTGCTCGCCATCAAGAAATTGAATCGACACTTTCAGAAGTTTCGGTGCGAGGGGACTATGCCAGCTTAGTTGAGCTCGCAGTAATTCTGCTCGATAATGCCAGCAAGTATTCCGAAGAAAAAAGCCCGATATCTCTGAGCGTCTCAAGCTCAAATAACCATGCAAAATTACGCGTGAGCGATCAAGGAAAAGGCATTGCTGAAACTGATATTGAACATATCTTCGATCGCTTCTATCGCTCAGATACTTCACGTTCAAAAAATAAGGCCGATGGCTATGGGCTGGGCCTCTCAATTGCTAAAAAGATTGCCGAAAATCATGGTGGAATTATTCGGGTTTCTTCGGCAATTGGTCATGGTTCGAGCTTTACGCTTGAACTACCACTCTCACGCTAAATTTAGGCGGGCGGGGGGATAACGTCAATTTTACGGACGTTTTTCGATTTTTGTCTGCCAGTCTTATCAACCGTATAGATAAGGGCGGATCCGAATATCATCTCAACTTGAGCAATTGCAGCGTTATCAATATTTTCAATATATTTTTGCAACGAACGGATTGAATTTCCATGCGCTACTATCAGGACGTTTTTACCGCTTAAGAGCAGTGGTACCACATGAGATTTATAATAAGGAATGGTACGAGCGTAAACCTCCCTTAAACTTTCACCATGCTCGACCGGATAGTTCCAACCCCGGCGCAACGCAATAAATTTGTCGTGACCGATCGCTTGTTCAACCTCCCACTTATTTTTTCCGGTATAAATGCCGTAATCACGTTCGTTAAAAGCTTTTGCATAAGTTCTGGCTAGGGTTGTCTCGTGGATGGCCGATAACACTCCGTCGAGGGTCTCATGCGTCCGGATTTGTTCGCTGGCAAAAGCCTGATCGAAGTGGAGATCTTTGATCATTTCTCCCATTTGGACGGCTTCTGCCCGTCCATTTTCGGTCAGGTGTACATCTGTTAGCCCAGTCCAAACTCCCCTTGCGTTCCACTCTGATTCGCCGTGTCTAAGTATTACCAGTAGGCCGGACTGGCTCATGGAATTAAGTTTTGAGGCTCCGACGCCAAAAACTTCGTTATATTCTCAACCGATGTTTGATTGATCCGACCCACCGCTTCGACAGTGTTATAGGCGTTATGATTGGTCATTAGAACATTCGGTAGTTTCTGCAGGATACTGAGCTCAATGTCGGCTTCCAGGGCCATAGTATCGACTTGCTGGGCTCGAAGTTGAAACATTTCTTCATCGATACCTACGAGTTTCTCACCTTCGAAGACATCGAGTGCGGCTCCGCCCAGTCGATGATCTTTCAGGGCTGAGATGAGGGCTTTGGTGTCGACCACTTCGCCCCTTGAAGTATTAAGAAGAATTGCGGTTGGCTTCATCAGCGCAAACCTTTGCTCGTTCATGAGGTGATCATTTTCGGGCAAGTATGGTACATGCATGCTGATGACATCAGAAGACTTTAAGACTTCATCGAGTGTTGAATAAGTGTAGCCGATTTGGGCAGCGGCATCATTATTGGGAAAAGGATCATAAGCTATCACGTTCATACCAAAAGCTCGAGCTAGTATGGCGACATTGCGGCCAATCTTTCCGGCTCCGAGTAGGCCGAACGTGCGTCCGAATAAATCAAAACCCTGTAGGTTCGAATGATCAGTTTGGCCATCTCGTAGTGCGAGCTCGGCCGCGATAATTTTACGCGATAAAGTCAGTAGAAGTGCAAACGTATATTCGGCAACCGTATGTTCGCCGTAGGTCGGTACGCTGGCAATCGCGATATGACGAGATTTGGCCGCGGCGATATCAATATTATCGACACCCGTTGAACGGCAGGCAATGAGCTTAAGTTTCGGCATCTTAGTAATCATCTCGGCGGTCACTTTTGAAGATACAAAGACGGATAAGACCGTCGCCTCTGGATCGGCATTTTCAACCGACAAGTGCTCGGAGCTAAATGTGGCTGGGAGGTTATTTAAATGTTGCTGTAGTTGTGTTTGGTCGACCGGTGATACATCATAGAAGCATAGTTTTTCCATGTATGTATTATGGCATTAATTGAGGATGAAACAACCATATGGATATTAAAAAACTCATATCGCGGATGATTCTGGATTCTCGCGGTAATCCAACCGTTGAAGTCGAGCTTATGCTAACAGACGGTTCGATGGGACGGGCCTCAGTCCCCTCAGGGGCCTCCACTGGTAAACAAGAAGCCTTAGAGCTTCGTGATGATGGGACCGCTTACGATGGCAAGGGTGTTAACAAGGCGCTGGCAGGGATTAAGGATATTATCGCTCCTAAGTTAATGGGATTTGATGCAACTAAGCAATTTGAGCTTGATAACGCCTTAATAGAGCTTGATGGTACGCCCAATAAGGCGCGTCTTGGTGCAAATGCCATTCTCGGGGTATCACTAGCGGCTGCCAAAGCGGTAGCTGTGGCAAAGCAGTTGCCCCTCTATCGATATATTGGAGAACTTGCCGGCAATTCCGAATTTAATCTCCCTAGACCAATGTGCAATATTATTAATGGTGGTCGCCATGCCGCCGGTTCAACCGACATTCAAGAATTTATGATCGTACCTTCTGGGGCTGATTTTCCCAAACAACTCGAGACATGCGTTGAAATATTTCATGAGCTCGGACGTGTTTTAAGTGCCAAAGGGTATACGACGACGGTAGGTGATGAGGGAGGATATGCGCCGGCTGTTAAACATGGCAATGTTGAAGCGCTTGAGCTAATTATGTCGGCCATAACGAACGCGGACTATATTCCTGGCCAGGATGTGTCACTGGCACTCGATGTTGCAGCTTCAGAACTAGTTTCCGGCACTGGATACCTCTTAGCGACTGAGAATAAAACTATAACAAGTGACGAGCTTATAAATTGGTACGGTGAATTATCCGCTCGCTTTCCGATTATATCCATTGAAGATGGTTTGGGCGAAGATGAC